>NZ_JBIWJG010000003.1:0-677419 GCF_044765045.1 Streptomyces sp. NPDC093546 | reverse complement strand
TCAACGCCCACCGCGCCGGCACCGTCAAGGGCCTGGCCGCCGAGGTCGGCGCCTCGATCACCTCCGGCGCCCCCATCTGCGAGATCAAGGACTGACGTCCGTACGGAGATGCCTGTGAAGGGGCCCGCCGGTTGCGACCGGCGGGCCCCTTCGTCATCCGGAGAGGGCCTCCGGCTGTGCGATGGCATGCTGGAGGCACACGGCGGAGCCAGGGAGGACGGGCGCCATGACGACCAGTACGGCAGCGGGCACGGCACCGGGTACGTCGCCGGGTTCGGCGCGCCCCATGCGGGCGGACGCGCGCCGTAACTACGAGCGGCTGCTGTCCGAGGCGCGCTCCGCCTTCGCCGAGCACGGCACCGACGCGTCGCTGGAGGACATCGCGCGCCGTGCGGGGGTGGGCATCGGCACGCTGTACCGGCACTTCCCGAACCGGCACGCGCTGATGGGCGCGGTCTTCCAGGAGGCGCTGGGCGCGCTGCTGGAGCGGTCGCGGCAGCTCGCCGACGCGGAGCAGCCGTGCGAGGCGCTGGTCACGTGGCTGCGCGCCATCGTCACGCACGCGGGCGAGTACCGCGGCCTGGCGAGCGCGCTCATGTCGGCGTCGCACGACCGGAGTTCGGCGCTGTCGGAGTGCAACGTACCGCTGCGCCAGGCGGGCGCCCGCCTCCTGGACCGGGCCGTGAGCAGCGGCGCCGTACGGGAGGGCGTCTCGATCGACGACCTCATGCAGCTGACGAACGCGATCGCCCTGGCGGCGGAGCAGTCCCCGGACGACCCGGAGCTGGCGGACCGCCTGCTGCGGCTGACGCTGCGCGGCCTGAAGGCGTAACGACTCGAAGGCGTAACGACTCGAAGGCGTAGCGACGAGCGGGCGCCCGTACGCGCGCTCAGCGGCGCCGCAGGTCCGCCACCCGGGCGCCGCGCTCCGCGGCGCGGTCGTCCGCCGACAGGGAGGCGGCCGAGCGCAGGGGGCCACCCGGGTGCCGGGCGCCGCGCTGGCCCGGGAGGGGCACCTCCCGGCGCGGTGGGCGGCCCGGCGGGGAGGCCTCCGAGGAGGCTCCGGAGGGACCGGCGCTCGCGACCGTGAGCTGGACGCCCTGGTCCGCGAGGGCCTGGAGCTCCGTGGCGGCGCGCTCGTCGTGGGCGGGCGGCTCGTCGGTGACCAGCCGTGTGATCACGTCCGTCGGCACGGTCTGGAACATGGTGTCCGTGCCGAGCTTCGTGTGGTCGGCCAGCACCACGACCTCCGCCGCCGCCTGCACCAGCGCCCGGTCGACGCTCGCGGACAGCATGTTGGACGTGGACAGGCCCCGCTCGGCGGTCAGGCCGCTCCCGGACAGGAACGCCCGTGACACCCTGAGCCCCTGGAGGGACTGCTCGGCCCCGCTGCCCACCAGCGCGTAGTTGGAGCCGCGCAGGGTGCCGCCGGTCATGACGACCTCCACGCGGTTGGCGTGCGCGAGCGCCTGCGCCACCAGCAGGGAGTTGGTGACGACGGTGAGCCCGGGGACGCGGGCGAGCCGGCGGGCCAGCTCCTGCGTGGTCGTCCCGGCGCCGACGACGATGGCCTCGCCCTCTTCGACGAGGGCCGCGGCGGCATCGGCGATGGCCGTCTTCTCCGCGGTCGCGAGATGGGATTTCTGCGGGAAGCCGGACTCTCGCGTAAAACCGCCCGGCAGTACCGCACCGCCGTGCCGGCGGTCGAGGAGTCCTTCGGCCTCGAGGGCCCGCACGTCACGCCGTACGGTCACTTCGGAGGTCTGGACGACGCGGGCGAGCTCACGGAGCGAAACCGCCCCGTTGGCGCGCACCATTTCGAGGATCAACTGGCGACGTTCTGCAGCGAACACGAAACTGACAGTAACCCCAGCACGCGGGTGTTTGCAGCCGTATGCACCGAATACGAGAAGTTGCGAACAGACGGGGCCGCCAAGTGGTATGGGCGGCCCCGTCCGTGTACGTACGAAGATCGGCCTCGACCGGTCGATGTCCCGACTTGCCGGGGGTTGCCGGGTGTTGTCCCGGTGGCCGGGAGGCGTTACGCCTCGGCGGTCGTCTTCCGGGTGTGCAACTGCCGTGCCACCTCGGCGATCGAGCCCGACAGCGACGGGTACACGGTGAAAGCGTTTGCGATCTGTTCGACGGTCAGGTTGTTGTCGACCGCGATCGAGATCGGGTGGATCAGCTCGCTGGCGCGCGGGGCGACGACCACGCCGCCGACCACGATGCCCGTGCCCGGGCGGCAGAAGATCTTGACGAAGCCGTCCCGGATGCCCTGCATCTTGGCGCGCGGGTTGCGCAGCAGCGGCAGCTTGACCACCCGGGCGTCGATCTTCCCGGCGTCGACGTCGGCCTGGGTGTAACCGACCGTGGCGATCTCGGGGTCGGTGAAGACGTTCGCGGAGACGGTCTTGAGGTTGAGCGGGGTCACCGCGTCGCCGAGGAAGTGGTACATCGCGATGCGGCCCTGCATGGCGGCGACCGAGGCGAGGGCGAAGACGCCGGTGACGTCACCGGCGGCGTAGACGCCGGGCGCCGAGGTGCGCGAGACCCGGTCGGTCCAGATGTGGCCGGACTCCCTGAGCCGTACGCCGGCCTCCTCCAGGCCCATCCCCTCGGTGTTGGGGACGGCGCCGACCGCCATCAGGCAGTGGGTGCCGGAGATGACCCGGCCGTCGGCGAGGGTGACCTCGACGCGGTCGCCGACCCGCTTGGCGGAGGCGGCGCGGGAGCGGGCCATCACGTTCATGCCGCGGCGCCGGAAGACGTCCTCCAGGACGGCGGCGGCGTCCGGGTCCTCGCCCGGCAGCACCCGGTCACGGGACGAGACGAGCGTGACGCGCGAGCCGAGCGCCTGGTAGGCGCCCGCGAACTCGGCGCCGGTGACACCGGAACCGACCACGATGAGCTCCTCGGGGAGCTCGGTGAGGTCGTACACCTGCGTCCAGTTGAGGATCCGCTCGCCGTCGGGCAGGGCGTCGGGGATCTCGCGCGGGTGGCCGCCGGTGGCGATCAGGACCGCGTCGGCGGTGAGGGTCTCCTCGCTGCCGTCGGCGGCGGTGACGATCACCTGGCGGGAGCCGTCCACGGCCTGCCGGCCGTCGAGCCGGCCGCGGCCGCGCAGCACCCGGGCACCGGCCCGCGTCACCGAGGCGGTGATGTCGTGGGACTGGGCGAGGGCGAGCCGCTTGACGCGGCGGTTGACCTTGCCGAGGTCCACGCCGACGATGCGAGCGGGCTGGTCGACGTGCGGGGTGTCGTCCGCGACGATGATGCCGAGCTCCTCGTGCGAGGAGTCGAAGGTGGTCATCACCTCGGCCGTGGCGATGAGGGTCTTCGAGGGTACGCAGTCGGTCAGGACGGACGCTCCGCCGAGGCCGTCGCAGTCCACGACGGTCACCTCCGCGCCGAGCTGGGCGGCCACCAGGGCCGCCTCGTATCCGCCGGGTCCGCCACCGATGATCACGATCCGGGTCACTGGGGTTACGCCTCGCGCTCTCGTCACGGCAGGGATGGAGTACGTAGCCCATTGTCCCGCACCGCTCGAGGACCTTCCCGCCGGGCCCCCTCCAGACGGAACAGCCGCCGCCCGGGCCGCTCCCGTACCCTCGGACCCATGTCGCTCTACGCCGCGTACGCCGGCAACCTCGACGCGCGGCTCATGACCCGCCGCGCCCCGCACTCCCCGCTGCGCGGCACGGGCTGGCTCAACGGCTGGCGGCTGACCTTCGGCGGCGAGCAGATGGGCTGGGAGGGCGCGCTCGCCACGATCGTCGAGGCGCCGCGCTCGCAGGTCTTCGTCGCGCTGTACGACATCGCCCCGATGGACGAGGACTCCATGGACCGCTGGGAGGGTGTCGGGCTGGACATCTACCGGCGCATGCGGGTGCGGGTGCACACGCTGGACGGCGAGGAGCCGGCCTGGATCTACGTCCTGAACGGCTACGAGGGCGGTCTGCCGTCCGCGCGCTACCTGGGCGAGATCGCGGACGCCGCGGAGTCGGCGGGCGCGCCCCACGACTACGTGATGGAGCTGCGCAAGCGCCCCTGCTGAGGCGCCGCCGGGCCTACTCTCCGGTACTTGTCGGAAACGACAAGGCAACGATCCGAGCTCCGTGGGCATCGTCATCTACGCGCGTAGGCAATCTCGGGCTACGCTCTTGTCCGTACGTGTTTTTCCGGGGCCCGCCCCCGGCCCCCGGCTCCGCGCAGCGGTCCGGGGCGACTGTTACTTCGCGAGGCGAGAGACTCTGTGAACGCAACTGCCACCCCGGACCACCTCCAGGGCGACCCCTACGCCGCCGCCGCCGACGCCGCCGCGCGCCTGCGCGAGCTGACCGGCGCCGAGACCCACGACGTCGCCCTCGTGATGGGCTCCGGCTGGGCGCCGGCCGTCGACGCGCTCGGCGCCCCCGAGGCCGAGTTCCCGGTCACGGAGCTCCCCGGCTTCCCGCCGCCGGCCGTCGAGGGCCACGGCGGCCGCATCCGCTCGTACCGCATCGGCGACAAGCGGGCGCTGCTCTTCCTGGGCCGTACGCACTTCTACGAGGGCCGCGGCGTGGCCGCCGTCGCCCACGGTGTGCGCACCGCCGTCGCCGCCGGCTGCAAGACGGTCGTCCTGACCAACGGCTGCGGCGGTCTGCGCGAGGGCATGCGCCCCGGCCAGCCGGTCCTGATCAGCGACCACATCAACCTCACGGCCACCTCGCCGATCGTGGGCGCCAACTTCGTGGACCTGACCGACCTGTACTCGCCGCGCCTGCGCGCGCTGTGCAAGGAGGTCGACCCGACGCTGGAGGAGGGCGTGTACGTCCAGTTCCCCGGCCCGCACTACGAGACCCCGGCCGAGATCAACATGGTCCGCGTGATGGGCGGCGACCTCGTCGGCATGTCCACGGTCCTGGAGGCCATCGCGGCCCGCGAGGCGGGCGCCGAGGTGCTCGGCATCTCCCTCGTCACCAATCTGGCCGCGGGCCTTTCGGGTGAGCCGCTCAACCACGAGGAGGTCCTCCAGGCGGGCCGCGACTCGGCCGCCCGCATGGGCGAGCTGCTCACGCGGGTCCTGGACCGGATCTAGTCCCTCCACGCCCGGACAGACGGGCGACGCGGCCCCGGAGCCTCGGTGCTCCGGGGCCGCGCCCCTGCTCCGCCGCGGCGGGCGCGGGGTACCCGTAACGCACCTACATCCGTACGACTCCCAGAGAGGCAGACCACCGTGCAGCAGAACCTCATCGCGCAGGCGGAGGCATGGCTGGCCGAGGACCCGGACAGCGAGACCCGCGACGAGCTGGCCAAGCTCATCGAGGCCGGGGACCTCGACGCGCTCGCGGAGCGGTTCGGCGGCACGCTGCAGTTCGGGACGGCCGGGCTGCGCGGGGAGCTGGGCGCCGGGCCCATGCGGATGAACCGGTCCGTGGTGATCCGGGCCGCCGCCGGTCTCGCCGCGTACCTGAAGGGCAAGGGCCAGGACGGCGGCCTGGTCGTGATCGGGTACGACGCGCGCTACAAGTCGGCCGACTTCGCGCGGGACACCGCCGCCGTGATGACCGGCGCGGGGCTGCGCGCCGCCGTGCTGCCGCGGCCGCTGCCGACGCCCGTCCTGGCGTACGCCATAAGGCACCTCGGCGCGGTCGCCGGTGTCGAGGTGACCGCGAGCCACAACCCGCCGCGCGACAACGGCTACAAGGTGTACCTGGGCGACGGCTCCCAGATCGTGCCGCCCGCCGACGCCGAGATCGCCGCCGAGATCGCGGCCATCGCGAGCCTCCACGACGTACCGCGCCCGGAGTCCGGCTGGGAAACCCTCGGGGACGAGGTCCTGGAGGCCTACCTGGCGCGTACGGACGCCGTCCTGACCCCTGGGTCCCCCCGGACCGCGAACGTCGTCTACACGGCCATGCACGGCGTCGGCAAGGACGTCGTCCTGGCCGCCTGGGAGCGGGCCGGCTTCCCCGCGCCCGTGCTCGTCGAGGAGCAGGCCGAGCCCGACCCGGCCTTCCCGACCGTCGCTTTCCCGAACCCCGAGGAGCCGGGCGCGATGGACCTGGCCTTCGCGAAGGCGCGCGCGGCCGGCCCCGACATCGTCATCGCCAACGACCCCGACGCCGACCGCTGCGCCGTCGCCGTCCCCGACGCCTCCGCCGCCGGCGGCTGGCGGATGCTCCACGGCGACCAGGTCGGCGCGCTGCTCGCCGCCCACCTCGTCCGCAAGGGCGCCCGGGGCACCTTCGCCGAGTCGATCGTGTCGTCGTCGCTGCTGGGCCGGATCGCCGATGCGGCCGGGCTGCCGTACGAGGAGACGCTGACCGGCTTCAAGTGGATCGCGCGCGTCGAGGGCCTGGCGTACGGCTACGAGGAGGCCCTCGGCTACTGCGTCGACCCCGAGGGCGTGCGCGACAAGGACGGCATCACGGCGGCGCTGCTCGTCGCCGAGCTGGCCTCGGTCCTCAAGGAGCAGGGCCGTACGCTCACGGACCTGCTGGACGACCTGGCCGTCGCGCACGGCCTGCACGCCACGGACCAGCTGTCGGTGCGCGTGGAGGACCTGAGCATCATCGCGAACGCCATGCGCCGCCTGCGCGAGCAGCCGCCCACCGCGCTCGCCGGGCTGACGGTGACCTCCACCGAGGACCTGAACAAGGGCAGCGCCGCGCTGCCGCCCACGGACGGCCTGCGCTACTACCTGGAGGGTGCCTTCAAGGCGCGCGTGATCGTGCGCCCGTCCGGCACCGAGCCGAAGCTGAAGTGCTACCTGGAGGTCGTCGTCCCGGTCGCCGACGCGAGCGAGCTGGCCGACGCGCGCGCCAAGGCCGGCGACGTGCTGGGCGCGCTGAAGCGGGACCTGGCGGCCGCCGCAGGCATCTGACCGGCACCCGAGTCGTCCACCCCGGGAGGGCCCGTACGGAGAGCTTCGCCGAGCTCTGTCGCACGGGCCCTCTTGCGAGTGATTCTCGTACGGCAGGTGACGCACGGCTCCGATACGCGCCCCGGGCGGCCGAGCAGGGTGACCCCCATGCGCAGCCGAGCCCCTGGGAGCCCCACCGTGCCGCCGTCGGCGATCACCGCCCGCCCGACCGTCCCCGCGTCCCGGCGGCCCCCGTCCCCGGCGGCCGTACGCGTCCGGGAGCGGACCGCCCGGTCCCTCCGGTACGCCGCGCCCGCGCTGGTCGGCTATCTGACGGTGCGGCTCTTCGGGCTGCTCGTCCTGGCCCGCTGGGCCCATCTGAAGGGGCACGGCGTCTGGCCGACGCTCGCCACCTCCTGGGACTCCAACTGGTACCTGGGCATCGCCGACCACGGCTACCAGGACTCCCTCGGCACCACGTACAACTCCAACAACCTGGCGTTCTTCCCCCTCTACCCGGTGCTGATCAAGGCGGTCGCGGGCGTCACGCCCGGCTCGCGCGCGTCGGTGGGGCTGGTGCTCGCGGTCGGCTTCTCGCTGGTCGCGGCGTGGGGGGTGTTCGCCGTCGGTGCCCATCTGCACGGGCGCCGCGCCGGCACCGCCCTCGCCGTGCTGTGGGGCGCCGCGCCCGTCGCGGTCGTCCAGTGGATGGGGTACACGGAGTCGCTGTTCACGGCGCTCGCCGCGTGGGCGCTGTACGCCGTCCTGACCGGGCGCTGGTACGCGGCGGGCGCCCTCGCCGTGCTGGCGGGGCTGACGCGCCCCACCGGGATCGCGGTGGCGGCTGCGGTGACCGTGACCGGCCTGCTCGCGGCGGCGCGCACCCGGCGAGCGGCGCCGCTCGCCGCCGCGTGCGCGGCCCCGCTGGGCTGGCTCGGTTACGTGGCCTGGGTCGGCGCCCGGATCGGCCGCTGGGACGGGTACTTCGCGGTGCAGCGGCTGTGGCGCAACGCGTGGGACGGCGGCGCCGGCACCCTGCGCGAGCTGCGGCACCTCCTCGCGTACGACCGGAACCCGCAGCTCTTCCTGGTCGCCGTCTCGGCGGTCCTGGTGCTGTCGGCGGCGGCGTACGTGCTGTGCCTGGCGGAGCGGCAGCCGCTCGCGCTGCTGGTCTTCAGCGGGGTGCTGCTGCTGGTGGTGCTGGGCAGCGGCGGTGTCTATTTCCCGCGGGCCCGCTTCCTGGTGCCCGGTTTCCCGCTGCTGCTGCCGCTCGCGCTGGCGGTGTGCCGGGCGCGGCGGGTGGTGGCGGGGCTGGTGCTGGGCGGGGCGGTGCTGACGTCGGCGTGGCTGGGCGCGTACATGCTGCTGGTGTGGCCGGGTCCGCCGTGACAGGCGGCCCGTTACGCGGTGGTGGTGAGGACCACCAGCAGCACCAGGCCCGCGAGCGAGGTCGCGATGATCTCGTACGCCCACCGCACGCGCGGTTCGCCCTGCGCGGTGGGCCGTGACGCACCCTGCTCGGCCAGCTGGCGCAGCTCGGCGATGCTCCGGTCGGCGCCCATGGTGCCGGCGAGGGGGTCCGGGGAGGCGCCGGACTTCGCCGCCGCGCGGTCCTGGAAGCGGGCGGCGCGCTTCCGCTCCCGCAGGGAGACGGGTATCGACCAGAGCTGGTACTTGGCCCCGCTCTTGGTGATGACCTCGCTGGAGTACCCGGCGCGCACGGTGGAGACCGCCGCCCAGGGCAGCTCGATCGTGCGGAACGGGTTGCGCACGGTCATCCGGTCGTGGTTGGCGCGCACGACCGGCCGGAAGGTGAAGGCCGCGATGAGCGGCACGACGAGGAGCAGCGCCGCGAGCGCGACCCAGCGGGCCCGCCCTTCGCCGCGGATGAGCGCGTCACCGCCGATCCAGGCGGCGAAGGCGAGCAACAGGAGGCCGCCCACGATGGCCAGGGGCGAGCGGTAGGACCGGTCGGCGGCGGGCTCGGGCTGCTGGGGGCTCGTCATGCGGCCGATTCTGCCTCACCCCGCTCGGGCTCACGCGATGAGATCGGCGTACAGGATGATGTTGTCGGGGCGGTGGCCGTCGACCAGGTCGCCGCCGCAGGTGATCAGGCGCAGCTCGGGACGGGCGGTGTCGCCGTACACCTTGGTGGTCGGGAACGCCTTCTTGTCGACCTGCTCCAGTTCCCGCACCCGGAAGACGGCGGTGGTGCCGTCGGCGCGCTGGACGCTGATCTCGTCGCCCGTGCGCACCTTGGCGACGTCCTTGAGCACGGCGGGGCCCTTCTCGGTGTCGAAGTGGCCGATCAGCACGGCCGGTCCGGTCTCACCGGGCGTCACACCCTTGTCGTACCAGCCGATCTTGTCGGCGTCGGCGACGGAGGGGACCTCGACGGTGCCGTCGGCGGCGAGACCGAGGTCGAGTACGGGCCCGGTGTCGACGCCCGCCGCGGGCACGCGCACCCGTACCGGCTTGGACCGCGCCAGGGGGGTGGCCTGCTTGCCCTGTACGGCCGCCGGGGCGGCGGTGGCCGGCTCGATGTGGGCCGGCGGGGTGCCCGCCTTGCCGGGGCCGTCCGCCGCGGACGCACCGCAGCCGGCGAGGGCGGCCGGGGCGGCGAGGGCGAGCAGCGCGGCGGCGATGCGGCGGGGGACGGCGACGGCGGGCATGGGCGGGCTCCAGGGGACGGCGGACGGTGGTACAGGGCCGGGCGGGCCGCCGCGGGGTGCGGCGGCCCGCCCGGTGGGGGTGGGGAGGTCAGGCGCGGGTGCCGGCGCCGACGCGGCGGCGCATGGCGACGAAACCGAGCCCGGCGGCGGTGACGGCGGCGGCGCCCGCACCGGCGACGACGAGGAGGTGGTCGCCCTCCTCCACTTCGGCACCGGCGGCGACGCCGCCCTTGGGCACGATGGTGGTCTGGGTGGTGGCGGTGGTCTGCCGCGTGGACGCCGTGCCGGTGGTGCCGCCCTGCGGCGTGGCGCCGCCCGTGGTGGAACCCTTGCCGACGAAGACGGGCGCGCCCTGCTTGTCGCCCTCGAGGTGGTAGGCCGCGATGCCGCCGTCCTGCTCCAGGACGACGACGGAGGCGCCGTGGAAGAACACGCGGCGGGCCTCGCCGTTGGTGTAGGTGAAGCCACGGCCCTTGCCGTTCTCGACGAGCTGGAGGCCGTACGCGCCGTCCTTCTTGCCGAGCTCCAGGACGGTGCCGTCGGCGAGCTTGTACTGGCCGAGCTTGCCGCCGGTGGTGAGGTTGCCGACCCAGTGGTGGGTGGTGCCGTCCGGGTTGAGGACGAGGAAGCTGCCGTTGTTGTTGCCGGCGGCCGAACGGGCGTTGGCGTCGATGACGCCGATGGAGTGGCCCTTCACGAAGGACTCGGCGCGGTGGTGCGCGGCGGCGACCTTGTAGATCTTGACCAGGGTGCCGTCGGAGAGGGTCTCGTCGCGGACGAAGGTGCCCTTGGCGGCGTCGCCCTTGCCCTCGTCGTCCTTTCCGTCCTCTCCCTTGCCGCCCTCGTCGAGCCGGCGCCACGTGAGGGTGCCGTCCGCCTTCAGGGTCACCTCGACGCCGTCGAAGACCTTCTTGTCCTGCGGCATGAGGGAGTCCGCCGTGCCTGCCTTCAGCGCGCCCGTCAGGTCGGCACCCTTGAGGATCTCGGCGGCGTAGACCTCCGCGCCGACCCGGTAGACGTGGGCCACCATCTCCTTGGGGAGGACGTGGGTCTTGATCAGCTCGCCCTGCGCGCCCGGCGTGGTCAGGTAGGTCATCAGGTGGCCGTCCGGGCTCAGCTCGACACCGACACTGCCGAACCGGCCCCGGACGACCTTGTCGCCGCTGGTGAGGCTGCCACGGAGCTCGCCGCCCTCGAAGAAGTCGACGATGAACCGGCCGGCGCCGTTCTTGTAGACCTCGGCGACCAGGCCGCCGACGAGCTTCTCGGTCCGCACGTGCTCGCGGTCGCCGGTCTTGGTGTCGCCGGTCTTGGTGTCGCCGGTCTTCGTGTCGCCGGTCTTCGTGTCGGCGGCCGGGGCCGGCGCGGTGCCGTCCGCCGCGAAGGCGGCACCGGCGGTGACGACCGGAGTGAGGGCGACACCGGCGAGGACGGTGGTGGCAAGGGCGGTGCGAAGGGCGGAACGCATAACGACTCCTGTGAACAGGTCGGTTTCGGGTGGAAGAGCCGCATGCCTGCCTTGCCTCGTCGGTGTGGCCGTTGAGTGTGGGGCGGGGCTGCACGAACAAAGTTATGGATCTTGTGTGGGGGAGGTGTCCGCTCCATGTCACAGGCATGTGACAGCCCTCACGCCCTCGTCGTCCACCCCGTCCACCAGGGGTTTTCCACAGGCCCGCGTGCGGGGGCTGTACAGGCCGCTACGCGCGTAGATATGCTCCAGTGGTGACCATGCCCACCACCCTCTCCGCATTCGCTGACGTGACCGCGTCCGACAGCACACTGCGCCGCTTCCTCCACGGGCTGCCCGGTGTGGACCCCGTCGGCCTCGAAGCGCGCGCCGCGTCACTCGGTACCCGTTCGATCAAGACCACGGCCAAGGCGTACGCCATCGACCTGGCCATCTCGATGATCGACCTGACGACGCTCGAAGGCGCGGACACCCCGGGCAAGGTCCGGGCGCTCGCCGCCAAGGCCGTCAATCCCGACCCGACCGACCGCACCAGCCCGCGCACCGCCGCGGTGTGCGTGTACCCCGACATGGTGGCCACCGCCAAGGCCGCCCTGACCGGCACGGACGTCAAGGTCGCCTCCGTCGCCACCGCCTTCCCGGCCGGCCGCGCCGCCCTCGACGTCAAGCTCGCGGACACCCGTGACGCCATCGAGGCCGGGGCGGACGAGATCGACATGGTGATCGACCGCGGCGCGTTCCTCGCGGGCGACTACCTGAAGGTGTACGAGGAGATCCGGGCCGTGAAGGAGGCCTGCGGCGAGCGGGCGCGCCTGAAGGTCATCTTCGAGACCGGCGAGCTGTCGACGTACGACAACATCCGCCGCGCCTCCTGGCTCGGCATGATCGCCGGGGCCGACTTCATCAAGACCTCGACGGGCAAGGTGGGCGTCAACGCCACCCCCGCCAACACGCTGCTCATGCTGGAGGCGGTGCGCGACTTCCGCGCGCAGACCGGGGTGCAGGTCGGGGTGAAGCCCGCGGGCGGCATCCGCACCACCAAGGACGCCATCAAGTTCCTGGTCCTGGTCAACGAGACCGTGGGCGAGGACTGGCTGGACAACCACTGGTTCCGGTTCGGCGCCTCGAGCCTGCTCAATGACCTGCTGATGCAGCGTCAGAAGCTGGCCACCGGACGTTACTCCGGCCCCGACTACGTGACGGTGGACTGATCACCATGACCAAGTTCGAGTACGCACCCGCACCCGAGTCCCGCTCGGTCGTCGACATCGCGCCGTCCTACGGCCTGTTCATCGACGGCGAGTTCACCGAGGCCGCGGACGGCAAGGTCTTCAAGACGATCTCGCCCTCCTCCGAGGAGGTCCTCTCCGAGGTCGCCCAGGCCGGGGCCGAGGACGTCGACCGGGCCGTGAAGGCCGCCCGCAAGGCGTTCGAGAAGTGGTCGGCGCTGCCGGGCGCCGAGCGCGCCAAGTACCTCTTCCGCATCGCCCGGATCATCCAGGAGCGCAGCCGTGAGCTCGCCGTCCTGGAGACCCTGGACAACGGCAAGCCGATCAAGGAGACCCGCGACGCGGACCTCCCGCTGGTCGCCGCGCACTTCTTCTACTACGCGGGCTGGGCCGACAAGCTCGACCACGCCGGCTACGGGGCCAACCCGCGCCCGCTGGGCGTGGCCGGCCAGGTCATCCCGTGGAACTTCCCGCTGCTGATGCTCGCGTGGAAGATCGCCCCGGCGCTCGCCACGGGCAACACCGTGGTGCTCAAGCCCGCCGAGACCACCCCGCTCTCCGCGCTCTTCTTCGCGGACATCTGCCGCCAGGCGGGCCTGCCCAAGGGTGTCGTCAACATCCTCCCGGGTTACGGGGACGCCGGCGCCGCGCTCGTCGAGCACCCGGACGTCAACAAGGTCGCCTTCACCGGCTCCACCGCCGTCGGCAAGGCCATCGCCCGCCAGGTCGCCGGCACGAAGAAGAAGCTCACCCTGGAGCTGGGCGGCAAGGGCGCCAACATCGTCTTCGACGACGCGCCCATCGACCAGGCCGTCGAGGGCATCGTCACCGGCATCTTCTTCAACCAGGGCCAGGTCTGCTGCGCGGGCTCCCGCCTCCTCGTCCAGGAGTCCATCCAGGACGAGCTGCTGGACGCCCTCAAGCGCCGGCTGTCCACGCTGCGCCTCGGCGACCCGCTGGACAAGAACACCGACATCGGCGCGATCAACTCCGCCGAGCAGCTGGCCCGCATCACGGCCCTCGCCGAGACCGGCGAGGCGGAGGGCGCCGAGCGCTGGTCCCCCGCCTGCGAGCTCCCGTCGCACGGCTACTGGTTCGCACCGACGCTCTTCACCAACGTCACGCAGGCGCACACCATCGCCCGCGACGAGATCTTCGGCCCGGTCCTGTCGGTGCTGACCTTCCGCACGCCCGACGAGGCGGTCTCGAAGGCCAACAACAGCCAGTACGGCCTGTCCGCCGGCATCTGGACGGAGAAGGGCTCCCGCATCCTCGCGGTGGCGAACAAGCTCCGCGCGGGCGTCGTCTGGGCCAACACGTTCAACAAGTTCGACCCGACCTCGCCCTTCGGCGGCTACAAGGAGTCGGGCTTCGGCCGCGAGGGCGGCCGCCACGGCCTGGAGGCGTACCTCGATGTCTGACAAGACCGACCAGAACCAGAACCGTCTGAGCGTCTTCAAGACCTACAAGCTGTACGTCGGGGGCAAGTTCCCCCGCAGCGAGAGCGGCCGGGTGTACGAAGTGCAGGACCACAAGGGCAAGTGGCTGGCGAACGCGCCGCTCTCCTCCCGCAAGGACGCGCGGGACGCGGTCGTGGCGGCGCGCAAGGCGTTCGGCGGCTGGTCCGGCGCCACGGCGTACAACCGCGGCCAGATCCTCTACCGCGTCGCCGAGATGCTGGAGGGCCGCAAGGGCCAGTTCGTCCGCGAGGTCGCGCAGGCCGAGGGCCTGTCCAAGTCGCAGGCGGCGGAGGTCGTCGAGGCGGCCGTGGACCGCTGGGTCTGGTACGCGGGCTGGACGGACAAGATCGCGCAGGTCGTGGGCGGGGCGAACCCGGTCGCGGGCCCGTTCTTCAACCTGTCGACGCCCGAGCCGACGGGCGTGGTAGCGGTCGTCGCGCCCCAGGAGTCGTCCTTCCTGGGCCTGGTGTCGGTGATCGCGCCGGTCATCGCCACCGGCAACACGGCGGTCGTCATCGCCTCCGAGAAGGCCCCGCTGCCCGCTCTGTCGCTGGGCGAGGTGCTGGCCACCTCGGACCTGCCGGGCGGTGTCGTCAACGTCCTGTCGGGCCGTACGGCCGAGATCGCCGGGCCGCTCGCCGCGCACCAGGACGTCAACGCCCTCGACCTGACGGGCGCGGACGCGGAGCTGGCGCGCGAGCTGGAGATCGCCGCCGCGGACAACCTCAAGCGGGTGCTGCGCCCCGAGGCCGTGGACGGCGAGGACTTCACGGCCGACCCGGGCACGCGCCGCCTGACCGCCTTCCTGGAGACCAAGACGGTCTGGCACCCCACGGGTTCGCTGGGCGCCTCGGGCTCCTCGTACTGACGGTCCCCCTGGGCGAACGGCCCCGCCTCCCCTCCGTCCGGGGGAGCGCGGGGCCGTTCTCGTACGACGTACGCGTACGGGGCCGGGGCCGGTCTAGCCGGGCAGCGCGCCGCCCACCACCGGGCCGACCACCGGCAGGTTGGGAGCGCTGGTCAACGAGCCCGTCACGCTGGTGGTGTTCACCGGCTGGAAGTCGCCCACCTGCGTACCGACACCGTTGTTGAGCGGATCGACACCGGTCTGGGCGAGCGGGTTGATCTTCAGGTGCTTGGCGGCGCCCACCACGTGCGGGGCGGCCGCCTGCACCCCCTGCATCGCCGCCGCCGTGTCGAGCTCGCCCACCGGGGTCGGGACCGCGTGCGCGGTGCCCCCCGCGGCACCGAGCGCGGCACCGAGGGCGGAGAGGGTCAGTCCGGCCTTGAGAAGGGTGTGACGTGCCATGGGGAGGGCTCCTGCCGCGTGCGTGTCGAGCGCGATCGGTCGACCACGGAGCGTATGCGAGATGTGATGCTCGATACCAACGGGTGCCCGGCGGGGTCCCCCGCACGGGTGCATGCCTCAGACTGGTGTCCCGTGAGTTCCCATCCCCTTCAGGCCCGCGTCATGCTGCTCGCGGGACCGTCCGGCTCCGGCAAGTCCTCCCTCGCGGCCCAGACCGGTCTTCCGGTGCTGCGCCTCGACGACTTCTACAAGGAGGGCGACGACCCGACGCTCCCGCTCGTTCCGGGCAGCCCCGACATCGACTGGGACTCCCCGCTGTCCTGGGACGCGGACGCCGCGGTGGCGGGGATCGTGGAGCTGTGCGCCACCGGCCGTACGGCCGTCCCGGTGTACGACATCGCCACCAGCGCGCGGGTCGACCGCGAGGTGCTCGACATCGGGCACGCACCGCTGTTCGTGGCCGAGGGGATCTTCGCGGCGGACATCGTGGCGCGCTGCCGGGAGCTCGGCGTCCTGGCCGACGCGCTGTGCCTGCGCGGCCGCCCGTCCACGACGTTCCGCCGCCGGCTGCTGCGCGACCTGCGCGAGGGCCGCAAGTCGGTGCCGTTCCTGCTGCGCAGGGGCTGGCGCCTGATGCGCGCCGAGCGCTCCATCGTGGCCCGCCAGACCGCCCTGGGCGCCCACCCCTGCGACAAGCCCGAGGCCCTCGTACGCCTCACCGCCGCGGCGGCGGACCGGGACCGTACGCCCTCGGCGACGGCGTAGGCCCCGCGCGGCACGGGAACGCGCGTGGGGCCGGAAAGGGCTTCCGCCCCGTCCGGCCCCACGCTCCCCCGTGTCCCCCGTTTCCCCCCTGTTGCGGGCACCCCCGTACCCATGAACCCGCCGCGGCCTCCCCCGAGGCCGCGCGGCGGGCCCCCCGTTCCCTCAGGCCACGAGCTGGCCGAAGGACTCCTCCTGGTCACGACCGAAGCTGAGGACGTCGTCCTCGCGCAGCCGGCGCAGGGAGCGCCAGATGCTCGACTTGACCGTGCCGACGCTGATGTCGAGGATCTCCGCGATCTCCGGGTCCGTGCGGCCCTCGTAGTACCGAAGGACCAGCATGGTGCGCTGCAGTTCGGGCAGCCGGGCGAGCGCCTGCCAGAGCACCGCGCGCAGTTCCGTGCCGCGCATCGCGTCGCTGTCGCCGGCGGACTCGGGCAGCTCCTCCGTCGGGTACTCGTCGATCTTCCGCCGCCGCCAGGCGCTGATGTGCAGGTTCGTCATGGTGCGACGCAGGTAGCCGCCGATCGCCGCCTTGTCACTGATGCGGTCCCAGGCGCGGTACGTCGAGAACAGCGCGCTCTGGAGCAGGTCCTCGGCCTCGAAACGGTCACCGGTGAGGTGGTAGGCCGTGGCGTACAGGGAGGCGCGGCGTTCGCGTACGTAGGCGGTGAACTCCGCTTCCGTACGGCTCGACCGCTCCCCCGTGGCCTCCCTGTACGCCCCTCCCCCGTCAGGCACGGCCGCCATGTACGGCGACTTGTGCTGACGTCCGGTGCCGCGAACGCACCCCCGCCCGTTCACGGCGCCGGACTTCTCCGTGCTCCGCGTGACGTCGTGGAGACGCGTGACAACTGCGTTCGAGGTGGTGCCGGTGCTGAGCACTGCGTTCATCTCACGCCCCCCGTCGGTTGGAGTCTGTTTCGGTCCGGTGCGAAGAAGCTTGCCCGGGCGACTTCATGGCGGTGTCCGCCGACTGTCACAGACCTGTCACAGCGGCCGGTGGCCGGCCGCGGGGCGGCGGACGGTCGAACTGCCCCTCCACCATGGGACAGAATGACGGCGTGCCTTTCCTGTTGCTGATCGAGGACGACGACGCCATCCGCACGGCCCTCGAACTCTCGCTGTCACGCCAGGGCCACAAAGTGGCCACCGCGGCGACGGGCGAGGACGGCCTGAAACTGCTGCGCGAGCAGCGGCCGGATCTGATCGTGCTGGATGTGATGCTGCCGGGCATCGACGGTTTCGAGGTGTGCCGGCGGATCCGGCGCACCGACCAGCTGCCGATCATCCTGCTGACCGCGCGCAGCGACGACATCGACGTCGTCGTGGGCCTGGAGTCCGGTGCGGACGACTACGTCGTCAAGCCGGTGCAGGGCCGCGTGCTGGACGCCCGTATCCGGGCGGTGCTGCGGCGCGGGGAGCGCGAGTCGACGGACTCGGCGACGTTCGGGGCGCTGGTGATCGACCGGTCGGCGATGACCGTGACGAAGAACGGCGAGGACCTCCAGCTCACGCCGACCGAGCTGCGACTGCTGCTGGAGCTGAGCCGCCGGCCGGGCCAGGCGCTGTCGCGCCAGCAGCTGCTGCGGCTGGTGTGGGAGCACGACTACCTGGGCGACTCGCGGCTGGTGGACGCGTGTGTGCAGCGGCTGCGGGCGAAGGTCGAGGACGTGCCGTCGTCGCCGACGCTGATCCGCACGGTGCGTGGTGTGGGCTACCGGCTGGACGTACCTTCGTGAGACCGCTTCGCTGGACGAGCCTGCGGCTGCGCATGGTCGTCGTCTTCGCGCTCGTCGCGCTGACCGCCGCCGTGTCGGCGTCCGGCATCGCGTACTGGCTGAACCGCGAGGCCGTGCTGACGCGTACGCAGAACTCGGCGCTGAACGACTTCCGCCAGGAGATGCAGAACCGGGCCGCGTCGCTGCCACTGCGGCCGACCGAGGAGGAGCTGCGGCGCACCGCCGAGGAGATGTCGTCCAACGGCGTCGGGTACGGCGTGGTGCTGCTGGCCGAGCGGGACGCGGGCAAGCCGATCGTCGGGGTCTCCGACCCGGACCGGTTCACGCTGGACGACGTACCTCAGGCGCTGCGGGCGGCGGTGGACGAGCAGCACGAGGTCAACGACGGCAACCCGTACGCGTACCACCTGTTCTGGCAGCGCACGACGCGCGGCCAGACGCCCTACCTGGTGGGCGGTACGCGGATCGTGGGCGGCGGGCCGACCGGGTACATGTTCAAGTCCCTCGACCCGGAGCGGCAGGACCTCAACTCGCTGGCCTGGTCGCTGGGCATCGCCACGCTGCTGGCGCTGCTGGGTTCGGCGCTGCTGGCGCAGGCCGCCGCCACGACCGTGCTGAAGCCGGTGCACCGGCTCGGGGAGGCGGCTCGGCGGCTCGGCGAGGGCAAGCTGGACACGCGGCTGCGGGTGTCGGGCACGGACGAACTGGCGGAGCTGTCGCGGACGTTCAACGCGGCCGCCGAAAGCCTCCAGAAGAAGGTCGCGGACATGAGCGCGCGGGAGGAGTCGAGCCGCCGCTTCGTCGCGGACATGTCGCACGAGCTGCGGACGCCGATGACCGCGCTGACCGCCGTGACCGAGGTCCTGGAGGAGGAGCAGGAGAGCCTCGACCCGATGATCGCGCCGGCCGTGGCCCTGGTGGTCAGCGAGACGCGGCGGCTCAACACGCTGGTCGAGAACCTGATGGAGGTCACCCGCTTCGACGCCGGTACGGCCCGGCTCGTGCTCGACGACGTGGACGTGGCCGACCAGGTCACCGCCTGCATCGACACGCGCGCGTGGCTGGACGCGGTCGAGCTGGACGCCGAGCGCGGCCTCATGGCGCGGCTCGACCCGCGCCGCCTGGACGTGATCCTCGCGAACCTCATCGGCAACGCCCTCAAGCACGGCGGCTCGCCGGTGCGGGTGGCGGTGCGGACGGAGGGCGACGACCTGCTCATCGAGGTGCGCGACCACGGCCCCGGCATCCCCGAGGACGTCCTGCCGCACGTCTTCGACCGGTTCTACAAGGCGAGCGCCTCCCGGCCGCGCTCCGAGGGCAGCGGCCTCGGCCTGTCGATCGCGATGGAGAACGCGCTGATCCACGGCGGGGACATCACGGCGGCGAACTCTCCCGACGGCGACGGCGCGGTGTTCGTGCTGCGGCTGCCGCGCGGCGCGTCGCGGACCCTCACCGGCGAGGACGAACAGCAGAAGGGCGACGGGCATGGCGGCGGGCATGGGGACGCGTAGGACGACGCGTACGCGGCGGTGGCGGCGGGGCGCGGGCGCGCTCGCGGGTGTCGCCGCGGTCGCCGCCCTCGCCGCCGGCTGCGGGATCCGGCCGACGGTCCCGGTCGACGCGGGCGCCGCGCCGTCGCGGATGCCGTGCACCCTTTCGGACGAGGACCGGACCGAGGCGGGGGCCGGCGGCGCGGCCCAGGGTCGGCAGGGCCTGCCCGTGACGGTGTACCTGGTGTGCGCGTCCGGCCTGGAGCCGGTGCGGCGCACGATCGAGGAGGCGCCCGTCGTGAAGGGCCGCGACAGCCGCGTGGCGGTGGCCGGCGCCCTGCTGGGCCAGTTGTCGGTGGAGCCGCCGGCGAGCGAGCGCCAGGCGGGCTTCGTCACGTACGTGGAGCCGCCGCTGAGCGTCTCGGCGGGCCGCGAGGGCGATCCGGCGCGAGCGCTGCGGCTGAGCCGGCAGCCCGACGACCTGCCGCCGGCGGCGCTGTCGCAGCTGGTGTGCACGTACGCGGGGAACGCCGCGACGACCGCCGGGGGCGGGAGTGTCGTACTGGGCGGCCCCGGGGACCGTCCGGCGCGGCGGTACGCCTGTACGGAGGCGGTCAAGGAGCGCCCGGAGTCGGTGGCGCCGACGGCGGAGGCCTCCTGATCCCGTTCCCGGCCTCGTCCGGGTCCGGGGTGTGCGGAACCGATCCTGCCGGTGAGCGCGTCTTGGGGGGCGTGCAGCGTCAAGGTTCGGGCGGCAGTGCCGCCATCCGGTTCCGCATCGGCTTCCGCGCGGCGGGGTTCGTCCTGCTTCTCGCGCATCTGGTGCTGGTGGGATGGCTGACGCTCCGGCCGCTGGACGTGATGTGGGTGAACGCCGACAACCTCGAACCGCTCGCGGGCATCAAGGCGGACCTGGCGCTGGGGCCCGCCGAGGCCGCGCGCCGGATCGCCGAGGGGCTGCTGCTCCTCGCGCCGCTGGGGGTGCTGCTGCCGGTGGCGGGCGGGCGGCTGGACGTCTCGCCGTGGGCCTCGCTGGCCCGTACGGTCGCGGCGGGCGCGCTGGTGTCGCTCGCCATCGAGCTGCTGCAGACCGTGGTGCCGGGGCGCGTGGTGGACGTGGACGCGCTGCTGCTGAACACCGCGGGGGTGGCGCTCGCGCATCTGGCCGTGGTGCCGGCCGCGCGGGCGCGGCTGCGGCGGGGGGCGCGCCGGGGGCGGCGGCCGGTCCGCCGGGAGGAGACCTCTCAGGGTGCGACCCCGACGATTCCCAGGGTCGGGATCGCCCCGTAGTCCGACGTTTTGCCCCCCTTGGGCGGGTGAGGATGGAGGCAAGGACGATGACTCACCCCGTCACCAAGGAGCCCACCATGGCCGCACTTGTCCGCCCCCGCCACGGCCGCATGATCGGCGGAGTGTGCGCAGCGCTGGCCCGGCGCTTCGGCATGTCCGCGACGACGATGCGCGTGATCTTCGTCGTGTCGTGCCTGCTGCCCGGGCCGCAGTTCCTGCTGTACCTGGCGCTGTGGATACTGCTGCCGTCGGAGAAGGCCGCCAAGCCGGCCTGGTGATCCGGTCCCGGCATGCCGCAGGCGTGGAAAAGGGGGCGCGCAACCACACGGTTGCGCGCCCCCTTTGCCGTACGCGGCCTCTCAGAGACCGGCGGCCGGCAGGCTGCCGCCGACGGGCAGGCTGTGGAGGAGGCTGGTGACCACGGCCGGGTCGACGGGCAGGCCCTGGACGGCGTGGGTGAGGCCCTGCGCGGTGCCGAGCGCCTCGGTGGTCTGGCCGGGGAGCTGCTCGATGGCGGCACCCGCGAGAGGCATGGCGACCGGCAGCACCCTGTTCGTGGCTTCGAGGCCGGCGGTGGCGGGGCTGACGACCGCGGAGGCGCTTCCGGCGGCGGTAGCGGCGAAAGCGGCACCGAGAGCGGCGACACCGAGGGTCTTGGCGGCGGAGTGCTTCATCGAAAAATGTCCTCGGGAATTCGGGGGAGGATGAGCGGCTCTGCAAGCTAGTCAGGCAACGGCGATCTCCGCAAACACCGGAAACGGCCGGGTCGCCCGTTTCCCGACCGCACCCCGACCGCTTCCGGCACCGCTCAAGAGGCCGCTCAGGGCATGGAACCGCTGGTCGCGGCGGTCTGCGTGAACAGCCATTCGGACTTGAGCTCGGCATAACCGGGCTTGATCACATCGTTGATCATGGCCAGGCGTTCGTCGAAAGGAATGAATGCTGATTTCATCGCATTGACTGTGAACCACTGCATGTCGTCGAGCGTGTAGCCGAACGTCTCGACCAGCCGCTCGAATTCCCGGCTCATGCTGGTGCCCGACATCAGGCGGTTGTCGGTGTTGACGGTCACCCGGAAGTGCAGCCGGCGCAGCAGCCCGATGGGGTGCTCGGCGTACGAGGCGGCGGCGCCCGTCTGGAGGTTGGACGTCGGGCACATCTCCAGCGGGATGCGCTTGTCGCGTACGTACGCGGCGAGCCGGCCCAGCACCACGGTGCCGTCGTCGGCGACCTCGATGTCGTCGATGATCCGCACACCGTGGCCGAGGCGGTCGGCGCCGCACCACTGGAGCGCCTGCCAGATGGACGGCAGGCCGAACGCCTCGCCGGCGTGGATGGTGAAGTGGTTGTTCTCGCGCTTGAGGTACTCGAAGGCGTCGAGGTGGCGGGTGGGCGGGTAGCCCGCCTCGGCGCCCGCGATGTCGAAGCCGACGACGCCGCGGTCGCGGTAGCGGTTGGCCAGCTCGGCGATCTCCAGGGCGCGGGCGGCGTGCCGCATCGCGGTCAGCAGGGCGCCGACGCGGATGCGGTGCCCGGCCGCGCGGGCGCGCTGCTCGCCGAGGCGGAAGCCCTCGTTGACGGCCTCGACGACCTGTTCGAGGGTCAGGCCCTTCTCCAGGTGCTGCTCGGGCGCGTACCGCACCTCGGCGTAGACGACGCCGTCCGCGGCGAGGTCCTCGGCGCACTCGGCGGCGACGCGGACGAGTGCCTCGCGGGTCTGCATGACGGCGCACGTGTGCGCGAAGGTCTCCAGGTAGCGCTCCAGGGAGCCGGAGTCGGCGGCTTCGCGGAACCAGACGCCGAGCCTGTCGGCGTCGGTCTCGGGAAGCGCGCCGTACCCGGCGTCCCGGGCCAGTTCGACGACGGTGCCGGGCCTCAGTCCACCGTCGAGGTGGTCGTGGAGCAGCACCTTGGGCGCGCGACGGATCTGGTCGGTGGTCGGGAGGTTGGGGATGGAGCTCGTCATTTTCGAACTCTAGCCCCTACGCGCGTAGAGAGCGGGTTGTTTCGCGTCGATACCCAACAGTGACCCCACGGACGGATGGAGTACATCTCGACTTCTGAGACTGTTCCGCCATGGTGAACCACGCACTCGTAGGAACAGGCGGCGCGCGGGCTCCCCGGCTGGGCCGGGCCGTCGGGGTCGGGGCTCCGGCGGTGGGGGGCGTGGTGCTGCTCCTGCCGGACGGCGCGCCCGCGTCCGGGCGCGGGCCCTCGGCGCTGGCGCACGCGGCGTGTCTGCCGCTGGCACGGCGGCTGGTGCGCGAGGGGCGCGCGGAGGGGCTGGTGGCGCACGTGGTGCGCTACCGGGGGCGCGGGTGGAACGGTGCCGACGCGCGGCTCGCGGCGGATGCCTCGTGGGCGGTGTCGGAGGTGGTGCGGCGGTACGGCGACGTGCCGGTCTGTCTGGCCGGGCACGGCATGGGCGGCCGGGCGGCGCTGCGTGCGGCGGGGCACGCGGCCGTCAACTCCGTGCTGGCGCTGGCGCCGTGGCTCCCGGAGGAGGACGTGGCGGCCAGCCCCGAGCCGGTGAAGCAGCTCGCGGGCCGGCACGTGGTGATCGTGCACGGCACGAACGACGCGCGCACCGACCCCGAGTTGTCGTACCGCCTCGCGGAGCGCGCGAAGAAGGCCAACCGCGACACGTGCCGCTTCGAGGTCCACTCGGACGGCCACGCCCTGCGGGAGCACCGCGGCGAAGTCCTCGCGCTCGCGGCGGACTTCGTCCTGGGGGCACTGTTCTCGCGTCCGTACTCCCGCCCGGTCGCCGACGCGCTGGCGGCCCCGCCGCCGCTGGGGCTGCGGATGCCGCTGGCGTCCGGCTTCGGGCGGGCGCTGCTGCGGCGAGACGCCCCCTAGGGGTCAGCCAGGTTCGTTGAGGAGCCGGCCGCGCCGCGAGAGCAGGAAGCGTTTGAAGGCCGCCACCGGCGGGGTGTCCGGGTGGCCGTCGAGCCAGGCGACGCCGATCTCGCGGGCCGCGCGCGGGGCCGTCACCGTCAGTTCGACGACGCCGGGGCGCGGGACCGCCGGGGGCGGGAGGAGGGCGACGCCGAGACCGGCCGCGACCAGGCCGCGCAGGGTCTCGGCCTCCTCGCCCTCGAACGCGACGCGCGGGGTGAAGCCCGCTTCGGTGCAGAGCGCGTCGGTGATGCGGCGCAGGCCGTAGCCGGGCTCCAGGGTGACGAAGGTTTCGTCGGCGGCCTCGGCGAGCCGGACGCGCTTGCGGGCGGCCAGGCGGTGGTCGTCGGGGACGACGAGCCGCAGGCGCTGCTCGTCGAGGCGGCGGGCGACCAGGTCCGGGGCGTCGGGGACCGGGGAGGTCAGGCACAGGTCCAACTCCCCGGAGCGCAGGCGCTCGATCATCGCCTCGCCGTAGTTCTGGACGAGCGTGAACCGCACCTTGGGGTGGTCCACGCGGAAGGCGCGGATCAGCTCGGGCACGGTCTCCGAGCCCATGGTGTGCAGGAACCCGAAGGCGACCCGCCCGGCGGAAGGGTCCGCGTCGGCGCGTACGGCGTCGGCGGCGCGCTCCACCTCGGCCAGCGCGCGCTCGGCGGAGGCGAGGAAGGTCCGCCCGGCGGGGGTCAGCGAGACGGTGCGGCCCTTGCGGGCGAACAGGGCCACGCCCAGGTCCTCTTCGAGGCGGACCACGGCCCGGGACAACGTCGACTGCGGGACGCCGAGTTCGTGCGCGGCGCGCGTCACGTGCTCGTGGCGGGCGACCGCCGCGAAGTACGCGAGGCGCGGCGCGAGCAGCAGCCCCATGTCTTCTTCGTTACTGTTCGGTGACAGCCACTCCCGTGAGCTGTATTGATGCGCCATGGGAACGATTAAAGCCGTTCCATGCATTGGACGCATGAAACAGGTGTGCCTACCGTCGACGTATGCCTTCCGCCAGTACCAAGGCGGCCGCCACCGACGCGGTCGCCGACACTCGCCTTGCCCCCGGCCGCCCCGGTTACCGCCGGATGAGCTTCGCGCTCTTCGCCGCCGGAGTCGCCGCCTTCGCCCTCCTCTACTCGACCCAGGCCCTGCTGCCGGCCGTCTCCGCCGACTTCGGCGTGAGCGCCTCGGCGGCCAGCTGGACCGTCTCCGCCGCGACCGGCGCGCTCGCGCTGTGCGTGCTGCCGCTGAGCGCCCTGTCGGAGCGGTTCGGGCGCCGCAGCCTGATGACGGCCTCCCTCGCGGTCGCGGTCGCCGTCGGCCTCCTCGTACCGTTCGCGCCGGACCTGTCCTGGCTGGTGGCGCTGCGCGCCGTGCAGGGCGCCGCGCTCGCGGGGCTGCCCGCGTCGGCGATGGCGTACCTGGCGGAGGAGGTGCGGCCCAAGGCGCTGGTCGCCGCGATCGGCCTGTTCGTGGCGGGCAACTCCATCGGCGGCATGAGCGGCCGGATCGTCACCGGCTGGGCGGCCCAGCTGTGGGGCTGGCGTGCCGCGCTCGGCGCGGTCGGCGTGATGGCGCTGGTGTGCGCGGTGGTGTTCCGGCTGATGCTGCCGAAGGCGCGCCACTTCGCGCCGGGGTCGCTGCGCCCGCGCGCGCTGGCCGCAGCCGTGCGCACCCATCTGTCGGACCCGCTGCTGATGCGCCTGTACGCGATCGGCGCCCTGTTCATGACGGTCTTCGGCGCGGTGTACACGGTGATCGGCTACCGGCTGGTCGAGGCGCCGTTCTCGCTCCCGCAGGGCGTGATCGGCTCGATCTTCCTCGTCTACCTGGTCGGTACGGTCTCGTCGGCCGCGGCCGGCAAGCTCGTGGGACGGCTGGGGCGGCGCGGGGCGCTGTACCTGGCGGTGACCACGACCGCGGCGGGCCTGCTGCTGTCCCTGTCGGACGCGCTGGCCGCCGTCCTGGCCGGACTGGTCCTGATCACGGCGGGCTTCTTCGCGGGCCACGCGGTCGCCTCCTCCTCCGTGAGCCGTACGGCGAAGACGGGCCGCGCGCAGGCGTCGGCGCTCTACCAGTCGGCGTACTACCTGGGCAGCAGCGCGGGCGGCACGCTCGGCGCGGTCGCCTTCCACTCGGGCGGCTGGGCGGGCACGGTCCTGCTGGGACTGGTCGCCGTCCTCGGTGTCGTGTCCATCACCCTGTACGGCACGCACAGCGCACGCGTACAGGAGCGCGAATCGCGGCGTACGTACAACCACGCGGCTTCCCGGAGCGTCCTACGGGCATAACAACCGCACCGAACCGGAGGGGGTTGGTGTACGTGGGTGGGACACGCATACGCAGAGGGGCGGGGGTCGCTCTCGGACTCACGGGACTGGTCGTGCCGTTGACGGTCGCACTGGGCGCCGCTCCCGCCCAGGCGGCCGCGTCCTGTACGACGCAGACGGGGCCGTACCAGACGCGGGTGGAGAGGTTCCTCGGAAGGCCGGTGGACGGCAAGCAGTCGCCGGCCGACTGCAAGGCCATCCAGTCGTTCCAGAAGGCGCACGGGATCACGCCGTCGATGGGGTACGCCGGGCCCCTGACGTGGCAGACGATGAACACGATGCTGGCGCAGCGGGCGGCCGGCAAGACGCCCAACAAGGCGGGCCTGTGCCCGACCAACAAGGGCCGGATCGCGTGCGTGGACCTCACGCGGCAGCTGAGCTGGATCCAGGACGGCGCGAAGCTGACGTACGGTCCGGTGCCGGTGCGCACGGGGCGGGACGGCGCGGAGACGCGGACCGGCGCGAAGCGGGTCTACCACCGCAACGTCAAGCACTGGTCGACCATCTACAAGGTGTGGATGCCGTACGCGCAGTTCTTCGACGGCGGGCAGGCGTTCCACTCGGTCACCAAGTCCATGTACAACCCGCCGGGTTCGGGCGGCTGCGTCAACCTGCGGCCGGCGGACGCGAAGGCGTACTGGAACCTGCTGCGCAACGGGGACGACGTGTACGTCTACGGGCGCAAGCCGGGAACCTGACCCCGGGTGTCAGTGCCCTGCTGTAGCTTCCGTTGGTGAGGCAAGGGGAAGCGCGACAGGGGTGGACATCATGAGCGATGTGGCCGTGCAGGACCGGCTGGAGGAGTACCGGACCGAGCTGACCGGGTACTGCTACCGCATGCTGGGATCGGCCTTCGAGGCCGAGGACGCGGTGCAGGACACGATGGTCCGGGCGTGGCGGAGCATCGACTCCTTCGAGGGCCGGTCCTCCCTGCGGTCGTGGCTCTACCGCATCGCGACGAACGTGTGCCTGGACGCGCTGAACGCCGGGAACCGCCGGGCCCGCCCCATGGACCTGACGGCCCCGACGCCGGTGGCGCAGGCGCGGCTCAACGCCCGTCCGGAGCTCACCTGGCTGGAGCCGGTGCCGGACGGGCGGGTGCTGCCGTCGGTCGCGGACCCGGCGGAGACGGCGGTGTCGCGCGAGACCGTGCGGCTGGCGTTCATGGCCGCGCTCCAGCACCTGCCGCCCAAGCAGCGGGCGGTGCTGATCCTGCGCGAGGTGCTGGCGTGGAAGGCGAGCGAGGTGGCGGAGCTCCTCGGTACGTCGGTCGCGTCGGTCAACAGCGCGCTCCAGCGTGCGCGGGCGACGCTCGCGGAGTCGGCTCCGGCCGACACGGCCGTGGCCGATCCGCTCGACGAGGAGCAGAAGCAGCTCCTCGAGCGCTACGTCGCGGCCTTCGAGGGGTACGACATGGAGGCCCTGACCGCCCTCCTCCACGAGGACGCGACGCTCTCCATGCCGCCCTACGACCTGTGGCTGCAGGGCCACGACGACATCGTGGGCTGGATGCTCGGCGTCGGCGAGGTCTGCCGCGGCTCCCGCCTGGTCCCGGTCGTGGCGAACGGCACGCCCGCGTTCGCGCACTACCACCCCGACCCGGAGGGCGGCTTCAGCCCGTGGGCGCTCATGGTCATCGAGATCGTGGACGGCAAGGTCTCGGGCATCACGTCGTTCCTGGACGTGAAGCGCTGGTTCCCGTTGTTCGACCTTCCGGACCGCCTGGAGGCGTGACCTCGCCGAGGAGCCCCTCCAGCCCGACGAGCCGGAGCAGCGCCCGCAGCCCGGGCGCTGCCCCGCGTACGGCCAGGGGGTGCCCGAGCCGCTGCGCGGTGAGCCGCAGCCGTGCGAGGGCCTCGACGGTGACGAGGCCGGGGCCGGTCACGCCGCCGACGTCGCAGTCGACGGGCGTCCCGGCCGCCGCGCCGTCGAGCAGCTCGGCGAGCTCGGCGCAGAGCCGGGGCACGTCGTCGGGGCCGAGGGGGCCGGCGAGGCGGAAGACGAGGGGGTCGGTGGTGTCCACACGGAGGGAGACCCGTTCCGCGCGGTGAACTCATCGGTGCCCCTCACCGGTGCCGCTCACGGGTGCCCGTCCTGCCCGTACGCTGCGGCCCATGACTCATGATCACGTACACCCCGTCGAACTGGTGATCTTCGACTGCGACGGCGTCCTGGTGGACAGCGAGCGGATCTGCGTGCGCGTCGACGCGGAGATCTTCGCCGGCCTGGGCGTCTCCTTCACGGAGGAGGAGATCGTCGAGCACTTCGTGGGCTCGTCGTCGGAGACGTACCGGGCGATCGTGGAGGAGCGGCTGGGCAGGCCGCTGGAGCGGGGCTGGTTCGACGCGTACAAGCACCTCTACGAGGAGGCGCTGGACGCGGAGCTGACCGTGGTCGACGGGATAACGGACGCCCTGGACGCCTTGTCGGTGCCGTACTGCCTGGCCTCCAACGGCGGCCACGCCTCCATCCGCCGCAACCTCACCACCACGGGCCTGCTGCCCCGCTTCGAGGGCCGCATCTTCAGCGCGGCCGACGTCCCGCGCGGCAAGCCCGCCCCGGACCTCTTCCTCCACGCGGCGGCCACGATGGGCGTCCCACCCTCCCGCTGCGCGGTCGTCGAGGACAGCCCGTACGGCGTCGCCGCCGCCCGCGCGGCGGGCATGCGCGCCTTCGGCTACTGCGGCGGCCTGACGCGGGCGGACCGGCTGGCGGGCGACGGGGTGGTGGTTTTCGACGACATGCGGGAGCTGGTGGGATTGCTGGGGCGCTAGGCGGTGGGAAACGCACTCATGTCGATGGTGAGGTGAAGAGGACGGGGAGGCGGTGATGGCCGCCCTCCCTCCAGTTTCCGTCAGGCGTCGCGCTGGACCCTCATGGCAGCGAGTTCACGGGCGACGGTTTCGAGCCCGAGGGCGTTGGCCCCCTTGACGAGGACGACGTCGCCCGGCCGGAGATGGGTGTCGATCTGGCGTGCGAGGTCGTTGGCGGGATCGACGCCCGTGGCGTCGAGACCACTGTCGCGGATAGTGATGATCAGCTGCTGTGTGTGGGGGCCGCCAATGCCAATGGTGTGGTGGACACGGTGACTGATCACAGCGCGCGCAACCTTGTCATGCCACAGAGCAGCCTCGTCGCCCAGCTCGGCCATCTCGCCGAGGACGGCAATGCGGCGCCGGGTGGGACCGGCGATGTCGGCGAGCGCGTCGAGCGCCGCGAGGACGGATTCCGGGCTGGCGTTGAAGGCGTCGTTGATGACGGTAACTCCGTCGTGGGGGCGTGTGGTGACTTCCATGCGACCGCCGGATGCAAGGGTGGCGTGTTCCAGGCCGCGGACGATGCGATCGAGGGGGATGCCTGCGGCGATGGCGGTGGCTGCAGCGGCGACGGCGTTGGTGACGTTGTGGCGGCCGTAGATGTGTGCGAGCTCCACGGAGGCCGTCCGGCCGGCGTGCTGGAGGACAAAGGTGGGGTGCCCATGGGCGGTCGTGCTGATGTCTACGGCTCGTACGTCGCAGGCGTCGCCGGTGCCGAAGGTGAGCACGCGGGCGGTGGTCTCACGGGCCATCGGCGCCACGAGCGGGTCGTCGGCATTGAGGACGGCGACACCGTACTCGGGCAGGTTGCAGACGATCTCTGCCTTCGCGGCGGCGATGGCCTGCCGGCTGCCGAACTCGCCGATGTGCGCGGAGCCGACGCCGAGGACCGTGGCGATGCGGGGGCGGACGGTGTCGCACAGGGCCGAGATGTGCCCCTTGCCGCGGGCGCCCATCTCCAGCAGCAGATAGCGGCTGGTCTGCTCGACGCGGGACACGGTGACGGGGAAACCGATCTCGTTGTTGAACGAGCGGGTGTTGGCGACGGTAGGTCCATCGAGGGCGAGCACCGTCTGCAGGATGTCCTTGGTGGAGGTCTTGCCGGCCGAGCCCGTGATGGCGATGACGGTGCCGGTGTACTCGGCCGCGATGGCGTGCGCGATCTGGCGCATCGCCTCCAGAACGTCGGGGACGACGATCGCCGGGGCGTTGACGGGTCGGTCGGCGAGGACGGCGATGGCTCCGTCGGCGACGGCCTGCGCGGCAAAGTCGTGGCCGTCGAGGGTGCGGCCCTTCAGGCACGCGAAAAGGCTGCCCGCGTGCACGGTGCGGGAGTCGAACGACAGCGGGCCGGTGACCTGCTTGGCAGGGTCGGGGGTGTTGTGCAGGGTGCCGCGGGTGACCTGGGCGATGTCGTCGAGGGACAGATGGATCATGAGGCTCCTTGGTGGGCGCGGCCCAGGACGACTCCGCGGCCTGCGTAGAAGCGGTCGAGGTCGGCCCAGGGCACGGTGTGGAACTGCTGGGACCGCCCGGGCAGTCCGGACGGGTTGTGCAGCACGACTCCGCCGGGGCCGGAGCCGACGGCGAGCACCAGGTGCCCGCCGCGCCCAGACGGGCGCGGGGCGAGGGTTCGGATCGTCTTGTGCACCGACAGCAGCACCAGACGGCCCCGGGATACCTCACCGTCGACTTCCTCAAGCGGAAGCTCGGGCCTGGCCTGGGCGTAAAGGCCCCAGCGGCGACGGACCCAGTCGGCGAACGGGGCGTAAATCAGTCCCTTGACCGTCGTCTCCCCGGTTCGCGCATAGGCGCCGGCATCGAGGGCATCGTGCAGCAGCGGCATGGAGGGGGGAACGGAGTGCCCCCAGAAATCCAGGGCCATCCGCAGGCACGCCATGCCGCACATACGCGGTGCCCAGAAGGCGTACTCCTCACGGCTGTCGGCACCGGATTTCTGCCAGAGCGGATCGTCGGCCGCCGACCGGGCGCCGGTGATGAATTCCGGCACCAGGTCGGCGGACTCCCACTGCGAGTAGTACGGGACACGGTGGACGATCGTGGAGCCAGTCATGACCCCAGAGTCTGCTACGGCACGTACGCGGGCTTGGTGAACGCGGTGTCCAACACGTGCACGATCAGCTCCTCGTAGGGCATGTCAGCCGCCTTGGCCATGGTGGCAAGGTTGCCCAGCTCGGACAGTCCCGGCACGGTGTTGATCTCCAACACCGGAGTCCGGCCGCTGGGCGCGATGAGGAAGTCGACACGGGAGACGCCGTGTGCGCCGACGAGCCGGTGCACCCGCAGCGCGACCTGGCTCATCCGCGTCACGACCAGGTCCGGCAGGTCGGCCGGGCAGGTCTCCCGCCGCAGGGACAGGTCGTGCTTGGCCTCGTAGTCGTAGAACTCGCGGTCGGTCTCCACGGTGTGGACTGGCAGCGTCGTCAGCTCACCATTGACCTCCAGGACGCCGACGGTGGCGGGGATTCCGGGGACGAACTCCTCCACCATGTACTCGGTGTAAGGCTGCTTCCGGTTCTTCTCCAGCAGGGCGGCCAGTTCCGCCCGTTGCGGGCAATGCCGGCTTCGAGACTTCCGCCGCCGGAGGCGGGCTTGAGGAAGGCCGGGAACCCAAGGCTGTAGCTGACGGACGACACCGTGGTGGCGGTGGAGTGCGTGGAATGGACCTCCAGCCAGCGGGGCGTGTCGATCACCGCAGCAGCGATAGCGGCCTTGAAGGTCGGCTTGTGCATGCCGACCGCGGACGCTTTCACGCCCGAGCCGCTGTAGGGAATGCCGAGCGTGTCGAGAGTGCCCTGGATCTTGCCGTCCTCGCCGCCCAGGCCGTGAGAGGCGAGCAGCGCCACGTCGATGCGGCCCTTGAGGCCGGTCAGGTCCAACCCGGCAAGGTCGATCAGTTCCGCGGTGAGCCCTTGCATGGTCAGGGCCTTGCAGGCAGCCTCGGCGGAGGCGATCGAGCCGGGCCGCTCAGGCGATTCGCCGCCGAACAGAACGCCGATGCGCAGGTCGGAGTGGTCACGGTTTTCGGGCATATACGCTCCCAAGGAGGTTGGAGTTACTCCAGTCGAAGGCGTCCCGAGGCGAGAGACGTGCCCGCGTTCGCTGTCCAGGCCAGCGGGCCGTTCTGCTTCGGGGCGCTCAGTGCACGCCGCTCGGCGTTGGGGTGTGTCACTTCCGCTGTTCGTGGCCCAGGCGAAGCGGCTGGTGGTCGCAGGGGCAGGGCGCCGGCTGGACCGGCATGATCTCCCGGCCAGTAAGCCCCATGGAGGACGTGCCCGTGCAGTCATGGCGTCCGCCGAAGATCCGGGCACCGCAGCACGGCTCGCACGGCAGCAGAAGGGTCCCCAGCACGAAAAGACGGGGCTCGTTCGGCCGGTCGGTCACTGCGCACGCCCCTGACCCGCTCGCCGGCCCATCACGGCATCGATCTCCGTTGCGAGAGCGGCGCGCAACAACTCCGGGTCGGTGAGGTATCGGGTCGGGCTGAGCGGCGTGGCCCAGCGCAGTCCGGGACCTTCCGTGTAGGTCACGGGCGGCACGGCGACGTACGTTGTCGCGCCGCAGATACTCACGGAGGGCTGCAGCAGCACCCACTCATCCGCCGCGCCGGGCCACACGAGCCAGTAGAGGATGGCTCCGAACCCGTCCTCGATGACGGCACCACTGTTCTCGCCCAGCCGCGCAAGGACGCGGGACCCAAGGGAGGAGGGCACCCTCACGGCGTCCCACCAGCGTCCGGCCGGGAGCAGCGTGACGTCGGGGCCTTGCGGCGGAGTCCATGGCTCCACACGGCTCGGCATCATCGGCCCGCCTCCACGCTGTCCAGGTTCGCGAGGAGGCCCGGCGAAAACCTGGCCCTCGCAATAAGGGCACGTTCGCGTTCCTCCGGGCAGAGCACGTAGAGGCGTACGGAAGGGAAGGCGGGGAGTGCGGCGTTGAAGGCGCGGCGCTTGCGGGCCCGCGCGAGTACGGCGGCCCAGCCCTCCGGCGACGGCATGAGCACCGGTCGGAACTGGTTCGCCGCCGACGGAACGTAGCGGCGGCTGTGCCTGCTCGGCGTACGCCCGAACAGGACTGCTCTCACCCATTCGAGGGCTTCTGATACATAGTGCATGTCGACTCCCGATCAGTCGGCCATGCCCCGGGGCCGTTATGCGGTCGCCGGGGTCTCGTGCAGGGCCACCAGCACTCGGTTGGTGGGTGCCTCAACAGTCGCAACCTGTGCCGCTATCGTCACGGTCGCCGCTGTCCAACTTTTTTGGCGGGCCCACGAGACGTTGACCTGCCAAAACGTGTGCCTGTGAGCGGCGGGGTGGACGGGTCTGCTCCGTGCTGGCCGCGAAGCGACTCCCTCATGGGTGGTCTGGTGGCTACCTTGAGCTCATCGACCCTGCACGTAGGAGAGTTGATGACGTCACAGTCCAGCTCAGGCACCAAGGGCGAACGCGATGCCTTGCGCCGCGAGATGACCGCTGCGGGATGCAGCGTCGCGGACATCGCGGTGGAGATGCGCACCCGCTTCCGGATACGCCCGCGTGAAGCGTGGCGTCACGCCCATGGCTGGACGCTGCAAGAGACCGCAGAACGCATCAGCGCATGCCCAGGGCAGGCCATCGCCGCCGATGCATCCCTCGTCAGCAAGTGGGAGAAGTGGCCGGGTCCGAGCACGCGCCGTCCCAGCCTGTCGGTTTTCGTTGCCACCGCGGCTGTGCTCGGATGCAGCGTGGAGGATCTCCTCGACCTGGAGGACTACCGGGCTCTACCCGAAAGCGACCTGCGCCTCCTCCGCCACCGTCAGCCCGAAGCTCCGCAGCCCGTCGAACCCATACACTCGCCAGCCGTTGCGGTGCCAGGCACTGACGACGTCCTCGCTGCCGCCAACGAGTCTGCCACGTGGGCACAGTGGGCGGAGTCCACCAACGTCGGGGAGGTCGCCCTGCAGCAGATCACGGCCGACGTGCAGACACTGGCAGGCGACTACCTGACGGGCAACGCCATCCAGCTGTTCGGCCGCACGCGCCAACTGCGTGATCGTGTCTTTGGCCTCATCGAGGGGCACCAGCCACCGCAGCACTCCGTGGACCTGTACGTCTCGTCCGGCTACCTGTGCGGCCTCCTGGCCTGGATCTCCAGCGACCTGGGAAACCTTCGCGCAGCAGATACTCAAGCGCGCACGGCCTGGCTATGCGCCGAAATGGCCGGGCACACTGAGCTACGCGCATGGGTCGCCTCGACCCGCAGCAAAATTGCGTTCTGGGACGGTCGCCTGCGGGATGCCATCAACCATGCCCGACGCGGCGCCGACTACCACCCGCAGGGAAGCGTCGGCGCACTGCTGGCCTGCCAGGAAGCCGACGCATGGTCCAGGCTGGGCGCGGCTGATGAGACACAGGCCGCGCTGCGCCGTGCTGCCGCAGCGAGGGACAACCTTGTCGGCACAGACGACGTCGGCGGCATCTTTGCCTGTTCCCCAGCCCGTCAGGAGAACTACGCGGCCGGGGCACACCTGCGAATCGGCGCGTACCGTGATGCGCTGGCCGAGGCGGACTGCGCGCTCGACCACCTCAGGGCGCAACCTATTCGTGCCTACGGAACCGAGGCACAGATTCACATCAGCCGTGCCGCTGCTCTCGTCGGCACCGACGAGCCCGACGGTGTCATGGAGGCACTCGCTCCAGTCCTCGCCATGCCGCCGGAGCAACGCCTTGAGCCCATCACACGGCGAGTTCAGGAGCTCGGACAGCTCATGGGCAGCAGCCGAGCCGCCTCTGGTTCTGTCACCATCACGGCACGACAGGCCCTGGAGGCATGGTGCTCGGACTCAGCGCCGCGGCGCCTTGCGCTCTCGCCAGGAGAAGGTACGGCCTGATTGGATCTCGGGGCATGACGACAGGAACTGAGTACATGCGCGATCACTGGTGGTGGCGACCCGGCTGGAGCGAAGGTCGACGCTTCTACACCTGGCACCTGACGTTCGACAGGCAGCCTGAAGTCCATAGGTTCGCCGAACAGTACCGTGCAGTGCTTGCTCCGGTTGGTGGGCTCGACCTGATCCCTGACCGGTGGCTGCATCTGACCATGCAGGGCATCGGATTCGTGGGCGAAGTAGCCGAGCAGGAGGTGCTGTCGATTGCTGAAGCGGCCAAACGCCGACTGGCGAACGTGCCGCCATTCGACGTTGTTCTCACAACCCCTGTGGTGGACCCCGAGGCGATCCTCGCTCCGGTGCAGCCGGATGCTCCGGTGCGAGCGGTCCGTGACGCCATCCGGGCTTCGATCGGCGACGTTCTTCCGGAAGTTCCAGAGCGAGCCGAGGGCTTCAGGCCACACGTGTCGGTCGGCTACAGCAACGGGACGGGCCCGGCCGCCCCGTTTGTGGCCGCCATCGCCGCAGCAGAGGTCGCGCCCGCCCACGCCCACATCACTCACGCCGAGTTGATCATCATCAACCGAGACAACCGTATGTACGAGTGGGAGTCGCTCGCGCAGGTACCCCTCGGCTAACGCCTCGCGGTCGCCTTCTCCGACGGCCGACGCCAGCGGCCCTCGGCTTCCGGGTGGAGTTCCGGCTGGACGAGGTGTGGCTGGCGAAGGGCGCCGGGGCGGTCAACTGACGGGGAACTCTCCCGTGTCGATGGTGAGGTCGAAGGGGGCGGGAAGGTGGATCGGGGCGCCGTACTCCACGATGCCAAGCACGCGGTACATCCCACTTTGGGGCTCTCCGTAGAGCGCGGCTGCAGGGCGGCCGGAGTGTCAGCTGTCCAGCAGGAGGTACAGCGGCACTCCCGCCGCATAGCCGTGCAGCTTCTCGACCCGGTCGTGGTTGGCGTCGAACCTTGATGTGAGAGCAGCCCGACGTTCGCTCATGGAGGGGATCCCGGCATGCCGAACGGGGCCGGTGGAGGTCCACCGGCCCCGTTCACCCGTACGAGGGCACGGCTGGTCAGGCGATACGTTCCAGCACCACCGGGCTCGGCTCGTACGCCGTGCCGGCCGGGGCGATGTCGTACGTGCCCTCCAGGGACCGCAGGGCGTAGTCGAACTTCTCCGGGGTGTCCGTGTGGAGGGTCAGCAGGGGCTGGCCCGCCGTGACGGTGTCGCCCGGCTTGGCGTGGAGTTCGACGCCCGCGCCCGCCTGGACCGGGTCCTCCTTGCGGGCGCGGCCCGCGCCGAGGCGCCAGGCGGCGACGCCGACGCCGTACGCGTCGAGGCGGGTGAGGACGCCCGAGGCGGGGGCCGTGACGACGTGCTGTTCGCGGGCGACCGGCAGCGCGGCGTCCGGGTCGCCGCCCTGGGCGGCGATCATGCGGCGCCAGACGTCCATCGCGGAGCCGTCCGCGAGGGCCTTCGCCGGGTCGGCGTCCTTGATGCCGGCCGCGTCGAGCATCTCGCGGGCGAGCGCGATGGTGAGCTCGACGACGTCGGCGGGGCCGCCGCCGGCGAGGACCTCGACGGACTCGCGGACCTCCAGGGCATTGCCCGCGGTCAGGCCGAGCGGGGTCGACATGTCGGTGAGGAGGGCGACGGTCTTCACGCCGTGGTCGGTGCCCAGGCCCACCATGGTGGAGGCCAGTTCGCGGGCGTCGTCGATGTTCTTCATGAACGCGCCCGAGCCGACCTTGACGTCCAGGACCAGCGAGCCGGTGCCCTCGGCGATCTTCTTGGACATGATGGACGACGCGATCAGCGGGATGGCCTCGACCGTGCCGGTCACATCGCGCAGCGCGTACAGCTTCTTGTCGGCGGGGGCGAGCCCGTCGCCGGCCGCGCAGATGACCGCGCCCGTGGTGTCGAGGACGTGCAGCATCTCCTCGTTGGAGAGCAGCGCCCGCCAGCCGGGGATGGACTCCAGCTTGTCGAGCGTGCCGCCCGTGTGGCCGAGGCCCCGGCCGGAGAGCTGCGGCACGGCCGCGCCGCACGCGGCGACCAGCGGGGCGAGCGGCAGCGTGATCTTGTCGCCGACGCCGCCCGTGGAGTGCTTGTCGGCGGTCGGGCGGGAGAGGGACGAGAAGTCCATGCGCTCGCCGCTCGCGATCATCGCGGCGGTCCAGCGGGCGATCTCCGTGCGGTTCATGCCGTTGAGCAGGATGGCCATCGCCAGCGCCGACATCTGCTCGTCCGCGACCACGCCGCGCGTGTACGCGTCGATGACCCAGTCGATCTGCTCGGGGCTCAGCTCGCCCCCGTCCCGCTTGGTGCGGATGACGGAAATCGCGTCCATGGGGTGGGTGTTTCCTTCCAGTGGCTTGTCTAGGCGAGGTGCTGGGGGCCGAAGGCCTGCGGGAGCATCTCGGCGAGGGTGAGGATCCCGGCGGGGGTGTCCAGCAGCAGCTGGTCGCCGCCGAACTCGTACAGCAGCTGACGGCACCGGCCGCACGGCACCAGCACCTGACCGTGCCCGTCCACGCACACGAAGTGCGTGAGCCGGCCGCCGCCCGTGGCCTGGAGCTGGGAGACCAGCCCGCACTCGGCGCACAGGCCGATGCCGTACGAGGCGTTCTCCACGTTGCAGCCGGTGACCGTGCGGCCGTCGTCCGCGAGGGCGGCCGCGCCGACCGCGTACCCCGAGTACGGGGCGTACGCGTGCGCCATGGCCTCCCTCGCGGCTTCCCGCAGGGACTCCCACAGGTCGGGCGTCACTTGCCCTGGCCCCTCTTGTACGGCAGGCCGTCCGCCTTCGGCATGCGCAGCCGCTGCGCGGACAGGGCCAGCACCAGCAGGGTGGTGACGTACGGCGCGGCGTCCACGAACTGGCTGGGCAGCTTGTCGGTGCCCGCGTACCAGACGAAGAGCAGCGCGCAGATGACGGCCGAGATGGCGGCGGGGATGTACTTCTTCTTGTACAGCTGCCAGATGACGAGGCCCACGAGCAGGATCGCCAGCAGCAGGAGCATCGCGTGGACGTTCTCGGCGCCGCCGCGCAGCTTGAGGCTGTCGGTGAAGCCGAAGAGTCCGGCGCCGAGCGCGAGGCCGCCGGGCATCCAGTTGCCGAAGATCATCGCGGCGAGGCCGATGTAGCCGCGGCCGCCGGTCTGGCCCTCCTGGTAGATGCCGGTGGAGACGATGGCGAGGAAGGCGCCGCCGAGGCCCGCGAGGGCGCCGGAGACGATCACGGCGATGTACTTGTACTTGTAGACGTTGACGCCGAGGGACTCGGCGGCCACCGGGTTCTCACCGCAGGAGCGCAGCCGCAGGCCGAAGCCGGTGCGCCACAGGATCCACCAGGTGGCGGGGACGAGCAGCAGCGCGACGACGGTCAGCAGCGACAGGTTGGTGACCAGGCCGCCGAGCAGGCCCGCGAGGTCGGAGACGAAGAACCAGTGCTTGGCCTGGAGCTCGGCCAGCCCGTCCGACAACCCCGGGATGGTGATGTCGGTGACGCGTTCGATGCGCGGGGACTGCTTGGAGGAGCCGCCCGGGGCCTCGGCGAAGGTGAAGTTCGACAGGTAGCGGGTGGCGCCGGTGGCCAGGATGGTGATGGCCACACCGGAGACGATGTGGTTGACGTTGAAGGTGACCGTCATGACCGCGTGCAGGACGCCGCCGAGGGCGCCGCCCAGGATGCCGAGGGCGACACCCGTCCACGGGCCCCACTGGTAGCCGGCCCAGGCACCGAACCAGGTGCCCATGATCATCATGCCTTCGAGGCCGATGTTGACCACGCCGGCCCGCTCGGACCACAGGCCGCCGAGGCCCGCGAGGCCGATCGGGATGGCCAGCTGGAGGGCGCCGGAGATCTGGCCCACGGAGGTGAGGTCGTCGGCGCCGCTGATGACGCGGACCAGCGAGAACAGCGCGAGGCCGCCCGCGATGATCAGCAGGATGACGGGAAGGGACAGCTTGCTGCGCCCGCCGCCCTTCTTCGGCGCGACCGCCGCGACCGAAACAGTGCTCGTGGACTCGCTCATGCTGCCACGTCCTCCTTCTTCTTTCGGGCCTGGGCAGCGAGCTGCTCGCCCACCTTCTGCTGCTGCCGGCGCAGGCCGTACTGGCGGACCAGTTCGTACGCGACGACGACCGAGATCACGATCAGGCCCTGCATGATCATGGCGATCTCCTTCTCGAAGCCGTACTGGTCGAGGGAGGCCGACGCCTTGTCGAGGAAGGCGATGAGCAGGGCGGCGAAGAAGATGCCGACGGGGCTGTTGCGGCCCAGCAGCGCGATGGTGATGCCCGTGAAGCCGACACCGACCGGGAAGCTCAGGCTGTACGTGTGGGTCTGGCCGAGCAGCATCGGCATGCCGGCCAGGCCGGCGACCGCGCCGGAGATCAGCATGGCGGTGAGGACCATCCGCTTGGCGTCGACGCCGCTCGCCTGGGCGGCGGAGCCGCTGGCTCCGGTGGCGCGCAGGTCGAAGCCGAAGCGGGTGCGGTTGAGGACGAACCAGTAGACGACGCCCAGCGCGAAGGCGACGAAGGTGAAGCCGTAGATCGTGCCGCCGTCCACGTCGAGGCCGGGCATCCAGCCGGACTCGGCGATCTCACCGGTGGTGAGGTCGTTGGAGCCGGGCGGCTGCACACCGAGGTTGGAGGGCAGGATCAGCCAGGCGATGAGGCTGGTGGCGATGGCGTTCAGCATGATCGTGGAGACGACCTCGCTGACTCCGCGGGTGGTCTTCAGGACGCCCGCGATGCCGGCCCACAGCGCGCCGACGAGCATGGCGACGATCACGATCATCAGCACGTGCAGCGGCCCGGGCAGCTCCACGGCGGCACCGAAGACCGCGGCGAGCATCACCGCGAGGCGGTACTGGCCGTCGACACCGATGTTGAACAGGTTCATGCGGAAGCCGATGGCGACCGCCAGCGCGGCGAGGTAGTACGTGCCGGTCTGGTTGAGGATCAGGACCTGGATGTCGGTGAACTCCAGGCTCCGGAACATGATCCGGTACGGCTCGATCGGGTCGCGGTCGGAGACCAGCAGCACCACGGAGGTGAGCAGGAAGGCCACGACCAGCGCGAGCGCCGGGCCGGCCAGGCCCAGGATCAGCCGGTCCTTGTCGAACTTCTTCATCGGCCCTCACCGCTGCTGTCGTTGTCGTCGTGGCGCTCGTGGTGCTCCAGATGGCCGGTCGCGGCGCCGGTCATGGCCGAGCCCAGCTCCTCCGGGGTGATCGTGGCGGGGTCGGCGTCCGCGACCAGCCGGCCGCGGTACATCACCCGCAGGGTGTCGGAGAGCCCGATGAGCTCGTCCAGGTCGGCGGAGATCAGCAGCACCGCCAGGCCCTCCCGGCGCGCCTCGCGGATCTGGTCCCAGATCTGCGCCTGCGCGCCGACGTCCACGCCCCGGGTGGGGTGGGCGGCGATGAGGAACTTGGGGTTGTGGCTCATCTCGCGGCCGACGATCAGCTTCTGCTGGTTGCCGCCGGAGAGGGAGGCCGCGGTGACCTCGATGCCGGGGGTGCGGACGTCGTACTCGCGCACGATCCGCTCGGTGTCCTTGCGGGCGGCCTTGAGGTCGAGGATGCCGCCCTTGCTGTTGGGCTTCTCGGTGACGTGGCCGAGGATGCGGTTCTCCCAGAGCGGGGACTCCAGCAGCAGGCCGTGGCGGTGGCGGTCCTCGGGGATGTACCCGATGCCGCCCTCACGGCGCTTGCGGGTCGGCGCGTGGGAGATGTCGGTGCCGTCGAGCGTGATGACGCCGCCGTCGGGGTCGCGCAGGCCGATCAGGGCCTCGATGAGCTCGGTCTGGCCGTTGCCCTCGACGCCGGCGATGCCCATGACCTCGCCCTTGTGGATGGTGAAGTCGATGCCCGCCAGGACCTCGCGAACAATGCCGTCGGGGTCGGTCTCGGCCAGCCGCAGGTCCTGCACCCGCAGCATCGGTACGTCCGTCACCGTCGACTCGCGCGTCTCGGGCGACGGCAGCTCGGCGCCGACCATCAGCTCGGCGAGCTGCTTGGTGGTGGCCGTGCGCGGGTCGGCGGTGCCGACCGTCGTACCGCGCCGGATGACGGTGATGTCGTCGGCGACGGAGAGCACCTCGCCCAGCTTGTGCGAGATGAAGATGACGGTGAGGCCCTCCGCCTTGAGCTCCCGCAGGTTCGCGAAGAGCGCGTCGACCTCCTGCGGGACGAGCACGGCGGTCGGCTCGTCGAGGATGAGGGTGCGGGCGCCGCGGTAGAGGACCTTGAGGATCTCCACGCGTTGGCGGTCGGCGACGCCCAGCTGCTCGACGAGCGCGTCGGGACGGATGTTCAGCCCGTACGCGTCCGAGATCTCCATGATCTTCTTACGGGCCTTGCCCCCGATGCCGTACAGCTTCTCGCTGCCGAGGACGACGTTCTCCAGCACGGTGAGGTTGTCGGCCAGCATGAAGTGCTGGTGGACCATGCCGATGCCGATGGCGATGGCGTCGGCGGGGCTGGAGAAGGAGACCCGCTTGCCGTCGATGGTGATGGTGCCCTCGTCCGGCTTCTGCATGCCGTAGAGGATCTTCATCAGGGTCGACTTGCCGGCCCCGTTCTCACCGATCAGGGCGTGGACGGTGCCCTTGCGGATGGTGATGTCGATGTCGTGGTTGGCCACGACGCCGGGGAAGCGCTTGGTGATGCCGCGCAGCTCTACGGCGGCGGCCGACGCAGCCGGCGGCGATGACGGACTGGACGCGTTGATGACGCACTCTCCTTGGCGGGAAAGGAGCGGAGGGCAGGGGCGGAGGGCAGGGGGATGGCCTGAAGCTATCGCGACACGCGGGGCTCTACGCGCGTAGCAATCCCGAATGGAAAAAACCCGGGGGCGGGACATGGCCCGGGTCCGGAGAGGCGGCTCACGCCGCACTCTCCGGACCCGCGGAACCTGGGTGTCCCGGCCGCGCGGTTACGGGGCGGTCTTGACCGTGATCTTGCCGGCGGTGATGTCGGCCTTGGCCTTCTCGACCGCGGCGGTCACGTCGGTCATCTTGGTGTACGCCGGGTTCGAGGTCGACAGGCCGACGCCGTCCTTGTCGAGGCCGTAGCGGACCTCACCGGACTGCGGCTTGCCGTCCTTGACCGACTTGATCAGGTTGAAGACCGAGTCGGAGACGTCCTTGGTCACCGAGGTGAGGATGTACTCCTTGTACGGAGCCAGGCCCTTCTGGTTGTACTGGTCGGAGTCGACACCGATGGCCCACTTCTTGGCCTTCGCGGCGGCCTCGATGGAGCCGGAACCGGCGAGACCGGCCGCGGCGTAGACCACGTCGGCGCCGGCGTCGATCTGGCCCTGCGCGGCGGCCTTGCCGAGGTCCGGCTTCGAGAAGCCACCGAAGTCCGGCGGCTGCGTCAGGTACTGGACCTTGACGTTGACGTCCTTGTTGGTGTCCTTGACGCCCTGGACGAAGCCCGCCTCGAACTTCTTGATCAGCGGGGTCTCGACACCGCCGATGAAGCCCACCGTCTTGGACTTGGTCACCTTGGCGGCGGCGACACCGGCCAGGTAGGAACCCTGCTCCTCGTTGAAGACCAGGTTGGCGATGTTCTCGCCCTTCTTGGACGTGTCGTCGATGAGGCCGAAGGTGGTCTTCGGGAACTTCGGCGCCACCTCGGCGATGGCCGGCGCGTACGCGAAGCCGACGCCGATGACCGGGTTGTTGCCGGCACGGGCCAGCTCGGTGAGGCGCTGGACCTTGTCCGGGTCGCCCTCGCCCTCGCTGGGCTCCGCCTCGGTGCCCTTGACGCCCAGGTCCTTCTCGGCCTTCTCCAGGCCGGCGAAGGCGGCGTCGTTGAAGGACTGGTCACCGCGGCCGCCGATGTCGTACGCGATGGCCGCCTTCGGCTCGCCACCGGAAGCGGTGTCCGATGACTTTCCGCCACACGCGGTGGCGCTGAGCGCGAGTGCCGCGGAGGCAACGCTCACTGTTGCGATCCGAGTGATCCGGCGCAAGGGGGGCTCCTTCGACCTGACCGAAGCGCCACTTCCGGCGCTGGTTTCGCGGCGATCGTAACGCGCGTAGATGCCAGATAAAGCCCTGTACGGAAGCCGTTATCGATTCGTCGCGAACAGCCGCCTGTGCGGCCTCCGCACGGCGGGGCGCGCGGGGCGGCGGCCGCCCCCGGCGCGACAGCCGCACGTCACCGCCGGGCCACGGTGCGTGGATGTGCCGTGGAGCCGCGCCCGACGGGTCCGGCGGGCGCGGCCGCAAGGCGCACAAGGGCGAGTTCGAGCCACTCGGCCCGCCCTTGAGGCCGGGGGCTGTGCCGGGGGTTACGCCCTGCCGGCGTCGAGCAGGGCCGCCGCCGTGAAGAGCTCGACACCCACCTTGATCGCGGACTCGTCCACGTCGAAGTCCCCGCGGTGCAGGTCGTGCTTGGCCGGGTCGCCGGGGCGGCGGACGCCCAGGCGGGCCATGGCGCCCGGGACATGCTCGAGGTACCAGGAGAAGTCCTCGCCGCCGAGGCTCTGCTCGGTGTCCTCGATGGCGTACGCGCCGTAGCGCCGGGTCATCGCGTCCTGCAGCAGCCCCGCCACGGCCGGGTCGTTGACGACCGGCGGGACGCCGCGCACGTACTCGATCTGGCACTTCGCGCCGTGCAGCGTCGCCACCTCGTCGATCGCCGCGTACACCTGGTCCGGGGCGTCGCGCCACGCCGCCAGGTCCAGGCAGCGCACGGTGCCGCCGAGCTCGGCGTGTTGCGGGATGACGTTCGGCGCGTGGCCGCACTCGATGCGGCCCCAGGTGAGGGCGAGCCCGGCGCGGGCGTCGATGCGGCGGGCCAGCACGGCGGGCGCGTCGGTGGCCACGCGGGCGGCCGCGGTCACGAGGTCCGTCGTCAGGTGGGGGCGTGCGGTGTGGCCGCCGGGCCCCGCGAGGGTGACCTCCAGGCGGTCGCACGCCGAGGTGATCGCCCCGGTGCGCAGCCCGATGCGCCCGGCGTCGACGCGCGGGTCGCAGTGCACCGCGATGATGCGGCCCACGCCGTCCAGCGCGCCGGCGTCGATCGCCTCGACGGCGCCGCCGGGCAGCACCTCCTCGGCGGGCTGGAAGATCAGCCGTACGGGGTGCGGCAGCAGCCCCTGCCGGTCGAGGTCCGCGAGGACGAGCCCGGTGCCCAGGACCACCGTCGTGTGGACGTCGTGGCCGCAGGCGTGCGCGCGGTCCGGCACGGTGGACCGGTAGGGCACGTCGGTCTTGGTGTCGGGGATGGGCAGGGCGTCGATGTCCGCGCGGATGGCCAGCATGGGCCGTGCGCCGTCCTGTCTGCCGATGTCACACGTCAGCCCCGTACCGCCGGGAAGCACCCGCGGGCGCAGCCCGGCCGCCTCCAGGCGGGTCTTGAGCGCGGCCGTCGTACGGAACTCCTGGAAACCGAGCTCGGGGTGCATGTGCACGTCACGGCGGAAGGCGATCAGCTCGGCGCGCAGCGCGTCGGGCAGCACACCGAGCAGAGGCGTTTCGCCGGGAACGTCGGTTTCGAGGTCGCGGGACATCAACTTGTTCACCCATGAAAGGGTAGGCGCGTTCCCCCCTCAACTAACGTGTGATCTACAAAACTTCAGCCCGTTAGGGGAAAGAAACCTGGTTGGGCGGGCTTGAGCGGCGAGCGAAGTGGGTAAGCTCACGCGTTTTCGGCCTTTTTTCGGGCTTTTTTCGATCGCTGTGCGATCGCCGTGAGGGGTCGCTCACGCGACCGTGAGCCCCGGTCCGTGCGCCGTGCGCGCCGACTCCGTCACCGCCGCCAGGAACCCCCGCGCCCGCGGCGACGCGCTCGCGCGCAGCCACTCCGGCGCCACCTCGCACACCGCGATCCTGACCCCGGTGCCGGCCAGCGCCAGGGGGAGGGTGTGGACGACCGTGGAGGGGAAGCTCAGCACGGTGCGGCCGATCGGGCCGCGCCGGGCGATCAGCTCCAGCGGCAGCTCCGGGCGCACGATCTCCAGGCCGGTCCCGGTGGCGATGCGGTGCAGCTTCTCCACGCTCTCGCGGCGGTGCGCGAAGTAGCGGGTCGCGCCGTGCGCCGCCGCGAGCGCGGCGACCGCCGCCACGTACGGCTCCGGCTCCACCACGCCCGTCTCGACGAGCGAGGTGCCGACCAGGTCCGCTCCGTCGCTCACGCGGGGCGGCCCGAAGCGCGCGCGGGCCCAGGCGAAGCGGTTCGGGACGACGGTGGTGCCCGGCGGCGCCTCCACCGGCAGGGCGGTGAAGACCTCCACGGCGCGCCTGCGCGAGGGGGCGAGCCTGCGGCGGGCGAGGGCGGTCACCGGCGCGAGGGCCAGCTCGCGGGGGGCGAGGCCGTGGCCCCGCCGGTGCCAGCGCACGAGCCGCTCGCCGCGCGCCAGCCGCTCCGCGAACTCCATCGTCGCCGTGCCGTCGTCCACGACGGTGACGGCACGCGGCCCGAAGAGCGTCAGCAGCAGCTGCACGTACCGCGAGAACGGGTCGCCTATGAGCACCCGCTCCGCGCCGCGCAGCAGCGGCGCCAGCTCCCGCAGGGTGCGCGGCAGGGCGCCCCGCCCGAGGCGGGCCTCCTGCCAGCGGACGGTGACGCCCTCGTCCCGGGCGAGGGCGGCCATGCGGCGCAGCTGTCCCCGCGACATGGGGTCGGTGGGCGGCAGCACCACCACCGTCAGCTCGGGCCGCCCCGAGTGGTGGGCCCACTCCAGGACGTTCAGCAGCTGGACGGGGCTCTCGACGAAGGCCAGGTGGGGCGCGGTCATACCGTGGCCGGGACGCGGCGGAGCTTCTTCATGGGGGCGAGCTCGGACTCGTACACCTTCTTGATCCCGTCGCCGAGGGCGGCCTCGATGGTGCGGATGTCGCGGACGAGGCGGGCGAGGCCGCCCGGCTCGACGGAGGCGGCCTGGTCGGAGCCCCACATCGCGCGGTCCAGGGTGATGTGGCGCTCGACGAAGCAGGCGCCGAGGGCGACGGCGGCGAGGGTGGTCTGGAGGCCGGTCTCGTGGCCGCTGTAGCCGATGGGGATGTTGGGGTAGTCCCGCATGAGGGACCGGATCACGCGGAGGTTCAGCTCCTCGGCCTTCGCCGGGTAGGTGGAGGTGGCGTGGCAGAGCAGGGTGGTGTCGCTGCCGAGCACCTCCACCGCGTGGCGGATCTGGCGCGGTGTCGACATGCCGGTGGAGAGGACGACGGTACGGCCGGTGGCGCGCAGGGCGCGCAGCAGCTCGTCGTCGGTGAGGGACGCGGAGGCGACCTTGTGGGCAGGCGGGTCGAACTTCTCCAGGAACGCGACGGCCTCGGTGTCCCACGGGGAGGCGAACCAGTCGATGCCGCGCGCCCGGCAGTGCTCGTCGATGGCGCGGTACTCGTCCTCGCCGAACTCGACGCGGTGGCGGTAGTCGATGTACGTCATGCGGCCCCACGGCGTGTCGCGCTCGATGTCCCACTGGTCGCGCGGGGTGCAGATCTCGGGGGTGCGCTTCTGGAACTTCACGGCGTCGCAGCCCGCGTCGGCGGCGGCGTCGATGAGGGCGAGGGCCTTGTCGAGGTCGCCGTTGTGGTTGATGCCGATCTCGCCGGTGACGTAGACGGGCTGGTCGGGGCCGACCGTCGTGCGGCCGATGGTGCGCAGGCGGGGGTTGGTGCTCAGGGGGTTCACGTTCACGGGTCCTTACGTGGCGGGGAGGGCGTTCGGGGGAGGGTGTTCAGGGTGGGGCCGAGGAGCCAGGCGGCGATCTCGCGGACGGCGCCCGCGCCGCCGGGCGTCTCGGTGACGGCCCGGGCGGCGGCCCGTACGGAGTCGTGGGCGCTGCCGACGGCGACGGGCCAGCCGACGAGCCCGAAGCAGGGCAGGTCGTTGACGTCGTTTCCGGCGTAGAGCACCCGCTGGGGGTCGAGGGCGTGGTCGTCGCACCACTGCTTCAGCGCGAGGTCCTTGCGGTCGACGCCGTGCAGGACGGGGACGCCGAGCTTGCGGGCGCGGGCGGCGACGACGGGGTTGCGCTCGGTGGACAGGACGAGCAGCCGGATGCCCGCGCGGCGCAGGGCGGCGACGCCGAGCCCGTCGCCCCGGTGGACGGCGACGAACTCGCGGCCCTCGGAGTCGATGAGGACGCGGTCGTCGGTCTGCGTGCCGTCGAAGTCGAGGACGACGGCGTCGACGTCGTCGGCGGTGGGCCTCGCCGTCTCGTCGAGGAGCGGTGCGAGGGCGCGGGCGCGGGCCAGGTCGTGCGGGTCGTCGATCTCCAGCACCCGCGCGGGGTCGGTGACGACGAGCGCGGTCCGCCCGAAGAACCGGTGCCGGTGCGTGCGGAAGCCGCGCGCGTCCATGCCGTACGCGGCGCCCGTCTCCAGGTACTCGGGCTCGCGGTCCTGGCGCCGGGGGCGGTGGGCCTTGTCGTGGTTGACGCCGACCGCGCCCACCGGGGTCCCCCACCACAGGAAGCCGTGCGTCGGGGCGACGGTCAGGGCGGTGTCGGCGCCCCGCTCCTGGAGCTCGGCGGCCACGCCGTCGACGTCGTCCGCCGTGAGGAAGGGGCTCGTGCACTGGACCAGGAGCACCACGTCGACGGGGCGGCCGTGGCGCTCCTCGAAGGCGTCCAGCGCGTGGAGGACGGCCTCCTCGCTGGTGGCGGTGTCCGTGGCGAGGGCGGGTGGCCGCTCGACGGCCTGGGCGCCGGCCGCGCGGGCCGCGGCGGCGATGGCGGGGTCGTCGGTCGAGACGACGACGTCGGTCACGCGGCGGGCGCCGAGGCAGGCGCGTACCGCACGGGCGACCAGCGGGAGGCCGCCCACCGGGGCCAGGTTCTTGCCGGGGACGCCCTTGGAGCCGCCGCGGGCGGGGATGACGGCCAGCACCGTGGCCGGGCGCGCGGTCACAGCTCCCCCAGGCGGCGGATCACCGGGGCCACGCGCTGCACCCCGTGGCGGTACAGCCCGCGCGCCGCCTCCCGCAGCACGCGCCGCGCGGCGGACGCCGAGGGGGCCGCCGCCTCGGTGTCGAGGCGGTGGCGGCCGAGGACGCCGGGCAGGTACCCGGGGGCGGTCGCGGGCGTGTAGTACGGCGCGAGGGGCGGCAGCACCGGTTGGTCCAGCAGCTCCCGCACGCGGGCGCGGACGGCGTCGAAGGCCGTGGCGTACGAGCCGTCCGGCGCGACTCCTTGCGCCCCCAGCCATGCCGGGCCGGGCGTGGGGCGGTGCCCGGCGTCGAGGGCGTCCCACGAGGTGAGCAGGCCGGAGCCGAGGAAGTGGTGGTTGCCGAGCACCTCGCGCACGCCCAGGTCGGTCAGGACGGCGGTCGGGATGCGCCGGTGCAGGGCCTCCAGCGCGGCCGTGGACGACACCGTGACCAGCAGGTCCGTACGGTCGAGCACCTCGCCCATGTGGCCGTGGACCAGGCGGAGGTTGGGCGGCAGCGGGCCGCGCGCCAGCCTCTGGTACGGGTGCTCCTCGAGGTGCGTGGTGTGCTCGCCCGGCTTGGAGCGCAGCTTCAGCAGCACCTCGCGGCCCGGGTGCAGCCGGGCGTGCTCGACCAGCCGGCGCAGCAGGTAGGCGCGTTCCTCGCGGGTCGCGGGCACGGACGGCTGCGCGGCGAAGACGACCGTGTCGCGGCCGGGCTCCGGCGCGTACGGCGCCCCGCCGAGGAACGGCAGCGCGGCCTCCACCACCGCCGACGCGTCCGCGCCGACGCCCTCGTACACGGCCCGGAAGCGCTCCGCGTCGTGGCGCGAGTTGGCGAGGACGACGTCGGCGCCGTGCCGCAGCAGCAGCCCGTCGGCGAGCTTCTCGTACACGACGCCGACGTAGCCGGTGACGAGCACCGGGCGGCGGGGCAGCGCCATCCCGGCGAGGCCGTGCAGCATCGCCTGGACCGTGCCGCCGACGAGCGCGAGGACGACGACGTCGTACGCCTCCTCCCGGACCGCGCGGAGGAACTCGGCGCCCGTCACCTCGCGGGGTACGCCGACGCCGGCGCCGACCTCGGCGAGCTGGCGGGCGGTGGGTGTGGCCCGGCCGCGCAGCACGTAGCCGGTGATCTCGGGACCGGCTCCGGGGCCGGGCGGCGTGAGGCGGCGCGCGGTGAGCGCGCCCCACTTCCATCGGGTGTCGGAATCCGCGAGGACCGCGATCCGCACCGCTGGGCTGCTGCTGCCGGTACGTGTGGAAGGCACGCCGAGGACGTTAGGAAGGCATTCCGCTTCGCGGCCCAACAGGGCCGCAACAAAGGGTGAACAGCACTTGGCGGCCACCGATGGGCAATCCGGTTAAGGAGCGCGCCGCTCAGTGTTCACCGCGCATCCCTTTCCCCGTCAGGGCGAATGCCGGGGGCCGCGCCTAGCGTCGGGCACGTGGTCAAGCTCTCCGTCGTCGTGCCGTTCTACAACGTGCAGACATATGCCCCGGAAACCCTGGAAAGTCTGCGGGCCAATGCCCGTGGCGACTTCGAATTCGTGCTGGTCGACGACTGTTCGACGGACGCGACGCACGACATCCTGCGGCGGGCGGCCCGCGAGCTCCCGGGAGCGCTGCTGCTGAGACACGAGCGCAACGCCGGGCTCGCCACCGCCCGCAACACCGGCATCGACGCGGCGCGCGGCGAGTACCTCGCCTTCCTCGACGGCGACGACTGGCTGGCACCCGGGCATCTCGCCCGACTCCTCGCCACCATCGAGGAGTTGGGGTGCGACTTCGTCCGTACGGACCATGTGCGGTGCACCGGCAAGGCGCGGACGGTGCACCGCGTGCCGGTGGGGCGGCGCGGGGAGGTGCTGCGGCCGCGTGACGCGATCCTGCCCGCCGAGCGGTCCACCTCGGTGGACTATCCGTACGCCTGGGCCGGCATGTACCACCGGCGGCTCGTCGACCGCGGGCTGCTGCATTTCGAGGACGGTCTGCGCACCGCCGAGGACCGGCCGTGGATATGGCGGCTGCACCGGGAGGCGGAATCCTTCGCGGCGGTGAGCACACTCGGCATTTTCTACCGGCGAGGGGTCTCCACTTCCCTCACTCAGATCGGCGACGCCCGCCAGCTGGATTTCCTCCGGGCTTTCGACCGTGTCATCGAGGAAACGAGCGCCGATCCGGATTCCGGTCGCCTTTTGCCGAAAGCGGTGCGCACGTACTGCGCGATCATCGCGCACCATGTCGGATCGATCGACCGCTTCGAACCGCCGGTCGCGCGCGCCCTGCGCAGCCGGAGCGCGGCGGCGCTGCGCCGCCTGCCGCAGGACGTGCTGAGCGCCGCCCTCGACACGATGGACGACGAGCGGGCGACGCTGCTGCGCAGGCTCCGCCGGCGCCCGGCCCTGCGGACGGAGGTGGCCGCGTGACCACGCGGATCTTCCTCGCGTCGACGCTGTACGGGGCCGTCACGCTCGCCGCCGCGCTCGACAGCGGCTGCTTCGCGCCGACGGACCGGCGGCTGCTGGTGGTCGCCAACAACGCGGCCACGCCCGAGACGACCGTCCCGCTCGACCGGATGCCCGGCTTCGAGCGGCTGCGCCCCCGCTTCGACTCCGTCCTGTCGTGGAACGAGGCCATCGCGCCGTTCCACCCGGGCGACTGGTCGCCGCGCGCCGACGACGTACCCCTGTGGGAGCGGTATCTGCGGCTGCTGTGGGGGCTCGGTGAGGGCGAGCGGGTGGAGCTGGCCGTCGAGTCGATCCAGGTCGCGCCCGCGCTCACGCTCGCGCGGCTGTTCCCGGACGCGCCCGTCGACGTGTACGCGGACGGGCTGATGAGCTACGGCCCGACCCGCGTCAAGCTGGACCCGCTGGTCGGCGAGCGGGTGCGGCGGCTGCTGCACCTGGAGCTGGTGGAGGGCCTGCGGCCGCTGCTGCTGGGGGAGTTCGGGTCCGCGCCCGAGGTCGTACCGGCGGAGGCGTTCCGGAAGGTGGTCGACGAGCTGGCGGCGGACGAGCCCCCCGGGGCCGGTGACGAGACCGCCGCGGAGGGCGGGGCGCTGCTGCTCGGCCAGTACCTGTCGGCGCTCGGGATCCTCTCCCCCGCCGAGGAGGAGGCCCTGCACCTGCGGATGGTGCGCGGCGCGGTGGCGCGCGGGCACCGCAGGCTCGTCTTCAAGCCGCACCCGGTGGCGCCCGCCTCCTGGTCGCGGGCGCTGGAGCGGGAGGCCGCGGCGCTGGGCGCCGAACTGACCGTGTACGACCGGCCGGTCCTCGCGGAGGTCCTGTTCGGGCGGCTGCGGCCCGCGCTGGTGGTGGCCTGCTTCTCGACCGGGCTGTTCACGGCGGACCGCTTCTACGGCATCACGGTCGCCCGCCTGGGCACCGGCCCGCTGCTGGACCGGCTCACCCCGTACCAGAACAGCAACCGGGTGCCGGTGACGCTCGCGGACGCGCTGCTGCCCGACCTGGAGAGCGGTGAGTCCGGTGAGCCCGGCGAGGTCGGCGAGGTCGGGGACCTCGCCGGGCTGATCGGTGCCGTCGGTTTCGCGATGCGGCCCCAGGTCCGGCCGGACCTCCGCCCGGTGGCGGAGCGGTACCTGTCCGCGCACCTGGACGCCCGGACCCGCCGCTACTTCAAGCGGCGCCGCCTGACCGTGCTGGGCCTTCCCGGCGGCGTGCCGGGCGGCCTGCGGGTGCCGCGCGGCGCGCTGGCCCGCCGCCTGGTCCGTCGGGCGCGCCGCCTCCGGCGCGCGCTGGTCAGGGCGTCCTGACGACCGGCTCCTGGATCTCCGTCACCCACTGCGTACGGTCCTCGGGGGTCTCCAGGTACAGCTCGCGCGCGTAGCCGGCGGACCGGTAGCCGATGCCGGTCAGCTGGGCCGCTTCGTAGAAGCGGTAGCCGCTGTACGGGTCGACATGGGCGGGGCGCAGCAGTCCGATCGCGTCGTAGTGGCGCAGCATGCGGACCGACACCCGGCCGTGTCGGGCGAAGTCTCCGATGGTGAACATGACGCCTCCCACGGGACAGCCTCACACGGTGTCAGGGTCAACCGGAGCCCGGCTCAACCGCAGCCCGGGTCAACCGGTGTCGGCGCTGCGGTGCCGGGGTGCCCGTTGGCGGGGCGGCCGCGTCAGGGTGATCTGGCGGACGAGCTGCTGGAAGCAGGCGAGGGCGGCGACCGAGGGCAGGGCGGCCGTCGCGATGTCCGGCACGGTCCGGGGGGCCTGGGCGATGCACAGCAGCATGGCGATGGTCGAGAAGAGCAGGACCACGCACCAGGAGTGGGCCGCCCGGCGCCGGTGGAGGGCGGTGCGCAGGATGCACAGGGAGCCGACCATCCAGGGCCCGTAGACCAGCAGCGGCCACCACCGCACGGCGTCGTGGGAGGTGTGGGACTCGGCGATGTGGCGCAGGGGGTCGTAGGCGACCATGCCGCCGTAGACGCTGACCATCGACACGATGACGGCCGCCAGCGCGGCGATGAGGACGCTGCCGGTCCGCAGCAGGGTGACCGGGCTCCGCTTCGCGGGGACGCGGCGGTGGCTCGCCTGGGGAGGCCGCACCGGCGGCAGCTCGGCGGTGATCTGCTCCAGTCGCTCCATGGGCCGGTCGGGGGCGACGGTACCGGCATCGGCCGCCCAGTCCGAAGGCCGGTCCGAAGGCCGATCCGTGGCCCGGCCCGGAGTCCTGCCCGGGGCGGCGGATTCCTGGAGGAGACAGGCGAGTTCCTCCGCCGGGTCCCACATCAGGTCGGCCATGTCGAGCGAACCGAGCGGCGCCAGGGGCTGACGCGCGTCCCGGCCGTAGTGCTCATACATGAAGAGCCTGCCCCGTCCGTTCGCTCCGTTCACGGGCGGGGACCGCGCATTCCTCACGGCCCCGCGCCAGGCGGTCGAACTCGGCCTGGATTCCGCTCATCGTCTGCAGGAATTCCTCCAGCACCCCGGAGGAGTACCGCAGGTCGATGCACCGGCTCCCGTCGTGCAAGGTGGCGCTTTCGCGACCGGTGGAGGGGGCGAAGCGAGGCGTGTACGTCCACTTGCCCGCACGGGTGGGCCGAACGGCTCGGCCCCCGGAGAACGAGGCTGACACATGTGTTGTCGTCATATTCGCCCTAACGCCATGGATCTTGATCCAGGTGCGCGGCAGCCGGGTGACACCCCTAGGGCAATCGGGTGTTTTCCCGGGCCTTTTATCGCCCCAGTGGCGCGTGTTGGACAGGCGGGTGACCCAAAGCGCCCCCGCTCGTGCACACCTTGGCACGGAAAGCACGGAAAGGGAATCAGGAAAGAATCCGCCAAGAATCCGGAAGGAAAAGCATTTCTTTCACGGGTGCCTGGCCTCTGGGATTCCCTTTCCGCGCGGCACCGCGTCCGGCGGACGGGCGGACGGGTGGACGGGTGGACGGGCTCAGAACGCGTCGGACGGGACGTACGTCCCCCACACCTCGCGCAGCGCGTTGCAGACCTCGCCGACCGTCGCCCGCGCCTTGAGCGCGTCCTTCATCGGGTAGAGGACGTTGTCCGTGCCCTCCGCCGCCTTCTTCAGCTCGGCGAGCGCCGTGTCGACGGCCGCCTGGTCGCGTTCGGCGCGGAGCTTGGCGAGCCGCTCGGCCTGCTGGGCCTCGATCGCCGGGTCGACGCGCAGCGGCTCGTACGGCTCCTCCTCGTCGAGCTGGAAGCGGTTGACGCCGACCACGACCCGCTCGCCGGAGTCGGTCTCCTGGGCGATGCGGTACGCCGAGCGCTCGATCTCGTTCTTCTGGAAACCGTGTTCGATGGCGCTGACCGCGCCGCCGAGGTCCTCGACCTTCCGCATCAGCTCCAGCGTCGCCGCCTCGACCTCGTCGGTCATCTTCTCGATGACGTACGAGCCGGCGAAGGGGTCGACGGTGGCGGTCACGTCCGTCTCGTACGCCAGGACCTGCTGCGTGCGCAGCGCGAGGCGGGCCGACTTGTCCGTCGGCAGGGCGATCGCCTCGTCGAAGGAGTTGGTGTGCAGCGACTGCGTACCGCCGAGGACCGCCGCCAGGCCCTGGACGGCGACGCGGACCAGGTTCACCTCCGGCTGCTGCGCGGTCAGCTGCACCCCGGCCGTCTGCGTGTGGAAGCGCAGCATCATCGACTTGGGGTTCTTCGCGCCGAACTCCTCGCGCATCACCCGCGCCCAGATCCGGCGGGCCGCACGGAACTTCGCCACCTCTTCGAGGATGGTCGTGCGGGCGACGAAGAAGAACGACAGACGCGGAGCGAAGTCGTCCACGTCCATCCCCGCGGCCACGGCGGTGCGGACGTACTCGATGCCGTCGGCGAGGGTGAAGGCGATCTCCTGCGCGGGCGAGGCACCCGCCTCCGCCATGTGGTAGCCGGAGATCGAGATCGTGTTCCACTTCGGGATCTCGGCCTTGCAGTACTTGAAGATATCCGCGATCAGCCGCAGCGACGGCTTCGGCGGGAAGATGTACGTGCCCCGCGCGATGTACTCCTTGAGCACGTCGTTCTGGATCGTGCCCGTCAGCTTGTCGGCCGGGACGCCCTGCTCCTCACCGACGAGTTGGTAGAGGAGCAGCAGCAGGGCGGCCGGGGCGTTGATCGTCATCGACGTCGACACCTTGTCCAGCGGGATCCCGCCGAACAGCACCCGCATGTCGTCGATCGAGTCGATCGCCACGCCCACCTTGCCGACCTCGCCGTGCGCGATCGACGCGTCCGAGTCGTGCCCCATCTGCGTCGGCAGGTCGAACGCCACCGACAGCCCCATGGTGCCGTTGGCGATCAGCTGCTTGTACCGGGCGTTCGACTCGACCGCCGTACCGAAACCCGCGTACTGCCGCATCGTCCAGGGCCGGCCCGTGTACATGGTCGGATACACACCGCGCGTGAACGGGTACGAACCAGGGTCCCCCAGCTTCTCCGCCGGGTCCCAGCCCTCCAGCGCATCCGGCCCGTACACCGGCTCGATGGGCAGTCCCGACTCCGACTCGCGCGCCATGTGCTGTGCCTTCCGATAGACCTACTCGCAGGTAAACCGACCCTCGCGACGGACTGTAGCGGCGGGCGTGCGGCCGGTGGAGGGCCGCACGCTGGGACCTTGCTCACAGCATGCGCCGCGGAGCACAACCAAGCACGCCTGGGAAGCATCAAGTAGGTACACGTCGTATCTCCGGGGGGCTTCCATGCACCGCACGTCCGTCATACGCAGAGTCCTGCCGTCCTTGGCAGCCGTCACCGCCGTCGCTCTCGCCGCCGGCGGGTGTACGGCCCAGGCCGTGGGCGCGGCCGCGCCGTCGTCGTCGGCGACACCGTCGACGCCGGTGGCTCCTTCGTCAGCCGCGCCTTCGTCGGCGTCTCCCTCCGCGCCGTCTTCGCCCTCGCCCTCCGCCTCACCGGTGACGGCGGCACCGAAGCCCAAGGCGCTCATGGCGGAGGGCACGGAGAACGAGCAGGTCCGGGAGTTGCAGGCGCGTCTGCGCCAGGCCGGGCACTTCGACCGGAGCCCCACGTCCTTCTACGGCTCGATGACCGCCAAGGCGGTCTCGTCCTTCCAGCGGAAGGCCGGCCTGCCCGCCACCGGCTCGGTCGACGAGACCACCTGGAGCAGGCTCGTCGCCCAGACGCGCAAGCCGACGGCCGCCGAGCTGCGCCCGCCGACCACGAACGAGCTGGACGCGCCGGACGCCCGCTGCATGACCGGCCGGGTGCTGTGCATCAGCAAGGAGAGCCGGACCCTCGCCTGGATGATCGACGGCAAGGTGGTCTCGGCGATGGACGTCCGCTTCGGCTCGGAGAACACGCCGACCCGCGAGGGCACGTTCAGCGTCGGCTGGAAGGCGAAGGACTGGGAGTCGACGATCTACCACACGCCGATGCCGTACGCGATGTTCTTCAGCGGCGGCCAGGCGGTGCACTACTCCTCGGACTTCGCGGCGCGCGGCTACAACGGGGCCTCGCACGGCTGCGTCAACGTCCGGGACAAGGGGAAGATCGCGGCGCTCTTCGACCAGGTGAAGGTCGGCGACAAGGTCGTCGTCCACTGGTGAGCGGGAGCGGGAGGGTCTGAGGGAGAGAGGGCGCGGGCGGGACCGGGGGAACGTGTCCCGCCCGCGCCATGTGCGCTGAGCCGTAGGTACGGGGGGAACCCCGGCTCGTTTAGCGCTGCCGATGACCAGTCGGCTCACTTAGTACTGCGCCAGGCGGCGCGAAAACGTCACACCCACGCCGAACTTTTTTAAAAACGCAGGTCAGAGGCGGTCAGAGGGCGGGAGCGGGCACCGTCACGGGGAACAACGGGATCGCCGGGAAGGGTGTGCCGGGTGCGGCCGCGCGGCCCTTGCCGCCGCCACCGCCTCCAGCGCCGGTACCGGCGCCACCGCCCGTACCGCCGCCGTTCTTCCCGCCCTGACCGCCGCCGGACCCACCGGACCCGCCGCCGCGGTCGCTGTCGCCGCCGTCCTCGGCGTCGCCGCCGGTCGTCCCGCCCTCGCGGCTGCGCGTGTCGGTGCCCAGCACCTTGTCGCAGAACTTCTTGACGGTGTCGCCCTTGGCCGCGAGCTCCAGGTACCGGCGCTTGTCGTTGTCGAGGCGGCCCTGGCGGTAGTCGTGGCACGCCTGCGCGGTGCGCGCGTACCAGCTGCCGCTCCCGCCGCCCGTACCGGTCGTACCACCGACGTCCGGAATTCCGGTGCCCGGCTCGGCGCCGCCGGGCCCGGACCCGTCGCCGCTGCCCGCGGAAACGTTGTCGCGGCCCGTGCCGGGCCCTTCCGGGGCCGGTGACCCCGGCAGCGACGGCGGGGGCGTCTCGCCCGGGGACGGCGGCGTGCCGCTCGGATCGGCGGGTGTGCCCGGCGTCGCCGCGCCCGAGCCCGCCCCCGCGCTCGTACCGCCGCCGTCCTCCGACGCGTCGGAGGAGACCAGCGGTCCGGGCGTCGCCGCGGCCGAGGCGGACGAGGAGGCGGGCAGCGGCTCGTGGTCGTCACCCAGGACGGGCAGTACGCCGGTGCTCGCGGCGACGGCCACACCGCCGACGGCCAGCCCGGCCACCGACGCGGCCAGCCCCCAGCGCAGCGGCCGCGTCCAGCGGCCCCGCACCTGGTCGCGCGGCGGCGCCGCCCTGAGCCGTACGGCCCCGAGGTCGCCGCCTACGCCCTTGGCGGAGGGGGACGACAGCGCGGCGGACGCGCCGGCGGACTTCGCCGCCCGGGCCTCGCGGAACGCGGCGAGCGCCGCTTCCTCACCGGGGAGCGCCGCCGGGGGCGCCGGGGCGGCCATCTCGGCCCGCATCGCCTCCAGCGCCGCGGTCAGCCGTCGGGCCTGCTCGCGCGCGTGATCGTCGACAGGGTCGACCGGTTCGCCACGCAGCAGCCGCTCCGCCGCATCCTGATCGAGCCACTCATCCCGCTCGTCGGCCATCACATGTCCTTCTGCGTCCGCGAGCGCCATTGCGTCACACCCGTACGCGCCACCGACCCGCGGTGCGGCCCCGGTTGGGGCGGCACGGCACCCAGCGGCGCCGCCGCGTCCGCGCCCATCAGCTCCGCCAGCCGCTTGAGTCCGCGGTGGGCGGCGGTGCGGACGGCGCCGGGGCGCTTGCCGAGGGTCTTGGCGGCGCTCTTGGCGTCCAGCCCGACGACGACCCGCAGGATGACGGCCTCGGCCTGGTCCTGGGGGAGCTGGGAAATGAGGTGCATGGTGTGGCCGGTGGCGAGGGATTCCATGGCCTCGTCCGCGGTGTCGGACTCGGCCGGCTTGTCGGTGAGTTCCGTTTCGTCACCGCCGACGGCGGGGCGCCGGCCCCGCATCCGCAGGTGGTCGAGCGCGCGGTTGCGGGCGATGCGCGCCGCCCAGCCGCGGAAGCGGTCGGCGTCGCCGCTGAACCGGTCGAGGTCGCGCGCGATCTGGAGCCAGGACTCGGAGGCGACGTCCTCCGCCTCCGCCTCGCCCACCAGCGTGCGTATATAGCCGAGCAGCCGCGGGTGCACGGCGCGGTACACAGTCCGGAAGGCGTCCTCGTCCCCGTCCTGCGCCGCGAGCACCGCGGCGGTCAGCTCCGCGTCGTCCCCCAGCACTCCCACAACCCGTTCGTCTTCGCGGCCGGCCACCACCGCCGCTCCGCCCAGCGCGCAGCAGCACGCTACGTGGTCCTGCGGCTTCACGTCCATGTCTTGTACAGCCTGCAACATCACACTGACAGACCGAGGTGTGACAGAAAACGCACGCGTGGCGCTGATAGGAGTACGGGGCCGTACTGCGGACCCGTGGACGGCGACCGGGGCCTCTCCTGTGGGGGGTGGCGGCCCCGGTCGCTTTCCTGAAGCCGACGTCACCGCCGCCCCCGGCGCCCTGCCCGCGGTCACGGCCGCTTCCCTCCGCCCGCCGGCTTTCCGCCGCCGCGGCCCTCGCCGCCGCTGTCACCGCCGGTCTCACCGCCGGTCCCGCCACCGCCGCTCGCGGCACCCTTGGCCGGATTCGCCTCGGACCCGGTACCGGCTCCGGCACCGGTCCCCGACTTCGGCGGCCCCGCCTTCCGCTCGTCGCCGCCCGTCGCGGGCCGCTCCTCGCCCTCCGCGTCCGTGACCGTCCTGCCGGGGCTCGGCGCCTCCGGCGTACGCGCCGAAGGCGTGGGCGACGCGGCCGACCGCCCGGACTCCTGCTCCGTGACCGGCGAGGCGGGCACATCGGGCGGGGCCGTCGGCGCCGTCGAGGGCCGGGGCACGGAGCCGCCCCGGCCGCCGTCGCCGTCACCGCCGCCGCCGAAGGGGGTCGGGATCGCGCCGGTCTGCGCGGCCACCGCGACCCCGCCCAGCAGCACCGTCGCCGCCAGTCCCATGGCCGCCGCCCGCAGCGAACGACGGCGCCGCAGCTCGGCGCCGCCCGGCCGCCAGTCGTCACGCCGCCGGGCCCGGCGTACGCCGTGAGCGTGGGCGTGGCCGCCCGCGTCACGCGCCGCGCGGAAGGCCGCGAGCGCCTGCTCCTCCCGGACCGGATCGACGGTGTCGTCACCTCTCATGGCAGCCGCCCACAGCGCTGCCGCCGCCTCCGGCGACTCGTCCGGTTGCCGTCTCATCCCCTTGCTCCGCCCTGCGCCAGTCGCCCGGCGAGTCTCCGCAGCCCTCGGTACGCGGCGGTGCGCACCGCTCCGGGGCGTTTACCCAGGACCCGCGCGGTCGCGGGCCCGTCCAGTCCCACGACGACCCGCAGCAGCACCGCTTCCGCCTGCTCGCGCGGCAAGCCGCGGATCAGCGCGAGCGCCTGCTCGGTCGACAGGGACTCCAGCGCCGAGGCGGCCGTGTCCTGGCCGCCCGGCATGTCCAGTACGTCCTGCTCGATCAGCGTCGTGCGAGGGCTGCGCCGCTGCTTGCGCAGGTGGTCGAGCGCCCGGTGGCGGGCGATCGTCGCGGTCCAGCCCCGGAACCCGGCGCCGTCACCACGGAACCGTCCCAGGTCGCGGGCGATCTCCAGCCAGGCCTCGGCGGAAACGTCCTCGGCGTCGTCGCCGACGAGCCCGCGCACGTAGCCGAGCAGGCCCGGGTGGACCAGCCGGTACGCCCGGGCGAACGCGTCCTCGTCGCCGCGCTGGGCGCGCTCGACTGCGGCGCCGAGCTCCGCGTCGTCCGCGTCGTACGCCCCCACACTTCCCTCTTCGTGCCGACCGTTCCCCCTCCTAGCTCTGCGTGCGCGCGCCCGGAAGTGTCACAGCGGCCCCACGTACAACCGTTCGCGCGCGGGAGGAGTCTGCGCAGCCATGACGTCACCGGACTCCCACGTCTCGCGCTTCGCCCGTCTCTTCGGCCCTCCGCCGCAGGACGGCACCCCCGTCGCCATCGCCTGGGCGGCGGTCGAATCCTGGCTCGGGCTGCGCCTGCCCGCCGACTACAAGGCCATCGCCTCCGCCTACGGTCCGCTGGACATCGGCGAGCACCTGTGGCTGCACGTGCCGTGCGCTCCCACGGGCGATCAGGCCTGGTACGACTACGGGCGCTGGCTGGAGGAGGAGCGCCGGGAAGCGCCGGGCGTGCTGCCCTTCGCCGAGACGCGGACCTCGGACGTCCTGTACTGGGACACGACCTCGTCCGACGACCCCGACGCGTGGCCGGTCGTGGTGCTGCGCCGGGACGCGGGCTCCTGGGTCCGGTTCGACACGCCGCTGCTGCCCGCCCTGGAGCGTCTCGTCGCCGAGGGGCTGCGGCCGTCGCTCGCGCGCACGGCCTACCTCACGGAGCTCGACCCCGCCCCGTGGACCCCGCCGCCCCCGCGCCCGGCGCCGACGCCGACGCCGGAGCAACGCGCGGCGCTCGCGCAGGGCGCGGGCCTGGAGACCCTGACCGCCCTCGTACCGCCTCCGGCCACGCCGTTCCTCGGTGACCACACCTGGGAGTGGCTGTACGAACGCCTCGGGACGCGGCTGCCCACGGAGTACGTGCAGCTCATGGAGACGTACGGGGCCGGCTGCTGGACGGAGTGGCTCCGCTTCAGCGTCCCGCTCGGGACGGACCAGTACGACCTGGCGCCGTGGGCGGAGTGGTACCACGACACCTACCGGGGCCACCGGGAGCGGTACCCGGAGTTCAACCCGCTGAGGGTCTGGCCGGAGCCGGGCGGCTTCCTGTCGTTCGCGAACTCCATCGACGGCGACCAGCTGTGCTGGCTCACCGAGGGCGCCTCGCCGGACGACTGGCCGCTGATCGTCGTCCCGCGCCACGCCCGGCAGGGCCCGCCGTTGCCCGGCACGCTCACCGGGGTCCTGCTGGAGTGGCTGCGCGGCCGCTTCCGTACGGAGGGCCTGCCCGGCCTCGGGCGACCGGACGAGGACCCGCTGGACTACATCGGCTTCGAGCCCCGTACGCGCGCCACGAACTGAGCCGCTCGCGGCGCGCTGTTACGTCAACAGGTCGTGGCGTATGAGACGAACGAGGACCACGCGCCGGGCGTCAGCGCGAGCTGGGGCCCGGCGGGGACCTTGGAGTCACGGACGTGGATGGTGGAGGGGCAGGCGGCGACCTCGACGCAGCTGTCGCCGTCACCGCCGCTGTAGCTCGACTTGTGCCAGGAGAGGGCGACTTCGACGCAGCTGTCGCCCGACCCGGTGCTGTAGCTGCTCTTGAACCAGACCAGTTCGGTGGTGCTCATAGCGCTCCTCGCAGTCGCGACAACAGACCCTTGGAGTCCTCGGGCGTGAGGGCCTGCGACCGCAGTTTCCCATAGCGCATCTGAAGCACGCTGATCGTTTTGGTCTCGGAGACGAACTGCCCGTGCTCGTGGCCCTCCAGGTAGGCGAGCCACTGGTGCTCCGGCGTCTCCGCCAGCTGGATGGGCCCATGCAGCGCCGCATGGTGGCCCCGATTCAGCGGCAGCACCTGCACGTCCACGTTCCGCAGCTCCATGACCTCCAGCACGTGGTCCAGGAGCTCCCGCGTCACCTCCGCCCCGCCCACCTCGTGCCGGAACAGATGCTCCTCGATGATGAAGCTGTACGCCGTGTTCGGCCGCTCCCGCAGCAGCCGTTGACGGTCCTGTCGCGCTTCGAGCTGCGCCTCGATCTGCTCGTCGCTCAGCGGCGGCAGCTGCCCCTGGAACAGCACCCGCGCGTACGCCTCCGTCTGCAACAGACCCGGCACGACCCTCGGTTCGTACGTGTCCAGGCTCAGCGCCGACGCCTCCAGCAGCGCCCACTTGTGGAACCAGACCGCGAGCCCCGGCTTCCGGGTGAGGTGCCGGTACGCCTTGCGCAGCGCGCCGAAGGCGTCCAGGACCTCCTCGACCTTCTCCACGAACTGCCGGGTCGGGAAGCGTCTGCCCTGCTCGACGGAGGCCAAGTAGTGCACCGAGTAGCCCAGCAGGGGCGCCAGCGACTCCTGCGTGTAGCCCTTGTTCTCGCGGAAGGCCTGGAGTACGGCGCCGAAGGTCTTGAGACTCTCGGACCGTTCGGCGGGTTCGGTGGTGCTCTCTGTCATCCGGTGACCCCCGGGTCGTTCGCGGTTCCACCCCGTGTGAGTCCCCCATGCTCACAGCCCGCGTCGCCCGGCGTCCACTCTTCGCGCTCGTACAGTTACGCGCTGTACGGGTCAGTCGTCGCCCGGTACGGGCTCCGCCCACGCCGCGTACCCGAGCACCGGCGCGCCCTCGCCGAGGTCCACGCGCACCCTGAGCCCGTAGTGGACGCGGTACGCGAGGCCCTCGACGTCGACGAGGCCGCACTCCGTGCCGCCGTCGCGCGGCTCGCGGAAGCCGGTGGACTCCGTCACCTCCCAGCCGGCCTCGCGGGCGCGGTACACCCACTCCTGGTACGCCTCTTCGTTCCCGCCCGTGTCCGGGTCGGTGTCACCGACCCGGACGACGATCTCCACGGGATCCAGTCGCCGATGCCGCGCCATCCGCGCACCTCCCGCCGTACAGGGCCTGCCCTCTCCTGTACGACGGGTCCCCCTCATCGAAGGGACTACGCGGCGTCCGCGGGAAGCTCCTCGGACGCGAAGCCGTCCTCCTCCGGGAACTCCGCCCCCGGGAACTCCTCGTCCTCCTGCATGCCGCCGAGGAGGCCGCCCATCATCTCGTCGAGCTTCAGCTCGGTGGCTCCGGCGGGAGCGGTCGGCTTCTCGCCCGAGCTCATCTTGAGCACCAGGCCGAACTTCTTGACCTTGGCGTTCTCCGCGAGCTTGGCGAGGTCGACGTACACCTCGGTCAGGTCGCCGTTCTTGAGCGTGAAGTCGGCCGACACCTGCTGGTTCGGGATCTCCTTGAGCTCCTTGTCCGTCGGCATCTCCTGCATGCCCGGCGGCAGGTCCTTCTCGAACTTGCGGACCTGGTTGACGAGGTCGGTGACCAGCGTGCGGAAGGGCGCGACGGCGGTGATGTGCTCGGTGCCGTCCTTCTCGCCGGAGGCCTTGAAGTCGACGTCGCGGGCGAAGACCTTGCGCAGGGCGTCGAGGAGCTTCTCCTGCGTCTTGGCGTCGAGGGAGGGCTGCGGGGAGGGCTTGCCGGCCGTGTCCGGGTTCATCTCGGACTGCGCCTTCTCCATCTCCGCCTTGTTGATCTTCACCCACTTGCCCTCGAGCGCCTGCTTGAGCGCCCCGGCCTCCGGGGGCAGCTCGTCGGCGTTCGGCAGGGGCGCGTCGAAGGCCTTCGCGAGGGCCTTCGTGTCGCTGCGGAGGTAGATGTAGTCGCCGACGAGCCGGTACTCGACGAGGTCGCCGTCCGGGTTGGTGACCTTCATGGCCATGCCGACGAGGTCCTTCTCGTCCTCGGACTCGGCCAGCGGCTTCTTCGACTCGATGGTCACCGAGATCTTCGCGCCGCTGAACAGCTTCGCCGCCTCGTCGGGCAGTTCCTCACCGGGCTCGGGGTCGGAGGACTTGTCCATCTCCTTCAGGGTGGCGGCGTCGGCGTCCAGGTCGAGCTCGAAGGAGAGGGACTTCTCCTTGCCGAGCTTCTCGAAGGCCTTGTCGAGCTTCTGTCCGGCGGAGAGCTGCTCCACCGTTCCGCAGGCGGCCGCGCCCGCCAGCACGGCGGTGACGACGGCGGTGGCGGTCAGGGTCTTGCGTATGCCTGTAATGATGATCTCCTCGTCAGTGCGATCACCGTGTGATCACCCAGAAGACTCACCATGCGGCCAAAGAGTTGCCCGGCTCAAGGGATTTCTACGCGGTCCGTGCGCGCCGGGAGACGACCGCGCGCAGTACGCGCTGCCCTTCGGCGGAGATGTCCCGGGCTAGGCGCAGGCCGCCCGGGCCGGCGGTCGCGAGGAGCTCCAGGACTCTTGCCTGGCGGCGCAGTTCGCCGCTGACCAGGGGTCCGGCGCCGCCGGTCTCGCCCGCGCGGTAGCGGTCCGGCGCGCCGGTGGAGGTGGGCTCCAGGTCCTGGTGGAGGGCGAGCGCCGTGCGGGAGCAGGCGTCGGCCCAGGCGTGGAGCGGCGTCCGGGCCCACGCGGAGGGCGCTTCGTCGAGCATCGTCCGTACGACCGCGCCGGTCGCGTCCGTCGGGTCGCCGTCCTCCGCCACGGCCTGCCGGGCCTCGGCGAGCCGGCGCTCCCAGCCGTCCTCCCCGCGCGCGACCGCGGCCCACAGCGAGCGGAGGACCTCGGCGGCGGGCGGCGGGTCGAGGAGGGGCACGCAGCGGTCGAGGCAGGCCAGCGCGGACGCGGCGAGCCCGCGCTCGTCGGCGCGCGATATCAGGTCCACCAGGCTCAGGCTCGGGCTCAGGGTCATGGGGGTCGTCTCCCGTCGCGTTCGCGGTACTCCCCTATCTGCGCCGCCCGTCCGGAATTCGTCACTCGCGGTGCACGGGCAAGATCGTTTCCGCAACCACTCGGCACCGCGGCCCCTCAAGGCTCCGTCAGCCCAGCCTCCCCGCCAGGTTCCTGAACGCCTCCCAGGTCAGCGGGGGCTTGTCCGGGTCCCAGAGCTTCTGGGCGGTCGCGCGCAGCGGCATGCGGATGCCGGCCGCCACCTGGTCGGCGGTCTGGGCGTTCGCGAGGTCGCACCAGATGGCGAAGCTGCCGCCGAGGATCTGGCCCGAGTAGCGCGCCGGGACGGGGCTGGTGCCGCGGACGACGAGCGGGGTCCACTCCTGGTAGATGCGGCTGCCGGTGGGGTACGTGAACTGGTTCGGCTCGCCGAGGACGTAGTACAGGTACTCGTCGTTGTAGTTGATCAGCCGGCGGCCCTCCTGGAGGTACTCGACCGGCGGCCGCGCGCCGATCTCCTTGCCCGTCCAGTAGGCGACGTCGACGTCTTTGGCGGGCGTCACCACGCCGCCCCGGAAGAACCCGTCGTTCCACGCGCGCATCCGCTTGCCCGTGGGCCGCACCACCGCCGCCCGGTCGTTGAGCCAGCCGGTGGCGAGGTCCTGCACGCGGGCGTTCGCGCCGTACTTGCGGCGGGCCTCGGCGGCGAGGCCCGGGTACGACGCCTCGGGGTCGCGGGCCATGAGCGCCACGTACTCGTCGGCGCCGAGGTGCCAGTACGCGCCCGGGAACAGCTCCGCGTACTCGCGCAGCAGTTCGTCGACGATGCGGGCGGCGGCCGGGTTGGCGATGTCTACCGCGCCGCGCGGCGCGGAGCCCGCCGCGCTGCGCAGCTGGAGCGAGGGGTGCGCGGCGATGACCGCGCCGAGGTGGCCGGGCGAGTCGATCTCGGGCACGACCTCGATGTGCAGGCTCCGGGCGAGGGAAACGATCCGCCGCACCTCGGCCTTGGTGAGGTGCTCGCGGGCGACCACCTCGGGGTGCGAGGACGACTCGATGCGGAAGGCCTGGTCGTCGGAGAAGTGCAGGCCCAGCTGGTTCAGCTTCAGGTCGGCCATCTCGCGCAGCCGCGCCTCGATCCACGCGGCGCTGAAGTGCTTGCGGGCGATGTCGACCATGAGGCCGCGCTGCGGCTTGCCGGGCCGGTCGCGGATGACGCCCTCCGGCACGGCGCCGCCGGAGCGCAGGGCCTGCTTCAGGGTCCGCGTGCCGTAGAAGACGCCCGCCTCGTCGGGGCCGCTGATGCGTACGCGGTCGTCGCGCGCGGTGAGCGTGTACGACTCGGCGCCGCCGCTCTGCCCGGTGCGCAGCGCCAGCTCGACGTCCCCGGCGCGGGCCGCCGTCTCGCCCCGGTAGGCCGCCTTGAGCTCGCGGGCGAGGAGGCGCCCTTCGTCGGCGAGGGCGCCGCTGCCCTTGGCGAGGACGACCGCGGTGCCGGAGCGGGGCTTCCAGCCGGGGCCGCGGGCGGGCTCGTGGTCGCGTACGGCGGGGATGGTACGAGGCTCGGAGGAGAGCGGGAAGCTGCGGGTGGGGCTGGGGGTCGGGGACGGAGTCCTGGGCTGCCCGGGCGTCGTGGTGCCCGGCTGCGCGCGGGTGGCCCCGGTGGTGGCGGCGGGCCCGCCGTCGCCGTCCGCGCACCCCCCGAGGGCGAGCGACACCGCGACCAGGCCGGCCAGCCCGCCGGTCCACCGCGGGGCCCGGCGCCGGGGCGGGCGTCCGCCGGGGCGGGCGGCGGTCGGACCACCGTCCGCGCCGTCACCGAAGCCGTCCGTCGAGTTCCGCGCCGAGTTCCGTGTCGAGTGCCACGCCAGGTGCCACGTCTGGTGCCGAGTCACGCCGCTCACGCGACCATCTCCTGTCGCTTTCGTCCAGCATCTCCACGGAAACTCTCCCGTCCGGGTGAAGTTCTTGCATCTCTCGGACACCTTCCGCTCACCCTGTGTAACGTTGTGACCACCCCTCACATCAGCCCCGCACACCCCTCCCGCTGCTCGTTCGAGGAGCCCACGATGGCCACCGAATCCACCGCAGGCACCCCGAAACGCCCCCTCGCCATACCCCGCGGCCGCCCCGCCGCCGACGGACTCGCCGCGTTCAACGCCGCCGCGCCCCGTGACGTCGAGGCCGCGCTGCTCGCCTGCTGCGGCAGCCGCCTCTGGGGGCGGCGGGTCGCGGCGCACCGGCCGTACCCCACGCTCGACGCGCTGCTCGCCGCCGCCGACGAGGCCGGGTACGACCTGTCGGCCGCCGACCTGGACGAGGCGCTCGCCGACGAGACCCCGCCCGTGCTCCCGCCCGGCACGCCCGGGGCCGCGCACACCGCGCTGGAGGCCGCGCACACCGCGTACGAGCAGCGCTTCGGGCACGCCTTCGTGATCTGCCTCGACGGGTACCGCCCCGAGGAGCACGTCGACCAGGTGCTGGCCGCGATCCGCTGCCGGCTGGGCCACGCGCCCGACGAGGAGCGCGCCGTCGCCGCCGACGAGCTGCGCCGCCTGGTTCGTGCAAGATTGTCCCGCCTTGTGGCGGATTCCGGGCGCCCCGGTAGCCCGTCCGTGCTCGTTTGATTGCCTGTTTGATCACACTGGCGGACCCCGCGCGAGCGAACCGACAAAGCGTCGCTACGATGACCGGGGCCGGTGGACCGTACCCGGCCGGGCCAGACCGACAGAGAAGCCGGCCGGCCCCAATCCCGCTCCCGGAGGGTTTTTCCGTGCCGGCTGGAACGCTGTACCGCGGCCGGGAAGGCATGTGGTCGTGGGTGGCTCATCGAGTCACCGGCGTCCTCATTTTCTTCTTCCTGTTCGTACACGTACTGGACACCGCTCTCGTCCGCGTCTCGCCCGAGGCCTACGACGATGTCGTCGCCACGTACAAGACGCCGCTCGTCGCGCTGCTGGAGTACGGCCTCGTCGCGGCCATCCTCTTCCACGCGCTCAATGGTCTCCGCGTCATCGCCGTGGACTTCTGGTCCAAGGGCACCCGCTACCAGAAGCACATGCTCTGGACCGTGATGGCCGTCTGGGTGGTGCTGATGGCGGGCGCCATCTACCCCGTCCTCGGCCACGCCGCACGTGAACTGTTCGGGAGCTGACGCCAGACATGTCCACTGACACCCCCACTTCCGCGGTCGGTCCCGTCGAGGGCGTGAGCCTCTACGACGTCGACCACCCCGCCCCGCTCATCGAGCCGCCGCGCCAGCGCACCAAGAAGACGCCGAAGTCGACGCGCGGCAACTTCGAGATGGCCGCGTGGCTCTTCATGCGCCTGTCCGGCGTGGTCCTCGTCGTCCTCGTCATCGGCCACCTGCTGATCCAGCTCGTGCTGGACGGCGGCGTCTCCAAGATCGGCTTCGCCTTCGTGGCCGGCCGCTGGGCGTCCCCGTTCTGGCAGGTCTGGGACCTGCTGATGCTGTGGCTGGCGATGCTGCACGGCGCCAACGGCCTGCGTACCGTCATCAACGACTACGCCGAGCGCCCGAACACGCGCCTGTGGCTCAAGGGCCTGCTGTACACCGCCACGGTGTTCACCATCCTTCTGGGCACGCTGGTGATCTTCACCTTCGACCCGAACATCCGCTAGGCACGGGGCTGAGGAAATCCGCATGAAGATCCACAAGTACGACACCGTCATCGTCGGCGCCGGCGGCGCGGGCATGCGCGCCGCCATCGAGGCGACGAAGCGCAGCCGTACCGCCGTGCTGACGAAGCTCTACCCGACCCGCTCCCACACGGGCGCCGCGCAGGGCGGCATGGCCGCCGCGCTGGCGAACGTGGAGGAGGACAACTGGGAGTGGCACACCTTCGACACGGTCAAGGGCGGTGACTACCTGGTCGACCAGGACGCCGCCGAGATCCTGGCGAAGGAGGCCATCGACGCCGTCCTCGACCTGGAGAAGATGGGCCTGCCGTTCAACCGGACGCCGGACGGCACCATCGACCAGCGCCGCTTCGGCGGCCACTCCCGCAACCACGGCGAGGCCCCGGTCCGCCGGTCCTGCTACGCCGCGGACCGCACCGGCCACATGATCCTCCAGACGCTGTACCAGAACTGCGTCAAGGAGGGCGTGGAGTTCTTCAACGAGTTCTACGTCCTGGACCAGCTGATCACCGAGGTCGACGGCGTCAAGAAGTCCGCCGGTGTGGTCGCCTTCGAGCTGGCCACCGGTGAGATCCACGTCTTCCAGGCGAAGGCCGTGATCTACGCGTCCGGCGGCACCGGCAAGTTCTTCAAGGTGACGTCCAACGCGCACACCCTGACCGGTGACGGCCAGGCCGCCTGCTACCGCCGGGGCATCCCGCTGGAGGACATGGAGTTCTTCCAGTTCCACCCGACGGGCATCTGGCGCATGGGCATCCTGCTCACGGAGGGCGCCCGCGGTGAGGGCGGCATCCTGCGCAACAAGGACGGCGAGCGCTTCATGGAGAAGTACGCGCCCGTCATGAAGGACCTGGCGTCGCGCGACGTCGTGTCCCGGTCCATCTACACGGAGATCCGCGAGGGCCGCGGCTGCGGTCCCGAGGGCGACCACGTCTTCCTGGACCTGACGCACCTGCCGCCGGAGCAGCTGGACGCCAAGCTGCCGGACATCACCGAGTTCGCCCGTACGTACCTCGGCATCGAGCCGTACACGGACCCGATCCCGATCCAGCCCACCGCGCACTACGCCATGGGCGGCATCCCGACCAACGTGATGGGTGAGGTCCTCAGCGACAACACCACCGTCGTGCCGGGTCTGTACGCGGCCGGCGAGGTCGCGTGCGTGTCGGTGCACGGCGCCAACCGCCTGGGCACCAACTCGCTGCTCGACATCAACGTCTTCGGCAAGCGGGCCGGCATCGCCGCCGCCGAGTACTCGGCGAAGGCCGACTACGTCGAGCTGCCGGAGGACCCCGCCTCCTTCGTCCAGGAGCAGGTCGAGCGGCTGCGCAACTCCACCGGCACCGAGCGGGTCTCCGTACTCCGCAAGGAGCTCCAGGAGACGATGGACGCCAACGTGATGGTGTTCCGCACCGAGCAGACGATCAAGACCGCGGTCGAGAAGATCGCGGAGCTGCGCGAGCGGTACAAGAACGTGGCGATCCAGGACAAGGGCAAGCGGTACAACACCGACCTGCTGGAGGCCATCGAGCTGGGCAACCTGCTCGACCTGGCCGAGGTCATGGCCGTCTCCGCCCTGGCCCGCAAGGAGTCGCGCGGCGGTCACTACCGCGAGGACTACCCGAACCGCGACGACGTCAACTTCATGCGCCACACCATGGCGTACCGCGAGGTCGGCGACGACGGCACCGAGACCGTCCGCCTCGACTACAAGCCGGTCGTCCAGACCCGCTACCAGCCGATGGAGCGTAAGTACTGATGGCTACCCCCGTCATGGACAAGGCCGAGGCGGTGGCCAAGTCGGCCGCCTCGCCGTACATCACGGTCACCTTCCGGATCCGCCGCTTCAACCCGGAGATCTCCGACGAGGCGCAGTGGCAGGACTTCCAGATCGAGATCGACCCGAAGGAGCGCGTGCTCGACGGTCTCCACAAGATCAAGTGGGACGTCGACGGCTCGCTCACCTTCCGGCGCTCCTGCGCGCACGGCATCTGCGGCTCCGACGCGATGCGGATCAACGGCAAGAACAGGCTCGCCTGCAAGACGCTGATCAAGGACATCAACCCGGAGAAGCCCATCACGATCGAGGCCATCAAGGGCCTGACGGTCCTCAAGGACCTGGTCGTGGACATGGAGCCGTTCTTCCAGGCGTACCGCGACGTGATGCCGTTCCTGATCACCAAGGGCAACGAGCCGACGCGTGAGCGGATCCAGTCCGCCGAGGACCGCGAGCGGTTCGACGACACCACCAAGTGCATCCTGTGCGCCGCGTGCACGTCGTCCTGCCCGGTGTTCTGGAACGACGGCCAGTACTTCGGTCCGGCCGCGATCGTCAACGCGCACCGCTTCATCTTCGACTCGCGTGACGAGGCCGGGGAGCAGCGGCTGGAGATCCTCAACGACAAGGACGGTGTGTGGCGCTGCCGCACCACGTTCAACTGCACGGAGGCCTGCCCGCGCGGTATCGAGATCACCAAGGCGATCCAGGAAGTCAAGCGCGCGCTGATCACGCGCCGCTACTGATCTCCGAGATTCCGTAGGTGGCGAAAGGCCCGTTTCCGTACGTGGACGCGTACGGGGACGGGCCTTCGTCCGTTCCGGTGGTTTGGCCGAACTGCGCGTAGACCAATTAGGTGCCTCGGGCATGTAGTGGAGATCGGCACGGAGCACGACCGCTCCGCGCCGATACCCGCTTGTGAGGCCACCATGACGGAAACCGTCGCGTTCCCTCAGGACCGCACGTGCCCCTACCACCCGCCCACCGCCTACGACCCGCTGCGCGAGGCGCGGCCGCTGTCCCGGGTCACGCTCTACGACGGCCGCTCGGTGTGGGTCGTCACCGGACACACCGCCGCGCGCAGGCTGCTGACCGACCAGCGCCTGTCGACCGACTCCACGCACAAGGCGTTCCCGATACCGACGGAACGCTTCGCCGCCGTACGGGACCGGCGCCGCGCGGCGCTGCTGGGGTACGACGACCCGGAGCACAACGTCCAGCGGCGGATGCTGATCCCCAGCTTCTCGCTCAAGCGGACGACGGATCTGCGGCCGCGCATCCAGCGGACCGTGGACGAGCTGCTCGACGCGATGGTGGAGCAGGGGCCGCCCGCCGAGCTGGTGTCGGCGTTCGCGCTGCCGGTGCCGTCCATCGTGATCTGCGATCTGCTCGGGGTGCCGTACGCCGACCACGAGTTCTTCGAGGCCCAGTCGCGCCGGCTCCTGCGGGGCCCGACGGGCGAGGACACGGTGGAGGCCCGCGACCTGCTGGAGGGCTACCTCGGCGATCTGGTTGACCACAAACGCGCCAATCCCGGGGACGGCGTGCTGGACGACCTGGTCGCGCAGCAGCTCGCGGCGGGGCACCTCGACAAGCAGCAGGTCGTCGAGCTGGCCTCGATCCTGCTCATCGCCGGTCACGAGACCACGGCGAACATGATCTCGCTGGGCACGTACACGCTGCTGCGGCACCCGGAGCAGCTGGCCGAGCTGAAGGCCGACCCGGGTCTGATGCCGGCGGCCGTGGAGGAGCTGCTGCGGTTCCTGTCGATCGCGGACGGGATGCTGCGGGTGGCCACGGAGGACATCGACGTCGACGGGGTGACCATCCGGGCGAACGACGGCGTGGTCTTCTCCACGTCCGTCATCAACCGCGACACGGCGGCGTACGCCGACCCGGACGCGCTGGACTGGCACCGCTCGGCCCGCCACCACGTGGCCTTCGGTTTCGGCATCCACCAGTGCCTGGGGCAGAACCTGGCGCGGGCGGAGATGGAGATCGCGCTGGCCTCCCTCTTCGACCGGCTGCCGGGGCTGCGGCTGGCGGCACCGGCGGAGGAGATCCCGTTCAAGCCGGGCGACACGATCCAGGGGATGCTGGAACTCCCCGTGACCTGGTGAGTTGATGTCCGGTATGCGAATTTCCATCGACAAGGACGTCTGCATCGGAGCGGGCCAGTGCGCGCTGACGGTGCCACGCGTCTTCACCCAGGACGACGACGGCTTCGGCGAACTGATGCCGGGCGCCGAGGACGGCGCCGGCGAGCCCCTGGTCCGTGAGGCGGCCCGCGCCTGCCCGGTGCAGGCGATCACCGTCTCGGACTAGGAGGCTCAGGGAGGCGGCGGCCCGGGGGCCTTGGGTTCCCGGGCCGCCGCCTCGCCCTTTTCGGGATGCGGCTGTTCGGCGAGGAGCATGATCCGCCGCAGCATGGCGTTGAGGCCGGCACGCTCCTCCTCGCTGAGCACGCCGAGCAGCCGGTACTCCTCGTGGCCCACCACGTCCATCGCACCCCGCCAGGTCGCGCGCCCTTCGGCGGTGAGCTCGGCGACGACGCGGCGGCGATCGGTGGTGGAGGGGGTCCGCCGGATGAGGCCGCGGCGTTCGAGGATGTCGAGGCGGCCGGTGACGGAGGCGGGCGCGAGGTCCAGGTCGGCGGCGAGCTCGGAGGGCGCGGCACTGCCCCCGCGGCCGGCGAGCTTGTGCAGGGTGTCGAACTCGTGGCGCTCCAGGCCGAAGTCGATGAGCGACTGCTCGCGCACGCGGCGCAGATGGACGGAGAGCTTCGCCATCCGCGTGACCGCGCCCTCGATGTCCGGGTCCAGGCCGGGGAGCACGGGCAGCCACCGTGCCACGTGCGCGTCGGTCCAGTCGCGGCCGGGGCCGGAGGCCGGGGCTTCCTCGCGGTTCGTCGGCTCCATGCGGTGATCGTACGATGCGGCATCGGTATTTCGGTGGCGAATTATTCGGTACCGAAGTACTTTCCCGTTCATGCCGCACACCCCGCATCCGCCGCATCCCCTGAGGACGCGCCCCTTCCGCCTGCTCTTCGCCGGACGAGCCCTGTCCTTCGTCGGCGACGCCGTCATCCCGGCCGCCCTCACCATCGCCGTCCACCAGGCGACCGGCTCCACCTCCGCGCTCGCGCTCGTCCTCGCCTGCGCGATGGTGCCCAAGCTGCTCCTGCTGCCTTTGGGTGGCGTGGTGGGCGACCGGTTCAACGCCCGCACCGTCGCACTCACCACCGATCTCGTACGCTGCGCCGCCCAACTCCTCGTCGGCGTCGAACTGCTCAGCGGCCGGCCCACCCTGTGGGTCATCGCCGCCGCCGGGGCGGTGGGCGGCGCGGCCGGAGCGTTCGCGATGCCGACGACCTCGCCGCTGGTCACGGGGACCGTCCCGCCGGACGGCCTGGCGCGCGCCAACGCCGCCATGGGAGTGGCGGGAAGCGTCGCCCGCCTGGGCGGGCCCGCCCTCGCCGGGCTGCTCGTCCTCACCAGCGGCCCTGGCTGGGCGTTCGTCCTGGACGCCGCGACGTTCGCGGCCAGCGCCGCGCTGCTCGCCGCCGTACGCGTCGCCCACGTACCGGTGGGGCGGCGGCCGTTCCTGGCGGATCTGCGGGAGGGGTGGCAGGAGGTGCGGAGTCGTGACTGGTACTGGACCAGCCTGGTGGCGCACGCCGCCTGGAACGGCGCGGCCGCGGTACTCATGACCCTGGGACCGGCCGTCGCACTGACCCGGCTGGGAGGCGCCGGCACCTGGGTGGCGTTCCTCCAGGCCGGCGCGGTCGGACTGCTCCTCGGCTCGCTGCTGGCGGGGCGCGTGCACCCCCGTCGCCCGGTGCTGACGGCGAACCTGGGCCTCGCCACGTACGCCCTGCCCCTGGTGGCGCTGGCGGTGGCGGCGCCCGCGCCGCTGACCATCGCCGCGTACGGCGTCGCCCACATGGGTCTCGGCTTCCTGTCGCCGGTGTGGCAGACCACCGTCCAGCGGGCCATACCGCCGCACGCGCTCGCCCGCGTCACGTCGTACGACTGGCTGCTCTCGCTCGCCGCCATGCCGCTCGGGTACGCGCTCGCGCCGCCCGCCGCCGCGCTGTGGGGGCCCGAGATCCCCCTCGCGGCCGCGGCGCTGGCCGTGGCGGCGCTGTGCGCCGGCACGGCATTGGTACCGGGGGTCCGGCGGGTGACGACGGTCACCCACCCCGGCGTTGAACGTGTTCAAACACAGGTCTAGAGTCAGTCCTGCCAGCTTTTGAACGCGTTCAAGGGAGGGTGGGGCATGGACCTCACTGTCGTCGCGTATGTCGTCTACCTGCTGATCAGCGTCGCGCTCACCATCTGGGTGGCGCGCACCCTCAGCCGAAACGGGCGGATCTTCCTCGCCGATGTGCTGAAGGGCGACGAGAAGCTCGCCGAGGCCGTCAACCACCTGCTGGTGGTCGGCTTCTACCTGGTCAACTTCGGTTTCGTCGCGCTGTACCTCAGCCAGGACGAAGCCGTCGCCAACGCCCGGACGCTGTTCGAGGCGCTCTCGGTCAAGCTCGGGGTCGTCCTGCTCGTGCTCGGCGTGATGCACCTGGGCAACGTGTACGTGCTCAACAAGATCCGCCGGCGCGGTGCCATGGAGCGCCAGATGGTGCCGCCGGTGCCGCCGCAGGGCTGGACCGCGCCCGTGGCCGGCGCGTGAGCCGGCCGTGACGACCGTCCGGGTGGCGCCGCGCACGCCCGTGAAGCGGCTGACCGTGCTGTACGACGCGCAGTGCTCGCTCTGCGTCCACCTGCGGCACTGGCTGCTGCGCCAGCCGCAGCTCGTCCCGCTGGACCTGGTGCCCGCCGCCTCGGAGGAGGCGGTGCGCCGGTTCCCGGGGCTGGACCACCGGTCGACCCTGAAGGAGATCACCGTCATCGGGGACGCCGGCCAGGTCTACCGCTCCACCGCCGCCTTCATCGTCTGCCTCTGGGCGCTGGCGGAGTACCGGGCCAAGGCCAACTGGCTCGCCACCCCCGCCGGCCTGCCGTTCGCCCGGGCCACCGTCCTCGCCGCCGCCAAGTGGCGTGCGTCGACGGCCGGGTCCGGCTGCGAGGGCGGGCGGTGCGAGGTGCCGGGGATGCCCGGTTAGGCTCGGTCACCGTGATGGACGAGAAGGACGAGAAGCGCGAGAAGGACGGGACCGACGTGACGGCCAGGGCCATCGCTCCGGAATCCAAGGGCGCGAAGCCGGCGAAGGCCACGGCCAAGGCCGCCATGGCGAAGGCGAAGGGTCCGCGCAGCGAGCAGACCCGCACCCTCATCCTCGAAACCGCGCTCCGGCTCTTCCAGGAGCGCGGGTACGACAAGACGACGATGCGGGCCATCGCCCAGGAGGCGGGCGTCTCCGTCGGCAACGCGTACTACTACTTCTCGTCCAAGGAGCACCTCGTCCAGGGCTTCTACGACCGGCTGGCCGCCGAGCACGAAGGCGCCGTCCAGCCGGTCCTCGCGGGCGACCCGGACCTGGCCGTCCGCATCCGCGACTCCCTGCTGACCTGGCTGGACGTCGCGGAGCAGTACCACCGCTTCGCCGCCCAGTTCTTCAAGAACGCCGCCGACCCCGAGAGCCCGCTCAGCCCCTTCTCGCCCGAGTCGGTCGCCGCGCGCGAGGCCGTGATCTCCATCCACCGGCGGGTCCTGGCCGGCTCCGACACCAAGACCGCGCCCGAGCTGGAGGAGCTGCTCCCCCAGTTGATGTGGCTGATGCACATGGGCCTGGTCCTGTACTGGGTGTACGACCGCTCGGACCGCGCCGAGCGCAGCCGCCGCCTCGTCGAGCGCACGGCGCCCATCGCCGCCCGCGCCATCGCGCTCTCGCGCTTCCGGCTGCTGCGGCCGCTGGTGCGGCAGGTGCACGAGGTGCTGGAGGAGTTCCTGCCCGGCGGGGTCACGCCTGCTTCGACGCCAGCTCCACCAGCGTGATGTCGGAGGGCGCGCCGACGCGGACCGGCGGGCCCCACGCCCCGGCGCCGCGCGACACGTACAGCTGGGTGTCGCCGTACTGTTCGAGCCCGGCGAGGGTGGGGTTGGCGAGGTCCGCGAGGTAGTTGCCGGGCCAGAGCTGACCGCCGTGGGTGTGGCCGGACAGCTGGAGGTCCACCCCGTGCCGTACGGCGTCGTGGATGACGACCGGCTGGTGCGCGAGCAGCACGGCGGCGCGGGCCCGGTCGCGGTCGCCGAGGGCCCGGACGAAGTCGGGGCCGTCGCCGTAGTTCTGGCCGGCGACGTCGTTGACCCCGGCCAGGTCGAAGCCCGCGATCTCGACGCGCTCGTTGCGCAGCGGGCGCAGTCCGAGCTCGCGTACGTGGTCGACCCACTCCTCGGCGCCGGAGAAGTACTCGTGGTTGCCCGTCACGAAGAAGGAGCCGTCGCGGGCGCGGAGCTGCGCGAGCGGCTCGGCGGCGGGGCCGAGGTTCGCCACGCTGCCGTCGACGAGGTCGCCGACGACGGCGACGAGGTCGGGCTGGGCGGCGTTGATCGCGTCGACGATCCGCTGCGTGTGGCCGCGCCCGAGGATGGGCCCGAGGTGGATGTCGCTCACCACCGCGATCCGGTAGCCGTGCGCCCGGCGCCCCAGCTTGGCGAGCGGCACCGTCACCCGCTTGACGCGCGGCCCGCTCAGGACGCCGTGGGCGCCGTACCCGACGGTGCCGAGCGCGACCCCGGCCGCCGCGCCGCCGACGACGCGCGAGACGAACAGCCTGCGGGAGAGGGCGGATGCCCGTGCGGGGGCCTCGCGCCGCTCCTCGGGCGCAGGGGCGGGCGCCTCGGTAGGCGCGGCGGTGGGCGCGGCGGGCGCGGGGCCTCCGGCACCCGCCGCGGCCCCGGCTCCGGCTGCTGCTCCCGCTGCGACGGGTTCCGCGACTTCGGCAGGTTCCGCAGGCCCGGTAGCCGCGGCGGCCCTGCCCGCCCGCCGCTCCAGCCACCGCCGCAGCAGCGGCCGTACCGCCTCGCCCACCACCAGCGCCAGCACCACGTACAGCAGCAGCGCCAGCCACAGGAAGCCCGGCCAGGCCAGCACCCGCTGGAGCCAGAACGGCGCACCGGCCCGGCCCGCCGTCAGGGCGCCGAGCGACAGCAGCGGCAGCACCACGGCCGCCACCGTGCCCGCCCGCCGCGCCAGGCTCCCGGGCACCGTCACATCGCGCACCAGGCGCCGCCACACGTACCAGTGCACCCCGCCCAGCAGGCCGAGCACCACGACGATCGACAGCGAGACGAGCAGCACGGACACGGCCCTACCCCCTAGACGCGGCGTGAGCCGCGACGCAGTGCGCGCACGCCGCGCAACCCGATGACCCCGACCACCGTCCCCAGAACAAAGGACGTCACGGCGAGCAGCAGATGAACCCAGAAGTACGCCGTCGGGTCGCCCGCGTCGTCGAAGGCGAGCCCGCTCGCGTCCTTCCACAGGTTCTTGATGAAAGTGATCCAGATGACCCAGCTCCACACCCCGAACGCGAGCAGGAACCAGGAGGCGGAGCGGCTGAGCTTCATGGAGCAAGTATCGCCACCCCGGACGGCGTGCCGTGCGCCGGGTCGGGTGTGGGTGGTATCACCAACCGCGAACGTTCCCTGTACGTTCTCGATCGTGCCCGCTCTGAAAAAGACCGCGTTGACGGTCACCGCCGCCGCGCTGCTCCCCGCCCTCACCGCCGTCCCCGCGTCGGCGGACACCAAGGAGGACAAGCAGCCCAAGCCGCCCGCGATCATGTCCACGGTCGGTGGCAAGGCGCTCGGCCGCCCGGGCACGCAGGTCAACCTGGCCCCCGGCGTACCGGTCCTCCCCAAGGAGGTGACGGGCCGTTCCTGGATCGTCGCGGACGCGGAGAGCGGCGACGTGCTGGCCGCGCACAACGCGCACTGGCGGCTGCCCCCCGCCTCGACGCTCAAGATGCTCTTCGCGGACACGCTGCTGCCCAAGCTCGACAAGGCGAAGACGCACCTGGTGACCCAGCAGGACCTGGCGAAGGTGGGCGAGGGCTCCAGCCTGGTCGGCATCAAGGAGAAGCAGACGTACACCGTCCACGACCTGTGGCTCGGCGTCTTCCTGCGCTCCGGCAACGACGCCGTGCACGTCCTGTCCGGGATGAACGGCGGCATCGAGCGGACCGTCAAGGACATGAACGACCGCGCCGACGAGCTCCAGGCGCTCGACACCCACGTCGTCTCGCCGGACGGTTACGACGCCGAGGGCCAGGTCTCGTCCGCGTACGACCTCACGCTCATCGCGCGCAGCGGCATGCAGAAGAAGGACTTCAGGGAGTACTGCTCGACGCCGCGCGCGCAGTTCCCCGGGGAGCTGAAGCCCGGGGACAAGAAGCGCGCGACGTTCGAGATCCAGAACACCAACCGGCTGCTCACCGGCGACCTCGGCGTCCTGCCGTACAAGGGCATCGCGGGCGTGAAGAACGGCAGTACGACACACGCGGGCGCGACCTTCACCGGGGTGGCCGAACGCAACGGCAAGGTGCTGCTGGTGACGGTCATGAACCCGTCCGCGAAGGAGGGCCACGCCGTCTACAAGGAGGCGGCGCGGCTGCTGGACTGGGGCTTCGCGGCGGCCGGGAAGGTGCGGCCGGTCGGTGAGCTGGTGCCGCCGAAGTCGGCGCGTACGGGCACCTCGGCGCAGCAGCAGATCGAGACGGGCACCGGCGAGGCGGCGACGAAGGCGCCGGTCACCGCGTCGCAGACCGGCGGCGGTGGCGCCGGGACGGCGCTGGCGGTGGCCGGTGGCGCGCTGATGCTGCTGGCGGGCGCGGTGTTCCTGGTCAACCGCCGCTGGCCGCTCCCGGAGCTCGTACGCCGTCGTCGTCAGCCGGAGGACTCAGCTCTTTAGCGTCTTTCGAGCCGGTCGCCGTCCAGGCGGCGCAGAACAGCAGCAGCTTGGCGGTGAAGTTGATCCACAGCAGCAGCGCGACCGGCACGCCGAAGGCGCCGTACATCGACTTCGCCGCCACGCCGCTCATGTAGCCGCCGAGCAGCAGTTTCAGCGCCTCGAAGCCGACCGCGCCGATCAGCCCCGCGACGACGAGGCGGCGGCGCGGCGGCTGCACGCCGGGCAGCAGCGTCAGGACGTACAGCAGGATCAGGAAGTCGGCGAGGACGGCGGCCGCGAGCGCGCCGGCCTGGAGGAGGACGCCGCCGGCGCCGCTCTCGGGGATGCCGAGCCGCTCGGCGGTCCAGCCGACGGCGGTGGAGCCGAAGGCCGAGGCGGCGAGCGAGGCGAGGCCGATGGCGCCCAGGCCCGCGAGGATGACCGCGTCCTTGCCCTTGCGGGCGAAGGGGTTGCCCTCGTCGCAGTCGTCGACGCGCCAGACCGCGCGCAGGCAGTCGCGCACGGAGCCGACCCAGTTGATGCCGGTGAAGAGCAGCAGGGCACCGGCGACCAGGCTGACCGTACCGGCGTTGGCGATCAGGGTGTCGAGGTCGAGCTGGCCGGAGATGCCGGGGACCTGCTCGGCGAGCTCGCCCTCCAGGCGGCGCACCTGCTCGTCGCTGAGGAGCGCCGCGCCGACGGTGGCGGTGAGCGTGATCAGCGGGAAGAGCGCCAGGAAGCTGGTGAAGGTGATCGCGGCGGCCAGGCGGGTCCAGTGGGCGCGGTCGAGGGTCTCGTACGAACGCCACGCGTGCGTCCGCAGGAACCGCGCCGCCCACGGGCCGATGACGGGGAGTTTGGTGAGCCAGTCCATGGGACCCGCCTACCCCCGTACCCCGAAGACCAGGGTTCTCGTCCCCCAGAAGCGCACGCCCGTGGCGAGAACCATGCCGACGCCGAGACCGGAGACGGTGTCGGCGAGCGGGGAGGTCAGCCCGAGGCCGTGGCGCGAGACGCCGAGGCAGGCCAACTGCACCGCGGCTCCGGCGAGGTTGACGCCGAAGAACACCCCGTACCGGCGGACGTGGAAGGCCCCGCGGCGGTACGTGCCGAGGGCGTTGCCCAGGTAGGCGACGGTGCAGCCGGCGAGGAAGGAGAGCGCCTTCGCGGCCAGCGGGTCGAGGGCCGTCCGGCGCAGCAGGAGGAAGACGGCGAGGTCGGCCGCGTACGCGACGGCGCCGACGCCGAGGAAGCTCAGGACCTCCCGCTTCGTCGTCCGCGTCGTCGTCCGCTTCAAAGGTCGGCGACCGCCAGTCCGTACATCGCCGTCCATACGAGGCCGATGACGGCGAGCGGCCGGTCGCGCAGGACGACGTCCTCGGGCGCGCCGGCGGTGCCGCGGTCGGCGAAGACGGCGTAGCGGAGGACGGCGAGGATGAAGGCGATCATCGACAGCTGGCGCCAGGTGCCGCTGTTCTCCAGGGCCCAGAGGCAGTAGCCGAGCACGGCGACCCCGGCGGCAAGCTGCCAGACGAAGCGGAGGTAGCCGGTGGTGTACTCGGTGAGCAGCGCGCGCGTGGTGCCGTTCCGGCCCGCCATCTGCACGGCTTCCGAGTACCGCTTGGCCGACACCATGAAGAGGGCGCCGAAGGCGGTGGTGATGAGGAACCAGCGGGAGAGCGGGATGGCGAGCGCGACGCCGCCGATCATGGCGCGCATGACGAAGCCGGTGGTGACGACGGCGAGGTCGACGACGAGGACGTGCTTGAGGCGCAGGCAGTAGGCGAGCTGCATCAGCAGGTAGGCGGCGAGGAGCACGGCCGTCATGGCGTTGCACAGCACGGCCCCGGCGAGGACCGCGCCGCCCGCGAGCACGCCGCCCGCCGCGTACGCCACCGGTACGGGCACCTCGCCCGCGGCGACGGGGCGGCGGCACTTGACGGGGTGCGCGCGGTCGGCGTCGGCGTCGCGGGCGTCGTTGACCAGGTAGACGCCCGAGGCGGTGGCCGTGAACAGCAGGAAGACCACGCCGAGTTGAAGCGCGGTGTGCCGCGAGACGAGCTCGCCCGCGGCCGCGGGGGCCGCGACGACGAGCACGTTCTTCACCCACTGGCGCGGGCGCGCCGCGCGCAGCACCCCGAACCCCACGGTGCGCAGCGCGGGCTGCCGCACCGGGCGGGGGGCCGTCGCGCGCGGTCCGGGCGGGTGGGCGGCGCCGCGTGCCGCGCGGGGTGGGGGCGGGGCGGGGGGTGTCAGTCCGCTGCGGGCCTCACGCATCGCGCACCGCCCGCCCGTCCCTCGCCCAACCCGCGCCCGCGAGCCCCGTCGCCGCGCCGAGCAGCGCGCCCGCCGCCACGTCCGTCGGGTAGTGGACGCCCACCACCAGGCGGGACAGGCACATCGCGGCGGCCAGCGGCGCGGTCACGCGGCCGGCGCGGGGGCGGAGGGCGGCGTAGAGGAGCGCCGCGGCGGTGGCGGAGGTGGCGTGGGAGCTGGGGAAGGAGTGCCTCCCGGCGGTGCGGACCAGCGCGGGCGCGTCGCTGGGGCGCGGCCGGCGCACCACCCGCTTGGCACCCATGCTCACGACGTGCGCCGCGCCGACGAGCGCGGTGGCCCGCAGCCACGCCGTGCGCCGTTCCCGGTCGGCCGCCGCGCCCGCGAGCCCGGCCGCGAGCCACAGCGCCGCGTGCTCGCCACCGGCCGACAGCGCCCGCGCGGCCGCCGCCACGCCGGGACTGCGGCGGCCCGCGTCGCGTGCGGCGGCGAGCAGCCGGTGGTCGACGTATCGCATCTGCCACCCCTTTCTGCACCCCTCTGCATCAGAGGCGACTGTCGCCCGCCGGGCGTCTCATCGCACGGACATCTTTCCTGACACTCGTTTAATCACCCATTTCGGGGAGTGTGGTGATACAGAGCGCATCACGCGCCAAATCATCGGAAAGCCACATGGAACGGCTTACCGTCACCCCATGCCCAGCGAGTCCGCCACCGAGTCCAGGCCCGAGCCCCTCACCGGCTGGGGCCGCACCGCCCCCACCGTCGCCCGCGTCGTACGCCCCCGCACGTACGGCGAGGCCGCCGCCGCCGTCCGCGACTGCGGCGCCCGCGGGTCCATCGCCCGCGGCCTGGGCCGGGCCTACGGCGACGCCGCGCAGAACGCGGGCGGCGCCGTCCTCGACATGACCGCGCTCAACCGCGTCCGCTCGCTCGACGCCGACGCGGGCGTCGTCGTCTGCGACGCGGGCGTCAGCCTCCACCACCTGATGGACGTGCTGCTCCCGCTCGGCTGGTTCGTCCCCGTCACCCCCGGCACGCGCCAGGTCACGGTCGGCGGAGCCGTCGCCGCCGACATCCACGGCAAGAACCACCACGTCTCCGGCTCCTTCACCCACCACGTACGTGCCCTCGAACTCCTCACCGCCGACGGCGAGATCCGCACCGTGCCGCCCGGCACCGACCTGTTCGACGCCACCGCCGGCGGCATGGGCCTCACCGGCGTGATCCTCTCCGCCACCCTCCGGCTGCTCCCCGTCGAGACGTCCCTGATGTCCGTCGACACCGAGCGCGCCCGCGACCTCGACGACCTCATGGCCCGCCTGACCGCGACCGACCACCGCTACCGCTACTCCGTCGCCTGGATCGACCTCCTCGCGCGCGGCGCCGCCACCGGCCGCGCCGTCCTCACGCGCGGCGACCACGCCCCGTACGACGCCCTCCCGGCCCGCGCGCGGCGCCGTCCGCTCGCCTTCCGCACCGGGCAGCTGCCCCCGCCGCCGCACCTGCCCTTCCGCGACGGGCTGCTGGGCCGCTGCGGCGTCCGCGCCTTCAACGAGCTCTGGTACCGCAAGGCCCCGCGCCGCCCCCGCACCGGACAGCTCCAGCCGATCCCGGCCTTCTTCCACCCGCTCGACGGCGTGCCGCACTGGAACCGGGTCTACGGCCGCGCCGGTTTCGTCCAGTACCAGTTCGTCGTCCCGTACGGCCGCGAGGACGCCCTGCGCCGCGTCGTGCACCGGATCGCGCGCCGCCGCTGCCCCTCCTTCCTCGCCGTGCTGAAGCGCTTCGGCGACGCCGGTACCGGCTGGCTGTCCTTCCCGATGCCGGGGTGGACGCTGGCGCTGGACATCCCGGCGGGGCTGCCGGGCCTGAGCGTGTTCCTCGACGAGCTCGACGAGGAGGTGGCGGAGGCGGGCGGCCGGGTCTACCTCGCCAAGGACTCCCGGATGCGGCCGGACACCCTGCGCGCCATGTACCCCCGGCTGCCCGACTTCCTCGCGCTGCGGGGCCGCCTGGACCCGCACGCGGTCTTCACCTCGGACCTCGCCCGCCGCCTCGGCATGTAACTCGGCCCGCACCTCGGCATGTAAGGAGTACGTCGCCATGAAGGACGCCTTCGGCGCCCCCCAGTCCCTGCTCCTCCTCGGCGGTACGTCGGAGATCGCCCTGGCCACCGCCCGCCGCCTGATCGCCGGACGCACCCGCACGGTGTGGCTCGCCGGGCGCCCCTCCCCCGCCCTGGAGGCGGCCGCCGCGTCGCTGAGGGAGCTCGGGGCCGTGGCGCACACCGTGCCGTTCGACGCCCTCGACACCGCCTCGCACGAGGAGACGCTCGGCAAGGTCTTCGCGGAGGGCGACGTCGACATGGTGCTGCTCGCCTTCGGCGTGCTGGGCGACCAGGCCCACGACGAGGCCGCGCCGACGGCCGCCGCGCAGGTCGCCCAGACCAACTACACCGGCGGCGTGTCCTCCGCCCTGACCTGCGCGAACGCCCTGCGCGCGCAGGGCCACGGCTCGCTCGTCGTGCTCTCCTCGGTGGCCGCCGAACGGGCCCGCCGCGCCAACTTCGTCTACGGCTCCAGCAAGGCGGGCCTCGACGCCTTCGCCCAGGGCCTGGGCGACGCCCTGCACGGCACGGGCGTGCACGTCATGGTGGTCCGGCCCGGTTTCGTCCGCACCAGGATGACGGCCGGGCTCGCCGAGCCGCCGCTCGCGACGACCCCGGAGGCGGTCGCGTACGCCATCGAGCAGGGGCTGCGGCGGCGCGCGGAGACGGTGTGGGTGCCGGGCGCGCTGCGCGCGGTCATGTCGGTCCTGCGGCACCTGCCGCGGCCGGTCTTCCGCCGGCTGCCGTTCTAGGGGGTGCCGGGTAGGTCAGCCGCGCGAGGCGGCCGGCTCGTCGACCGGTGAGCCCTGCGCGGGGACGCCGCCCTTGGACGGGCGGCCGGCGCCGAACTCGTACGCGTGCAGCTGCCGCCACACCCCGTCCGCGCCCTGTTCGTAGAGCGCGAAGGAGCCGACGGTCCACGCCGCCTCGAAGCCGGCGAGCTCGTCGTACGCCCGGTCCATCGCCTCGTCGGGGATGCCGTGCGCCACGGTGACGTGCGGGTGGTACGGGAACGCCAGCTCGCGCGCGAGCGGCCCGGCCGGGTCCCGGACCTGCTGCTGGAGCCAGGAGCACGCCGACGCGCCCTCCACGACCTGGACGAAGACGACCGGCGACAGCGGCCGGAACGTGCCCGTGCCGCTGAGGCGCATCGGGAAGGAGCGGCCGGCCGCCGCGACGGCGGCGAGGTGCGCCCGGACCTCGGGCAGCCGCGCCGCGTCGACCTCGGTCGGGGGCAGGAGCGTGACGTGGGTGGGGATGCCGTGCGCGGCGGGATCCCCGAAGCCCGCGCGCCGCTCCTGGAGCAGGCTGCCGTAGGGCTCCGGGACCGCGATCGAAACGCCGAGCGTTACGGTCCCCACGTCGTTCTCCTCACTCCTCGGTTCAGTCGTCCGGTGCGCTGCGGTGCGGTGCGCTGCGGTGCGGGTGCAGCGCCAGTGTGGCGGCTGCACCCGCCGCGTGGCCAGAGCCGTCGGGCCGCCGCGCGGGCCCGCTCGGCTCCGCTAGTGCTTGGCGGGCAGGAAGCCCATCCGGTCGTACGTCCGCGCCAGCGTCTCGCCGGCGACGGTCCGCGCCTTCTCCGCGCCCTTGGCCAGGATCGAGTCCAGCGTCTCCGGGTCGTCCAGGTATTCCTGCGTACGGGCCCGGAAGGGCGTGACGAAGTCCACGACGACGTCGGCGAGGTCCGTCTTCAGCGCGCCGTACAGCTTGCCCTCGTACGACCGCTCCAGGTCGGCGACGGAGGTGCCGGTGAGGGTGGACATGATGGTCAGGAGGTTGCTGACGCCCGGCTTCTCCTCCGGGTCGAAGCGGATCACGGTGTCGGTGTCCGTGACCGCGCTCTTCACCTTCTTCGCCGTCGTCTTCGGCTCGTCGAGCAGATTGATCAGGCCCTTCGGGGTGGACGCCGACTTGCTCATCTTGGCGGTCGGGTCCTGGAGGTCGTAGATCTTCGCCGTTTCCTTCAGGATGTACGGCGCCGGGATGGTGAACGTCTCACCGAAGCGGGCATTGAACCGCTCGGCGAGGTCCCGGGTCAGCTCGATGTGCTGGCGCTGGTCCTCGCCGACCGGCACCTCGTTGGCCTGGTAGAGCAGGATGTCCGCGACCTGGAGGATCGGGTACGTGAACAGGCCGACCGTGGCACGGTCGGCGCCCTGCTTGGCGGCCTTGTCCTTGAACTGCGTCATCCGGCCGGCCTCGCCGAAGCCGGTGAGGCAGTTCATGACCCAGCCGAGCTGGGCGTGCTCGGGGACGTGGCTCTGGACGAAGAGCGTGCAGCGCTCCGGGTCGAGACCGGCCGCGAGGAGCTGGGCGACGGCGAGCCGGGTGTTGGCGCGCAGCTCGGCGGGGTCCTGCGGGACGGTGATCGCGTGCAGGTCGACGACCATGTAGAAGGCGTCGTGGGACTCCTGCAGCGCGACCCACTGGCGGACCGCGCCGAGGTAGTTGCCGAGGTGGAACGAGCCGGCGGTGGGCTGGATTCCGGAGAGCACACGAGGACGTTGCGAGGCCATGCCCCTCATTCTCGCAGGTGCCACCGACAGCCGGTGAACGGATCCCGCCCGCCCCCTGCGACGAAGAACACAGGGAACGGGCGGGCAGGCGGGCCGGTACGCGTCAGACCGGCAGGCCCGGGGCGGGGTGGGCGGCCATGAGGTCGGCGACCTCGGCGCGGATCTTGGCCAGGGAGTCCTCGTCCCCGGTCCGTGCCGCGGTGACGCCCCGGTCGATCCAGTCGGCGACGGCCGCCATGTGGTCGGTGCCCAGACCGCGCGAGGTCAGGGACGGGGTACCGATGCGGATGCCGGAGGGGTCGAAGGGCTTGCGCGGGTCGAAGGGGACGGTGTTGTAGTTCACGACGATCCCCGCGCGGTCGAGGGCCTTCGCGGCGACCTTGCCCGGTACGTCCTTGGGGGTGAGGTCCATCAGGATCAGGTGGTTGTCGGTGCCGCCGGAGACGAGGTCGAAGCCGCGCGCGAGCAGCTCGGCGGCGAGGGCCTGGGCGTTGGCGACGACCGCGTGGGCGTAGTCCCGGAAGGACGGCTGGGCGGCCTCGTGGAGGGCGACGGCGATGGCCGCGGTGGTCTGGTTGTGGGGGCCGCCCTGGAGGCCCGGGAAGACCGCCTTGTCGATGGCCTTGGCGTGCTCCTCGCGGGACATCAGCATCGCGCCGCGCGGCCCGCGCAGGGTCTTGTGCGTGGTCGTGGAGATGACGTCCGCGTGCGGCACGGGCGAGGGGTGGGCGCCGCCCGCGATCAGGCCCGCGATGTGCGCGACGTCGGCGACGAGCACGGAGCCCGCCTCCCGGGCGATCTCCGCGAAGGCGGCGAAGTCGATGGTCCGGGGCAGCGCGGTGCCGCCACAGAAGATGATCTTCGGCCGCTCCGCGAGGGCGAGGTCGCGCACCTGGTCGAAGTCGATGAGCCCGGTGTCCTGGCGTACGCCGTACTGCACCCCGCGGAACCAGGTGCCGGTCGCGGAGACGCCCCACCCGTGGGTGAGGTGGCCGCCCATCGGGAGGGCCATGCCCATCACGGTGTCGCCCGGCTGGGCGAAGGCCAGGTACACGGCGAGGTTGGCCGGGGAGCCGGAGTACGGCTGGACGTTGGCGTGGTCGACGCCGAAGAGGGCCTTGGCGCGGCCGACGGCGAGCCGTTCGACCTGGTCGATGTTCTGCTGGCCCTCGTAGTAGCGGCGCCCGGCGTAGCCCTCGCTGTACTTGTTCTGCAGGACGGTGCCGGAGGCCTCCAGCACCGCGTCGGAGACGTAGTTCTCGCTGGGGATCAGGCGCAGGGTCTCGGCCTGCAGCCGCTCCTCGGCACCGACGAGCGCGGCCAGTTCGGGATCGGCGGCGGAAAGGGCCGGGTGGTGCGGGGGAAGGGAAACGTCGGTCATGGCGTCCTCCAAGGGGCCGGCAGCACTCACATCCAACGAGGTCCCCAGGCGGGCGGCACCTCGAGCGGTCTGCCGCGCACGACTTCCCCGGGGTCGCTTCCCCGTACGCCAGTCGCCGTGCGTACGGCCCACCTTAGCGGGCGCGTCGCACGGAGGTTTCCCGGTCCACATCCCGAGCGACGATAGAGAGGGGTGCACCCAGGCACCCGGCCGCAGGACGAACGGAGATCCCGTGTCGAGAACGCAAGACGTGATCGCTTCCGCGGAGGCGCGCAGCGCGCACAACTACCACCCGTTGCCCGTCGTCATCGCCTCGGCGGAGGGGGCGTGGATGACGGACGTCGAGGGGCGCCGCTTCCTCGACATGCTCGCCGGTTACTCGGCGCTCAACTTCGGCCACGGCAACCGGCGGCTGATCGAGGCCGCCAAGGCCCAGCTGGAGCGGGTGACGCTGACCTCCCGCGCCTTCCACCACGACCGGTTCGCGGACTTCTGCGCGCAGCTGGCCGACCTGTGCGGCATGGAGATGGTCCTGCCGATGAACACGGGCGCCGAGGCGATCGAGACCGCCGTGAAGACCGCCCGCAAGTGGGGCTACCGCGTCAAGGGCGTCCCCGACGGCACGGCCAAGATCATCGTGGCGGCGGACAACTTCCACGGCCGGACGACCACGATCGTCAGCTTCTCGACCGACCCGGAGGCGCGCGCGGACTACGGCCCGTACACGCCGGGGTTCGAGATCGTGCCGTACGGCGACGCCACCGCGCTCGAGGAGGCGATGACCGACAACACCGTGGCCGTGCTCCTGGAGCCGATCCAGGGCGAGGCCGGGGTGCTGGTGCCCCCGCCCGGCTACCTGGCCCGGGTCCGGGAGCTGACCCGGGAGCGGAACGTGCTGTTCATCGCGGACGAGATCCAGTCGGGTCTCGGGCGCACGGGCCGGACGTTCGCCTGCGAGCACGAGGGCGTGGTGCCCGACATGTACGTCCTCGGCAAGGCGCTCGGCGGCGGCGTGGTGCCGGTGTCGGCGGTGGTGTCGAGCGCGGCGGTGCTCGGGGTGCACCGGCCGGGCGAGCACGGCTCGACGTTCGGCGGCAACCCGCTGGCGTGCGCCGTGGCGCTGGAGGTGATCGCGATGCTGCGCACCGGCGAGTACCAGCAGCGGGCGGCCGAGCTGGGCGACCATCTCCACCACGAGCTGGGCCTGCTGGTGGGCGGCGGCGCCGTGGAGGCCGTGCGGGGGCGGGGCCTGTGGGCGGGCGTCGACATCGTGCCGAGCCTGGGCACCGGCCGGCAGATCTCCGAGAGGCTGATGGAGCGCGGGGTGCTGGTGAAGGACACCCACGGGTCGACGATCCGGATCGCCCCGCCGCTGGTGATCGGCAAAGAGGACCTGGACTGGGCGCTGGAGCAGCTGCGTGCCGTCCTGCAGGCGGGCCCTACGGGATAAGGCAGGCCCTACAGGATGACGTGCGGCAGGAAGCGGGCGTACTCGTCCGTGACCAGCCCGGACGACTCCCGGATGCCGAGCCCCGCCGCCTCGTCCTCGACGACCCACGCGCCGAGCACGACGCGGTTGCCGTCGAAGTCGGGCAGCGGGGCCAACTCCTGGTAGCAGCACGGCTCGTCCCGTACGACGGGTTCGGCGCCGGGTTCGTGGATCGTGACCCCGGCGCCCTCCCGGCCGAGGAGCGGCTTGGCGACGTAACCGGGACCGGAGGGGCCGGCCAGTTCGCGGGGGCCGTCGAGATAGGCCGGGAGCAGGTTCGGGTGGCCCGGGTACAGCTCCCACAGGATCGCCAGCAGCGCCTTGTTGGACAGGAGCATCTTCCAGGCGGGCTCGATCCAGCAGGTGGTGCCGGTGCCGCCGCCGTTGTCGAGGGTGTCGATGACGTGCCGGCCGAAGGGGTCGGTGGTCAGCCACTCCCACGGGTAGAGCTTGAAGCAGCTGCGGATGAAGCGCAGCCGGTCGTCCACGAAGCGGCCGGAGAGCCGGTCCCAGCCGATCCGCTCGACCGACAGCGCCTCGGTGTCGAGCCCGGCCTGCTGGGCCGTCTCGCGCAGGTACGCGACGGTCATCAGGTCCTCGCCGAGCTCGTCGCCGTCCGAGTGCACGAAGTGGACCGGGCCCGGCGGGAGCAGGGCGGCCTGCCGCTTCCAGGCGTCGACGAGCCGCTCGTGGAGGGAGTTCCACTGGTCGGCGCCGGGGAAGCGGTCCTCCATCCAGAACCACTGCGGGCTGGCCGCCTCCACGAGGGAGGTGGGCGTGTCGGCGTTGTACTCCAGCATCTTGGCCGGGCCCGTACCGTCGTAGCGCAGGTCGAACCGCCCGTAGAGCGACGGCAGTTCGGCACGGCGGCGCCAGGACTCGGCGACGAGCCCGGCGAGGCGCGGGTTGGTGATCCCGAGGTCGGCGAACCGGTCGTGCTCCACAATGTGGGCGGCCGCCGCGAGGCACATGGCGTGCAGCTCCTCGACGACCTCCTCCAGCGCCTCCACCTCGGGCAGCGAGAAGACGTAGTACGCGCTCTCGTCCCAGTACGGGTGCAGGGAGCCGTCGGGGAAGCGGGTGAGGGGGTAGACGAGCCCCTGCTCCTCGACGGTCCGCTGCCAGTCGGGGCGCGGCTCGATGGTGAAACGCTTCATCGGTGACCTCGTCCCCGGGCTCAGCCGCCGCCGGAGCCCGACGAGGAGCAGCCGAAGCCGCCGCGCTCGACGGCCGACTTGTCGAAGCTGCCGCCGGAGACCTTGCCGTTGTCGACGGAGCCGCCGTAGTAGTACTGGCCGCGGGGGATGACGGTGCTGCTGCTCCCGCTGCTTCCGCTCCCGCTTCCGTTGCCGCTCTCGCACTCGTAACTGGGGAGCTTCTCGCGCGTGACGGGGTCGACGCAGCGCTTGTCCGGCTCGGAGCCGCAGGAGGTCAGCGTCGCCGCGAGCACTCCCATACCGCCGAGCACGACCGTGCTCGACCTCAGCCTGCGCATGCGCCCACCCTCCCGTTACTGACCAACACGACCATGGACGGCACAGATTAGAGGGCGGTTCCCGCGGCTCCGAGGCCGGGTCCGGGGAATGGACGCGGCTCAGGGCAGTACGCGGCACAGCGCGTCCAGTGCGCCGGCCCACGCGCTGTCGGTCGGCGTCCCGTACCCGACGACCAGCCCGTCCCGGGTCCGCTGGACGTGCGGGTTCCGGAAGCCGTCGAGGCCCTGGAGGGCGAGGCCCTGCCAGGCGGCGGCCTGGACGACGGAGCGTTCGGTGCCGGGCGGCAGTTCGAGCACGGCGTGGAGCCCGGCGGCGATGCCGCTGACCTCGATGTGCGGGGCCCGTTCGGCGAGCGCCGCGACCAGCTGGTCGCGCCGCCGCCGGTAGCGCAGCCGCATCGCCCGTACGTGCCGGTCGTACGCGCCCGAGGAGACGAACTCCGCGAGCGTGAGCTGGTCCAGCGCGCCGGACGCCCAGTCGACGGGGCCCTTCGCCTCCGCGACCTCGCCCGCCAGCGCCTCGGGCAGCACCATCCACGCCAGCCGCAGGCCCGGCGTCAGCGACTTGCTCGCCGTGCCGAAGTAGACCACCCGCTCCGGGTCCAGGCCCTGGAGGGCGCCGACCGGCTGCCGGTCGTAGCGGAACTCGCCGTCGTAGTCGTCCTCCAGGATCAGCGCACCGGCGCGCCGCGCCCAGTCGACGGCCGCCGCGCGCCGCTCGGGCGGCAGGGCGCCGCCCAGCGGAAACTGGTGGGCGGGCGTGATGAGCACCGCGCCCTGGGCGCCCAACGCGTCCGTGCGGGTCCCCTGTTCGTCGAGGGGCAGCGCGGTGGTGCGCAGCCCGGCCTCGGCGAGGATGCCCCAGTGGACGTCGAGGCCGTACGACTCGACGGCGACGTCCCGTACGCGGCGCGCGCGCAGCACCTTGGCCATCAGCATCAGCCCGTGGACGAAGCCGGAGCAGATCACGATCCGGTCGGGGTGGGCGTGGACGCCGCGCGCCCGGGCGAGGTAGTCGGCGAGGACGGTGCGCAGCTCGATCCGGCCGCGCGGGTCGCCGTAGCCGAAGGCGTCGTGCGGGGCGGCCGTCAGCGCGCGGCGCGCCGCCTTGAGCCACTCGCCGCGCGGGAAGGAGCCGAGGTCGGGTACGCCGGGGTGCAGGTTGTGGCGGGCGGCGCGCCGGGGCCGGACCCGTGCGGACGCGGCCACCGCGGGGGCGGCCTGCCGGGGCCGGGCCCGCGGGGCGGCGCGGCGGGCGACGCGCGTGCCGGAGCCCTGGCGGGCGGTCAGCCAGCCCTCGGCGACGAGCTCGGCGTACGCGTCGGCGACCGTGTTGCGGGCGACGCCCAGGTCGGCGGCGAGCGAGCGGGACGACGGCAGCCGGGTGCCGGGGGCGAGCCGCCCGGTGCGTACGGCGTCGCGCAGGGCGTCCATGAGTCCGGCGCGCAACCGGGGACCGCGCAGCTCAAGGTGCAGGTCGGCACCGAAAGTGGCCCAGGGATCCGTCATGGAAATGGACCATAGCGCCGTGCCACCGGGCCCGTACGGTCGAAGCCATGACGACGGACGACTTCAAAGACACCCCGGGCACCAAGGACTACGCCCCCGAGCACACCCCCCGCCTCGACTGGGCCACGCACGCGCCCGAGGTCTACAAGGCCATGGTCAGGCTGGACGCGGCGGCCCGCCGGGGCCTCGACCCGCTCCTCCTCGAACTGGTCAAGATCCGCGCCTCGCAGCTCAACCGCTGCGCGCTCTGCCTCGACATGCACGCCAAGGACGCGCTGGCGGCGGGCGAGTCGGTGGAGCGGATCGTCCAGCTCAGCGCCTGGGAGGAGTCGCGGCACTTCTACACCGAGAAGGAGCTGGCCGCGCTGGAACTGACCGAGGCGGTCACGGTCCTGACGGACGGCTTCGTACCGGACGAGGTGTACGAGAAGGCCGCGCTCCACTTCAAGGAGGCCGAACTGGCGCAGCTCATCGCGGCGATCACGGTCATCAACGCCTGGAACCGCTTCGGCGTGGCCACCCGCCAGGTCCCGGGCCACTACACCCCGGGCCAGTTCAACCACTGAGGGGACGGCCGGGGCGTGATACGAGCCGGCCGGCTCAGCGGCCGCCCGAGACCCGCAGGACCGTGCCGGTGGTGTACGAGGCGTCGGGCGACAGCAGCCAGGCGACGGCGGCGGCGACCTCGGACGGTTCGCCGGGGCGGCCGAGCGGGATCGCGGCGGCGGCCTTGGCCGGTCGGTCGGGGTCGCCCATGGCGGCGTGCATGTCGGTGTCGATGATGCCGGGGGCGACCGCGTTGACCCGGATGCCGGACGGGCCCAGCTCCTTGGAGAGGCCGACGGTCAGGGCGTCGGTGGCGGCCTTGGTGGCGGCGTAGTGGACGTAGTCGCCGGGGCTGCCGAGCGTCGCGGCGGCCGAGGAGATGTTGACGATGGCGCCGCCGGACCGGCTGGGCGCCGCCATCTCGCGGGCGGCCCTGCGGCAGCACAGCAGGTAGCCGAGGAGGTTCACCTCGACGACCCGCCGCAGGTCCTCGGTGCGGGCGTCGGCGAGCCTGCCCAGCGGGCCCGTCACGCCCGCGTTGTTCACCAGGCCCGTGACCGGGCCGAGCTCGGCCGCCGCGGTGTCGAAGAGCCGCTCCACGTCCGCCTCGGCGGAGGTGTCGGCCCGTACGGTGACGCACCGCGCCCCGGCCGCGCGTGCGGCGGCCGCGGTCCGCTCGGCGGCGTCGGCGTCGCGGACGTACCCCAGGACGAGGTCGTGTCCGTCGCGGGCCAGCCGGACGCAGGTGGCCGCGCCGATGCCCCGGCTGCCGCCGGTGATGACCGTGACCGGACGTGCCACGTGCCCCTCCCAAGATCGCTTGCGTGAGCCCGACGTTAGCACCGCACCATTTGCCCGATTAACCTAGTTTTGTGGACTCGTATCCGACCCGTGGTGGTGGAGTACGCGCCGAGATCCTCGCCTCCTGGGAGCGATCGCAGACGCTGGGCATCGACACGGAGGGCGTGGCGCTGCCCGTCGAGAGCGACCTGGACCCCGACTCGCGGCTGGTCAGGGCCGCCGCGCCGGTGCTGGAGGGGCTGTGCCGCCGGTTCGCGGGCCTGCCGGTCACGGTGGTGCTGGCCGACGCCCGGGCGAACATCGTGGAGCGGTGGGGCGACCCGGTCGGCCTGGAGCTCATGAACGAGGCGTCCCTGATCACGGGCGCCAACGTCGACGAGCGCTTCATGGGCACCAGCAGCGTCAGCATGGTCCTGAGCACCCGGTCGCCCTTCGTGGTCGTCGGCCACGAGCACTTCCTGCACAACCTCAAGAACCTGACCTGCATGGCCGCCCCGGTGTTCGACCCCGTGGGCGGCACGGTCCAGGGCGCCGTGAACGTCTCCGTCCCCGAGGAGCTCGCCGAGCCGGGCATGGCCGTCCTGCTCCAGGAGGCCACCGACCGCATCGCCGAGCGGCTGCTGGAGCTCGGCTCCGCGAAGGAGCGCGAGCTCGTGCGCTCCTTCCTCCGGGACCGCCAGCGCGGCGCGCACGCCCGCCTCGACCTGCACTCCGGCGAGCTGGCCGGACCCGGCGGTGAGGCGCCCCGGCTGGCCCGGCGGGAACGGCTCGCCCTGCTGGAGGCCGCGGTCCAGCTGATCTCCTCGAACGACGAGTCCTTCGCCGAGGTCACCCTGGCGGGCGGCCAAGTCGCCGCGCTGCGCCGCAGGTCGCTGCGGCACGGCGACGCGGAGGGCGCGGCGGTCGAGGTGAGCTTCCTGCCCGACGTACGGCGTACGTCCCTGCCGACGGTGACGACGGCGAGGTCGACGGCGACCGCCACCCCCTCAGCCGCCACGAGCGTGGCGACCGCCCCCGACGGGCGGGAGGTGCCGCTGCTCCACCGGCCGCCCGCCCCCGCCGGTCCTCCGGAACCCCAGGAGCGGCACGAGCCGCACGAGCCACAGGAATCACAGGAACCACAGGAGCCGGTGGGCAGCCGCCCCGACGCGTGGCTCCTGCTGGTGGGCGAACCGGGCGTCGGCCGCCTCGCCGCCGAAGCACGCCGGCGGCTGGGCCTCCTCAACGAAGCCGGCGTACGCGTCGGCACCACGCTCGACATGCGGCGCACCACCGAGGAGCTGGCCGAGATCGCGGTACCGCGCTTCGCCGACCTCGTCGTGGTGGACCTCGTCGACAGCGTCCTGGCGGGCGAGGAGCCACCACCGGGCCCGCTGGCCCCGGAGGCCGGGCTGTCCCGGACCGCCGCCTGGACGGCCGAGGACGCCGCCGAGGCCACCGGCGCCGCGGGCCACGCCCCCGCGCGGGGCGTCGGCCGGCCCGTCCACTACGCGCCCGGCACCCCGCAGGCCCGCTGCCTCGGCACCGGGCAGCCGGCCGCCGACTCGGTGCCGGCCGCGGCCGTGGCGGCATCCTCCGTGGGCGGCGCCCACCCCGTCGAGCTCCTCGGCGAGGGCGTGCACTCCTACCTGGGCGCGCCGCTGTGCGCCCGGGGTGCCATCCTCGGGCTCGCGGGCTTCTACCGCCGCGGCCGGGACAGGCCCTTCGAAGAGGACGACCTCACCCTGGCGGGCGAGCTCGCGGCCCGCGCCGCGATCAGCGTGGACAACGCGCGTCGCTTCAGCCGGGAGCGCAACGCCTCCCTCACCCTCCAGCGCAGCCTGCTCCCCCGCGACCTGCCCCGGCTGACCGCCGCCGAGCTCGCCTTCCGCTATCTGCCCGCCGACGTCGGCACCGGCGTCGGGGTGGGCGGGGACTGGTTCGACGCGATCCCGCTGTCCGGGATGCGCGTGGCCCTGGTCGTCGGGGACGTCGCCGGGCACGGCCTCCAGGCGGCGGCCACCATGGGCCGCCTGCGTACCGCCGTACGCACCCTGGCCGGACTCGACCTGCCGCCCGAGGAGGTCCTCGCCCACCTGGACGAACTGATCGGCCGCTCCTCCGAGACGCCGTCGGACACGCCACCCGGCTCCACCCCGGTGGAGGAGGTGGACCCCGCCATGGCGGCGACCTGCCTGTACGCGGTGTACGACCCGGTGACCTGCCGCTGTACGGCCGCCCGGGCCGGGCATCCGCCGCCCGCCGTGGTCGCGCCGGACGGCACGGCACGCCTGATCGACCTCCCGGCCGGCCCGCCGCTCGGACTCGGCGGACTCCAGCCGTACGAGTCCGCCTCCGTCGACCTCGCCCCGGACAGCCTCCTGGCGCTGTACACCGACGGCCTGCTCAAGGAGGAGCGCGGCCACGAGATCTCCGACGCGCGCACGAGCCGGCTGCTGGCCGCGCTGAGCGACGGGGGACCGGGGTCGCTGGACCGGACGTGCGACCGGATCACGGAGACCCTGCTGCCCGGCGGGCCGCGCGACGACGTGGCGCTGCTGCTGGCCCGCGTCCACGCGTTCCCGGAGGACCGGGTGGCCTGCTGGGAGCTGCCCGCCGACCCCTCCGTGGTGGCCGAGGCCCGGTCGCTCGTACGCCGCAAGCTCCTCGACTGGGACCTCGCGCACCTGGAGTTCACCACGGGACTGGTGGTGAGCGAGCTGGTGACCAACGCCGTGCGGTACGGCGGCAAGGGGCCGGTGGCGCTGCGGCTGCTGCGCGACGGGACGCTGATCTGCGAGGTGTCCGACCACAGCAACTCGTCCCCGCGCATCCGGCGCGCCGCCACCACCGAGGAGGGCGGGCGGGGCTTGTTCCTGGTGGCGCAGTTCACCAAGAGCTGGGGCGCCCGCTACATGCCGCAGGGAAAGACGGTATGGGCGGAGCAGGTCGCGCACACCGAGCGCCGGCTGCCGGAGGCGGACGAGCATGCGCTGCTGGACATGTTCGACGACCTGGGCTGAGCCCGGGGCGGGCACCGGCTCCGCCGAAGCCGCCGGGAGGGCCTCGTGACCGCGGACCCCGGCGCGGACCTCGACGCGGCGCTCGGCGAGACCATGCGCCGTACCGGCGCGTCCATCGGCGCCTTCTACCTGCTGCTCCCGGAGGAGCAGGTACTGCGGCTGGTCGTGGTGGGCGGTGTGCCCGGCGAGCTGGTCGGGCCGTGGACGCGGGTCGCGACGGCGGCCCCGGCGCCCGTGGCGGACGCGGTCCGGGAGGACCGCTTCATCTGGATCGGCGGGCAGGAGGAGATGACCCGTACGTATCCGCGTACCGCGGTGGCCCTGCCGTACCCGCTGGCGCTGGCCGCCGTGCCGGTCGCCGGCGACCGCTGCTGGGGTGCCCTGCTGCTGATGTGGCCCGGGAACCATCCGCCGCGCACGACCCGGCGCGAACGCGGCCACATCACCTCCAGCAGCCGCCGGCTGGCCCGCCTGCTCGACGAGGCCGCGCACGCGGGCCGCCCGGTGACGGCGCCCGAGAAGCCGCGCGTCCTGCCCGCCGACTCCTCGGTCCGGCCGGCTGCGCCTGCGGTTGCGGAACCGGGGGCAGCGCGTCCGGCGGCTCCCCGACCGGATGCTCCCCGAGCGGATGCGGCGCAACCCGCGCTCGCCGCCGCCGACTTCGCCGCCGCCGACTTCGCGGAGCGGCTGCCGGAGGGCTGCTGCGGGCTGGACCTCCAGGGGCGCGTCACGTTCCTGACCGCCAGGGGCGCCGAGCTGCTCGGGCGCGGCGCCGAGAGCCTGCTGGGCACCATGCCGTGGCACTCGCTGCCGTGGCTCGATGACCCGGTGTACGAGGACCGCTACCGCGCGGCGGTCCTGAGCCGCCGGCCCGTGTCGTTCACCGCCTGCCGCCCGCCCGACCAGTGGCTGGACTTCCGGCTGTACCCGGACGCGAGCGGCATCAGCGTACGCATCACCCCGTCGAGCACCGGGCCCCGTCCGGCGGCGGGCCCCACACCCGACGCCACGCCGGGGCGGGAGCCCGGCCCGGACCCGGAACAGCCGCTTCCGGCGGCGGCACCGGCGCGGGCGGGGCAGCTGTACCAGCTGCTGCACCTGGCGGCCGCGCTGACCGAGGCCGTCGGGGTGCAGGACGTGGTGGACAAGGTCGCCGACCAGATCATGCCGGCCTTCGGGGCGCACGGCCTGGTGCTGTCCACCGCCGACTCCGGGCGGCTGCGGATCACCGGCTCACGCGGGTACCCCCAGCACGTCATCGACCGCCTCGACGGCCTCCCCCTCGACACGCGCCTCACCCCGGCGGGGCGGGCCCTCGCCACCGGGGTGCCGTCGTTCTTCACGCACCCCGACGAGATGGCGCGCATCTACCCGGAGGCGCCGCTCATCAGCGGCAAGCAGGCGTGGGCGTTCCTGCCGCTGATCATCTCCGGCCGTCCGGTCGGCATCTGCGTCCTCACGTACGACCAGCCGAGGCCCTTCCCGGCCGAGGAGCGCGCCGTCCTGACCTCGCTCGCCGGGCTGATCGCGCAGGCGCTGGACCGGGCACGGCTGTACGACGCCAAGCACCAGCTCGCCCACGGCCTCCAGCAGGCACTGCTGCCCCACACCCTGCCCGCCGTGACGGGCCTGAGCGTCGCCGCCCGCTACCTGCCCGCCACACGGGGCATGGACATCGGCGGCGACTTCTACGACCTGATCCGCCTCGACGCCACCACGGCGGCGGCCGTCATCGGCGACGTCCAGGGCCACAACGTCTCCGCCGCCGCGCTCATGGGCCAGGTCCGTACGGCCGTCCACACCCACGCGACCGCCGGTGCGGCGCCCGACGAGGTGCTGGCGCGCACCAACCGCCTGCTCCTCGACCTCGACCCGGGCCTCTTCACCACCTGCCTGTACGCCCACCTCGACCTGGGCAACCGCCGCGCCCGCCTGGTCAGCGCGGGCCACCCGCCGCCGCTGCTGCGCCACCCGGACGGCCCCGCCCACCCCCTGGACGTCCCGCCGGGCCCGGTCCTCGGGGTCGCCCCGGACGCCACGTACCCGGTGACGGACATCCCGCTCCACTCCGGCACCCTGCTGGTCCTCTACACGGACGGCCTGGTCGAAACGGCCGGCACGGACATCGAGGACGCCATCGCCGAGGTCGCGGCCCACCTCGACGAACGGCCCGCGGACGAGGATCTCGAACAGGTCCTGGCCGCCCTGCTCCACCACGCCCGGCCCACGCACCACCGCACCGACGACGTCGCACTGATGCTGCTGCGGGCGACGGGCGCGTAAAGGGGGTCGGGGCTCCGGCGGTCCGCCGGAGCCCCGCCCCTTTTCGAGCGTCGGGTCAGCTGGTCGGGAAGGAGTCGGGGGTGCTGATCCGGCTCTTGAGCAGCGCGCCGGACTCGGTCAGGACAGCGCTGCTGCTGTAGTCGGTGCCGTTGCAGGTGCCGGGCTTGAAGGCGGCACTGCCCTCATTGGCGTCGGAGTAGGTCCAGTTCGCGTAGCCGATCTTGTGCTGGTCGAGCAGGTCCAGCCAGGCCTTGCTGCTGGCCTGGTCCACCGCTCCGCCGCCGGTGTAGGTGACCGTGCCGAACTCGGTCACGAACAGCGGCAGCTTCGAGGCCGCCCGGCTCACGGCGGCGCGGTAGTTGTCCTGGTGGCTCGCGGCGTAGAAGTGGAACGCGTACATGATGTTGGTGGCGTTGACCGGGTTGTTGATGATCTCGGTCTCGTTGGAGCCGTCCGAGACGCCCAGCGAGGACCAGCCGCGGGTGCCGACGATGATGACGGCGTCCGGGTCGGCGGCCCGGATCACCGGGATGACCTGCTCGGCGTAGCTCTTGATGGCCGCCCAGCTCACGCCGTTGGGCTCGTTGGCGATCTCGTAGATCACGTTCTTCTTGGCGGCGTTGCGGGCGGCGACGGAGGCGAAGAACGTCTTCGCGCGCTCGAGGTTGTAGTTCGGGTCGCCCGGCGTCAGGGTGTGGAAGTCGATCATCGCGTACATGCCCCGGGCCTCGGCCATGTCGACGAGGCTGTTCACACGGCTGGTGAAGCCCGCCGGGTCGGTCTCGTAGCCCTGCTCCTGGACGTACATGGCGATGCGGAACAGGTCCGACTTCCAGTCCTTCGCCAGCGCGTCCATGGAGGCGTTGTTGTAGCACTTGCCGAACCACTGGATGCCGTGCGTGCTCATGCCGCGCAGCTGGATGGGGCGGTTGTACTGGTTGCAGAGGTACACCCCGCAGACGCGCAGCTGTCCGTTGATGCTCACGGGGGTGCCGGTGCCCGGGTTGGGGTTGGGGTCCGGGTCGGGCGGGGGCTCCTCGCCTCCGACGGAGCCCGTACAGGCCACGCCGTTGAGCGTGAAGGCCGTGGGCTTGGGGTTGCTGCCCGTGAACGAGCCGGTGAACCCCAGGTCGGCGGCCGCGCCGGTGGCCAGGGTGCGGTTCCAGTCGACACCGGCGGCGCTGACCGTGGAACCGGACTGCGACCAGGTGGCGTTCCAGCCCTGGACGACCTTCTGCCCGGCGTCCGGCAGGGTGAACTTGAGCGTCCAACCGGTGAGGGGGTCGCCCAGGTTGGTCACCTTCACCCCGGCCTGGAAGCCGCCCTGCCACTGGTTGGTGATCGTGTAGTCGACCTTGCAGCCGGTGGCCGCGGCGGCCGGGGGGCTCGCCAGTGCGGTGAGGCCCAGAGCCGTCGCGCAGGTGGCGAGTAAGGCCACGAAGCGTTTCATCGCGTTCTCCTCGTGCGAAGCGGATACGAGCACGATGGGAGCGCTCCCAAAACCCATCGGCCCGGACGGTACACCGGTGGGGCAATGCGCGTATAGGCATTCGACGGGGGATTCGACAGCGATTCGACGGCGATTCGACTGGGGCCCGACGGCCGGGCGGGCGCCTTCCGTAGAATCGGGGCCATGGGCAACTTCTCCTGACCGACGTGGTGTTACGCGGCCATCGGCCCGGCGCAGCTACGGGCTCCGTCAGCGTGCCCGCACGCCCAGCTCAGCTCAGCTCAGGAGAAGCCGACCCCATGAAGTCCCTTCACTCCGCCCACTCCGCCTCCCCCGCCCTGGACGACCGCATCGCCCGGCTGCGGCGGCTCGCCCAGGCCGAACCCCGCCTGGACGGCGTCCTGCTCTACGGTTCCTGGACCGTGGGCGAGGCCGACGCCCACTCCGACATCGAGGCGTACCTGTACGTCCAGGACGAGCACGTCGACACCTTCGACGGCACCGCCTTCCTGGAGCAGCTCGCGCCGCTGGCGCTCGCGTACACCAACATGTACGGCGTCCTCGCGGTCGTCTTCGACGACCTGATGCGCGGCGAGTTCCACATCGCGGCCGCCGGGCCCGGCATCGACGAAGTCCCCACCTGGGAAGGCATGGTGCACCTCCCGTACCCCGGGGACGCGGTCCTGCTCGACCGCACCGGCCGCCTGACCGAGGCCGCCCGGCACCTGTCCGCGTTCCGTCCGCCCGAGCCCATCGGCACCGCCCAGCGGCTCGCCGACGAGCTCGCCAACTGGACGCTCATGCTCGCCCACGTCCTGGCCCGCGGCGAAGTCGCGCGCTCCCACGCCCTGCTGCACACGGTGATCGCTCCGCAGCAGCTCCAGCTCTGCCGCCTGCTGCGCGGCAGCACGTCCCACTGGCTCACGCCGAGCCGCGCCCTGGAACAGGACCTGCCCGCCACGGACCGCGCCCGCTACACCGCGACCACCGCTGCCGCTCTGGAGGAGGACGTACGCGTCGCCGCCCGCACCAGCTGGCGCTGGAGCCGCGACCTGGCCTCCGAGGCGGCGGCCCGCTGGGGGATCCGTCTCCCGCGGGAGCTGCACGAGCGGATCGGCGAGCTGCTGGACGCCCGTCACTGAGCCCAGCGGGGCCGAGGGAGGGCCGGAGCGTCAGGCCGTCGCGAACTTGGCGACGTACGCGTCGAAGGGCTCGATGCCGACCTCCGCGCGCAGCTCGTCCACGCGCTCCGGCTCTTCGCAGGGCCACGGAACCGGCGCCCCGTCCTTCACGCCGGCGATCTGAGTGCCGTAGATCTGCTTGCGGCCCTCGTTGACCAGCGTGCGGTCGCGCAGAAAGGCCAGCTCGCGCGGTCCGGCCGAGCCCGCCGACACCGCCTGTTGCATCAGCCGGAGCGCGCGTCGCTGCACGTCGAGCTGCCGGTCGGCGTGCTGGGCGATCAGCCAGGCCGCGCGTGCGGCCTCCTCGCCGACCATGTCCGCCGTCGGCCAGCCGTACTCGTCCATGATCTCGTTGAGCCGGTCACCGTGGCGGACGGTCAGCCGCCTCCAGGCCAGCTGCTCGGCGGGGTCGTCACTGTTCGCGTGGACGGAGGCCCGGTGATCGGCGGCGGCCATGGCTGTGAGCTCCTGCGCCGGCGCGGCAAGGTCCTGCACCACTCATCAACTCCGTTTGGTCCTCAAGGCGTTGCTTCCTGCCTGCCTACCCTAGGAGCGCACATCGGACCTAAAGATCATTCCGGAGGACGGTGACGGGCGCCTCGGCGCACCGCGATAATGGAACTACCCCGGCAGGCTGCCCAGCAAGGGTGCGACCCAGCGCTGCCAGTAGTCGTTACCGGGGCCCATGCGAGCAGGATCGCACTCAGCAAGACGGCCCGCCGGAACCGTCGGGGTTCGGCGGGCCGACCTGCCTGGTATCAGCAGTGCGAAACGTAGTAGCGCCACCTGTCCCCGGAGCCGGGCGTGCCGTTGCCCAGGGAGTTGACGTACACGGCGGACGCGTAGCCGTAGACGCCGGTGGCGGTGTTCCGTCCGCGCACCCACACCGTGCTGCCGGACACGTTCGTGCCGTCCGTCCAGCAGTCCACGTAGAAGTTCTGCCCACGCTGCCCCTGACCCACCGCCGTGCAGGAGGTGTAGGCGCAGGTACGGATGTTCACTCCGTCCCCGAGGAAGAAGCCGGCCGTCGCCGCCTGAGCGGTACCGGCCATCGTCATTCCGCCGAGCATCAGCGTGGCACCGGCGACCACTGTCGCCCGAAGCACGTTCCTCATGTGACTACCCCCGTAGGTCGACTCGTCGAGTGACTGAACCCAGACAAACAGGAAGGTCATGATCACGTCAACGGCTAGGGTGCACAGGGCTTCTGGAAGGTGAAGGCGTGCGGCGTGGAGCCGTGGTCGTGGAGGTGTTCCAGCCTGGAAACCCCGTCCTGCCAGGTGGGTATCGTGCCGTCGGCGACCCACCAGAACGCGTGACTCGGGTGTCCTGTCCTCTCGAACCAGTCGTAACGCCTGTTCAGCGCCTTGCGGTGCAGGCCTGTGTAGATGGCGTCGAAGGCGGAGCGCAGGTCGGTCCAGAGGGAGAGGGTCGTCGCCAGGGCGGTGGTTTCCGCCGTACGGCCCTTGCCGTACCAGGCCGGTACGGCGAACTCGCCCCATGCACCCCAGTCCAAGTCGAAGTGTGTGCCGCGTTCACCGTCTGCCGCTTCAGCGTGAGCGAGGTACCCGGGGTGCTTGCTGATCTCCGGGTAGATGGCCTCGCCGCTCTCGTGGAGTTCGCGCGTGAGAGGTGCGGGATCGGCGAGAGGTGACTTCAGGACGCCGAAGGTGTACAGCGCGAGTTGGGACATTCGTCTCTCCCTGGTCGGGGTGCCTGGTGTGGGTCCGCTTCGGTCGCTTACGCATGAGGGCGAGGGCTCATGGGGTGTGGACAGCTCAGCCCTGTCGCGGATGGCTCAGCCCGAAGGAACTCCTGCGCGATCGTGGGCGATCGCCGAAGACCAGGTGAAGGTAGCTCCCTCTGCGGGCCCTGTCGAAGTTGCGTTTTGCCTGCCCAAGTGGCCTCGTGCACGGCTCATTGACCGCTACGGCGCCGCGGATCGCGCGACCTTGGCGGTTGTGCGGTACCGGGTCCTGTAGGGCCTGTTGCGCCATGGGTGGATGGACTTCCGACTGGCCTGGAATGCCCCCGCATGCCCGCGAGTTGAGCACGTCATGACTCAAGGCCCCGCACCCCGGTCCCTGTCCGACGACGCTCTCTCCGAACTGCTGAGCACTCAGCAGTTCGGCACCCTCGCCACCAACAAGCGCAGTGGCCATCCTCATCTCACCACCATGCTCTACAGCTGGGACGCATCACCACCACGCCGGGGACGCGACCGGGCGAGAGCTGCTGGCGATGATCCCTGAGGCCGCGCGCCCCGAGGACGAGGACGCGTTCCTGGAGCAGTTGGTCGCCGAGCGCCGTGTGGTCCTCCGGCTGAAGGTGTCTCGGCTGTACGGGACGGCACTCGACATCAACGGCTGAGACTGGTCACAGCCACTCCAGGCAGTGCGACGTCCGATTCCCGCCAGCGCGGTGACCTGGGGCCTCCGATGCTGAAGGCATGACCACAGCCATCACCAGCACCAGCACCAGCACCTACGAAGTGCGGGCCATCCCGCCCGCCGTCCTGCGGGAGTTGCGGGAGCGGGACGACGCCGGGGTCGCGCGGGAGAGCGTCACCGACGCCGAGGGCGGCGCCCCGCTGCGCTGCTGTCTGCGGCACAGCGAGGCGGGCGAGCGGCTGGTGCTCGTGGCGTACGCGCCGTTGCGGCGCTGGGCCGCGGAGACCGGGGCCGAGCCGGGGGCGTACGACGAGTGCGGGCCCGTGTTCATCCACGCCGAGGAGTGCGCGGGGCCGGCCCCGGGCGGGGGCTACCCGGTCGAGATGCACGGCGCGCTGCGGGTGCTGCGCGCCTACGACGTACGCGGGCACATCCTCGGGGGCACACTCCTGGAACTTCCCCAGGAGCGTGCCGCCGAGGTGGAGCACGCGCTGCGCGAGGTGTTCGCCGATCCGGCGGTGGCGCTGGTGCACGTGCGGGCCGTGCTCTTCGGCTGCTTCATGGCCGAAGTGCGCCGCCGCCGGTGACGGCGGCCACGGCGGCTACGGAAGCCACGCCCGCCACGTCGGCTCGTTCGCCTTGACCCACTTCTCGGCGGCCTCCTCCGGCGAGAGCTTCTGCGCGGCGATCATCAGCGCGACGTCGTTCTGCGCCTCCGTCGTCCAGCGGAAGTTCTTCAGGAAGGCGGCCGCCTCCCCGCCCTTCTTCGCGAAGTCCGCGTTCAGGAACTTCTGCAGCGGCGTGTGCGGGTACGCGCAGGCGACCTTCTTCGGGTCGGCGTCGCAGCCCTCCTTGTACGGGGGCAGCTTCACCTCCGTCATCGGCACCTTCTCGAAGAGCCACTGCGGCTTGTACCAGTACGTCAGGAACGGCTTCTTCTCCTTGGCGAACTGCTCGATCTGGGTGATCTGCGCCGCCTCCGAGCCCGCGAAGACGACCTTGTAGTCCAGGCCGAGGTTCTTCACGAGCGCCTTGTCGTTCGTGACGTACGACGGGGAGCCGTCGAGCAGCTGGCCCTTGCCGCCGCTCTCCGCCGTCCGCAGCTGGTCGGCGTACTTGTTGAGGTTCTTCCAGTCGGTGACGTCCGGGTGGGCCTCGGCGAAGTAGGTGGGGACGTACCAGCCGATGTGGCCGGTCACGCCGAGGTCGCCGCCGCGTACGACGGTCTTCTTGTCGTCGACGTACCGCTTCTCCTCGTCCGGGTGGCCCCAGTCCTCCATGAGGGCGTCCACCCGGCCCTGGCTGAGCGCGTCCCAGGCAGGGACCTCGTCGATCTGGACGGTGTCGACGCGGTAGCCCAGCTCGTGTTCGAGGAGGTACTTCGCGACGGCCACGTTGGCCTGCGCGCCCACCCACGACGGGACGGAGAGCGTGACCGTCTTCGCGCCCTGGGCGGCGGCGTACGGGGACGCCTGCTTGGTCATGTCCGCCGCGCCGCAGGCGGTCAGCGGCAGCAGGGTCAGGGCGGCGAGCAGGGGGGCCATGACGCGCTTGCGCATGTCAGGCCTCCTTTCCGGTCGACTGGACGGTCGGCTGGGTCACCCGGTCGAGCATCAGGCCCAGGCACACGATCGCGGCGCCCGCGACCAGGCCGGTCGCCAGGTCGCCCTGGGCGAGGCCGAAGACGACGTCGTAGCCGAGCGCCCCGCCGCCCACCAGGCCGCCGATGATGACGACGGCGAGGACGAGCACGACCGCCTGGTTGACGGCCAGCAGCAGTGCGGGCCGGGCGAGCGGGAATTGGACCTGGCGCAGCTGCTGCCAGCTCGTCGCGCCGAGCGACCGCGCGGACTCCAGCGCCACCGGGTCAACGCCCCGCAGGCCCTGTGTGGTGATGCGGACGACGGCGGGCAGCGCGTACACCACGGCGGCGGCGACCGCCGGGGCGCGGCCCACGCCGAAGAGCGCCACCACCGGGATGAGGTACACGAACTGCGGCATCGTCTGGAAGACGTCGAGGACCGGGCGCAGGCAGCGTTCGACCCGCGCGCTGCGGGCGGCGGCGACCGCGACGGCGAAGCCCAGCACCAGCGTGACGGCCACGGCGGCGAGCACCTGCGACAGCGTGTCGAGGGACGCGTCCCAGACGCCGAGCACACCGATGGCCGCCATCGCGGCGACGGCCGTCAGCGCCGTGCGCCAGGTGCCGACGAGCAGTGCCAGTACGCCGACCAGCAGCAGGAGGGTCCACCAGGGCAGCGCCTGGAGGCCGTCGCGGAGCGGGTCGAGCACCCACTGGGTGAAGTGACCCGCCCAGTCGGCCGTGCCGCCGATGACGGGGACGCCCGAGTAGAGGTGGGCGGTCATCCAGTCGACGGCCCGGTTGACGGGCCCGGCGATGTCCAGGTGCCACGCCTCGGGCCAGCTGAGCCCGCCGACCAGGCGGCCGGTCACGGCGGCGGCCACCACGCCCACCGCGCAGGCGATCGAGTCGCGGCGGCCGCGTGCCGACGCCCGCGCGCCCGTCGCCGTACGGTCCATCACCACGGCCAGCAGCACGATCGGGATGCCGGCGGCGAGCGCGGCGCCCACGTCGACGGAGGCGAGCGCCTGGTAGACGCGGTCGCCGAGGCCGCCGGCGCCGATGACGGAGGCGATGACCGCCATGGACAGCGCCATCATGATCGACTGGTTGACGCCGAGGAGCAGCTCCTTGCGGGCCAGCGGGAGGCGCGCGGTCAGCAGCCGCTGCCGCCCGGTCGCGCCGAGCGAGGCCGAGGCCTCCAGCACGCCCGCGTCGGCGCCGCGCAGGCCGAGCGCGGTGAGGCGGGCCATGGGCGGTGCGGCGTAGACGACGGTCGCGAGGACGGCCGCCGGTACGCCGATGCCGAAGACCAGCACGACGGGGAGCAGGTACGCGAACGCGGGCAGCACCTGCATCGTGTCGAGCACGGGCCGCAGCGCCCGGTACGTACGGTCCGACAGTCCGGCCGCGAGGCCGAGCAGCGCGCCGAGCGCGACGGACGCGGCGACGGCCACGACCATCAGGGCGAGGGTCTGCATGGTCGGCACCCACATGCCGAGCAGCCCGCACACGGCGAACGCGGCGACGGCGGTGAGCCCGAGGCGCCACCCGGCGACGCGCCAGGCGATGACGCCCGCGGCGGCGGTGACACCGGCCCATCCGGCGGCGAGCAGCACGAGGTACACGGCGCGCACGGAGAGGACGACGGCGTTGCTGATGTGCCCGAAGAAGTACAGGAAGAGGGGGTGGCTGTCGCGGTGGTCGATGATCCAGTCGCTGGTCGTGCCGAGCGGGCCGGACAGGTCGACGGAGAGCGCGGTGGGCCAGTCGCCGCCGCCCGCGAAGAGGGCACCGAGCGGGAGGAGGACGAGCGCGGCGGCCAGCGGCCAGTACCTGCGCAGGGCGCGTACGGCGGTCGGCAGCCGGGGCTGCTGCACGGGGGTGGTGACGGCTGCGGTCATGCCGCCGCCTTCCGCCCGGCGGCGGGGTCACCCGTGGGTACCGCCTCGCTGGTGGGGATTCCCGCCACCACCGACAGCAGGTCCTTGTGGTCCACGACCCCGACCCACCGGCCGCCGTCGACCACGCGGACGGGGCCGCCGCTGCGGGCGACGGCCTCGATGGCCTCGGAGACGGTGGCGTCCGGGGCGACCGCGGCCGCCGACTCGGCGGTGTCGTCGGCGTCGCAGGGCGGCCGCATGGCGGTGCGTACCGTCATCACCTGCTCGCGCGGCACGTCGCGCACGAAGTCGCGTACGTAGTCGTCGGCGGGCGCGCCCACGATCTCCTCGGGCGTGCCGAGCTGCACGATCCTGCCGTCGCGCATGAGGGCGATCCGGTCGCCGAGGCGCAGTGCCTCGTTCAGGTCGTGGGTGATGAAGACCATCGTGCGGCCCTCCTCGCGGTGGAGGCGTACGACCTCCTCCTGCATGTCCCGCCGGATGAGCGGGTCCAGCGCGCTGAACGGCTCGTCGAAGAGCAGCACCTCGGGGTCGACGGCGAGGGCGCGGGCGAGGCCCACGCGCTGCTGCTGGCCGCCGGAGAGCTGGGCGGGCGTGCGGTCCTCCAGGCCCTCCAGGCCGACCTTGGCGACGACCTCGGCGGCCTTGGCGCGGCGCTCGGCCCGCGCGACGCCCTGGATCTCGAGGCCGTAGGCGACGTTGTCGAGGACCGTGCGGTGCGGCAGCAGGCCGAAGTGCTGGAAGACCATGGCGGCGCGGTGGCGGCGCAGTTCGCGCAGCCGGTTCCTGTCCATGGCGGTGACGTCCTCGCCGTCGATGGCGACGGTGCCGGAGGTCGGCTCGATGAGCCGGGTCAGGCAGCGGACGAGGGTGGACTTGCCGGAGCCGGACAGGCCCATGACGACGAAGACCTCGCCCTTGCGCACGTCGAAGGAGACGTCGCGGACGGCGGCGGTGCAGCCGGTGCGCTCGCGCAGTTCGGCGGCGGGGAGGGCGGCGAGCTCGGGAGAGCCGGGTATCCGGTCGGCCTTGGGGCCGAAGACCTTCCACAGGCCGTCGACGGAAAAGACGGGGGTACTGGCCGGGGCACCGGCAGCGGTACCGGCGGGGGTACTCACAGGGGTACGGACAGCGCTACTGACAGTGGTACTCATCGGGCGTCACCTCGCAGCAGATCGGCGGCCTTCTCCCCGACCATCAGCACGCCGATCATCGGGTTGACGGCCGGAATGGTCGGGAAGACGGACGCGTCGGCGATCCGGATGCCGTCCAGGCCCCGGACCTTCAGGTCGGGCGACACGACGGCGAGGTCGTCGCCCTCGGCGCCCATCCGGCAGGTACCGGCCGGGTGGTAGACGGTGTGCGCGACCTGCCGGGCGTACGCGCTCAGCTCCTCCTCGTCGGTGACCTCCGGACCGGGGCACACCTCGCGCTTGAGCCAGCCGGCCAGCGGCTCGGTCTTCGCGATCTCGCGCGCGATGCGGATGCCGTCGACGAGCGTGCGGCCGTCGTAATCGTCCTCGTCCGTGAAGTAGCGGAAGTCGAGGGCGGGCTTGACCTCGGGGTCCGCGCTGGTGAGGTAGAGGCGTCCGCGGCTGCGCGGCTTGGGGATGTTCGGCGTCATCGACACGCCGTGCGCGGGGCGTTCGTAGCCGAGGCGCTCCGGGTTGTCGGTGAAGGGGATTTGGTAGAAGTGGAACATCAGGTCCGGGCCCGGGGACTGCGGGTCGCGGCGGACGAAGAGGCCCGCGTCGCTGTCCATGGCGGAGTTCTCGGGGATCGGCCCGTGCGTCTCCCAGACGATGACCGACTCGGGGTGGTCGAGGAGGTTCTCGCCGACGCCCGGCAGGTCGTGCACGACCGGGATGCCGAGCTGCTCCAGGTCGGCCTTGGGGCCGACGCCGGAGTGCAGCAGCAGCCGGGGCGTGTCGACGGCGCCGGCGCAGACGACGACCTCGTGGCGGGCGGTGACGAGCCGCTCCTCGCCGTCCTTCGTGCGGACGTGGACGCCGCGCGCGGTGGTGCCGTCGAACTCCAGCCGGTACGCCCAGGTCTCCAGCATCAGATGGAGGTTGGGCCGCTGCTCCATGATCGGGTGGAGGTACGCGACCGACGCCGACGAACGCTTGTTGGTCTCGGGGTGGTAGGCGAGGTCGAAGAAGCCGACGCCCTCGTGGAAGGGCTTGTCGTTGAAGCCCTCGACGCGCGGGACGCCGAGCGCGGCCTGGGCGGCGTCGACGAAGTCGCGGGCGATGGCGTTCCGGTCCTTCTCGTCGACCGACACGATGTTGTTGAGGAGCTTGTCGTAGTACGGGTCCATGGCGGCCGCGTGCCAGCCCTCGGCGCCCGCCTCCTCCCACTCGTCCCAGTCGGACGGCAGCGGCTTGAAGGAGATGAGGGTGTTGTGCGAGGAGCAGCCGCCGAGCACGCGGGCGCGGCTGTGCCGGATGTGGGAGTTGCCGCGTGGCTGCGGGGTGGTGGGGTAGTCGTAGTCCAGGTCGCCGCCGAGCAGGCCCATCCAGCGGCGCAGGGTCAGCACGTCGGGGCGGTCGACGTCGCTGGGGCCACCCTCGATGACGGCGACGGTGACGTCGGGGTCGGCGGTGAGGCGGTGCGCGATGACGGAGCCGGCGGTTCCGCCGCCGACGACGACGTAGTCGTACGCGTGGGTGTTCACAAGGTTCTCCCGCTGGTCAGCCCGCGAACCAGCGCACGGGGCGCGGGGCCAGGTTCTGGTAGACGTGCTTGGACTCGCGGTACTCGGCGAGCCCGGAGGGGCCGAGCTCGCGGCCGATGCCGCTCTTGCCGAAGCCGCCCCACTCCGCCTGCGGCAGGTAGGGGTGGAAGTCGTTGATCCAGACGGTGCCGTGGCGCAGCCGCCCGGCGACGCGCCGCGCGCGGCCGGGGTCGGCGGTCCAGACGCCGCCCGCGAGACCGTACTCGGTGTCGTTGGCGAGGGTGATCGCCTCGTCCTCCGTACGGAAGGTCTCGACGGTCAGGACGGGGCCGAAGACCTCTTCGCGGACGACGCGCATGGCGCGGTGGCACTGGTCGAGGACGGTCGGCCGGTAGAAGTAGCCGGGGCCGTCGGGGCGTTCGCCGCCCGCGCGCAGGACCGCGCCCTCGGCGAGGGCGGAGGCGACGTACTCCTCGGTGCGGGCGAGCTGCCGGGCGGAGACGAGCGGGCCGCACTCGACGCCCTCGTCGGTGCCGCGGCCGATGCGGATCCGCTCGGCGCGGCGGGCGAGTTCGGCGACGAAGCGCTCGCGCACCGACTCCTCGATGATGAGGCGGGAGCCGGCCGAGCAGACCTGGCCGCTGTGGATGAAGGCGGCGTTGAGTGCCTGGTCGACGGCGGTGTCGAAGCCCTCGTCGGTCGCGCAGGCGTCGGCGAAGACGACGTTGGGGTTCTTGCCGCCCAGTTCGAGGGCGACCTTCTTGACGGTGTCGGCGGCGGCGCGCATCACCTTCGTACCGCTGACGAGTCCGCCGGTGAAGGAGACCAGGTCGACGTCGGGGTGTTCGGCGAGGCGGGCGCCGACGGGGTCGCCGGGGCCGGTGACGAGGTTGGCGACGCCGGCCGGGAGGCCCGCCTCCACCAGCAGCTCGATGAGGGCGACGGTGGTGAGCGGGGTGATCTCGCTGGGCTTGACGACGAAGGTGTTGCCCGCGGCCAGGGCGGGGGCGATCTTCCAGCTGGCCTGCAGCAGCGGGTAGTTCCACGGCGTGATCAGCGCGCAGACGCCGACGGGCTCGTGGACGACGACGCTGTGGATGTCGGGCGAGCCGGCGTCGACGACGCGGCCGCCGCTCTCGGCGGCGACGAGGTCGGCGTAGTAGCGGAAGGCGTCGGCGACGCAGTCGATGTCGACCCGGCCCTCTTCGAGGGTCTTGCCCGCGTCGCGGCTCTCCAGCAGGCCGAGCTTCTCGCGGTCGCGCCGCAGCAGGTCGGCGACGCGGTGCAGCAGCGCGGCCCGCTCGGCGACGGGGGTGCGCGGCCAGGCGCCGCGGCCCCCGTCGAATGCCGTGCGGGCTGCGGCGACGGCGGCGTCGGTGTCCTCGGTGCCGCCTTCCGCCACGACCGCGAGGGTCGTGGCGTCGGCCGGGTCGAGGATGTCCCTGGTGGCTCCGGAGGTGGCCGAGCGCCACTCTCCTCCCACGTGGATGGTCTGTTGTTCCGCCACGGTCGCGTTCTGCCTTCCGGTCGTGCCTGTCCTGGTCGGGTGGTCGTCACCGACGGTGGTCGGCGACCGGGGACCCTGCCCGGAGCGGCGGAAAGCATGCGGGATCAGTACGCGAAAGTGGGTTTGGTCACTCCGCTACGGGGTCCCCGTAGAGGTCGGGCTCGTCGTCCTCGGCGCGGATTCCGGCCACCCACAGCGGCATCACCCAGTGGATGACGAGCGCGCTGAACAGCGCGGCGAAGGCGAGCCCCTCGAACCGCACGTCGGCGAACCACGTCACGGCGCCCATGACCGCGGCGGCGATCAGCAGGATCCCAGTGGTGATCCGGTGGGCCAGCGCCCGCACCCGGTCACGCTCCGCGAGCTGGCGCTCGTCGAGCATCCGGCCGCGCAGTTCGAGCAGCCCCCGCGTGGCGGCGTTGATGGCGCCGGTGGCGACGCACCAGGGCAGCACCAGCGCGAGCAGGACGAAGGCGGGCCAGAGCGCGTCGGCGTCCAGGACCATGAGGAGCCATACGGCGATGGAGGCGAGCGTCATCAGGACGTGGGCCCCCACCACCGCGCGCCTGCGCGCCGCCGTGGCGTACAGCGCGGCCGCCTCGCGCCTGTTCATGAGCGCGTACATCCGCCGGTCGTAGCGCGTCGCCGTCGCGGTCCCGGTCGTGGTCCCGGTCGTGATCGTTGACCTGGTCATGCTCACTGCTTCCTCCCGTTTGCCCCGTAGATCTCACTGGTGAGCGGCTGGAACGGCTCCAGCGAAAACAGCGCCTCCACCGGCAGCCCGAAGAAGCGGGCCATCTTCAACGCCAGGTCGAGGCTCGGGTTGTACTGCCCGCGCTCGATGTAACCGATGGTCTGGTAGTGGACGCCCACGGCCTGGGCGAGTGCCTGTCGCGACACCTTCCGCTCGGCCCGGACCACTGCCAGCCTGTTGTGCACCTGCTCGCTCATGTATAAGAAGTACTACATTCGATCATGCTTCGCAATAATCCGAATGGATGACCGGCAGGGGCGTCGCTCCCCGGCCCGGCGGCCGGGCCGACCTAGGGTGCGTCCATGCGCAGCAGCGACGACCGCGTCTATCTCGCCCCCGTCGACCACCTGCGGGCCGTCGCCGCTGTGCTCGTCGTCCTCTACCACGGGTGCCAGCTGCTGAGCGCGCGCATCGAGGGGCGGCCGCGCTTCGTGGCGGGCACGGACTGGCTGTACTCGACGAACCCCGCCGCCACCCTCGTCTTCGAAGGCCACACGGGCGTCGCGCTCTTCATGGTCCTGTCCGGCTTCATCTTCACCGTCGGCACGCACGGCCGCCCGATCCGCTACGGCCGCTTCCTCACCAACCGGCTGCTGCGCATCTACCCGCTGTACCTGGTGATCGCCGTCCTCGGCCTGGCCACCCACGTCTCCCTGCCGACCTTTCAGGACCTGCTGCGCGTCCTGACGTTCGCGACGCCGAGCCTGCCCTACGGGGGCGTGTTCTGGACGCTCTGCGTGGAGATGCAGTTCTACCTGGTCTTCCCGCTGCTCAACCGGCTCCTGACGGAGCGTGGGCCGGGCGCCCTGCTGCGCCTGCTGGCCGCGGTCGCCCTGCTGCGGGCGCTGGTGTGGCTCAGCAGCCCGGCGCCCGCGCCGCACACGGCGGCGCTCTACCTGGGCCTGGCGGGGCGCATCGACCAGTTCCTGCTGGGGATGCTGGCCGCCTGGGTGTACGTGCACCACCGCGAGCGGCTGCGGGCGGCGGCCCGGTGGCTGGCGCCGGTGGCGCTGAGCCTCGCGCTGGGGGTGCTCTGGTCGTACAACCAGCTCCACGGGTACGTCTCCGACAGCCCGCTGAAGCTGGCGTGGAGCGGCATCGAGGGGGCGGTGTGGGCGCTGGTGGTCGTCGCGTACGTGGCGGGCGCCGGGCGCGGCGGGGGCGGCCGGGTGTCCCGGTGGCTGGCCCGGCTCGGGGAGGTCAGCTTCTCGGTGTACCTGACGCACTTCATGGTGCTCACGCTGCTGTGCGAGTACGCCTGGTTCCCCGGCGTCCTGCCCCCGGTGGGCGAGGCGTTCCTGCTCACGCTGCTGGTCGCGCTGCCGCTGACGGTGGCGGTGTCGTTCGTGACGTACCACGCCATCGAACTGCCGTTCCTGCGACTGCGGCGCCCGTACGTGGAGACCGCGAGCGCGGCGGAAACACCGCGCCCCCGGCAGCGGGCGGGCTACCGGGGGCGGTGAGTGATGCCGTCTCAGGCTCAGATCAGGCCGAGGCCGCGCACCGCGTCGCGCTCCTCCACCAGCTCCTGCACCGACGCGTCGATGCGCGTGCGCGAGAACTCGTTGACGTCCAGGCCCTGGACGATCTCGTACCGGCCGTCCTTGCAGGTGACCGGGAAGGAGGAGATCAGGCCCTCCGGGACGCTGTAGGAGCCGTCCGACGGGATGGCCATGGAGGTCCAGTCGCCCTCGGCGGTGCCGTTCACCCACGTGTGGACGTGGTCGATCGCGGCGTTCGCGGCGGAGGCGGCCGAGGAGGCGCCACGGGCCTCGATGATGGCGGCGCCGCGCTTGGCGACGGTCGGGATGAAGTCGTCGGCCAGCCACTTCTCGTCGTCGACGACCTCGGCGGCGTTCTTGCCGGCGATGGTGGCGTGGAAGATGTCCGGGTACTGGGTGGCGGAGTGGTTGCCCCAGATCGTCAGCTTCTTGATGTCGGAGACCTGGGCGCCGGTCTTCTTCGCCAGCTGCGACAGCGCGCGGTTGTGGTCCAGGCGGGTCATCGCGGTGAAGCGCTCGGCCGGAACGTCCGGGGCGGCGGCCTGCGCGATGAGCGCGTTGGTGTTGGCCGGGTTGCCGACGACGAGCACCTTGACGTCGTCCGCGGCGTGGTCGTTGATGGCCTTGCCCTGCGGCTTGAAGATGCCGCCGTTGGCCTCCAGCAGGTCGCCGCGCTCCATGCCCTTCGTACGCGGGCGGGCACCCACGAGCAGCGCGACGTTGGCGCCGTCGAAGGCGACGTTCGGGTCGTCGGTGATGTCGATGCCGCGCAGCAGCGGGAAGGCGCAGTCGTCGAGCTCCATGGCGGTGCCCTCGGCGGCCTTGAGGCCCTGCGGGATCTCCAGGAGGCGGAGCTTGACCGGCACGTCCGCGCCGAGCAGGTGGCCGGAGGCGATGCGGAAGAGCAGCGCGTAACCGATCTGGCCGGCCGCGCCGGTCACGGTGACATTCACGGGAGTGCGGGTCATGGCGATCTCCGTAAGACAGCTGGCGGTGGGGGTCCCTGCCCCGGGTGCTGGACACCCCTTCTCCGTTGAGCCGACCGGCTGATCGGCCGCGATCGACCATCTGATCGATCGGTGTCTCGACGTGAAGAGATATCCAGCGGTCAGGCTATCCGACCCGGCCCCCCCTCAACCCCCGCCCCCTTGTGTCGCGGCTCACTGAAATCGCCCGCGCCCCGCTCACTGCGGGGTGGTGCAGCCCTGGGTGCCGGTCGCCAGCGTGGCGCACGCCTTCACGTCGGCGGCCCCGGCCGCCGCGACCATGGGCGTGTAGGTGTCGGTGTCGATCTTCACGGCGCCGTTCTGCGTCGCGTCGCCGGACGTGATCCGGACGGTGTCGCCCGCCTTCGCCTGCGTGAGCCGGGCCCACGCGGCGCCGCACGTCTTGCTGTAGCGGACCTCGACCTTCGCCGTGCCGACCGCCGCGGAGGCGACCGTCGTGGCGTACTGGCCGCCGCAGCCCATGGCTTCCGGGTCCTGGCCGGTGCAGTCGCCGCCGGCGCACTTGACGCCCTCGGGCAGCGGCGCGGAGGCGCTGGTGCTGGGCGGGGCGGACGGCGACTTCGCCACGGGGGTGCCGCCTTGGCCGTCCTCGTCGCCGCCGAGGCCCGAGACCAGATACGCCCCGACGGCCACCAGCAGCACACCGAGCGCGCCCGCGAGGGCCATGGGCACCTTGCTCTTGCCGCCCCGGCGACGCGCCCGCGCGGCTGCGGGTGCGGGTTCCGGCGCCGAGTCCACAGGCGGCGCGGGCCACGCCGGGCCGCGCCGGGCGGGGCCGTTGGGGCCCCCGTCGGGCGGTATGACGGACGGTCGGTCGCCGCCCGCGCCGCGGCCGGCCGGGGCCTCCTGGGCCGCCTGTGCCGCCTGTGCCGCCTTCGCGGGCTTCGTACGGGACGAGCCGTCGGCACCGGGGCCGGCGTCGCCGCCGAACTCGCCGAGCGCGGCGCGCGCCTGCGAGATGCGTATCGCTTCCATCGTCATGTCGTGGCGCATCTCGGCGCGGCTCCAGGCCCGCTCCGCCAGCTCCCACATGGTCGTGAGGTGCACCGGGTTCGTGCCGGTGACCTCGGCCAGGGCGACGATCGCCCCCTTGGGCGCGAGCAGGCGCCCGTTGAGATAGCGCTCCCACGACGTCTTGCTGTAACCGGTGCGGTCCGAGACCGCGGCGATGCTCAGTCCGCTGCGGTCCACCAGTCGGCGCAGCTGATGGGCGAACTCCTTGACCTGTGGGTCGAGCTCCTCCGGTAGCGCCTTCCAACGAGGCATTGCCTCCCCCTTGTCCCCCGTACGTGCCTGATGTGCTCCCCGCGCCGCGTGCCCCCTTGCCGCCCCCCGGACCGGGTGCCACCGAGGGGGATGCGCGGAGCCAGGATGTCAGTTCCTCGGGCGGGGGCGCACGGGCGCGAACGGGACGGTCCCTTGTGCCCCCACACGCCGGGTCGTCCTGTCGCCGCCCCAGTTTCGCATCCGTTGCGGGTCGATCACACCATGCCGGAATGGTCACCTCCGCGCTACAGGAAACGGACATACCTTGCCGTCCCTTGGCGCGTCCATGACTCTTTACGCAGGTGGCGGCGCCCGTCCTGCTCGGGGGAGGGGACGGTCGCCGTCACCGTCCTCCGTCAGCGGGCCGCCATCTTCTTCTGCAGCCCGGTGTCGAGGGTCTCCAGGAACTGCTCGGTGGTCAGCCAGGGCTGGTCCCGGGCGACCAGGGCGGCGAGGTCCTTCGTCATCTGGCCGCCCTCGACCGTCTCGGCGCAGACCTCCTCCAGCGCCCCCGCGAAGTCGACGACCTCGGGCGTGCCGTCCAGCCTGCCCCGGTGCGCCAGGCCCCGGGTCCAGGCGTGGACGGAGGCGATGGGGTTGGTGGACGTCGCCTTGCCCTGCTGGTGGCGGCGGTAGTGGCGGGTGACGGTGCCGTGCGCGGCCTCCGTCACGACCGTCCGGCCGTCGGGCGCCATGAGTACGGAGCTCATGAGGCCGGGCGAGCCGGCCCACCGCAGCAGGGCGTCGGACTGGACGTCGCCGTCGTAGTTCTTGCACGCCCAGACGTAGCCGCCCTCGCCCTCGGGCGCCGAGGCGGCCAGGTCGTCGACGAGCCGGTGCTCGTACGTCAGCCCGGCGGCGTCGAAGTCGTCCTTGAACTCCGTGTCGAAGACGTCCTGGAAGAGGTCCTTGAAGCGGCCGTCGTACTTCTTCAGGACCGTGTTCTTCGTCGAGAGGTACACCGGGTAGCCCCGGGCCAGGCCGTAGCGGAAGCAGGCGCGCGCGTAGTCGCGGATCGACGCGTCGACGTTGTACATCGCGAGCGCGACGCCCGGGCCCTCGAACGCGTACACCTCCAGCTCGACCGGGTCGGCGGCGGAACCGGCGGGACCGGTGGGGGTGAAGGTGAGGGTGAGCGTGCCGGGGCCGGGGACCCTGAGCTCGGTGGCCCGGTACTGGTCGCCGAAGGGGTGGCGGCCGATGACGACCGGTCTCGTCCCGCCGGGCACCGGGCGCGGCACGCTGCCCATGAGGACCGGCTCGCGGAAGACCGCGCCGCCCAGCGCCTCGCGGAGGGTGGCCCCGGGCGAGCGGTACCTCGCCCGGAGGCCGAACTCGGCGACGCGCGCCTCGTCCGGCGTGATCGTGGGGCACTTCACGCCGACGCCGTACTCCTTGACGGCCCGCGCGGCGTCGGCCGTCACCTGGTCGCGGGTGGCGTCGCGGTGCTGGACGCCGAGGTCGAAGGAGCGCAGCTCGACATCCACGTACGGCAGGATCAGCCGCTCCTTGACGAACCGCCAGACGATGCGGGCCATCTCGTCGCCGTCGAGTTCGACGACGGGGGTGGCCACCTTGATCTTGACCATGGGGCGAACGTCCCTCTCGCGCGCGGGGCTGGGTCGTGTCTGTCACCCCATGTGTGCACGGAAGGTACGCGCCTCTAACGCACCGTGAACCGGACGGCTTTCTCCAGGAACGGAATCTCCAGCCAGGGATTGGGCTGCGTCATCAGCGCCAGCAGCACGATCACCACGCCGAGCAGGCCGTACGTGACCATGTCGGTGAAGCGCGACCGTACGGCGAGCATGCCGACGGACGGCACGGCGCGGCGCAGCGCGGCGCCGGTGAGCAGGGCGAGGCCGATCAGGATGGCCCCGATCCGCGGCGCCTGCGGGAAGGGGTCGAGCCCGACGACGACCAGCCCGAGCGTGGCGATCCCGAGCACGGTCAGGAGCGGCCACTGCCGCGCGGGCGCGGGCGCGTCCCCGGACGCCGCCCGCCCGCCGCCCTCGGGCCGCGCGGTGTCGCGCGTCAGGGAGGGCGGCCGCCGCGTGGGGCGCGGGGCGGGAGCGTCGTCCTGCGCGGCGCCTCCGGCGGTACCGGCAGGCCCGGCGGCGTCCGTGCCGGGAGCGCCGTCGGCGGCGGCTTCGCCGTCGTCAGGCTCGGCCGCCGGGGGCTCTGCCGCGGCCGGGGAGTCGCCGCCGACGGGCCCGGCCGGGGCCTGGTCCTCGGCGCGTCCGGCCGCCGCCGCGGGGGTCGCGGCGGTCGCGGGGTCGTCGTTCGCCCGTACGCCCATGGGGTCGCCCTCTCCGGTCCGGCTCAGCTCGCGGCGGCGGCGCGCTCCGCCGCCTCGACGACGTTGACCAGCAGCAGGGCCCGCGTCATCGGGCCGACGCCGCCCGGGTTCGGGGCGCGCCATCCGGCCACCTCGGCGACACCGGGGTGGACGTCGCCGACGATCTTGCCGCTCGCGTCGCGGCTGACGCCCACGTCCAGGACGGCGGCACCCGGCTTCACGTCCTCGGGCTTGATCAGGTGCGGCACGCCCGCCGCGGCCACGATGATGTCGGCGCGGCGCAGGTGCGCGGCGAGGTCCCGCGTCCCCGTGTGGCACTGCGTGACCGTCGCGTTCTCGGACTTGCGCGTCAGCAGCAGCGGCATCGGGCGGCCGATGGTCGTGCCGCGGCCGACGACGACGACCTCCGCGCCGCTGATCTCGACGCCGTGCGCGCGCAGCAGCGTGATGATGCCGTTCGGGGTGCAGGGCAGCGGGGCGGGCTCGTTCAGCACGAGGCGCCCGAGGTTCGTCGGGTGGAGGCCGTCCGCGTCCTTGGACGGGTCCATGAGCTCCAGGACGCGGTTCTCGTCGATGCCCTTGGGGAGCGGCAGCTGCACGATGTACCCGGTGCAGGCCGGGGCCTCGTTCAGTTCGCGTACGACCGCCTCGATCTCGTCCTGCGTGGCGGTGGCGGGCAGTTCCCGCTGGATGGAGGCGATGCCGACCTCGGCGCAGTCGCGGTGCTTGCCCGCGACGTACTTCTGGCTGCCCGGGTCGTCGCCGACCAGGATGGTGCCGAGGCCGGGCGTGACGCCCTGGGCCTTCAGGGCCGCCACGCGGGCGGCCAGGTCGGACTTGATCGCTGCTGCGGTGGCCTTGCCATCGAGAATCTGGGCGGTCATGGCCCCATCCTCGCGGATGAACCCGCCCTGGTTCCAATTCGCCGACGCCAGTGGAACGCCAGGTTGCACTTGCACAACACATAGCGATTCCGACTGGACAAAAAGGAGAGGGTACGACCACGATGAGCCGCGCAGTGCCGCGGGCAGTGCCGGGGGGCCAAACCGCTCAATACATGTGAAAGTTCGTTCCTCCGCGCGGGCCGCGCCGTCCCCGCACCCATCAACGGAGGAAACACGCCATGAGTTTCGGCGACCCGAACAACCCCTACGGCCAGCCGCAGGGCCAGCCCCAGCAGCCGGGTTACGGCTACCCGCAGCAGGGCCAGCCGCAGCAGCCCGGCTACGGCTACCCGGCCGCCCCGCCGGCCCCGGCGTACGGCGGCGGCTACGCCGGTGCGCCGCAGGAGATGCCGGGTGGCGTCAAGGCCGCCCGCGTCATGCTCTTCGTCATCGCCGGTTTCCAGATCATCGGCGCCATCTTCGCGGGCCTGGGCGCCGTCGGTATGGCCGCCGCCAAGAACGACCCGATGCTCAAGGACGACATCCAGTTCCAGCAGCTCGCCGACATGTCGGTCGGCGCGATCTGGCTCGTCACCGTGCTCATCCTCGCCTGGGGCATCTTCGCGATCGTGCTGGGCGCCAAGTTCGGCTCCGGCGGCAACGGCATACGCATCGCCGCGCTGGTGTTCGGCATCATCACGGCCGTGCTGGGCATCTACCCGTTCGTGCTCATCGGCCTGGTGCACACCGTGCTGGCCATCCTGATCGCCGTGTTCGTCGGCAAGGCGGACGGTGCCGCCTGGTTCAACCGCCCGCGGTACTGATCCCTTCCGGCACGCCGAAGGCCGTAACCCCCCTCTCCGGGCGGGTTACGGCCTTCGCCGTTTCAGCCGTCTGCCGCGTCAGTGGAAGAAGTGGCGCGTGCCGGTGAAGTACATCGTCACGCCCGCCTTCTGCGCCGCCTCGACGACCAGCTCGTCACGGACCGAACCGCCCGGCTGCACCACGGCCTTGACGCCCGCCGCGGTGAGGATCTCCAGACCGTCGGGGAACGGGAAGAACGCGTCCGACGCGGCGTACGAGCCGCGCGCCCGCTCCTCGCCCGCCCGCTCGACGGCGAGCTTGGCGGAGTCGACGCGGTTGACCTGGCCCATGCCCACGCCGACGCTCGCGCCGTCCTTGGCGAGCAGGATCGCGTTGGACTTCACGGCGCGGCAGGCGCGCCAGGCGAAGGCCAGCTCGGCGAGCTCGTCGGCGGAGAGCGCCTCACCGGTGGCGAGGGTCCACTGGGCCGGGTCGTCGCCGTCCGCCTGGAGGCGGTCGGTGACCTGGAGCAGCGCGCCGCCGTCGATCGGCTTGACCTCGACCGGGGCGGACGGGGCACCGGGGGCGCGCAGCACGCGGATGTTCTTCTTGCGGGCGAGCACCTCGACCGCGCCGTCCTCGTAGGCGGGCGCGACGATGACCTCGGTGAAGATCTCGGCGACCTGCTCGGCCATGGCGACGGAGACCGGGCGGTTGACGGCGATCACGCCGCCGAAGGCCGACAGCGGGTCGCAGGCGTGCGCCTTGCGGTGCGCCTCGGCGACGTCGGCGCCGATCGCGATGCCGCACGGGTTGGCGTGCTTGATGATCGCGACGCAGGGCTCGGTGTGGTCGTACGCGGCCCGGCGCGCGGCGTCGGTGTCCGTGTAGTTGTTGTACGACATCTCCTTGCCGTGCAGCTGCTCCGCCTCGGCGAGGCCGCCGGTGCCGTCGACGTACAGCGCGGCGCCCTGGTGCGGGTTCTCGCCGTAGCGCAGGACGTTCTCGCGGGTGTACGTGGCGCCGAGGAAGTCGGGGAAACCACTGTCGTCCGCGGCGGCGTAGTCGTCGGCGAACCAGGAGGCGACGGCGACGTCGTACGCGGCGGTGTGCTGGAACGCCTCGGCGGCCAGGCGCTTGCGGGCGGCCAGGTCGAAGCCGCCCGCCTGCACGGCGGCGAGGACGTCTCCGTACCGCGCCGGGGAGGTGACGACGGCGACGGAGGGGTGGTTCTTGGCGGCGGCGCGGACCATGGAGGGGCCGCCGATGTCGATCTGCTCCACGCACTCGTCGGCCGTGGCGCCGGAGGCGACGGTCTCGCGGAACGGGTAGAGGTTCACGACCACCAGCTCGAACGGCTCCACGCCCAGCTCGGCGAGCTGCTCGCGGTGCGCGTCCAGGCGCAGGTCGGCAAGGATTCCGGCGTGCACGCGCGGGTGCAGGGTCTTGACGCGGCCGTCCAGGCACTCGGGGAAGCCGGTGAGCTCCTCGACCTTGGTGACCGGGACCCCGGCGGCGGCGATCTTCGCGGCGGTGGAGCCGGTGGAGACCAGCTCGACGCCGTTCTCGTGCAGCCCGCGGGCGAGCTCCTCCAGCCCCGTCTTGTCGTAGACACTGATCAACGCGCGACGGATGGGCTTATTCACCGACATGAACCTTTCGTCCCTCAATGCGGTAGCCGTGCCGGGCCAGACGCCCCACGACCTCGACGAGCAGCGTGCGCTCGACTTCCTTGATGCGCTCGTGGAGGGCGGCTTCGCCCTCCTCCGTGTCCTCTTCCCGCACCTCGACCACGCCCTGGGCGATGATCGGGCCGGTGTCGACGCCGTCGTCGACGAAGTGGACGGTGCATCCGGTGACCTTCACGCCGTGCGCGAGCGCGTCCCGCACTCCGTGGGCACCGGGAAAACTGGGCAGCAGGGCCGGGTGCGTATTGACGATCCGCCCGCCGAACCGGGACAGGAACTCCTTGCCGAGGATCTTCATGAACCCGGCCGAGACGATCAGATCCGGCGCATACGCGGCGGTCGCCTCGGTGAGCGCGCGGTCCCAGTCGGCGCGGCTCGCGTGGTCCTTGACCCTGCACACGAAGGTCGGCAGCCCGGCGCGCTCCGCCCGCTCCAGACCGGCGATGCCGTCGCGGTCGGCGCCGACGGCGACGATCTCGGCTCCGTACGCCTCGGGGTCGTCACCGATGGCGTCGAGCAGGGCTTGCAGGTTCGTCCCCGACCCGGAGACAAGGACGACGAGGCGGGCGGCAGCCACGGGGGAAACTCCTTGTTTGTGTGGTCGTACGAAAGAATCGCGCCCCTCGACACGGGGAACTCTACGAACGAGCCGACCGTCAGCAACGATACCGGCACACCGAGCCGCCCCCACGGGACGGGGGCGGAGCCGGGGGGTAGCGTCTGGGAGGGAGCCGTCCCGAACGGACGGACACGACAACACAAGGCCCTTCGCGCACACGGGGCCTGAGGGGAAGACGTTCACCACATGCCGGACCGCCGCCGCCCGTCCACGGAGTCCACGTCCACGCCCGCGTCCACGCCCGCGTCGACGTCCGGGGACGAGAACAATCCGTTCGCGCCGCCGCCCGAGGGCCGGCCGGACCAGCCGTGGCAGCCGCGCCGCCCCGACAACGGCGACGAGGACCCGGGGGACCAGTCCGAGCGGCCCGCCTGGGGCAGCCAGTGGAGCCCGCGGCAGCCGGGCCGCTCCTCCGGCGGCTTCGGCAGCCGCCCGAACGGCGAGCAGCAGGGCGGTGGCCCCGGCAAGCCCGGCGGTGACCAGCAGGGCCCGGCGCTGCGCTGGGACCCGACGGACCCGGCCCAGCGGCGCGCCCGCTACGCGCTCCTGTCGGGCATGTGGGCGTTCTTCTTCGCGCTCTTCGACTTCCCGGAGATCGCCCTGCTGCTCGGCGCCCTCGCCCTCTACTGGGGCGTCAGCTCCCTGCGCGCCAAGCCCGCGGCCTCGCCGGCCGCCGCCTCCGCCGCCGCCTCCGAGGGTGCCCCCGCCCCGGCGGCTGCCGCCGCTCCGGCGGCTCCGGGAGCCCCGGCCGGCCCCGCAGGCGCGCGCCCCGGGGCCCGCCCGCAGCGCACCGCCGCGCTCAGCGGCCTGGTGACGGCGACGCTGGCCCTGGCGATCGTGGCGGCGACCTTCACGGTCCAGCTGGTCTACCGCGACTACTACACCTGCGTGGACGACGCCCTGACGAAGACCGGTCAGCTCTCCTGCAACGAACTGCTGCCGACGCCGCTGCGCGACGTCTTCGGCGTACAGGAGTAGCGAGCGCTCAGGGGCCGGTCGGCGGGTCTTCGCCTGTCGGCGGGCCCTCGGCAGCGGCCGCGGGGTCGGGGGCGTCCCGGGGGTTGGGGGTGTCCTCCTCCGGGGCCGCCTCGTCGGCGTCCGGGGCGTGGGCGTCGGTTTCGCCGGACGTCTCCCAGGCCGCCGGGAGCACCCCGTACGGCTCGAAGGAGTCCTCGTCGGCGTCGGTCCGCTCCTGCTCGGAAGGCCCCGGCACGGGGACCACAGCGGGCACGGGAGCCTGAGCCGGGGCCGGGAGAGGCACCGGGAGTGCGGCGGTGCCCCGCAGGCGCCAGGCCCGTACGACGAGCGCGCCCGGGACGCCGAGGGCCGCCGTCCACGCCAGCGCCGCCGCGCCCACGCGCCACCCCACGGGCCCGAACTCCGCCAGCCGCCCCACTCCCAGCGGCCCGCCCGCCGCCGCGCCCAGGGCCGCCGCGCCCGCACCGCACAGCACCGCCGCCGCACAGGCCGCCAGCACCGTCTCCCGTGCGCGGCGCAGCTCCTCCGCGCGCCCCGCGAACCAGGCGACCACCAGCCCCGCCACCACCGGGACCCCCGCCGCCGCCCAGTGCGGCCAGGTACCGCGCCCCTCCCCCGGTACCGCCGCGAGCAGCGGGAAGAGCGGCACCGCCGGGTCCCCCGCCAGCGCGAGCGGCGTGGCCACCGCGCCCGTACCGAGGGCGAATCCCGCGCCGAGCGCGTACGCCGCGCCCCACACCGCCGCGTTCGGCAGCAGCGCGAGGGCCAGCACCAGCACCCCCGTCCGCCCGGCCCAGGTGTCGGAGAGGCCCACGAACCCGTCCCGCACGGCCCCCAGGTGCCACACCAGCGACACCGCCACCACGAGCGCTCCGCCGCCCACCAGCGCCACCAGGCCGGCCGCCGCGGTACGCGTAGCGACGCCCGTGCGGGAGCGCGCCAGCTCCACCCGCAGCCACCGGGGGAGCCGGCGCGGCAGCGGCCCGGCCGGGCGGCCGTTCGCCGTCCACACCCCGGCCGCCGCCGCGAGCGCGACGAGCGGCGGCAGGTGCAGCGCCGCGCTGAGCGGCTGCGGGGCCAGCGGGCCGCCGGCCGCGTACGCCACGGCGGCCGCGCCGACGACCGCGTACCCCGCGGTCACCCCGCCGACCACGCCCGCCGCCGGGCCGGGCGACGCGTCGCGCGTGGTGCGGTACGCCAGCCACGCCGGCAGCGCCAGCAGCAGCAGCGGTACGACGCCGACGGGCGCGGGCGCCCCGGCCGGCGGCGGTCCGGCCGCCCGCACCAGTTCCGTCCCATGGGCCAGCAGCCACACCGCGGCGGCGACGTGCAGCGCCCCGCCGGGGCCCCGGTCCGGGTAGGGCGAGCTGATCCACATCACCATCACCAGGACGGTGACGGAGCCGAGCCCGAGCCCTGCGGCGAGCGCGCCGCGCACACCGCACACGGTGATCCTGGTCATGGCCGTCACGGCCGTCGCGCGAGTCACGGCGCCATGCTGCCAACGACACGCGCTTTCTCTGCGTAACGGGAGATTGCCCGCTGTGTCGCTCAATATACGGTTATGTACTTTTTCGTCGCGTGCAGCGCCGCGGGGAGCCTCCCATGACCCAGAGCACCACCACCCGCTCCGCGCCGCCGCTCCCGTCCCCCAAGGAGCGGCGACGACTGCGCGAGGCGAGATCGATGAGCGAGAGCCAGGTCGCCGAGGTCCTCGGCGTCACCACGGCGACCGTACGCTCCTGGGAGACGGGCCGCGCCAGCCCGCGCGGGCGCAAGCGCGAGGCGTACGTGAAGCTGCTGCGCGCGCACGAGGCCGCCACGGCGGCGGCGAAGCCCGCCAACAAGTCCGCGACCGCCGCGAAGGGCCAGACCCGGCCGCGCACCTCCAAGCAGGCGCCGCGCGCCGAGCGCCGACGCCCGCAGAGCGCCACGGCGCCGGACGCGTCACACGCGCGGAAGCCGGAGCCGGAGCCGGAGGACTGGCAGGAGGCACAGGAGGCGCAGGAGCAGCCGCGGGAGCCGGAGCTTTCGGAGGAAACCGCGAAGGAAGCCGCGCCCGAGGCGGTGGAGGCACAAGAGGCTGACGAGGCTGACGACGAGTCGGGGGCATCCGAGGCTGAAGATGCGGAGGAGGCCGACGAGGCGCCCGCCACGGCCTCCGACGCCTTCGACGCGCTGTACGCCTGCGCCGCCCCCGTCATCCTTCAGCAGGCGTACCTGCTCACCGGGCGGCGCCGGCTGGCGCGTGAGGCCGTCGAGTACGCCTTCCACCACGCCTGGGAGCGCTGGCCGGTGGTCGCCGTCGACCCGGACCCCGCGGGCTGGGTGCGCGCGGCGGCGCACGCGTACGCCCTCTCCCCCTGGCACCGGCTGCGCCGCTCCCACCGGCACCCCGACCCGCCGACCACCGACCGCGCGGCGCGGACGCTGCGCGGCGCGGTGCTCGACCTGCCGCCGCCGTACCGCCGCGCCCTGCTGCTCTACGACGGCCTCGGCATCGACCTGCCCGAGACCGCCGCCGAACTGGAGGCGAGCACCCCGGCCGCCGCGCACCGCATCCTCGGCGCACGCGCCGCCGTCGCCGAGCGGCTCCCCGAGCTGACGGACCCGGCCGCCCTCCACGAACGCCTCGCGGAGCTGCTGGCCAAGGGCCCGACGATGGTGCTGGCGGCCCCCCGCACCGTACGCACGGGCAGCGAACGCCGCGCCCGGCTCTGGACGCGGGCGGCGATCGGGCTGACCACGCTCATCGTCGGTGCGACCGCGTTCACGCTGGCCACGGCGCCGACCGCGTACGAGCCCCCGCTCGCGCCGGGCGAGGCGGTCAGCGGCGTACCGGTGCTGAGCGGGCCGCAGCGGCTGACGCCGGAGGACGAGGAGCTGCGCGACGCGCTGCGTGCCCAGCCGTTCGGCGGCCCGCCGCGCCTCGTGCCGGACACCCGCTGAGACGCGGATGGGCCCGCCCCCGGAAGATCCGGGAGCGGGCCCATCCGCTGTGCGGCAGTGCGGTTTCAGCTGGTGGTTCAGCCGGCGAGGATGGCGCGCGCCAGCTTGGCCGTCTCGGTCGGCGTCTTGCCGACCTGGACGCCCGCGGCCTCGAGGGCCTCCTTCTTCGCCTGCGCGGTGCCGGACGAACCGGACACGATCGCACCGGCGTGGCCCATCGTCTTGCCCTCGGGGGCGGTGAAGCCCGCGACGTAGCCGACGACCGGCTTGGTGACGTTCTTGGCGATGAAGTCGGCCGCCCGCTCCTCCGCGTCGCCACCGATCTCACCGATCATCACGATCAGCTCGGTCTCGGGGTCGGCCTCGAAGGCCGCGAGCGCGTCGATGTGGGTGGTGCCGATGACCGGGTCGCCACCGATGCCGACGCACGACGTGAAGCCGATGTCGCGCAGCTCGTACATCATCTGGTACGTCAGCGTGCCGGACTTGGACACCAGACCGATCTTGCCGGGCTTGGTGATGTCGCCGGGGATGATGCCCGCGTTGGACTGGCCCGGCGTGATGAGGCCGGGGCAGTTCGGGCCGATGATCCGGGTCTTGTTGCCCTTCTCGACGGCGTACGCGTAGAAGGCGGCGGAGTCGTGGACCGCGATGCCCTCGGTGATGACGACGGCCAGCGGGATCTCGGCGTCGATGGCCTCGACGACGGCGGACTTCGCGAAGGCCGGCGGCACGAAGAGGACGGAGACGTCGGCCCCGGTCTTCTCCATCGCCTCGGCGACCGAGCCGAAGACGGGCACCTCGGTGCCGTCGAAGTCGACCGTCGTGCCCGCCTTGCGCGGGTTCACGCCACCGACGATGTTGGTGCCGTCACCGAGCATGAGCTTGGTGTGCTTCATGCCCGTGGCGCCGGTCATGCCCTGGACGATGACCTTGCTGTCCTTGGTGAGGAAGATAGCCATGGTGTGTCTGTGACCTCGTCCCTTTTACTTCGCAGCCGCGAGCTCGGCGGCCTTGTCGGCCGCGCCGTCCATGGTGTCCACGCGCTGCACCAGCGGGTGGTTGGCGTCCGACAGGATCTTGCGACCCAGCTCCGCGTTGTTGCCGTCGAGGCGCACGACCAGCGGCTTGGTGACTTCCTCGCCCTTGTCGGCGAGCAGCTGCAGCGCCTGGACGATGCCGTTGGCGACCTCGTCGCAGGCGGTGATGCCGCCGAAGACGTTGACGAAGACGGACTTGACGTCCGGGTCGCCGAGGATGATCTCCAGGCCGTTCGCCATCACCTGGGCGGACGCGCCGCCGCCGATGTCGAGGAAGTTGGCCGGCTTGACGCCACCGTGCGCCTCACCGGCGTACGCGACGACGTCGAGCGTCGACATGACCAGGCCGGCGCCGTTGCCGATGATGCCGACCTCGCCGTCCAGCTTGACGTAGTTGAGGCCCTTGGCCTTGGCGGCAGCCTCGAGCGGGTTGGCTGCGGCCTTGTCCTCGAGCTCGGCGTGCTCGGGGTGGCGGAAGTCGGCGTTGGCGTCCAGGGACACCTTGCCGTCGAGGGCGATGACCCGGCCGTCGGCGACCTTGGCCAGCGGGTTGACCTCGACGAGGAGGGCGTCCTCGGCGACGAAGGTCTTCCACAGGGTCACGAGGATCTCGGCGACCTGGTCCTTGACCTCGGCCGGGAACTTCGCGGCCTCGACGATCTCGCGGGCCTTGGCCTCGGTGACGCCCTCGTTGGCGTCGACCGGGATCTTCGCCAGGGCCTCGGGCTTGGTGGCCGCGACCTCCTCGATGTCCATGCCGCCCTCGACGGAGGCCATGGCGAGGAAGGTGCGGTTGGTGCGGTCGAGGAGGTACGAGACGTAGTACTCCTCGGCGATCTCGGGTGCCGTCTCGGCGATCATCACCTTGTGGACCGTGTGGCCCTTGATGTCCATGCCGAGAATGTCCGTCGCGCGGGCGACGGCCTCGTCGGGGCTGGCAGCCAGCTTGACGCCGCCGGCCTTGCCGCGGCCGCCGACCTTCACCTGCGCCTTGACGACCGAACGGCCGCCCAGTCGCTCGGTCGCCTCGCGCGCCGCCTCAGGCGTGTCGATGACTTCACCGGCCAGCACCGGTACACCGTGCTTGGCGAAGAGGTCCCTCGCCTGGTACTCGAACAGGTCCACGCGCGTCCGTCCCTTTTCTGGTGATCGCGGTTCGTTTTCTGCGTGGGCGTGCCGCGCGCCCGGACCGGGCGGAGGGCAACGTGACTGCGCTGTCACAAGGGAGGCGTACACGGTGTCCGTGGACGCGGCATGTCCGTCTCGCAGGTTATCCCCGTAGGAGCTGGGTCCCTAAATCACAGCTCACACCCGCGCGGTGATACCTGTCACAGGCACAGACCTCAAACGGGCGGCCCCACGTGTTGTGAGACCGCCCGTAGCTACGGATTTCGTACCGGGTCGGTACGACCGGATCAGCCGCCGTAGGGGAGGTAGTCCGGGGTGACCGACTGGACGGTGGACTGGACGCCGGTGACGGCGTTGGCGGAGAGCGGCTGGACGTCGGCGGTGACGTGCGAGACGACGGCCTGCCCGAACGTCTGCGCGTCGCCGCTGACGCCGCCCGCGAACGGCTGGACCTCGCCCGTCACGCCGTACGCCAGACCGGTGGTGCTGCCGCCGACGCCGTCGACGACCGGCTGGACGTGGTCGGCGACGGTGTCGACGACCGCCTGGACGAACGGCTGCACGGCGCCCGTGACCCCGTACGCGAACGGCTGGACCTCACCCGTCACGCCGTACGCCAGCGGCTGGACGTCCGCGGCGACGCCGCCCGCGAAGGGCTGCACGCCGGAGACGGCGCCCTGGGCGAGGGAGCCGGCGTCACCGACGGCCTGGCCCGCGACCGGGACGGCTCCGTCGACGGCGCGGTCGGCGATGGGCGGCAGGACGTCCTGGGCGACGCCGTCGAGGATCGGGGTCGCGGTGCCGACCGGGTCGCCGTGGACCTCGTGGGCGAAGGAGGCGAGGGGGCCGAAGAGGTAGTCGATCTCGCCCGTGGCGGTGTCGACGGTGGAGTCGACGGTGGAGTCGACGGCCGTGGCGGCGGTGGCCTGGACGCCCTGGACACTCTGGACGGCGGGCGCGGCGGTGGCGGCGACGGTGTTCACATCGGTCGTGGCGTCCCGCGTGACGTCCTGGACGGTGGCCTGGGCCGTGTCCTGGGCGGTGTCCTGTGCGGTGTCCGCGACCGCGTCGACGACCTTGTCCGGGGTGGACAGCGGCACGGTGACGTTCACCTCGGCGGCGCTGGCGGCCGCGGTGCCGATGGCCCACATGCCGGTGGCGGTGGCGGCGACGGCTATGGAACGGCGGATGTTCTTGTTCATGGGGTGCGTCGGTTCCTTCGAATTCCGTGTGTGGCGTCACCGATGGGTGACGGCGGGCAGACCTGTCCCGCCCCCGCGCGGCAGGTCCGGGCGTCCTGACGGGGGACGGTCTGCCCTAGCCGGGGAATTCGAGGACGTCGTGCGGCCGGTCCTGGGTCGGCGCGACGGTCGCCGGCAGCCCTGCGCCGCGTACGGGCCCGGGGTACGGGAGCGCCACCGACGCCACGGCGTGCTGGTCGCCGCCGCGCGGCGAGCCGCTGTCACCAGCGCCCACACCGGAGGTGTGGAAGCACGCGCCGCCGTGGCACGGCTCGGGAGCCGGGGCCTGGGCCGGGACCGGGACCGGGGCCGATACCTGGGCCTGGGCCGGGGCCGGCGGCGCGGGAAGCGCGGTGGTGGCGGTGGTGGCGGCGGCGGAGCTGCCCGCCGTGGCGGCCCGGTGGTCCTCGCCGTGGGTACGGACGGAGGCGCCGGTCGCGGCGGACCCGGTCGCGGCGGCGGGGCTTGCGGCGTCGGCGCGCGCGGCCCCGACCGGGGCCGGAGCCTGCGGCAGCTCGGGGGCCGGCGGGAGCGCCGGCAGGCCGGGCGCCGAGGGGCCCTGATCGGGTGCCGGAAGCGCTCCGGTGAGGCCCGGGCCCGGGTCCCGCACGGTCTCGGTGGCGGTGGTGACGGCCCGGCCGACGACCCGCTCGGCGGCGGGCACCACGGCTGCGGCCGGCGCGGCGACCTGACCGACGGTCTCGCGCACGGTGGTCTCGAGTGCCGTGGTCTCGGGCGCGGTGGTCTCGGGCGCCGCGGCGCGGAGCCGCTCGCCGGAGACCGCCACGCCCACCGTCCCCGCCGTGGGCTCCGCCGCGTACGCCTGGCCGGCGCAGAGGAGGCCGAGCGCGAGCAGACCGCCGAGGAACAGCGCGGCCTTCACCGTCCATGAGCCGAGCGCGCGGCGCAGCGGCGCGTGCCGCCGGGCCGCTCCGCGCACCAGGCGCAGGGCGGCAACCGGCACGGCTGCTGCGGCGGTCACGGCGTTCGGAGTCCTTCCAGGGCGGCGGAAGTCGAGGTTCGGACTCCGCATACGGCGCGCTGATGCTTGCACGAGCCTCGGGGGGTTACGCAAGTCCGGTGTTACTGATGAGTCGCCATGTCCGGTATGGGCAGGGGGCGCTTCTCGATCGCGGCGGCCATCACCTCGGGGAAGAGGTCCGGGGTGCAGGCGAACGCCGGGGCGCCGAGCGCGGCGAGCGCCGCCGCGTGCTCGCGGTCGTACGCCGGGGTCCCTTCGTCGGAGAGCGCGAGCAGCGCCACGAACTGCACGCCGGACGCCTTCATGGCGGCCACCCGCTTGAGCATCTCGTCGCGGATGCCGCCTTCGTAGAGGTCGCTGATGAGGACGACGACGGTGTCGGCGGGGCGGGTGATCCGCGACTGGCAGTACGCCAGCGCCCTGTTGATGTCCGTGCCGCCGCCGAGCTGGGTGCCGAAGAGGACGTCGACCGGGTCGTCGAGCTGGTCGGTGAGGTCGACGACGGCGGTGTCGAAGACGACGAGCCGGGTGGCGAGGGAGCGCATGGAGGCCAGCACCGCGCCGAAGACCGAGGCGTAGACGACGGACGCCGCCATCGACCCGGACTGGTCGATGCACAGGACGACGTCCTTCTTGACGGACTGGGAGGCGCGTCCGTAGCCGATGAGCCGCTCGGGCACCACGGTGCGGTGCTCGGGGAGGTAGTTCTTGAGGTTCGCCCGGATCGTCCGGTCCCAGTCGATGTCCCGGTGGCGGGGGCGGCTGACGCGCGCACTGCGGTCGAGCGCGCCGGTGAGCGTGGCGCGGGTACGGGTGGCGAGCCGCTTCTCCAGGTCCTCGACGACCTTGCGGACGACGGCGCGGGCCGTCTCCTTCGTCGTCTCGGGCATCGCCTTGTTGAGCGAGAGGAGCGTGCCGACGAGGTGGACGTCGGCCTCGACCGCCTCGAGCATCTCCGGCTCCAGCAGCAGCGTCGACAGACCGAGGCGGTCGATGGCGTCGCGCTGCATGACCTGGACGACGGAGCTCGGGAAGTACGTCCGGATGTCGCCGAGCCAGCGCGCGACCGACGGCGCCGACGCGCCGAGCCCCGCCGAACGGTCCCGCCCGGTCCTGCCCCGGCCGCCGCTCTCGCCGTAGAGGGCGGCCAGGGCGCCGTCCATCGCGGCGTCGGTCCCGGCGAGCGCGCGGCCGGTCCCGTCGGCCGCTCCCCCGCCGAGCACCAGCCGCCAGCGCCGCAGCCGCTCGTCGTCACGGTCGTTCATCGTCCCGCCCCCACCAGGTCGTTCCGTTCGTTCTCTCCGGGCTCGCCGAGCAGCAGCCGCACCAGCCCCGTCACGGCGTCGGCGCGCTCCTCGTCCAGGCCCGGGCCGAAGCCCGGCGCGCCGGGCTCGGCGGCGGTGCCCGCCGCCGCTGTGCCGGGCGCCGCCGGGCCGCGCCGCACCAGCTCGCCGAGCGTGCGCCGCACACCCGGTTCGTACGCCCCGAACGTGCGCCGCAGCAGCGGCAGCACATCGGTGAACGCCTCCGCCGGGACTCCGGTCAGCCAGGCGTCGACCAGGCCCAGCAGCCGCTCGTCGTGGACGAGGAGCATGCCGCCGCCGGAGGAACCGGCTCCGGGGCCGCCGCCGACGAACCCCTCGATCCAGGCGGCCGCCTCGGCCGGTGGCGTGCCGGGCGAGAGGGCGAGGCCCATCAGCCGGGCCGCCTCTTCCTCGGCGAGCCGCCCGTCGTCCAGCAGCAGCCGCGCGGCCCGCCCGCGTATCACTCCGGGCACGGTGTCCCGGTCGGCGAGCCCGCGCAGGACGGTGCCCCAGCGGGCGAAGACCTCCTCGGCCTCCGGCAGGAGCCGGATCGCGGTGTGGACGCCGTCGAGGTGGCCGCGCATCTCGGCGGCGCCGTCCGCGTCGAGCCCCGCGCAGGCGGGCGGCAGGCCGACGCAGACGCGCAGCGCGAGGCCGGTGGCGACCTCGCCGAGCGCGGCCGTGTCCGTGGCCCGCACGTCGCCGTACCGCAGGGAGCGGGCCAGCGCGGGCAGCGCCTGGGCGAGGTGGCCGACGTCCGCGTCGAGCGCGGCCCGGTCGGCGAGCGCCTTCATCACCACGGGCAGCGCGTCGGGCAGCCCGGCCAGCAGGCACCGCTCGGCGAGCGCGGTGACCTCGGCCAGCACGGTGGCCGACACCGCCAGCGACTCGGCCTTGGCGGTGGCGGCGGCGAGCACCGTGGTGCCCCACACGCCGGCCTCCGCCACACGCACGTGCAGCTCCGGCTGCCAGCGCAGCCGCCAGCTCTCCCGGAAGGTGCCGGTGGAGCCGCGCCCGCCGGCCTGTTCGCCCCAGTCGACGCCGAGCAGCCGCAGCCGGTGCAGCAGCCGGCTGCGCTCCGCGTCCGTCTCCTTGCGCAGGTCGAGGTCGAGCTCGCGCTCCAGCGCCTCCGGTTTGAGGCGCAGGCTGCGCTGAAGCCGGGTCAGGTCCCGTTGCAGCGGGACGGCGGGCGCGCTGTCCGGCACCTCGCCGAGCACGTCACCGACGATCAGGCGGTCCCTGATGAGGTCCAGCGGCACGTCGGACCCGTCGCACATCACCGCTCGTACGGCGTCCATCGTCTCGGTGAGCCCGGCGAGCGGGCGGCCCCGCATGGCGGCGAGCGTCCCGGCGAGCCGTACGGCCTCGATGACATGGGCGGAGGACACCATCCGGTCCTCCTCGCGCAGCAGCCCGGCGATCTTGGTCAGCCAGCGCTCGACGGGCCGGTCGGGCGCGCCGAACAGGTGCCCGTACCAGCCGGGAGAGTCGATGCCCGCGCCGTAACCGGTGTGCCGGGCGAGGCGGCGGTGGGTCCACGGGACCCAGGTGATCTCTGCCTTGACCTTGGGCAGGCCCTTGAGGAGGGCGCGGTCGGCGGTGACGGTGCTCTTCGCCGCGAGCGCCGGCACGTGCCAGGCGCCGCACACGACGGCCACGCCGTCGCCGTACGTCTTGCGCTCGGCGCGCAGCTGGAGCCGCATGTAGGCCTCGCGGATCAGGTCGCGGCGGTGGCCGCCGTGTCCGTACGCCTCGCGCAGCGCGGACATGGCCTCCGCGAGACCGTCGAAGACGGCGACGGGGTCGGCACCTCCGTCGTCGCCGCCCGGGGGGCCGTGGCGGGCCGCGACCGGGCCGCGGGGGCCACGGTGCTCGACGACGTCCTCCCACCAGCGCTCCGGGTCGTCGTACCCGGCGGTCTCGGCGAGCACGGCGAGCGGGTCGACACGTACGCCGTCGGCCTCCTCCTCGTCCCCGTCGCCCCAGGTGGGGTCCGTCGCCATGGCCAGCGAGTGGGTGGCCGGCAGGTCGATGAAGCGGACGGGCACGCCGTGCTCGAGCGCCCAGCGGAGGGCGACCCATTCCGGTGAGAACTCCGCCAGCGGCCAGAAGGCGGCCCGGGCCGGGTCGTCCACCGCGTGCGCGAGCAGGGCGACGGGCGGGCGCATCCGCTCGTCGGCGGCGAGCGGGAGCAGCGCGTCGCCCTCGGGCGGCCCCTCGATCAGGACGGCCGGGGGCTTCGCGGCGTCCAGGGCGGCCCTGACCGCGCGGGCGGATCCCGGGCCGTGGTGCCGCACGCCGAGCAGCAGCGGCTTCGTGGCGGCCGCGCGCACCGTCGCCGTCACCGTCGCCGTCATGCCGAGACCTCCCTGCAGGCGCGGTAGAAGTCCTTCCAGCCGTCCCGTTCGCGGACGACCGTCTCCAGATACTCCTGCCAGACGACGCGGTCGGCCGCCGGGTCGCGGACGACCGCGCCGAGGACGCCCGCGGCCACGTCGGCGGGGCGGAGCACGCCGTCGCCGAAGTGCGCGGCGAGCGCGAGGCCGCCGGTGACGACGGAGATCGCCTCGGCCGTCGAAAGCGTCCCCGACGGGGACTTGAGCTTGGTGCGGCCGTCGGTGGTGACGCCGTCGCGCAGCTCGCGGAAGACGGTGACGACCCGGCGGATCTCGTCGATCCCCTCCGGCGTGGCGGGCAGGTCGAGCGAGCGCCCTATCTGGTCCACGCGCCGCGACACGATGTCGACCTCGGCGTCCGGTGTCGCGGGCAGCGGCAGGACGACGGTGTTGAAGCGGCGGCGCAGGGCGCTGGACAGGTCGTTGACGCCGCGGTCGCGGTCGTTGGCGGTGGCGATCAGGTTGAATCCCCGTACCGCCTGGACCTCCTGGCCCAGCTCCGGGATGGGGAGCGTCTTCTCGGACAGGATGGTGATGAGCGTGTCCTGCACATCGGCCGGGATGCGGGTGAGCTCCTCCACCCGGGCCGTCATGCCCTCGGCCATGGCCCGCATGACGGGGCTGGGCACCAGCGCGTCCCGGCTGGGGCCGTGGGCCAGCAGCTGCGCGTAGTTCCACCCGTACCGGATGGCTTCCTCGGGTGTGCCCGCCGTGCCCTGCACGAGCAGCGTGGAGTCGCCGCTGACCGCCGCGGCGAGGTGCTCCGAGACCCAGGTCTTGGCGGTGCCGGGCACGCCGAGCAGGAGCAGGGCGCGGTCGGTGGCGAGCGTGGTGACGGCGACCTCGACGATGCGGCGCGGGCCGACGTACTTCGGTGTGATGACGGTGCCGTCGGGGAGGGTGCCGCCGAGGAGATAGGTGGCGACGGCCCACGGCGAGAGGCGCCAGCGGGCGGGCCGGGGCCGGTCGTCGACCGCCGCGAGCGCCGTGAGCTCGTCCGCGAAAGCGTCCTCGGCGTGCGGCCGCAGAGGCTCCGCGGCGGTGGGCGCGGCGGCCTCGGCGCCGGTGGGCGCGGTGGCTTCGGTGGTTTCGGGCACGGTCATGGATCCCCCTCCAGATCGTTGCGACCGGGTGTGGTGTCCACCGTGCACCATGCCACTGACAATCGGTCGTCCGCGCAGGTCAGGGCCGATTGTCAGTGGTGGGGCATACCGTCGGGGACATGAATCAGCAGGGGGTGCGCTGGACGGCGGAACAGGTGCTGGCACTGGCTCCTGACGACGCCTCACGCAAGGCGGGAAGCAAACTCGGCACGGCCGGACCGTGGTCCGACGCGGGCGCCGGCGGCGCGGGGGCCGTCTGGGGCCTGTGCAAGGGCAGCGGGAGCAAGCCGTACCAGACGATCGTGGACACCACCGGCCCGGCGTACAAGTGCAGTTGTCCGAGCCGGAAGTTCCCGTGCAAGCACGCGCTGGGGCTGCTGGTGCTCTGGGCGTCGGACGAGCACGCCGTGCCCCACGCCGAGACCGCGCCCGAGTGGGCCGAGCAGTGGCTCGCCGGGCGCCGGGAGCGGGCCGCCGGCCGCGAAGGAGGGGACGCGGCCGGCGCCCAAACCCCGAAGTCCGCCGACCCCGAGGCGGCGCGGCGCCGCGCCGCACGCCGGTCGGCCCGGATCACCGCGGGCGCGCGGGAGTTGGAGCAGCGGCTCGCCGATCTGCTGCGCGGCGGGCTCGCCTCCACCGACCAGGCGGGGTACGGGCTGTGGGAGGAGACGGCCGCCCGCATGGTCGACGCGCAGGCCCCCGGACTGGCCGGCCGCGTCAGGGAGCTGGGCGCGATACCGGGCTCGGGCCCGGGCTGGCCGGTGCGGCTGCTGGAGGAGTGCGCGCTGACGCACCTCCTCGACCAGGCGTGGCTCGGCATCGACCGGCTGCCCGAGCCCCTCGCCGCGACCGTACGCACCCGCGTCGGGCTCACCGCCCCCGCCGACGGCCCGGCCGTACGCGACCACTGGACGGTCCTCGCCCAGTACGACACCACGGACGGCAAGCTCACCACGCGCCGCATCTGGCTGCACGGGCGGGACAGCGGGCGCACGGCCCTGCTCCTCTCCTTCGGCGCCGCGGGACGGGCACCGCAGCTCGCGCTGCCCGTGGGCGTGGTCATCGACGCCGAAGTCACGCCGCACGCGGGCGCCGGGCAGCTGCGGGCCGAGCTCGGCCCGCAGTTCTCGCCCCCGGTCCCCGCCGGAGGGCCGCCGCCCGGCGGCACGGTCACGGACGCGCTCGCCGCGTACGGACGCGCCCTGCGGGAGGATCCGTGGCTGGACGCCTGGCCGGTGACGCTCACCGACGTCATACCCGTGCCGTCACAGGACGGCACCTGGCAACTGGCCGCGGCCGACGGCGCGGCCGCACTGCCGGTCTCCCCCGCCGCGCTCGGCCGCGCGGGCCTGTGGCGGCTGGTCGCCCTCTCCGGCGGCGGCCCCGTCACCGTCTTCGGCGAGTGCGGGCACCGGGGCTTCACCCCGCTCGCCGCCTGGTCGGCGGAGACGCCCGGGACCGTCCCACCCGGGACCGTTCCGCCCGAGACCGTTCCGCCCGAGACCGTTCCGCTCACCTGACGCCGGCCTACGGAGGACGACGCCATGACCACCACCCCAGCCTGGGAAGACCTCGTCACCTCGGCACTTCTGGGCACCGAGCGGCGGCCGCCCGGTGCCGACGTCATGCCGCCCGGCGGCGCTCCCGCGAAGGACGCGCCGGTCGCGCTCCTGGACGCCGCCGCCCTGCACACCGTGCGGCGCAGAGCCGGTCTGCTGCCCGCGCCCGCCGCCGCCCCGCCCGAACCGGCGCCGCACGATCCACGGCCGCCCGTCCCCGAAGCGGCCCGCCGCCGGCTCACCCAGCTGCTCGCCGACCGATCCGGGCCCTCCCAGGGCGGCGGCCGGCGCGGCGCGGCACCCGACCTCACCGAGCTCCTGCCCCAGTGGCTCGCGACCGCGAACGAGCACGGATACCGGGCGCCCGCCTCCGCGCTCCCCGCCCTGCTGGACGCCGCCCGTGCCCGCACCGACCTGCGGCCCCAGGCCCTCACCTTCGCCGGGCCGCGCGGCCTGTGGCTCGCCCGGTTCAACCCGGAGTGGCGGTTCGCCCTGCGCGGCGCCTCGGGGGTGGCCGCGCTGCCCGCGCCCGACGACGCCCAGGCGGTACGGAGTCTGTGGGAGGAGGGCCTCTTCGCCGAGCGCGTCGCCCTGCTGGCGGCCGTACGGGCCCACGAGCCGGGCGCCGCGCTCGAGCTGCTGCGCTCCACCTGGCCGACCGAACGGGCCGAGGACCGGCTCATGTTCCTCGACTCCCTGCGCACCGGCCTCTCCGACGCCGACGAGCCTTTCCTGGAAGAGGCGCTCTCCGACCGCAGCCGCAACGTCCGCGCGACAGCCGCCGAGCTGCTGTCCGCGCTGCCGCACTCGGCGCTGGCCGGGCGCATGGCCGCGCGGGCGGCGTCGTGCGTCAGCCTCGACCGGACCGGCGACACCGCCGTGATCTCGGTCGAGGCACCGCACGAGTGCGACGCCGGCATGCAGCGCGACGGCGTCCTGCCGAACCCGCCCGCCGGGCGGGGCGAGCGGTCCTGGTGGCTCGGCCAGCTGGTCGAGGCCACGCCGCTCTCCGCATGGGCCGCACGGCTCGGCGGGCGCACGCCCGAGGAGATCGTCGCGCTGCCCGTCGCCGACGACTGGTGCGACGAGCTGCACGCCGCGTGGTGCCGGGCGGCGGTCCGGCAGCGGGACGCGGCATGGTCGCGCGCCCTGCTCGGGCCGCCCGCGACGCCGCCGGCCTCGCTGGCCGAACGGTCCAAGCTGCTGTCCGCCCTGCCCGCGGACGAACGGGCCCGGTGGGTCGCCGACTTCATCGCCGCGCACGGCCTGTCGGAGGCGTTCCAGCTGCTCGGCGTCTGCGCCGTGCCCTGGGCGGAGCCGCTGGGCCGCGCGGTGGTCGACGCCCTCGACATCGCCCGCGACGCCGGAAGCTACCCGTGGAGCTTCAGCGGCGTGATGGGCCTCGCGGAACGCTGCCTCGACCCTGCCGAGGCGGCCCGCCTCGAGGTCCTCACCGCCGTGCCCGACGAAGCGGAGGACGCGTCCCCCGGCGCGGGCGGCTACTGGTCGGAGGCGTTCCAACGGCTGGTGTCGACGCTCCGGCTCCGCGCGACGATGCGGACGGAGCTCACGCCGTAGCTGGGGGCACGGGGCCGGCCGTGGCTTGTGCCGGTGGGCGCGGGGCGGGGGCCGGGACCGATCCACCGCCCGTGCGCGCATCCCCCGGTGGGTGCCATGCGGGCCGGGGTGGACGGTGGCCGACCCGCCTACGCGGCTACGCGGCTACGCGGACGTTGGCGTTGACCCAGTCGACGATCGACGCCGTCGTCGCACCCGGCGTGAAGATCTCCGCCACGCCCTTCTCCTTCAGCGGCGCGATGTCCGCCTCCGGGATGATGCCGCCGCCGAAGACCTTGATGTCCTCCGCGTCCCGCTCCTTCAGCAGCTCGAGCACCTTCGCGAACAGCGTGTTGTGCGCGCCCGAGAGGATCGAGAGGCCGATCGCGTCCGCGTCCTCCTGGATCGCGGTGTCCACGATCTGCTCCGGCGTCTGGTGCAGGCCGGTGTAGATGACCTCCATACCGGCGTCACGCAGGGCCCGCGCGATCACCTTGGCCCCGCGATCGTGGCCGTCGAGACCCGGCTTGGCCACCACCACGCGGATCGGACCGGTCACACCCATCACTGCCTCCACATGCGTCCCCCGTGGGTATATCCCGGGGAGGTGAACGAACGTTATCGACAGCATCCCGCAAGCAGCCGTTTCACGGTCAATACCGAGGGGGAAATCACACGTGGGACATGCTTGTGAGGGGAATCCTCACGTCGGCGCGGCGTGGCGCGGTGCCTCGTGTGCCGGTGCGGGAGGGCAAGGTCGGCCATGAGGGTCATCGCGCTGTTCAAGGCCACGGCCCTGGAGCTGGCCATCCTCGCCTGCCACCTGGTCCTCTACCCCACCGGTGTCGCCCCGGAACGCCGCCGCCCCGCTCCTCCGCCCGCGGTCGCGGGCGGGCGGCCGCCCGTCGTGCTGCTGCACGGGTTCATCGACAACCGTTCCGTCTTCGTGCCGCTGCGCCGCTCCCTCGCCCGGTCCGGCTGGCCGCTCCAGCACCTGGAGTCGCTCAACTACTCCCCTCTCACCTGCGATCTGCGCACCGCCGCCGCCCTGCTCGGCCGCCATGTCGAGGACGTCTGCGCCCGCACCGGCCACCCCGAGGTGGACGTGGTCGGGCACAGCCTCGGCGGGCTGATCGCCCGCTACTACGTGCAGCGGCTCGGCGGCGACCGGCGCGTACGCACGCTGGTCACGCTGGGCACACCGCACGCGGGCACCGCCTTCGCCCCGTTGGCCGGCGCCCACTCCCTGGTCCGGCAGATGCGTCCCGGCTCGTCCGTCCTGCGGGAGTTGGACGAGCCCGCGCCCCGGTGCCGTACGCGTTTCGTGAGCTTCTGGAGCGATCTCGACCAGGTGATGGTCCCCGCCGAGACGGCGTGCCTGCGCCATCCGGACCTGATCACGGAGAACGTCCGCGTCACCGGGATCGGCCACCTGGCGCTCCCGGTCCACCCGGCGGTGGCCGCCTCGGTCCGCCAGGTGCTGGAGTCCGAGGAGCCGACCGCCGGAATGGCGGATTCCGTGTCGGTGGCGTGAACGCAACGCCACAACCATCGAACGGATTTCGAACGTACGGCCAAGGCTCTGTGTGTACTCCGCCGAAAGGCGGCTGAATGCCCGTTTCCCTCGGACCCGAGACTCTCGGAAGATTGTCGCTTGCGCGTACCGCCGGGTACAGTCGCGCCCACTGCTTTCCCCTCTGGGGTTCCCCATCCCGGGGCCGCGCCCAGACCTGGTCCTGCTGCCGAGGCGAGAGAGAAGTTGGTGAACGACCAGCACCCCCACGCCGGGTACGTCGGAGACGACGCCTACACCACGGGCAGCTACGGCACTGGCAGTTACACCACCAGCACGTACGACACCGGTGCCTATGACACCGGTGCCTTCGCGACCGACCCGCTCTTCGGCGCCCTCCCCGGGTCCTATGACGGTACCCAGCAGGCGAGTTATGACACCGCGGGTTACCAGAACGGTTACGACGCGGGCCACAGCGGCCAGTACGACACCACGCAGTGGGACGACGCCACCACCGGTTACGTCGAGTACTCCGAGTACACCGGCCAGTGGGACGCCGGCGCCTGGAACAACCAGCCGCAGAACGACCAGCAGCAGACCGAACAGCCGCAGAGCGCACAGCCGCAGTACGACACCGCCGCCTACGACGCCACCGCCTGGCACTACGCGCCCACCGAGACGTTCGTACCGGAGCAGTACGACTACGCCTCGGCAGAGGCCCTCCAGCCGGAAGCTCCTCACGAAGCCCCCGAGCCGGAGCAAGAACCGGAGCAGGAACCGGCGCACGACGCGGAGGCCGTGGCCGACGCCGCGACCGTCGCCGCGCCCGTCGTCCCCCGTCCCGCCCGCCGCTCCGGCGGAGGCGGCGGCGGCCGTGGCCGACGGCGTACCCCCGCGAAACGTTCCGCGCTCCTGACCGTCGCCGTGCCGTCCGCCTGCGTGATGGGTGTCGCCGGAATCGCGGCGGCCTCCGTCAGCGGCCTCACCGGAGGCGAGCAGAAGGCCGAGGCCAAGCCGGTGACCGCCGAGGACCCCTCCTCCGTCAAGACCGTCGCCGCCGCCAACAGCGCCCTGGACACCCAGCTCGCCGCGCTCAGCGCCGACGCCCGCGACTTCGGCGACCGCGCCAGTCGCACCCAGGAGCGCATCGACCTCAAGAACCGCCAGGAGGCCGAGCGCAAGAAGCGCGAGGAGGAGGCCGCGCGCCGCGAGGCGCTGCGCCCCAAGTTCGCGCTCCCCGTCAAGCTGCACCAGCTCAGCGCGTACTACGGGCAGGCCGGCGTCAACTGGATGTCCCTGCACAGCGGGATCGACTTCCCCGTGCAGTACGGCACGCCCGTGATGGCCGCCACCGACGGCACCGTACGCACCCAGTGGAACAGCGCCTACGGGAACATGGCGATCGTGACCGCCAAGGACGGCACCGAGACCTGGTACTGCCACCTCAGCAGCACCAAGATCCGGTCCGGCGAGGTCAAGGCCGGTGACGTCATCGCGTACTCCGGCAACTCCGGCAACTCCACCGGACCGCACCTGCACTTCGAGGTACGTCCCGGCGGCGGCTCCCCGATCGACCCGCTGCCGTGGCTGCGCAGCCACGGTCTCGACCCGACCGGCTGAACCGGCAGCCGGTTCAGCCGGTTCAGCCGGCTAGAGCTTCTCGACCGGCGCGTACCGCAGCAGCAGCCGCTTCGGCTTGTCGTCCCCGAAGTCGATCGTCGCCTGCGCGTCCCCGCCCGCGCCCGTCACCGCCATCACGGTGCCGAGCCCGAACTGGTCGTGCGTCACCCGGTCCCCGACCGCCAGCGCGATCACCGGCTTGTCGGTCGTACGCCGCGTGGCGAAGCCCGACGGGCCGGAACGGGACCGCGAGGACGACAGGGAGGCCGTAATCCCGGAGGCCGGGCCGCCGGACGACGGCTTGGCCATCGCGCCCGTGCGCTTCCACTCCAGGTGCTGGGCCGGGATCTCCTCCAGGAACCGCGAGGGCGGGTTGTACGAGGGCTGGCCCCACGCGCTGCGCATCGACGACCGCGTGAGGTAGAGCCGCTCGCGGGCGCGCGTGATGCCCACGTACGCCAGGCGCCGCTCCTCCTCCAGCTCCTTGGTCTGGCCGAGGGCGCGCATGTGCGGGAAGACGCCGTCCTCCATGCCCGTCAGGAACACCACCGGGAACTCCAGGCCCTTGGCGGTGTGCAGCGTCATCAGCGTGATGACGCCGGAGCCTTCCTCGTCCTCGTCCGGGATCTGGTCGGAGTCGGCGACCAGCGCCACCTGCTCCAGGAACTCGGCGAGCGTACCGGGGTTGTCGCCGCGCTCCTGCTCGAACTCCAGGGCCACGGCGGCGAGCTCCTGGAGGTTCTCGATGCGGGTCTCGTCCTGCGGGTCGGTGGAGGCCTGCAGCTCGGCGAGGTATCCGGTGCGCTCCAGGACCGCCTCCAGGACCACGGCCGGTCCGGCGCCGGACTCGGCGATGGTGCGCAGCTCGTCCAGCAGCGTGTTGAACCGCTTCACGGCGTTCGCGGAGCGCGCCGCCATGCCGTACGCCTCGTCGACGCGGCGCAGCGCCTGCGGGAAGGTGATCTTCTCGCGGAGCGCGAGCGCCTCGATCATCGCCTCGGCGCGGTCGCCGATGCCCCGCTTGGGCACGTTGAGGATGCGGCGCAGCGGGACGCTGTCCTCCGGGTTCGCCAGCACGCGCAGGTACGCCAGGACGTCCCGGACCTCCTTGCGCTCGTAGAAGCGGACGCCGCCGACGACCTTGTACGGCAGGCCGACGCGGATGAAGATCTCCTCGAAGACACGGGACTGGGCGTTCGTCCGGTAGAAGATCGCGACGTCGCCGGCCTTCGCCTCGCCCGCGTCCGTCAGCCGGTCGATCTCGTCGGCGACGAACTGCGCCTCGTCGTGCTCGGTGTCCGCGACGTACCCGATGATCCGCGTCCCGGGGCCGGCGTTCGTCCACAGGTTCTTGGGGCGGCGGCTCTCGTTGCGCTCGATCACCGCGTTGGCGGCGGAGAGGATGGTCTGCGTGGAGCGGTAGTTCTGCTCCAGCAGGATCGTCGTCGCGTCGGGGTAGTCCTCCTCGAACTGGAGGATGTTGCGGATGGTCGCGCCGCGGAAGGCGTAGATCGACTGGTCGGCGTCACCCACGACGCACAGCTCGGCCGGGTCCAGGTCCTCGTAACCGGTGCCCACCAGCTCGCGTACGAGCGTGTACTGCGCGTGGTTGGTGTCCTGGTACTCGTCGACGAGGACGTGGCGGAAGCGGCGGCGGTAGTGCTCGGCGACGTCCGGGAACGCCTGCAGCAGGTGGACCGTCGTCATGATGATGTCGTCGAAGTCCAGGGCGTTGGCCTCGCGCAGCCGCGCCTGGTACATGCGGTACGCCTCGGCGAGCGTCTTCTCGAAGCCTCCCCCTAGGCCTTCGGCCTGGGAGGTGCCCCCAGCGGCCTGGTCGGCGAAGGTCTCCTCGTCGATCAGCTCGTTCTTCAGGTTGGAGATCTTGGCGCTGAAGGACTTCGGCGGGAACTTCTTCGGGTCGAGGTCCAGGTCGCGGCAGACCAGCGCCATGAGGCGCTTGGAGTCGGCGGCGTCGTAGATCGAGAAGGACGACGTGAAGCCGAGCCTCTTCGACTCGCGGCGCAGGATGCGCACGCACGCGCTGTGGAAGGTCATCACCCACATGGCGTTGGCGCGCGGGCCGACGAGCTGCTCGACGCGCTCCTTCATCTCGCCCGCGGCCTTGTTGGTGAAGGTGATCGCCAGTATCTGGCCGGGGTGCACGTGCCGGGTGCCCAGGAGGTGCGCGATGCGGTGGGTCAGCACCCGGGTCTTGCCGGAGCCGGCACCGGCGACGATGAGCAGCGGCGAGCCGGTGTGGACGACGGCGGCGCGCTGCTGGTCGTTCAGCCCCTCCAGCAGCGCGGCGGGGTCCACGACGGTGCGCGGCGCGCCGTCGCGGTGGTACGCGTCCCGGGCCGGGGGCACGTCGAAGCGGTCCCCGAAGAGGTCGTGCGGGACCTCCTCCGGGGCCGGGGCGTGGTCCTCGGCGTCCTCGGGGGGCGGCGGCGGTTCCTCGGAGGTGTGGTTCCGCAGGTCCGCCAGGAAGCTGTCGTCAAAGAGGCTGCTCATCGCCTATCGAGTCTAGGCCGCCCCACTGACAGTCGGGGCCGAACCGGTTTCGTCGCTCACCGCGACCACACATAAGCGCCGGGTAAAGGTCACGAAAATGTATCCGGCATATCGAACATCATCCTTCACAGCACCACCACACGTTGGCTAGCGTGCCGACCAAGCGGACCGTTCCCTCATCGGCGAACCACGCCGATCGGACCGCCCACGCCGAATCCGCTCTCCCCGCACGGGAGTTGGAACCGGGGACCCAACCATGCACCATGGGGTGAATCGGCCGTTTCCGCAGGCCGTAGGGCACCTTCCGTTCGCCCGAACCCGCCGGCTGACCCGGTAGGCGGCCTACGGAAGGAGATGCCGGCCTTGGCGTCGCATCGCAAGCCGCGCAGCAGCACCACCCGCACGTTCGGTACGTTTGGTTCGTTTGGTACGAATTCCCCCGCCGTCGGGGTCACGACGGCCGCCATCGCCTCGGTCACGACCCTGCTGTCCGCTCAGTCCGCCCAGTCCGCCGAAGTCGCACCGGGCCGGCCGACGGTCGAGGAGGTGCAGAGAAAGGTCGACGACCTCTACCGGCAGGCCGGCACGGGTACGCAGGCGCAGCGGTACGCCACTCCCGTGCAGCCCGTGCAGCCCGTCCAGCCCGTCCAGCCCGTCCAGCCCGTCCAGCCCGTCGGCGATGGCGTCGAAGTCGTCGAGGTGGCGAAAGCGGAGCCCGCCGCGCGGCAGGGCGAGTCGGCGAAGACCCCCGACGCGCTGCGGGCCGGCAAGCGGACGGTGCAGCGCAAGCTCGCGGAGGCGCGCGCCCTGCTGGCCCGGACGGAGGCCCTCGCGGAAACCCGCGCGGAGGCGCCGTCGTACGAACCGGCGCACGAGCCGACGTACGCACCGGAAGCCCGCGAGGCCGATACCGGCCCCGATCGCGCCGCGGCCAAAGCCGACAAGGTGCTGGCCTTCGCCCGCGCCCAGCTCGGCAAACCGTACGTGTGGGGCGCGGCCGGCCCGAGCTCGTACGACTGCTCCGGCCTGACCCAGGCGGCCTGGAAGGCGGCGGGTGTCGACCTGCCGCGTACCACCTGGGAACAGGCCCACGTCGGCACGCGCGTCTCCATGGACGAGCTGCGCCCCGGCGACCTGGTGTTCTTCTACGACGACATCAGCCATGTCGGCATCTACCAGGGCGACGGCGTGATGATCCACGCCCCGCGGCCCGGGATGAACGTACGCGAGGAGCCGGTCCACTCCATGCCGGTGTCCGGCTGCGTGCGCCCCGCGTAAGAGAGACCCCGAAAGACCCCGGGCTCAGACCTCAGACCTCAGGCCTCAGGTCCAGAGCGTCGCGATGAAGATGTTGGCGACGGTGAGGCCGCCCACGGCGCCGAAGAGCGGCTTCTCGACCGTCTCCTCGTCCCGCTTGACGTAGACCAGGCCGAGAATGACGACCAGGATCGCCAGCTTCACGCCGATCTTGATGTTGTTCACGGTCTGGTCGTCGGCCTGGTTCAGCCCGACCAGGGCCACGCCCGTGACCAGCATGGTCAGCGCGCCGTGCAGCATGCCGGGGCTGAAGCGCGCCGTGCCCGCGCCCATCGCCTTCATCTGGGACAGGAAGCCGCCCAGCAGGGCGCCGATACCGATGATGTGCAGCGCGACGAAGACATTGATGAGTACGTCCATGCGCCGGAGCCTAACCGGGGCCATAGCACCGGCCCCCGGCCGGGGTTGCCTCATTCGTCGCCTCGGTCACAGTTGATACGGAATGCGCGGTTCCAGGTGCGTCGCCGCCGACGGAAGCCGCCTCCGAACTCTCACCTGCGGGCAATTGCGGTCACTCCCCCTCACCGCCGTGACCGGCGGGCTTAGCGTCCTCCCCCAGGTGGCCGGTTCTCCCACCGCCGTCTTCCGACTCCCGGGCGGCGGCCGGCCACCCCACCCACACGTGACAGGGAAGGGAAGTGACCCGCCCTCGTGGCAGCTCACCCAGAACCTCCGCAGCACCGCAAGCACCGCAAGCCCCGGCAGAGATCCCTGAACGGATCGGCGGCCGGGCGCACCGCCGCCGGCTTCGTCCTCGCCGGGGCGGCGACCGCCACCGTCCTCGGCGGCACCGGGCACGCGGAGCCCCGCCTCTCCCCCGCCCAGATCAGGACCGAGGTGGACCGGCTGCACCGGGAGGCCGAGGAGGCCACCGAGCGGTACAACGGCGCCAAGGAGCAGGCCGACAAGGCACGCTCCTCGCTGGACGCCCTGCGGGACGAGGCCGCCCGCCGGACGGAGCGGCTCGCCGCCACCCGTAACGCGCTCGGTTCGGTGGCCACCGCCCAGTACCGGCACAGGGGGCTCGACCCCGCCCTCCAGCTCGCCCTCTCCACCGACCCGGACGCCTACCTGGAGGGCGCCGCCCTCGCCGAGCGCGCCGGGACCCGCCAGGCCGACGCCATCGCCGCCGTGCGCCGCGAGCTCGCCGGGATCGCGCAGCTGCGCGCCGAATCCGGCGGCCACCTGCGCGAACTGGAGGCCCGCCAGGCCGAACTGCGCCGCCACAAGGCCATGGTCCAGCAGAAGCTCGCCGCCGCCGAGCGCCTCCTGGGCCGGCTGTCCGCCCCCGAACGCGCCCGGTACGAGAACCCCGGCGCGGGCGCGGGCACGGACACGGACTCCGGCCCGACGGCCGGGAACCCCCCGCCGACGCACGCACGGCAGGCGCCCAACGCACGCGCCGCGCAGGCCGTGTCGTACGCGTACGGGGCCCTCGGCAAGCCGTACGTCTGGGGCGCGACCGGGCCGTCGGCCTTCGACTGCTCGGGGCTCACGCAGGCCGCGTGGCGCTCCGCCGGGGTGGCCCTGCCCCGTACCACGTACACCCAGATCAACGCCGGACAGCGCGTCCCACGCTCCGCGCTCGCCCCCGGTGACCTGGTGTTCTTCTACTCCGGGGTCAGTCACGTCGGTCTCTACATCGGCGACGGCAAGATGATCCACGCCCCGCGGCCCGGCGCACCCGTGAGGATCGCGCCGATCGACGAAATGCCGTGGGCGGGGGCGACCCGGGTCGCGTAGGGTCCCGGATCCATGACGATGGATCGCGACACTCCCGAAGGCATCCCCCAAGGCACCCGCGAAGGCATCCCCGAAGGCATCGCCGACGACCTCCAGGACTGCGTCCGCACGCTGGCGCTGCGGTCCCCCGATCACCGCCGCGTGGGCCCCTTCGTCCTGCGCTACAACCCCGACTGGGACATCCCGCCCGCCAACTACGCCATCCCCGACGCGGGCGCCGCCCCCACCAAGGCGGAGATCGACGAACTGGTGGCGGCCTTCCGGGAGCTGGAGCGGGTGCCGCGCCTGGAGTTCCAGCCGGCCTGCGCGCCGGAGCTCGAACCGGCGCTGCTGGCGGCCGGGTTCACCGTCGAGCGGCGGGCGCCGCTGATGGCGTGCGCGCCGGGCGGGCTGCGGGAACCGGGGCCCGTCGAGGGCATCGCCTTCGACGAGCCGGCGGACGACGCCGCGTACGCCGCGGCCGCCTCGGTGCAGAACCTCGCGTACGGCGGGACCGGCGAGGCGAACGCGGGCGCGATCCGCTGGCTGCGCACGGCGGCGGCGGGCGGCGGTGTCGCCGGAATCGCCACGGACACCGCCGACGGTACGACGGTGGGGGCGGGCGGCTGCTCGGTGCCGGTGGACGGGCTGAGCGAGCTCGCCGGGCTGGCGGTCGCGGCGAGCCACCGGCGGCGGGGCATCGGCGGGAACCTTTCGGCGTACCTGACGGCGACGGCTTTCGCGCGCGGCTGCCGGCTGGTGTGGCTGGAGCCGGCTGACGCGTCGATCGAGCGGATCTACGCCGGGATCGGCTACCGGCGGGTGTCGGAGAAGGTGGACATCTCGCTGGCTCCCTGACGGCCGGTGCCGCCGGGACCTCCGGTGCCGCCGGGACCTCCGGGACCCTGCGCCCCTGCCCCGGAAGCGCCGGCCCCCATCCGTGCCGTCAGCCACTCGAAAACCGACGGCACCTCCCGCATCCAGGAGGCCGTGCGGTGGCCGCCCGCGACCTGGCGGACGTCGATCCGGGTCGGCGGCCGGGAGACGGCGCGCAGGTCCAGGCCCTGCTGGAAGCCGTCGTTCCCGTTCCCGGTGAACAGCATCGTGATCCTGGGCGGCGTCGCGGCCGCCTTCAGGAGGGTGAGCGGGTTGTGCCGGTGCCGCAGTTCCGGATCGCGGCCGGTGAGTGAGGACGGCTCGGCGGCGGGGTCGTTGTAGCCGGACATGCTGATCGCGTACCCGTACCGGTCCGGGTGCGCCACCGCCAGCTTCGCGGCGCAGTGCGCGCCCGCCGAGTACCCGGCTACGGCCCAGCCGTCGGGCGTGTCGAGGGCGCGGAAGGTGTCCACGACCATCCGGCGCACGTCGATGCTGAGCCACGAGTCGGCGTTCACCTTGCCCGGGACGTTGGCGCAGCCGGTGTCGGTGTCGCCGAGCAGGGTGGTGCGCGGCGACACCAGGATGAACGGCGCGACCGTGCCCTGCCGCATCAGCGGCTCCAGCTGCCTGCTCGCGTGCAGGCTGCCGAACCAGGACTTCGGGGAGCCGGGGAAGCCGGAGAGGAGCTCGACCACCGGGAACTTCCGGTCCTTGTACGCCGGGTCGTCGTACTGCGGCGGCAGCCACACGTACACCTCGGCCTCCACCCCGGAGATCCGGCCCTTCAGGGTGGTGCGCCGGACGCCCTCCCCCATGCCGGGGTCGTCGACCGGCTCGAAGGCCTGCCGCACCTGCGGCAGGTCGGCGACGCGCTTGCCGCCCGTGCCGTCGGGCCCGAGGTCGATCGCCGCGTCGACGTGGTCGCTGGTGCCGAGGAGGTCGCCCCAGCCGTCGTACAGACGGTTGGCGTTGTTGACGGCGACGAAGACCACGACGATCGCGGTGAGCTGGGCGAAGGCGACCATGCCGAGCCGCAGCGCGCCCCGCACGAGCGCCGGTCCGCGCAGCCGGGTCCACAGGGCCAGCGGCAGCAGGACCGCGATCACGGCCAGCAGGATCGCGGTCACGAAGAAGGGCGTACCCGTCAGGCTCATCACGGTCTGTAGGAGGGGACCGGAACCGTGCGGGTTGCCCCGGTTATGTACCGATATCCGCGGACGGACCCGCGGACCGGGGACTCGGGAGACCCGGGAGACTCAGACGAGGCGGCGCGCCGTCGCCCAGCGGGTCAGCTCGTGCCGGTTGGACAGCTGGAGCTTCCTGAGCACCGCCGAGACGTGCGACTCGACCGTCTTCACCGAAATGAACAGCTGCTTGGCGATCTCCTTGTACGCGTACCCGCGCGCGATCAGCCGCAGCACCTCGCGCTCCCGCTGGGTCAGCCGGTCCAGGTCCTCGTCGACGGGCGGGGCGTCCGTCGAGGCGAAGGCGTCCAGCACGAACCCGGCCAGCCGGGGCGAGAACACCGCGTCGCCGTCCTGCACCCGGAAGACGGAGTCGACCAGGTCGGTGCCGGTGATCGTCTTGGTGACGTACCCGCGGGCGCCGCCCCGGATGACGCCGATGACGTCCTCGGCGGCGTCCGAGACCGACAGCGCGAGGAAGCGGACGGGGTTCTCGGCGTCGGCCATCAGCGGCGCGCAGCGGCGCAGCACCTCGACGCCGCCGCCACCCGGCAGGTGGACGTCGAGGAGGACCACCTCGGGGCGGGTCGCGGTGATCACGGAGACGGCCTCGTCGACGTCGGCGGCCTCCCCGACCACCTCGACGCCGGTCGTCTCGGTCCGCCCGATCTCGGCCCGGACGCCGGTGCGGAACATCCGGTGGTCGTCGACGAGCACCACCCGCACCCGCCGCTCCGCAGCTTCCGTGGAAGCCGTCGTCTCCTCGGTCATGCGTCGTCCGCCCTCTCCATCTCGAGCTCCACTTCGGTGCCGTCCCCGGGCACCGACCGCAGCCGCGCCGTGCCGCCGTTGCGCTGCATCCGGCCGATGATCGATTCTCGTACGCCCATCCGGTCGGCGGGCACCGCGTCCAGGTCGAAGCCGGGCCCCCGGTCCCGTACGGAGACGAAGACGGTACGGCCCTCCACCTCGGCGTACACCTGTACGGCCCCGCCCCCGCCACCGTACTTGGCGGCGTTGACCATCGCCTCACGCGCGGCCTGCATCTGCGCGGCCAGCCTCTCGTCCAGCGGGCAGTCGCCGACGACCACGACCTCCAGGGGGACGCCGTGCGTGTCCTCGACCTCGGCGGCGGTGCGCTTCACGGCCTCGGCGAGGGTCTCGGGCTCCTGGTCCTCGTCCTTGCCGGTGCCCTCCGGCTTGTACAGCCAGTTGCGCAGCTCGCGCTCCTGGGCGCGGGCGAGGCGGCGGACCTCGCCCGGGTCGTCGGCGTTGCGCTGGATGAGGGTGAGGGTGTGCAGGACGGAGTCGTGGACGTGGGCGGCGACCTCGGCGCGCTCCTGGGCGCGGATGCGCATGGTCCGCTCCTCGGAGAGGTCCTGCGACATCCGCACCAGCCAGGGCCCGGCGAGCAGGGCCATGCCGGCCAGTACGGCTATGGCGGCGGTGAGCGCGGTGCCCAGCTGCGCGGCCGAGCCGCGCACCACCATGAAGACGGTCAGGCCCATGCCGACGAGGGCCACCCCCGCGAGGCCGCGCGCGAGCTGGAAGAGGCGCTTGCGGCGGCCGGAACGGGTCCACTGGGCCCGGCGCGCGTTGTCCGCCTGGCGCCACACCAGGACGACACCCACCCCGACGAGCAGGATCGGCCAGACGTACCGGTTCGCCTCGCCGCCCAGGTTGACGCTGCTGACGAAGGCGCCGGCGCCGATCGTCAGCGCGATGAGGGCGACGATCTGGCCCTTGTCGGGCTTGCGGAGGCGGCGCCGCCCGTCGGAGGTGGTCTCGAAGACGGAGCGCGGCTCGGCGGCCCTGCCCCCGACGCCGAGCGGGACGACGATCCAGAAGACGGCGTACAGCAGCACGCCGAGTCCGTCGGCCATGAAGAGGGCGAGGAAGACGAACCGCACCCAGATGACGGGCAGCCCGAGGTGCCCGGCGAGGCCCCGCGCGACACCGCCGAGCATCCGCCCGTCGGCGCTGCGGTAGAGCTTGCGCACGGGCGGTTCGTCGGTCTCGGGCGGACGGGTGGCGGCGGGCATGGTCCGATCGTCACACGGCATCCGGCCTCCCCACATCAGGGTCGATCCCCTACGCGGCCCTGAGAAGGCCTCCGTGGGAACGCCTCCCCGAGAAGGCCTCCGTGGGCACTCCCCGCGGAAACGCCTCCGCGGAAACGCCTTCCGGGGCTCGGGGGCGATATCAGGGACGGGCCAGGGTCGGCCCCGGTGCCGCCGGGGCGCGCGGGCCGCCACCATGGACGTATGACCAGCACGACTCCCGTGCCGCCCGAGGAGGCGCCCGAAGGGTCGGGCGTGCCCGCGCCCGCCCCCCATCCGCCGCTGCGCCGCGCGCGTCGCCGGCACAAGGTGGTGGCCGGGGTGTGCGGCGGCCTCGGCCGGCACTTCGACCTCGACCCGGTGATCTTCCGGGTGGCGGTCGGCGTCCTCGCCGTCACCGGCGGCCTCGGCCTGCTCTTCTACGGCTTCGCCTGGCTGCTGATCACCGCCGAGGGCGAGGAGGAGAACGAGGCGCGCCGGCTGCTGTCGGGCCGCGTCGACGGCGCCTCGCTGACGGCCGTGCTGATGGCGCTCGTCGGCTGCGGGCTGTTCCTGTCGATGCTGGGCAACAGCAGCACCATCTCCTTCTCCCTGCTGCTGGTCATAGCGGTGAGCGGCGCGGCCGTCTGGTCCCAGCGGCGCCGGCTGGCGGTCGACGCGGAGGTTCCGCAGGCCCCGGCGGCGGCGCACGCGGTGGCGCACGCCGTCGCGGAGGCGCCGCCCGAGACGCAGGCCCCGCCGCCGCCCGCTGCGCCGTCGTGGTGGCGGGACCCGATCGTCAAGGACGGTACGACGGGGCCGCTGCCGCTGGGCTACCTGTGGGGGCCCGAGGACGCGGCGGGCGCCCAGGGCGCGGTCCACGGCCGCCCGGCCAGGAGCGCCTGGCGACCGGCACCCCCCACCACCGCCCCGCGCTCGATCGGCGGCCTGGTCTTCCTGCTCGCGCTCCTGGCGGGCGCACTCGGCACAGCTGTGCCCTGGGGGTCGCAGCCGCTCGGTACGTGCCTGCAGACGGGTTTCGCGTGCGCGCTGGGCGTCCTCGCCCTCGGCCTCGCGGTCAGCTCGTTCCTGGGCCGCACCGGCTTCGGCACGGTCTTCATGACGGTCGTGACGGCGCTGCTGCTGGCGGGCGCCTCCCTCGTCCCACGACAGATCGACACCGAGTGGACCCGTACGACGTGGCGGCCGGCCACGGTCGCGGACGTCCAACCCCGGTACGCCGTGGGCAGCGGCGTCGGCACGGTGGACCTCTCCAAGGTGGCCGTCCCCCCGAAGCGCACCCTGAGCACCTCGGCGGAGGTGGGCGCCGGCCGCCTGGAGGTGGTCGTCCCCCGGAACGTGACCGTGACGGTGCACGCCCAGGTGGGCCTCGGTGACGTGCGGCTTCCGGCCGAGCCGGCCGACGACGTCGACATCGCGCCGGACCGGGACACGACCCGTACGATCCCGCCGCCCCGGGGCGTGCCCCCGGCGGGCACCCTGCACCTCACGCTGAACGCCGCGCTCGGACTGGTGGAGGTCACCCGTGCTGCGTCATGAGTTCCGCCCGGGCCGGCTGATCGCGGGCGCCACGGGCATGGCGATCGCCGTCCTGTACGCGGGCGACGCCGCCGGTTCCTGGCACACGCCCTGGTACGCGGTGCTACCGCTGCTCTGCGGCGGGCTGGGTCTCGCGGGCGCGGCCGCCTGGGTCGCCTACCGGCTGCGCCGGCGCCGCGTGGCGCGCACCGCGTCGACGGAGAGCACGGACGCCCCGGCGAGCACCAGCGGCAGCCACGCCATGAGGTAGGCGAGGTCGTTGCCGTAGTAGTACGGGTCGGACTGCCAGCTCACGGTCAGCCACAGGCTCAGCGAGATCAGCGCCCCACCGGCCGCCGCGAGCCGCGCGAACAGCCCGAGGAGCGTCCCGGCCCCGACGGCCAGCTCCCCGAAGGCGATGCCCTGCCCGAACGCCTCCGGGTTCTTCAGCGCCACGTCGACCAGCCACGGCACGGCGGAGGAGTCCCGTACGGACCGCATGAGCTCCCCGACCGAGCCGGCGCCGGACGCGGCCAGGAACCGGTCGTCGGTGAGCTTGTCGAGCCCGGCGTAGACGAAGGTGACGCCGAGGAAGATCCGCAGGGGCAGCAGCGCGTAGCGCGCGGCCGCCGCCCGCATCCCCCGGGGCGCCCCCGTCTCCGTCGTCCGGTACGTGTGCCCACCCATCCCCGACCTGCCTCTCCACCGCATGAACCGATTGTCCGGCCCCACCCCATGGATACGCGACGGAAGGACCACCGGTTCAGCGCTCGGCATTCGGCGTCGTACGACGAAGCCGCCGCCCCCTCGGGGGGACGGCGGCTTCATCCGGCTACGCCCGGAGTGGGGTCACTCCCACTCGATGGTGCCCGGCGGCTTGCTGGTCACGTCCAGCACCACGCGGTTGACGTCGCGCACCTCGTTGGTGATGCGCGTCGAGATGCGGGCCAGCACGTCGTACGGCATCCGCGTCCAGTCGGCGGTCATCGCGTCCTCGGACGAGACGGGCCGCAGGACGATCGGGTGGCCGTACGTGCGCCCGTCACCCTGGACGCCCACGCTGCGCACATCGGCGAGCAGGACGACCGGGCACTGCCAGATGTCGCGGTCCAGGCCGGCCGCGGTGAGCTCCTCGCGGGCGATGGCGTCGGCCTCGCGCAGCAGGTCCAGGCGGTCCTTGGTGACCTCGCCGACGATGCGGATGCCGAGGCCGGGGCCCGGGAAGGGCTGGCGCTGGACGATCTCCTCCGGCAGGCCCAGCTCCTGGCCGACCATCCGGACCTCGTCCTTGAACAGCTTGCGCAGCGGCTCGATCAGCTTGAACTCGAGGTCCTCGGGGAGCCCGCCCACGTTGTGGTGGGACTTGATGTTCGCCGTGCCCGTACCGCCGCCCGACTCGACGACGTCCGGGTAGAGGGTGCCCTGGACGAGGAACTCGACCGGCTGGTCGTCCGGCGCCTCGGCGATGATCTCGGCCTGGGCCTGCTCGAAGACCCGGATGAACTCACGGCCGATGATCTTGCGCTTCTCCTCGGGGTCGGAGACCCCGGCGAGCGCGGCGAGGAACCGCTCCTGCGCGTCGACGACCTTCAGCTGGACGCCGGTCGCCGCCACGAAGTCCTTCTCGACCTGCTCGGTCTCGCCCTTGCGCATCAGCCCGTGGTCGACGTACACGCAGGTCAGCTGCGAGCCGATGGCCTTCTGGACGAGCGCGGCCGCCACGGCCGAGTCGACGCCGCCGGACAGGCCGCAGATCGCGCGCTTGTCGCCGACCTGCGCGCGGATCGCCTCGATCTGCTCCTCGATGACGTTCCCGGTGGTCCAGTCGGGGCGCAGGCCCGCGCCGCGGTAGAGGAAGTGCTCCAGGATCTGCTGGCCGTGCGTGGAGTGCATCACCTCGGGGTGGTACTGCACGCCGTACAGCTTCTTCTCGTCGTTCTCGAAGGCGGCGACCGGCACGACGTCCGTGGACGCGGTGACGGTGAAGCCCTCGGGCGCGGCGGAGCAGGCGTCGCCGTGCGACATCCACACCGGCTGCTCGGCGGGGGTGCCCTCGAAGAGGGTGGAGGAGACCTTGCTGACGTGCAGCGGCGTACGGCCGTACTCGCGCGCGCCGGTGTTGTCGACGGTGCCGCCGAGGGTCGTGGCCATCAGCTGGAAGCCGTAGCACATGCCGAAGACGGGGACGCCGGCCTCGAAGATCTCGCGGTCGAGGGTGGGGGCGCCTTCCTCGTACACGGAGGACGGGCCGCCGGAGAGGATGATCGCCTTGGGGTTCTTGGCCAGCATCTCGGCCACCGGCATGGTGGACGGGACGATCTCGCTGTAGACCCGCGCCTCACGGACGCGTCGGGCGATGAGCTGGGCGTACTGCGCGCCGAAGTCGACGACGAGTACGGCGTCGGGCGCGGCAGCGGGATTCGCTGATGACACTACGGCGGCCTTCCGGCGGTGGGAGGAGGGGCTGTACGCCAATTCTACCGGCGTGTCCGCGCGACCTTTCGTCTCACCATCCGAACCCACGGTTGCCCGGATGGTCGGATGCACCATACTTGCCCCCATGCACAAGCAGCCGATCTACGTCTTTACCTATGGCACCGGGCCCGTCCGGCTGCCATGGTCGTGCTGCTTGAGCCACTGACAAGCGACTTCCCAGGCGCCCCGGGCCGACAAGGTCCGGGGCGCCTGTCGTTTCCGGGCCATGCCGCCCCGGGGCACCGCTCACCGAACGAGGAGCCCCCGCCATGACCGCACTCGACTCGCTCGACAAGACCGGCGCGCGCACGGACGACGCCGCGGAACTGATCGCCGACGCGCGCGAGCGCATCGACGCGCTCGACGACCGGATCATCGGCCTGATCCAGGAACGGGTGGCCATCTCGGCCGTCATCCAGGAGTCCCGGATCTCCTCCGGCGGCCGCCGCGTGAACCTGGCCCGCGAGATGGAGATCCTGGCCCACTACCGCTCCGCGCTGGGCAAGCCGGGCACCGCGCTCGCGATGACGATGCTGGAGCTGTGCCGGGGCCGCATCTGAGGCCGTATCTGAGTTCGGGCGCACCCTCACCCGTACGGCGCGTGACCGCGCGGTACCGGCCTTCGTTGGATCGGTTGTCCGTGTCAGCCAGGGGCGGGCCGAAGAAACCACGCGTGGCTCCGCTGGAGCGTGTGGCGTACCCGTCGGGTACGTCGTGGGACCTCGCTCCAGCGTGCGTGACCGGACGGCAGGGGACAGCAGCCCGGTCACCCGAAAAGGCGGTCGGCTCCGGGGACGCCCGGAGCCGACCGCATCCGGTCCGGACCGCAGTCCCGGTCCCGGTCCCGGTCCCGGTCCCCGTATGTACGCCGATGCTGTACGCCGAGATGGTGTACGCCGACGACCAAGGCCCCGCGGTGGGGATGACCGCGGGGCCTTGGTGTGTCACTTACTTGGTGGGACTTGTCGTCTTGCCACTACCAGGTGCCGGGTTCGGCGTGCCAGGAGGGCTGGGGGCTGTCGAAGTCGCCGTCGCTCTTACCGATGAAGGTGTAGGCACGGCTGGCTCCGCCGATTTCACTGAACATCATCGCAGCATCCTCCACGCCGTCGGCATTGAAATCGCCGGATATCACGTCACCGGCAAAGCCAAGTTTCCACCTCTCGCTCCAAAGAGATGCCTTCCAGTTGACCCGGGGCGGGCTGAATCCGCCTTCCGGAGAGGCCGTGAAGGTCTCCAGCTGGAGGCTGACGAGGTTGCCGTAGAGGGCTGCGATGTCCGTTCTCTTGTCACCGTTGAAGTCACCGCTGGTCAACCGTTCGGGAGCATTCCAGGTCTCTGCTCCCGAGGCCCACGCCCGGCCGCCGCTGGTGAATGAACCCGTGGACGAGGTGTTGAAACGCCACAGAGCCGCAGCACCGTTCTCGTACTGGTACAACCCGACCAGCTCAGCACGGCCGTCTCCGTCGAAGTCCCCCGCAAGCATCTCGGCCTTGGTCGCATCCCAGCCCCCAGCTCCGGACTTCCAGCTGGCGAGCGGAGCATTGAAGGTACCGTCCGCCTTCGCAACCAACGTGTGAAGGCCAGACGTGCCACTGCCGTAGTCGTAGAGGATCGCGAGATCATCGCGTTTGTCCCCGTTGAAGTCGCCACCTCGCACCTGACTGGCACCCCACGACCAGCTACTCGGATTGGCCGTGCTCTTGAGAGTGCGCTTGAAGGTTCCATCGGACTCGCCCAAGAAGCTCCATGTCGCGACGGAGCCATCGGCATAGCCGTAGAACGCGGCGACGTCGGCATGGCCATCGGCGTTGAAGTCGCCGGAGACCCACTTGCTCCGGGCGTAGTCGAAGCCGCCCTTCGCGCTTGTCCATGCCTCCTTCGGCGGGCCAAAGCCACCTGCGGGAGTGGCGGGTAGGACGTGAATCCCGGTAGTGGCGCCGCCATAGTTGTAGATGGTGATCATGTCGCTGCGGCCGTCACCGTTGACATCGCCCGCGAGTTCCGTGCGCAGACCACTGGTCATCGCGTTCGGCTTGTGTTCGGTAGCGATGTCACTCGCCCGGTTCCACCGCACGTAACCGCTCTCGAAGTCCGTCCGCGTCCCGCCGGTGACCTCGTACTCATCGGACGTCGGGAAGCCGAGCCAGCTGTTCTCCGACTCCAGGGAAATCCACTTCGTCCGAATCTGACCGGACACGGGCCAGGCGCCCGTCGCGCTGCTCCAGTAGATGGACGAGCTGTCTGCCGTCTCGTGCCGGAAGCGGTACCGCTGGAAGGAGCCGGCCTTGGGGTTGGTGGCCCGTACGTCGGTTGTCGGGTATCCCAGGGCGGCCGTGGCCCCGAGCTCCAGGTACTTCGTGTAGACGGAACCGTGGATCGAGAAGGCGCCGATGCCCTGGGCGTAGTAGATGGCGCCTGTCCTGCCGCCCTTGCTGAACGTGGTGACACGGCCGACCCCGTCGCTGGTGGGACGCTCGTCCGAGGTCGGGTAGCCGAGGACGCTGGTGTCGCGGCCCATCTCGTTCCACTTGACCCAGATGCTGCCGTGCACCGACCAGGCGCCGGTGTCCGGGCTCCAGAAGATGGACCGGTTCTCCGTCGCCGTCCCCGGCTGGTGGAAGTGGACATAGCGGCCCACGCCGTCTCCGGCGGTCTTGACGTCGCTGGTCGGGTAGCCGAACTTGGCCGGCCCGCCGAGCGCCTTGTACTTCGCCAGGATCGGACCGCACAAGGACCGCTTGCCGGTGGCCGTGGACTCGAAGACTTCACAGGTGCCCCACGGTGTGCCGCCCGTGACGAGCGGGCGGGCCGCACCGAAGGCGGAGTGGTTCACCGGCGCCCTGCCCGGGAACTCGACCGAGGCGCCCACGCCGTCCCGTGCCCACAGGTCCGCGAATCCGTCCCCCTCGAAGTCGCCCTCCGTGGACAGGTGCGGGTACGCGGCGGAGGTGAAGCCCGACCCGATGGACGTGGCGCGGACGGCCGCGTCACCGTAGACGGTCAGATCCGCGACGGTGAGATCGCCGGCGACGGGATTGAGCCGGCTGGTGTACTGGTGCACCGTGCCGGCCTTGGTGTCGCGGACCCACAGCTCCGGCAGCCCGTCCTTGTTGAGGTCACCGGGACCCAGCAGGGTCATGTTCTGCCAGTCGGCGTTGCCGAGCGGAATGGGCTCGGAGAACTCGTCCAGGAAGGGGCTGCCCTGGGCGCCGAGGTACAGCCACAGCTGACCGCCCGACTTGACCAGCAGGTCCGGAGTGTCGACGTCGGTCAACGTGCCGTCGCCGTTGTCGTCGTTCATGCTGCCGACCGACAGGATCTGGTCGGCGTCGTGCCAGTGGTTGGCGTCGACGGACAGCACCTGGAGTTCGCGGCGTCCGAACTCCGTTCCGGCCAGCCGGCCGTTGCCCTCGTTGCTGTAGGTCCACAGTTCCTTGCGCGCGGGGTCCTCGGCACCGGGGCGGAGCGCCACCAGGTCCTCGTAGTAGTCCTCGTTCCAGCTGCCACGGTGGGCGATGACCGCCTCGCCGAACGACTCGTCGTCGGCTTGCTGGCCGAGGCCGAACTTTCCGTTGCCCTGGCCCGGGTGCGTCCACAGCGCGCCGCCGCCAGGGTCGACACTCCACAGGTCGACGGTCCCGTCGCCGTTGAGGTCGCCCGGCTTGTCGCGCTCAGGCGCGCGCGTCGCGATGAAGAGATAGGCGCGCAGGGCTGAGCGGTTGCCGGCCGCGTCGACGCTGCGCACGTACAGGTACTGCGGTCCCGCGCTGAGTGGCGTGTACTCGATCTTCGGCGGCTTCAGCGGATCCGGGAAGTCCTTGGCGTACACGAAGCGTTCCCTGGAGTCGGAGTCGGACCACCACATCCAGTGGGTGACGTCGTTGACGCCGCCGTTGGTGAGGAAGAACTCCCCCTTCGTGCGCGCCGGGTTGCCGTCCGTCTCGGCCGGGAACTGCTTCGAGTCCACGCCGGGGAGCGCAGAGGGGGCGTTCTTGTCGAACGTGAACCGACAGGTGTCGCTCACCGGGCTGTTGGCCGTGCCGTCGCCGGCGACCACGTTCCACCAGTAGGTGCCGCTGGCCAGGTTCCGCGTATCAATGCGCAGCGAGGCGACCGAGCCCCGGCTCGCGTTGACCTTGGCCGGACGGACGGGAGCAGCCGTCGAGCCCACCATCGCGTACTGGAACTGGGCCGTGAGGTTGCTGTCCTCCGCGTCGTCCACCTTGGCACGGAGAGTGACGTAGTCGGTGATGCCGAACGTGCCGCCGGTGCAGGGCACCGACGGGTTCGTGGACAGGTTGCTCGGCTTGACCGGCAGAGTGTTCATGTACGTCGAAACACGTACGGAGTGGGGATCGAACTTGCGCCAGGAATGATCGACCGTGGAACTCCGTGCCGTCAGAGCGAAGGCCCACGCGGGGTACTTGCCTTTGGCGGCCTTGCTGATGGCCGAGGTGACATCGAATTCGACCAGCCCGGCCGTGTCGGCGGGGCAGTTGCGACCTCCGAACGACTCTCCGGAGGAGTCGACCGTGGAGAGCCACGTGGGCTGGTTGTTCCACGTGATGTTCGAAGGGAGAGCCTTCCCGACATCCTTCACAAGAATGTCACCGGATTTACACGACCACGAGCCCGCGTGCGTCTGCTTGATGCGCAGCGTGGACTTGATGATCTGCTTGTCCCGGACGTCCCCCGTGGCAACGCGGAAGTACGTGTTCGCGCTCACCGTCCCGCCGTTGGGGTCGTTGGCGACGCCGACGCGAGCGAAGTCGGAGATGGTGCCGCCGTTCCAGTACACCGTGTTCTCGGTGCCTGGGTAGCCGGTGTGCTTGTACGCGATCGACCAGGCGTTCTTCCAGGCGTCCTTCCCCCAGGCCGGGTCGATGACGACGGGGAAGACGGTTCCGGGGTCACTGAGGAGCTTCTTGTCCGGCGTCAGCGTGAGTGCGTGCTTCGTCAGCTTCATGCCCATCGGCGCCTGACGCGATCCCTCCGTCGCCCCGGTGAGCACCGCTGCGAGGGGGCGCTTCGCCGTCGGCGAGGACGTGACGGCCTCGGACCCTGCCGAGTCCCACATGAGGGGCTTCGGCGCGGAGAACGCGGCATCACCGTTGGGCGTGACGGCGCGGAGACCTCCGTCGGGACTGGACTTCACGTCCAGGCCCTCGCCCTTCAGGCCGAAGCTGACCGAGGCCAGCGCCGGGTTCTTGGCAGCCTTGGCGTTCTTGACGACCAGTGCGTGCGAGAACGAGTCCACGGTCGTCGTGGCTGTCAGGTCGACGCCGGGGAGCACCTCCGCATACGTCGCGGTGTTTCCGTTCACCGACGGCTTGGGCAACGTTCCGGGCCAGGACAAGGACAGCTCGCGGCCGTCCTGCCTCATGGTCGCGAAGGTCCCGTCCCCTCCACCCGAGAAGGAAACCTGCAGAGCGGTGGCCCCGGGAGAAATACGCCCGTCCCTCTTGACGGTGAGTGCCGGGTCGGCGGGGACCAGCTTGCCCTGTTGCCGGACCCGCACCGGAACAATGGCACGGTCCACGCTGAACGTGCCGTCCGGATTCGCGAACGTCTCATCGGTTTCCGTACGCATCGAAATAATTTCGACGCGCTTTCCGGTCTTCGCCGCCTTCCTTTCGGCAGCCGCACTTTCCGCCCTCCGCTTGTCCGTCAGGCTCGACTCGGACGCACTATCGGCGCGGGCGTGCACATCGCCATCTTCGGCGACAGCCATATCCGGCCGCAAGGTGACAAGCCCTGCGAACATCGCCCCGATGGCGACGACTGATATTCGCTTTCTCAAAATCCCCCCTGGTTCATTCACTGCCTTCTTTCCAGCTCGTGAAGCGCTCCGCAGGGGGCCGAGAAGCCCTGGTCGGCAGTCACTCAACGTGGCACCACGCCTGCGGCAAATCCCGTTTGTATCAGGCGAAGGGGGGCCTGTGCGAGGAGATTCAGGCAACACCATGGGCGCCCCATTACGCCCCTTTGTCCCGAATCCGAGTGAATCGAGCCTCCCCTTGCGATTTCGCCATTTCGCTTGTCTTTAAAAAGCCCTGACGGAGCCGAGAGCGAGTGATACGTTCTCCGGCCGTTGTGTGTTTTTCGCGAATGCAGGGGGGATTTTGAGACCACGTTCACAGAGTGGACAGGCAAGAAGGCGCATACGTTTTCGGCCGATCACGCGCTGGGCAGTCCCGGTGCTCGCGTCCACCGTCCTCGTCACCGGCCTGCCATCGATCCCGGTCGCCGTGGCAGCGCCGGAAAATTCTCTGCCCGGGCTGCAGAGACTCACAAATGTTCCCGGTAAGCCCGCCAAGAATGCTTCCGTCAAGGAACTGTCCACGGAGCGGACCTGGAAGGCCGCGCCGTCAGTGGTTTGGCCGAAACCAGGCACCGCCGACGTCACACTTCCGTCGACCACGGCTCCCGTGAAATCGCGCCTCGCCGCTTCCGTAGCCGGAGCGGCGGTGAAGGCCGGTGCGTCGCCCGTACGGCTCGCCGTCGCCAAGCCCACCGCGGCGACCGCTCCGGTGCGCGCCACGGTCGAGGTCAAGGACCGGGCGACCGCACAGCGTGCGGGAGTGGACGGAGTCCTTCTGCAGGTGCGGCGGACGGACTCGGGCGCGTCGACGAGCCCGCTGGCCGTGGAGCTGGACTACCGGAAATTCCGGAACGCCTACGGCGGCGACTGGGGTTCACGTCTGACGTTCGTCGCGCTCCCCGCGTGCGCTCTGACGACCCCGCAGAAGCCGGCTTGTCAGACGCGTACGCCGGTCGCCACGACGAACAACGCGGCTGCGGGCACCGTCACCGCGACGATCCAGCCGCAGACCAAGCCGTCCGAGGCCACGGCCTCTCGGACCAAGCCGTCCGGCGCCAAGGCCGCGCCGACGGCACCCGCCCCCATGGTGCTCGCCGCCACAGCAGGCGCGAGCGGCGCCAACGGCGACTACCGCGCCACGTCGTTGAGCCCCTCCGGCTCCTGGCAGGGCGGCGGTTCCTCCGGTGACTTCTCATGGTCGTACCCGATGGAGATCCCGGCGTCACTGGGTGGCCCAGGCCCGTCCCTGGAGCTGAGCTACTCCTCCGCGAGCGTGGACGGCCGTTCGTCGGCGACCTCCCAGCAGCCGAGCTGGGTCGGGGACGGCTGGGACCTGGCCTCGAACTTCATCGAGCGGACGTATCTGCCCTGTTCGGAGGACCGGAAGGAGGGTTCCGGGCACAACAACCCGAAGAACCCCACCGGAGACCTGTGCCAGGGCCCGCCGATGGTGACGATGTCGCTCAACGGCTCGTCCACCCAGCTTGTCCTGGACGACGCGACCAAGCAGTGGCGGCCGCAGACGGACGACGGCTCGCGAGTCGAGCTGGTCAAGGGTGCCGTCAACGGCGACACGGAGAAGGAGTACTGGCGCGTCACGAACATGCAGGGCGTGCAGTACCACTTCGGCGTGAACCGGCTGAACGGCTGGGCGGCCGGCAGCTCCGAGACGAACTCCGTGTGGACCGTGCCGGTCTACGGCAACCACCCGGGCGAGGACTGCCACCAGACGGCGTACGCCGAGTCGGTGTGCGATCAGGCGTGGCGCTGGAACCTCGACTACGTGGTCGACCTTCGCGGAAACGCGATGACCTACTGGTACGCCAAGGAGCGCAACCACTACGGCTCCAACGTCACGGAACTGGGCAAGTCCACCGCCCGCGGCTACGACCGGGGCGGCTGGCTGACCCGCATCTCGTACGGTCTGCGAAGCGACGCCCTCTTCGCGGCGGCGCCGGCCCAGATCACGTTCGACGTGGCCGAGCGCTGTCTTACGACCGGCACCTTCGACTGCGCCGAGGCCAAGCTGACCTCGGAGGCGCAGTGGGAGGCCACTCGGAACTGGCCCGATGTGCCCGCCGACATGCTCTGCGAGGGGGGCAAGGAGTGCAAGGACCGCTACTCGCCGACCTTCTTCTCCCGCAAGCGCCTGACGGCCGTCAACACCTGGGTGCTCAAAGCCGGGAAGCCGGAGCCGGTCGACACGTGGACCCTCACCCAGGACTTCAGGTCCACCGGTGACGGCGGGGTGGCGGGGGACTACCCGCTGTGGCTCGCGAAGATCCAGCACACGGGCAAGAACGGCACGCCTGTCGCGATGCCCCCGGTCGTCTTCGAGGGCAAGCAGCTGCCCAACCGCGTGGACAACGACACCGATGGCAACCCGCCCTTCCTGCGCTGGCGTGTGGAGACGATCCAGACGGAGACCGGTGCGAGGCTGGCGGTGAAGTACGCCGCGCCGGAGTGCAGCACCGTGGAGCCGAAGAAGCTCCCCGCCACCCCCGACACGAACACGCTGCGCTGCTACCCGGTGATCAACGAGGTCCCCGACCCCACCGACCCGACCGGGATGAAGAAGCTCTACTTCACCGACTGGTTCCACAAGCACCGCGTGGACCAGGTGCGCGAGGAGGACAAGAACGGCACGTCGCCGACCAAGGAGACCAATTACGTCTACCTCGGCGCACCGGCCTGGGCCTACGACGACGAGTCCGAGGTCCTGAGCCAGCGGGCGCGCACATGGTCGCAGTGGCGCGGCTACGAGCGCGTACGGACCTTGGTGGGCGTCGCGCCGGACAAGCGCACGATGGTCGAGAACCTCTACTTCCGCGGCATGGACGGCGACAAGCTGGCCGGCAGTACCCGGCGGTCGGCGAAGGTGAAGGACAGCGAGGGCGGCGAGGTCGCCGACCACGAGCTGTACGCCGGACAGACGCGCGAAACCCTCTACTACAACGGCGAGGGCGGCGCACTCGAGTCGGCGACGCTCTACACACCATGGGTCCACGGCCCGACGGCGTCCCGCAAGCGTGGCGAGGAAGGTGCGCAGCCCCTGCAGGCGTGGGTGCAGGGCACGACGAAGGTCGCCTCCCGCACCGTTCTTTCGGACGGCCGCGGCCAGCGCCGTACGGCGGTCGAGCACACCTACGACACCCGGGGCAGGGTGCTGAGCACCACCGACCGCGGCGACACGGGTAAGTCGGACGACGACACGTGTGTCCGTTACGAGTACGTCGAGGACACCTCCAAGTGGATGCTGTCGCTCCAGAAGCGGGTGGAGTCCCTCACCAAGGCATGTGACGCGACGACGATCCAGCGTCCGCAGGACGTCGGGTCGGACAAGCTCGTCCATTACGACACCGTCGGCAATGTGAGCAAGGCCGAGTCGCTGTCGGGTTACAAGGACGGTCAGCCGGTCTACACGCTGGTCGGGTCCACGACCTTCGACGCGTACGGACGCCCGACCTCGGCGACGGACGTGTACGGCAACGTCACGAAGACGTCCTACAGCCCTGCGTCCGGCTCGGTCGTCACGAAGATCACGACCACGAATCCGCTCGGCCACACCAGCTCCACGGAGCTGGACGCCGGCCGTGGTCTGCCCCTGGTGCAGGAGGACGCGAACAAGCGCCGCTCCACGATGCAGTACGACGCACTCGGCCGCCTGCTCAAGGTGTGGTCACCGGACCGCGACCCGGCCACGACGATCCCGGACGCCGAGTTCGGCTACAGCGTGACCCCGGACGCTCCGGTGGTCATCACCACCAAGAAGCTGCTGGAGAGGGGCACCTACCGCACCAGCTACGACATCTACGACGGCGCACTGCGTCTGCGCCAGACGCAGCAACCGGCGCTGGATGGTGGCCGGGTCATCACGGACACCTTCTACGACAGCCGAGGGCTGATCTGGAAGGAGAACGGGGCCCACTTCAACGACCAGGCTCCCTCGGCCGGTCTGTGGATCTCGGACGACAACAAGGTGCCGGCGTCCACGCGCATGGAGTACGACGGCATGGGGCGCCCGGTCGCGACGATCGCCCGGAAGCTCGGTACGGAGACGTGGCGTACGACGACGTCGTACGGAGGCGACTGGGTGGCGGTCGACCCGCCCAAGGGCGACATCCCGACCAAGGCACTGATCGACGCGAAGGGCCGCAAGACCCAGCTCCAGCAGTTCAAGGGCGACAGCCCTTCGGGAACGTTTGACAAGATCGACTACACGTACGAACGGCGGGGGCTGCTGGAGTCGGTAACCGATCAGGCGGGCAACAGGTGGTCGTACAAGTACGACATCCGAGGCCGCGCGTACGAGACGACCGACCCCGACAAGGGGACGTCGAAGACGACGTACGACCAGGGCGACCGCGTGCTGACCGTCACCGACGGCCGCGTCCCGGCGAAGACGATCGCCTTCGCGTACGACACCCTCGGCCGCGTCACCGCCACCCACGAGGGCTCGCTCAGCGGGCCGAAGCTGACGGAGCAGACGTACGACTCCCTCCCGGACGCGCTCGGGCTGCCGGTGGCGTCGACCCGCTACGTCGACGGGAACGCCTACACCCAGGCGGTCACCAGCTACGACACCGAATACCGGCCGCTGGGCAACAAGGTCACCATTCCGGCGTCCGAGAAGAACCTGGCGGGCGACTACGTCTACATCAACACCTACAGCAAGACGACCGGCCTCCCGCAGACGGTCACGCATCCGGCGGCGGGCGGCCTGCCCTCCGAGCGGGTGAGTCTCGGCTACAACGGATTCGATCAGATCGACACGATGTCGGTCGCGGGCAAGACCTTCGTCGCGCAGACGCAGTACACGCCCCTGGGCGACGTGGTCCGTACGAAGGTTGGCCCGGCCGGCAAGCAGTTGATCTCCAGCTACGAGTTCGACGAGCAGACCCGCCGGTCGACCCGGTCGGTGCACGACCAGGAAGTCGGCCTGACCAGCACGGCACGCATCAGTGATGTGCGTACGGCCTACGACGACGTCGGCAACGTCCTGAAGATCACGGATGCGCAGGGTGCCAACCCGACGCAAGCCACGACCGACACGCAGTGCTTCGCCTACGACTACCTGCGGCGCATGACAGACGCCTGGACGGCGACGGACGACTGCGCGGCCAAGCCCGGCAGCGCGGGACCGGGCTCGGCGCCGAAGGTGGGCGGTCCGGGCCCGTACTGGACGTCGTACACCTTTGACGCGGTCGGCAACCGCAAGACCGAGGTCAAGCACGACACCGCCGGCGACACTGCCAAGGACGTCACCCGCACCTACACGTACGAAACTGGGGGCAGCACCACCAGTCGCCTGTCCAAGGTGCACACCAAGGGGCCACAGGGCGAGCGCGAGGATCTCTACGCGTACGACACGGCCGGCAACACCACGAAGCGCGTCGTCCAGGGGAACACTCAGACCCTCGATTGGGACGTAGAGGGCCATTTGCAGAGCGTGACGCAGGGCGCCGAGACGACGTCATACGTCTACGACGCGGGCGGTAACCGGCTCATACGCCGCGACCCCACCGGAACGACGCTCTACCTGCCGGGCACCGAGGTGAAGCTCGACAAGGACGGCAACATCGTCAAGGGCACTCGCTATTTCGCCCACCCGGCGGGACCCGGCATGGTGAAGGTCGCCGAAGCCGGCAAGATCACGACGTCGTACCTGCTCAGCGACCGCAACGGGACGGCGACCACTTCAGTGGACGCCACCACCCAGGCGGTCATGCGGCGGAAATTCACACCCTTCGGGGAGGCACGGGGCGAGAAGCCCTCGATCTGGCCGGGCGAGAAGGGTTTCGTCGGCGGGACGGTCGACGAGTCCACGGGGCTCACTCATCTCGGGGCGCGCGAATACGACCCGGGGTTGGGGCGGTTCATCTCGGTGGATCCGAAGATGGACTTTGCCGAGTCGCAGACGATGAACCCGTACGCGTATGCACTCAACAGTCCGATCACCTTGAGCGACCCGTCTGGCGAGTGGATCAACTTCAAGGAATGGATCAGACAGCAAAAAGCCAGGTCCGCTGCTTACGCTGACGCTGGCGTTCCGCCCGCTCCCTCCCAGCCAGTGCCGAGCGTCAGCAAGAAGGACGTCGAGCGCGCTCGCGCGTTCACGCAGCAGAGCAAGACCGATGTTGCACTGCAGGTGGCCAAAGAAGCCTTGAAGGGAGCCACGGGCTGGGACGACATCACCGCCTGTCTCGGCGGGAACGTGGGCACCTGCGCGATGCTTGCGCTCGAGGCCGCCGTCCCGTGGGCGGGTAGCGCGAAACGCGTTCTCAAAGCCCTCGACAAGGCCTGGAGCGCCTACCGCAAGTGGGAGGACGACGTCCAGTGGGCCGTCGGCATCGTCCGACGTGCCGATGCCGACGCCGACGCCATGGCCAAGTACACGGAGGACATGGCGGCGTGGACCAAACAGGCGGATGCGGCCGTAGCGGCGAAGAAGGCCAAGGCCGACGAAGCGGCAGCGGTAGCCGCAAAGAAGGCCGACAGCGGTGACGGCGGGGGAGGAGGCGGCGGAGGAAATGGCGGTGCCGGTGAAGCCTGTACCGCCAACAGCTTCACGCCCGAGACTCTCGTCCTCATGGCCGACGGCAGCAAAAAGGCCATCAAGGACCTGAAGCCCGGCGACAAGGTCATAGCAACGGACCCCGAGACCGGCGAGACGTCGGCCAAGGATGTCTCCGCGACCATCATCGGCAAGGGGTCCAAGAACCTGGTCGAGGTCACCGTCGACATCGACGGCGAGAAGGGCGACAAGTCGGCGACCGTTACCGCCACCGACGGGCACCCCTTCTGGGTCCCCGAACTGGGCGAATGGATCGACGCCACCGACCTGAAGTCAGGCCAGTGGCTCACCACCAGCGCCGGTACGCGCGTCCAAATCACGGCTGTGCAGCGCTGGACGCAGCAGGCGACGGTTCACAACCTCACAGTGGCTGATATCCACACGTACTACGTGCTGGTGGGGGCTGCGCCGGTTCTGGTTCACAACTGCGGGGATAAGGTCTGGGAGCCCTTCCGCGAGGGCGTCGACCACGCCGACCAGGGAGCCCTTCCCGCAGACGCAGGGATTTCGGCAGGGTCGCCCCTAGGTGCGGGTGAGTATCACTTCGTCGTCCGCCGGGATGGTTCACTGCGTGCCATGCAGAACGAATCGATGTGGGACCTAAATCCGGATGCCGGGCACACCTCCTTGGGTGACCGTAAAGGGGTGCTCATGGCAGGCACCTTCGACGTCGATGCAAACGGTGTGATTTCCAGGGTCGACAACTTCTCCGGTCATTACCAACCGACAGACAGCCCGGGGTTAACTCCATTGCTGGATATCACCCGCGGAGCCTTCCGACGGCACGGTTGGGACTTTTCCGACAGCGCCTGGGACTACTACGCTGGACCACCAGGCCACTGAACGGCGATGTTCGCTGGGGGCATCCCCGTGGAGGCTGCCCCCAGCGGACGTTGCACACACCTTGAATAAGTGCTCCTCTGATGCGACGGTGGCGATGGAATTTCCGACGTACCCCGGCTCCGACGTTCTTCTGGCGCGTCTTGCGCGTAGCCAAGACATGGAGCTTCCTCCGACTTCCATGGGTAAACCCCCGACCGAGAAGTTCCTTCATCGGCTAGCAGAGCAGATCGGCATGCAAAGCCACGACCTTTTCCTCATCGCGGGCCTTTCCATTCCGGACCAGGCATGGCCTTTCGATGAGGGTGCCAGCCGCGAACTCCCCCGACTGGTCCGGCATGCACTCCCCTTGCCTGCTTCCTCCAGGCAGCAGCTGCGGGATTACGCCCGACCCCTGACCGAGCGACCGATGACCGCATCGCCCAGGAAGCGACACTCTTATGAGCAGTACCCCCCATGTTTCGGTTCGCTCTTTGTGCGGATGCTCGCTCTCCGCAATCTGGGGTGGTCCTCGGCAGCCAAGGTCATGTATCTGATGTCCGATGTCTATCTATCAGCTGCGACCATCGGGGCAGTGGGGCGTGGCGTCAAGGAACTCGACCGTGAGCTCCTCAATGGCTTCGCGGCTGTGTTCGGCGTCAGGGTCTCTGTTTTGGCAACCTTGACCGGTATGCAGGACGTGCCGCCCAGTCGCGGGTTGCCGGGAGAGATTGCCGACACGGCAGCGCTGCTCTGGGACGTGCGGCATCTGCCTGCGGCGCAGGTGCGGCAAGTCTCCCAACACGCTAGAGCCCTCAGCCGCAGTTGATGTTGAGGAGCACGAGGCCTAGCCAGCTGGTTGGCTGAGGGGCAAACTCCCTGGTGGGGCTGCGCCTCCGTGCGAGGTGGGCCCGGTAGGGGTGGTGGACCCTGACGAAGAGAAGAATCCGCAGGTCGGCCCGCTGAAGGCCCTTCGCGGGTGCGCGATCGCCGTCGCGGTTTCGGTGGCGCGGACGGGCAGTTCAAGATGTTCGGTATTCCGCGCGACGCCTTCGGCGTGCTCAACCGTCCCGCCGGGGAGGGCCCGCGCTCAGGGGCGGGCACCTGGTCACTCCGCGGCGACGGGATCGCGGTTCTGTGATCCACCTCCGGCTCGCCGTCGGCGGCCCCTAAGAAGGGGGGTGGGCCGCGGTGCTGCAGGAGCTGCGTGGCGGTGAGCCCGTCCGTACGTCGAGATCAACGCCGACAAGGGGTCCGGGCACGGAGCCCGGCGGGCGAAGGCCGGAGGCTAGGCCATGCGAGTGATGCAGGACACATAAGGTTTTCGTCAATTGGCGCACAACCATCCCCTCGAGTCACGGGTCATGCATGCGGAAACAACGGCCACACCCGTGACACCCCCACCTCGGGAGGCGGCCCGCCAGACTCCGTGCCGTGTGATGCGGCACGCCCAGACCACAGAGGTCTTGAATGAAGCTTCGCCGCGCCATGGCGGTCGCCGCCGCGACCGCCGTCATCGCCCCTGCCGCCTTCCTGGCGGCTCCGGCCGCGTACGCGACGGAAGGCACCACCAGCACGACCTCTACCGGCGGCGCCGGTGAGCAGGGCACCACCACGCCCGACACGACGACGCCGGACACCGCGAACCAGGACAGCACCACGTCCGGCTCGACGACCCCGGAGAGCACGGACACCACCGAGGCCGAGAAGCCCGCCGCCGAGGCCGAGAAGCCGGCCGCTGAGGACGAGAAGCCGGCCACCGAGGGCGAGAAGCCCGCGGCCGAGGGCGAGAAGCCGGCCGAGAAGCCCGCCGAGAAGCCCGCCGAGGGCGAGAAGCCGGCCGAGGACAAGGACTCGTCGGGCAAGCCGGGCAGCGGCGACGAGTGGTCCCCCTACGACTGCACCGAGTTCAACCTCGACGAGAACCTCGAGGTCAGCGTCAACGGTCTGCCCAACAAGATCGTGGCGGGCTCCGGCTGGCACGACTTCAAGTTCACGGTGAAGAACTCCTCGGACGCCGACCTCAAGAACGTCTATGTCGAGACGTTCACCGAGTACGGCGACGACACCCCGGAGACCCTGAACGACGGCCTGGCCGAGCTGCAGTACAAGGACCCCGAGACCGACGAGTGGACCGACTCGTTCCAGGAGTCCTACGAGGACGAGGACGGCAACTATGTCTCGACCGGCAGCTTCGTCGGCGTGATCGACAAGATCGAGAAGGGCGCCACGGTCGACATGGAGCTGCGCGTCCGTGTCGACGCCAAGGCTCCGGCCGGTTCTTCGTTCGCCTTCAGCAGCGCCATCTACGCCGGCAAGGACTCGTCCTGCAACGGCAACGGTGACGAGTACAAGTTCACCGTCGTCGCCGCCGGCAGCAAGCCGGGCGATGTGGAGGACGCCAAGCCGAGCGGCCAGAAGCCGGAAGGCAAGCCGAGCGGCGCCAAGCCGCAGGGTGAGGCCAAGCCGCTGCCCGTCACCGGCAACCTCGCCGAGACCGGTTCGTCGTCGATGCTGCCGGTGATCGGTATCGCCGGTGGTATCACCATCGTCGCCGGTGCCGGTGTCGTCTTCGCGATGCGTCGTCGCAACAGCGGCGCCACCGCGTAACCAGCACGCATAGACAAGAGGCGCTGCACTCGGAGGGGGGTGCAGCGCCTCTCGTGTGTCCGGGGACGCTCAGGACTTCGGCGGGACCGTGGGGATGCCGAGGAACGGGAGCTTCAGAGCCGCGAAGGCGTCCGCCGGGACCGCGGGGGACTTGGGTTCGACCGGGGTGAGGCGTGCGTAGGCGGCGCCCTGGTGGGGGCGGGGGTCCTCCTCGCCCTTGTTGGGCCAGAAGGACATCGCGCGCTCGGCCTGGGCCGTGATGGTGAGGGACGGGTTCACGCCCAGGTTGGCGGAGACGGCCGCGCCGTCGACGACCGAGATGCCCGGGTGGCCGTAGAGGCGGTGGTACGGGTCGATGACGCCGTCCTCGGCCGTCGCGCCGATCGCGCAGCCGCCCAGGAAGTGCGCGGTGAGCGGGGTGCCCATGAGCTCGCCGATGTTCGAGCCGGCGAAGCCGTTGATCTCCTCGGCGAGGAGGGAGGCCGCGCGCGTGCCCTCCGGGATCTGCTTGGGGTTCGGGGCGCCGTGGCCCTGGCGGGCGGTGAGGAGGCCCTTCCCGATGCCGTCGCGCTTGCGGTAGGTGGTGAGGGAGTTGTCCAGCGACTGCATGACCAGGCCGATGATGGTCTTCTCCGACCAGCGGCGGTTGGAGAACGAGCGCAGCGCGAGCAGCGGGTGGCGGGCGACGTTGCCGAGCCAGGCCGCGACGCGGTGGTCGGAGTACGGCACCTGGAGGATGGAGAGGGACCCCATGGCGTTGGAGCCCTTGCCGTAGCGGACCGGCTCGATGTGGGTGTTGGCGTCGGGGTGGATGGAGGACGTGATCGCGACGCCGCGCGTGAAGTCGGCGCGGCGGTGGCCGTGGCGCTTGCGGTAGCGGCGGTCCGTGGTCTGGGAGCCGACCAGCGCCTCCGAGTTCGTACGGGTCAGCTCGCCGAGGCGGCTGGAGATGCGGGGCAGCTTCCCCTCGTCCTTCATGCGGTGCAGCAGGGTCTGCGTGCCGTACGTGCCCGCCGCGACGACGACGTACCGGCAGCGCAGCGTGCGCGGGGCGGCCTTGCGGCGGCGGTGCGTGGGGACGGTCGAGACCAGGTAGCCGTCGCCCGAGGCGGACTCGGTGAGGGCGGTGACCGTGGTCATGGGGTGGATGACCGCCCCGGCCTTCTCGGCCAGGTGCAGGTAGTTCTCGGTGAGGGTGTTCTTGGCGCCGTGCCGGCAGCCGGTCATGCAGGCGCCGCACTCCGTGCAGGCGCGCCGGGCGGGGCCCGCACCGCCGAAGTAGGGGTCGGGCACCTGCGAACCGGGGGTGGTCTTCGCCGTACCGTCGGCGTCCCGTCCGTCTCCGAAGAAGACGCCGACCGGCGCCAGGTGGAAGGTGTCGCCGACCCCCATCGCCTCGGCCGTCGCCTTGAGGTGGACGTCCGAGGGCGTCATCGTCGGGTTGAGCCGTACGCCCAGCATGCGCTTGGCCTGGTCGTAGTACGGGGCGAGCTCCGCCTGCCAGTCCGTGATGGACGCCCACTGCTTGTCCTGGAAGAAGGGCGCGGGCGGTACGTAGAGGGTGTTGGCGTAGTTGAGGGAGCCCCCGCCGACACCGGCACCCGCCAGGACCATGACGTTGCCGAGCAGATGGATGCGCTGGATCCCGAAGAGGCCGAGCGCCGGGGCCCAGAGGTAGTTCTTCACGTCCCAGGAGCTCTTGGGGAGGGTCTCCGGCGTGAAACGGCGGCCCGCCTCCAGGACGCCGACCCGGTAGCCCTTCTCCGTGAGGCGGAGGGCCGAGACCGAGCCGCCGAAGCCGGAGCCGACGACGATGACGTCGTAGTCGTACGCGTCAGCCGGTTCATCCTGATTCTGGGCAGGGGGGACCTGGGGCATGGGCTCTCCTCGTACCGAAAAGGGGACTTCTAGCGGAAGCGGAACGCCTTCATCAGTCGCAGGCTGTGGCTCATGAACGCCGCGTACTTCTCGTCGTCCATGCCGAAGGACGGCGCCAGCGGCATCAGCCGCTGCTGCGCGACCGTCTGGGCCTCGGTGTACTTGAGGATGCCCTCGGAGCCGTGGCGGCGGCCGAGGCCCGAGTCCTTCATGCCGCCCATGGGCGACTGGACGCTGCCGTACGCCGGGGCGTAGCCCTCGTTGATGTTGACCGTGCCGGTACGCAGGCGGGCGGCGACGGCGTGGCCGCGGCGGCCGTCCTTCGTCCAGACGGACGCGTTGAGGCCGTACGCGGTGGCGTTGGCCCGCTCGACGACCTCGTCCTCGTCCGTGAAGCGGTAGATCGACACGACCGGGCCGAAGGTCTCCTCGGCGCAGACGGACATCGGTTCCTGGACGCCCTCCAGGATGGTCGGCTCGTAGAAGAGCGGGCCGATGTCGGGGCGGGCGACGCCGCCCGCGATGAGCGTGGCGCCCTTGGCGACGGCCTCGTCGACGTGCCGGGTCACCGTCTCCAGCTGGCGCTCGCCGACGAGGGAGCCCATGTCGGCGCCGTACGCGAGGGAGTTGCCGAGCCGCATCGCCTTCGTACGGGCGGCGAAGCGCTCGATGAAGTCGTCGGCGATGGACGCGTGGACGTACAGGCGCTCGATGGAGATGCACAGCTGGCCGGCGGAGGAGAAGCAGGCGCGGACGGCGCCGGCGGCGGCCTTCTCCACGTCCGCGTCATGGAGGACCAGCATGGCGTTCTTGCCGCCGAGTTCGAGGGAGACGCCGACGAGCCGGGCGGCGGCGCCCTGCGCGACCTCGCGGCCGGTGCGGGTGGAGCCGGTGAAGGAGACGTAGTCGGCGTGCTTGACGACCTCCGGGCCGACGACCGGGCCGTCCCCGAGCACCACCTGGAAGACCTCGGCCGGGAGACCGGCTTCGATGAGCAGGTCCCGCGCCCAGAGGGCGGTCAGCGCCGTCTCGGTGTCGGGCTTCATGACCACCGCGTTGCCGGCGACGAAGGCGGGCAGCGCGTCGCCGACGGAGAGTTCGAGGGGGTAGTTCCAGGGGGCGATCTGGCCGACGACCCCGCGCGGCTGACGCAGCTCCGTCACCTTGGTGAGCGTCGGTACGACTCCGGTGTGGCGCTTCGGCTTCAGGTACGCGCCCGCGCGGCGGCCGTAGTGGCGGGCCGCGACGGCGACGGCCAGGACCTCCTCGTGGGCGTGCAGGCGCGCCTTGCCGGTCTCCAGCTGGATCAGGTCGAGGACCTCGGCCTGGCGCTGGAGGACCAGGTCGTGGAAGCGGAGCAGCACGGCGGCGCGGGCGCGGACCGGGGTCGCGGCCCAGACCGGCTGGGCGGCGCGGGCGCGCGCGAACGCCTCGGCGACGTCCTCGGGGGTGGACTCCGGCAGGTCGGCCAGCTTCTCACCCGTGAACGGCGTGTGGTTGGCGGTGCGGCCGGAGCCGACGACGCCGCGCGTGAGCTGGGCGACCACCTCGGGCGTGACCACATCGGCGGCGGTGCGGGCGCCCGCCGGGGCGGGGGCCACGGGGTTCGTGCCGAGCCCCTTCGTCGCGGTGGGGGCGGTGGTGGCCCGCGTCTCCGTGGTGTCGGTCGTGTCCGTCATGGGGGCGAGGGTATGCGGAATGCGGGGCGCGCGGTACCCGCCGGTAACAGCTTTTCGCGGGACCCTCACACCGCGCCAGTGATCACTGGCAAATAAGCCCTGATCAGGGGCTCAGAGGCTCAGGGACGCAGGGAGTCAGGGACTCGTCAGGCGTGCCGTACCCGGAAAGAATCCAGGACCGTGTCGAAATGGCGCTTCAGCTCGTCGAGGCGCGTGAGCGGCGCCGAGACCCACACGCTGTAGAGGCGGCCGCCCTCGTCCCAGCAGATGTCGTACGTACGCCGGGGGCCCTGGCCGTCCGCGAAACCGTTCCAGGTGAACTCGCGGAGGGCGGCGGAGAGGCCGTTGTGCGTGGTGGGGGTGACCTTGGCGTCGCGGTAACCGGGGTTGGCGGCCGGCCCGTTGGCGTCGGCGCGGCGCATCGCCGCCAAGGGGCCGCCCTCGACGGGGCGGCGGACCCGGATGCCGATCCGGTACGCCTGGTCGGGGGACACGTAGTAGACGCGCTGGCCGTCGGTACTGCGGAGGTATCCCTCCGGGACGACGAGGGAGAAGCCCTCGGGATCGGAGACGGCGCGGTACCCGGCGGGTACGGGGGTGGAGCGGGACGGGTCCGGGGAGGGCGCGGGAGTGGGGCTGTCCTGAGGTCTCTGCGGCGGGGCGGTGACGGTCGCCACGGGCGGCCCGGCGCTGCCGCCGCCGGTGTCGCCGGGGTCGTCGCGCAGGACGAGCACGCCTGCCGCTCCCGCCCCGGCGAGCGCGGCGGCGGCGGCCAGCACGCTGGCGGCGACGACGGGGGTGCGGAGGGGGCCCGTGCGGGAGGCGGTGGGCGTGGGGCGGGTGACGCCGGAGTGGGGTGGGGGGAAGGGGGTGGCGGAGGCTGGGGGGATGGTGGGGGCGCTGGGGGTCGTCGCGGCCGTCGTGGCGCTCCCGGCGGGGGAAGGAGGCGCGGGGGCTGCGTCAGCGGGGTCGCTGGAGCCGGTACGTCCGGGTGCGGCGTCGGAGGCGTCGGAGGCGTCGGAGGCCTCTGTGGCGCTGGAGGGGCTGGAGGGGCTGGTGTCGCGTGAGGCGTCCGAGGCGCTGGTGCCGGGCGTGCTCGGAGAGCCGCCGGAGCCCGGTGCGACGGCTGAGCCACCGGAGCCACCGGAGCGACCCGAGCCGCCGGAGCCGCCCGGCGCCTGCCGGAAGGGCCGGTGCGGCCAGTGCAGCAGTTCCGACCGCTGACGCCCCTCTGATCCCTCGGGTCCCTCGGGTCCCTCGGATCCCTCCGCTCCCCGGGCCGGGGGCCCCTCCGTCCCTCGGGACCGCTGGGCATCGCGCGCACGCTGGGACCGCTGCGACCGCTGTGACCGGTGCGACCACCTGCTCCGGGGCCGCTCGCTGCCGTCCTCCGCCTCGTCCCGCGCTCGGGCGTGGCCGGGCTCCGGAGGCCGCCCGGCCCGTGGCGGCGGCTCGTACAGCGGGGTCGTCCCCGTCGCCGCGTACGCCCGCAGCAGCCGCTCCGCCTCCGCCGCGCCGATCCTGCGCTCCGGGTCGCGCTCCAGCAGCCCGCGTACCAGCGGCATCAGCGGTCCGGCCGCCGCCGGTGGCCGGACCTCCTCCTCCACGACCGCGTGCAGCACCCCGCCCAACGAGTCGCGGTGGAACGGCGACTGGCCGGTCAGCGCCGCGCACAGCAGCGCGCCCAGCGACCACAGGTCCGTCTCCGGTCCCGCCAGCGCGCCCTGCATCCGCTCCGGGGCGGTGTACTCGGGCGAGCCGACGAACATCCCCGCCTCCGTGAGCGTCGTCGCACCCGCGAGGTGTGCGATGCCGAAGTCGGTGAGGACGACCCGTCCGGTGCCGTCCTCCAGCAGGACGTTGGCGGGCTTGAGGTCGCGGTGCAGCACCCCGAGCGCGTGCGCGGCGCGCAGCGCGCCCAGCAGCGCGAGCCCGATGCGCGCCGCCTCCGGCGCGTCGACCGGGCCGCGTACCGCCAGCAGTTCGGCGAGCGAGAGGCCCTCGACGAGCTCCATCACGATGTACGGGGTGCCGTCCTCCTCGACCACGTCGTGGACGCAGATGACGTTCGGGTGGTGTACGCGGGCGACGGCGCGCGCCTCGCGCAGCGAGGAGTGGGGGGTGGCGCCGGCGTCGACGTGGATCTCCTTGACGGCCACCCGGCGGCCAAGGAGCTCGTCGTACGCCCGCCAGACCGTCCCCATACCGCCGCGGCCGAGCCGGGACTCCAACCGGTAACGATCGGCGATCCGCCGCTGCTGCCCCAGTCCGGACACGGCACATCCCCTCTGCTCGTGCCGAGGTCACTCCTCGGCGGGACGCCAGCCGCGCAGCACGATGTCGAACTGCTCCCGAGTGGTCGCCCAGTCCTCGGCCGGGGACGACATGTACAGCGCGTACTCGGTTCCGTCGTCCGTGTAGTACACCTGGTCGATCGCGCGTCGCTCCCCCGCGTTGTCCTTGGTCTCCACCCAGGTGAACTCCCACAGACAGGATTCCAGTTGATCACGGAACGTGTTCGTTTGCAGCTGCTTCCGTGCATACTGCGGCAGCCGTTTCCGCAGGCTTTTCTCGATGTCGCTCATGTGCAGGCACGGCGTCTCGAAGTCGGGCGCCGGGTCCTTGCTGATCCGGATGAGGTGGCGGCCGTTGTCAGGGGTGTAGTCGATCTGGTCCCCCTCCATGCGCCGCTCCCATCCCTCGGGCACAAAAAGGCTGAAACCTTCCGGATCCTTGACGCGTTCCCAGCCGTCCGGGACGGCCGTCGGCAGGGCGTGCTCGGGGTGGCTGCCGCCCTCGTCCCCGTACCGCGTCACGGCGAAGCCGGCGGCGCTGCCGACGACGGCGGCCAGGGCGACGACGAGGACGGCCGTACGCAGGCGGCGCCCCGCACCCCCGTCCTTGGCGGCCGTGGCGGCCGAGGCCGACTCGGCGGATCCGGCTGACCCGGCCGACCCGGAGGCCTCCTCGCCCGGCCGCGCGTCCACCGTGGTGGGCGCGTCGCGCCGGTCCTCCACAGCCTCCGTCGCCTCCGTCGCGGCGGCGCGGTCCGCCTCGTCGACGCGCCGCGTCGGCACGTACGCCTGGGCGGCGGCCGGGGTGCGGCCCTCCATGGCCTCCAGCAGCATGCGTGCGGTCTCGGCGGCGTCCGGGCGGTCCGCCGGGTCCTTGCGCAGCAGCGCGGTGATGACGGGCGCGAGCGGCCCGGCGTGCGCGGCGGGCGGCGGCTCCTCGGTCACGACGGCCTGCATGGTGCTGATGGGGGACGAGCGGCGGAAGGGTGAGGCGCCCTCGACCGCCGCGTACAGCGTGGCGCCCAGCGACCACAGGTCGGAGGCCGGGCCGGGGGAGCCGCCCCGTACCCGCTCGGGCGCCAGGTAGTCGATGGAGCCGACGAGTTCCCCGGTCCGGGTGATGGTCGCGTCGCCCTCGATGGCGGCGATCCCGAAGTCGGTGAGCAGCACGCGGCCGTCGCGGGCCAGCAGGACGTTGCCGGGCTTGACGTCCCGGTGGAGTACGCCTGCGGCGTGCGCGGCACGCAGCGCGCTCACCACGTGCCTGCCGATGCGGGCCGCCTCGCACGCCTCGATACGGCGATTTTCGGCCTCCTTGGCCGCGTCGGCGAGGGACGGCCCGTCGACGTACTGCATCACGATCCAGGGCCGGTCGTCGTGTTCCAGTACGTCGTGGACGGTGACGACGCCGGGGTGGCTGATGCGGGCGGCGGCGCGCGCTTCCTTCTGCGTACGGGCGTGGAGGACGATCCGGTCCGCCTCCGACGCGTAACGGCCCGCCGTCAGTTCCTTGACGGCGACCGTCCGGTGGAGGAGCTCGTCATGGGCCCGCCATACCTTGCCCATGCCGCCGCGACCGATGGATTCGGCCAATCTGTAACGCCCGGCCAGTACCAGACCCTTGGCCGTTTCCTCAGAGTGTTCCACTTGCCCCCGCCCGTTGCTCAGGAGGCCAAGGTTACGGAGGGTGGTGGGCGACGGGGAACCTCGGGGCCACCACGGAGACCGCACCGTGATGCGTACGACCCCCGTGCTGGTGCCGTATTGCTGTCCTGCTGCCCCCCGGTGGGGCTCAGCGGGTGGCGCGGTAGGCGGTGACGGCCTGTTCGTAGATCTCGTTGACCTTGTCGCGCTGGCCGTCCGGGCCGATGACCTGGATGACGTGGTAGCGGTCGCCGACGATGAGGGCGAGGTTGCGGACGTACACCTCGCGGTTGTTGACGTCCTGCCAGGTGAACTGGCCCTCCGCCATGACCTGCCGCCCGACGTCGACGCGGCGCATGCCGGTGACGGAGGCCCAGGAGGAGTCCCGCCAGGGCTGGAGCTCGCGCTCCTTGGTGCGCTGGTACTCCATCGGGTCGCTGCCGTTGGCCTGCACGGTGTCGCGGCCGGGGACGACGATCAGGGTGTAGTCGCCGCCCGTGTAGCGGACTTGGCCGACGTCGTTGACGGGGCTGCGGCGCCAGTCCTTGTCGACGCCGATCCGGAACCCCTCGGGGTCCTCACGGACCGTGTAGCCGTCGGCGAGGGCGGGGGTGGTCGGGGTCACGGCGTTGGGGGACGGGGCGGGGGTGGTGGGGGTGGGCGTGGGTGTCGGCCGGCCGGTCTGCCCGTCCTGCCCGGTCTGCCCGTCCTGGCCGGTCTGCTGGGGCGCGGTGGGCCGGGGCGCCGCACCCTGCTGCCGCTCCTGGGGCTCGGCCTTGGGCATGAACAGCACGGCGTACGCGACGGCGGCCGCGAGCGCGAGCAGGATGAGCAGCAGGAGCATGCGGCCGAGCGCACGTGGGCGCCGGGCGCTCTCCTGCCGCTCCCTGGGGGCTCGCCCCGGTCTCGGTTCACGGGTCGCCGCCCTGGGCTTCTTGTGACGGTGGCGACCGGGGCCCGCCGGGTCCACGGCGCCAATGCCGGTGCCCGTGCGGCGGCCGCGGCGCTTGCGGACGAGCTCACCGCGACGGCGTACGACGGGCAGCCGCGTGCTGTCGGCCGGTACGGACGGCATGGGTACGACGCCGACGCCCGCGTCCGGCTCGGGCGCGGAGCGGACGAGCGACCGCAGCCAGCCGCGCAGCTCCTCGAAGTCGGGGCGCTCGGTGGGGTCCTGGCGCAGCAGCGACTCGACGACCGGGCGCAGCGGACCGCACTCCTCCGCGTACGCGGGCGGCTCCGCGCACACGAGCTGCACCAGCTCGGCGGCGTTCTCCTCGGGGTACGGGGCATGCCCCTGGACCGCGCGGTAAAGCAGCGCCCCGAGCGCCCACAGGTCGGTGGCGGGGCCGATGGGCGGGGCCAGCTGCCAGGTCCCGTGGACGGGACCGGCCTGCTCCGGCGCCCACCGCTCCGTCACGGCTCCGACGACGGCGATCCTCGCCTGGCGGGCGCGCTCGGCGGCGAGGGGCGTGGCCGGGCCTCGGTAGGGGGCGGCCGGGCGGGTGTCCGCGACGACGTCGTCCCAGCGGCCGGCGGGCGCGGAGGCGGGCTCGGGCTCCCACGAGGGCCGGGGCACGGGCACGTGGCCGCCACCGGACGGTACCGGGCCGGTGGAGCCCGGGCCGTCGTGCCAGGTGCCGGTCAGCAGGGCGCGCGGCGCCTCGCCGCCGTGGTCGTCAAGGTTGTCGAGGTCCTCGAAGTCTTCGTGGTCTTCGTGGTCCTCGTCGTACAGCGCGCCCTGGACCTGGTGGACCTGGTGGCGCTCGTAGCCGGGGGGCAGCGTGCCGCCGGGGGGCAGCGCGGCGGCGCCGGCCTCGTGGGCGCGGCTCGCGGCGCGTGCCCCGGCGCGGTAGGCGGCGATGGCCCCGGCCCGTACGGCGCGCGGGTCCGCCGTGGAGGCGCCGGACGGGTCCGTGCCGTAGGGCCGCGTGCCGTACGGCAATCCGGGCTCGACGCCCGGCCCGGGCTCGGGGGCTCCCGGGGCTTCCGGCACCTCCGCGAACTCCGGTGCGTCCTCTTCTTCGTCGTCGTCCGCCACGGGTACCGGCGCGTACCCGCACAGGGCCTCTTCGGCGGCGCCGGCCGCCAGGCCCGTCAGGACGACGCGGCCGTCGTCGCAGACGAGCACCGTACGCGCGGTGATGTTGCGGTGGACCCAGCCGTGCGCGTGCAGGGCGCGCAGCGCGGTCAGCACGTCCGAGGCGATCTCGGCCGCCCGGTACGGGCTCAGCGGCTCCTCGGCGAGCAGCGCGGCCAGCGGGCGGGCCGGCACGAGCTCACTCACTATCCACAGGGAGCCGGCCTCCGTGAACACGTCGAAGACCTGGTCCAGGCGTGGGTGGTCCGGGATCTGCGCCGCGGCCTGGGCCGCCTCGACGGCCCGCCGTACGGCCGGATCACCGGGCCGCCGGGTGGCCCGGCCGGGCGTCCCGCGCCGCTGCGCGCCGGACCCCGCGGACCCCGTGGACCGGGCGCGCCCCGCAGCCGTGCCGTCGGCGGCGTCGAGCACCTCCGCCTCGACGACCTCCGGCAACGGGAGTTGCCGGATCAGCACCTCCTGGCCGCTGTAGGTGTCGAAGGCGCGGGTCTCGACGAGGTCGTACTCGTCCGCGGGCGGCAAGGGCAGGCGGTAGCGGTCGGCGAGCACCCTCCCCGCGTAGTCCTCCACGACGCCTCCCCACGAGCGCGCTGCCCCCCGGTCCGCAATGCCCTGCGAGACCGTCAGATCCGGTCAGTACCTGTTCCGTTATCGACCCATCCGGCATCGTACGGTCCTCGCGCTCTCACGATACGTGTCCCCGGTCAGTCCTTGGGGCGGAACGTGGCGAACGCCGTGTTGCGCAGCGTCGTGCACTCCGCGCCGTTCCACTCGCTGGACTTGCAGGTGATCATGATCGAGTAGCCGCGCTTGGCGTCGACCTTGAAGCCCCTGTTGAGCACCCATACCCGCTCGCCGCCCTGATTGCGCTCGAACTGCCAGTCGGCGGCGGTCGGGTAGCCGTTGTAGTCGACTTTCTGGATGCCGTGGTGCTTGTAGCCGTTGCTGGTGGCCGAGACGGCTCCCACGGCCGCGGCCCACGCGCTTGCGGCGTCGTCCTTCGGGCTGCTGTTGAAGTCGACCTGGACGCGCGGGAAGCCGCCGTTGGCGCTGAATATCCCGCCGGAGTTCTGCCCGGCTATGCCCGTCATGCGGAACGTGGAGGGCATGGCCATGGAGAAGTGGAAGCGGTCGTTCGTGACCATGGTGTAGCCCGGCGGGAGGGCCGCGCCGTTGCCGGTGCCGCCCGAGGACTGGCCGGTGCCGGTGCTGGTGCCGGTACCCGTGCCGGTGCTGGTGCCAGTGCTCGTGCCCGTACCGGTGCTCGTACCCGTGCCGGCGCCCTGCTGGCCACCGCCGCCCTGGCCGCCGCCGGTGGCCGGCTGCTGACCGCCCTGCTCCTTGCCGCCGTCCTGGCCCTGGGCCCCGCCGGTGGCTCCGGCGGACGCGGTCGTACCGCCCTGCGGCTTGCCCTGCCCGCCCGTGACCGTCTTCTCGTCGTCGCCCAGCGTGAAGGCCAGCACGACGGCGACCACCGCGAGCACGGCCACCACCGCGATGACCACGAGCGTGCGGCGCGACACCACGTCGGTGAGCGGCGCCCGGACCGGGGCCTGCGGCCGCTGCTCCGCCGCCGGCGCGGGCCGGGGCGCGGGCTCGGGCTTGGTCGCCGCGTTGCGTACGGAACGGAGCGCTCCGCGCACCCGCTCGGCCGCCGCGTCGGCCGCCTCCCTGCCCTTCGGGCCGGGCGCGGGCACGGGCGGCAGCGGCACCACGCGCGTGGCCTCCGGCGACGGTTCCGGGACCGGCACGACCGGCACCTCGGGCGCGTGGATCACGTCGTTGAGCAGCACCCGCGCGCCCGCGTCGTCGAGCCGCTTCTCGGGGTCCTTGTGCAGCAGGCCGTAGATGACCTCCTCCAGCGGGCCCGCGTTCTGCGGGGGGTCCAGCTGCTCGGTCATCACGGCGGTCAGCGTCGCGATGGCGGAGCCCTTGTCGTACGGCGGGCAGCCCTCCACGCACGCGTACAGCAGGCCGCCGAGCGACCACATGTCCGCCGCGGGGCCCGGCTTGTGGCCCCGGGCGCGCTCCGGCGAGATGTACGAGGGCGCGCCGACGAGCATGCCGGTCGAGGTGATGGACGGGTCCCCCTCGACCTGGGCGATGCCGAAGTCGGTGAGGACGACGCGCCCGTCGTCGGCGATGAGCACGTTGGACGGCTTCACGTCGCGGTGGAGGATGCCCTCGCGGTGCGCGGAGCGCAGGACGTCGAGGATGGCGAGGCCGACCTCGGCGGCGCGCTTCGGCGTGAGCACGCCGTCCTCGCGGATGACGTCGGCGAGCGACTTGCCCTCGATGAGCTCCATGACGATCCAGGGGCGGTCGTCCTCGTCGACGACGTCGTAGACCGTCACCGCGCCGTTGTTGCGGATCCGCGCGATCGCCTTGGCCTCGCGGAGGGTGCGCGTGATGAGACGGCGCTTCTCCTCCTCGTCGATGCTGTTGGGGAAACGCAGCTCCTTGACGGCGACGGTCCGGCCGAGAGTCTCGTCGACGGCCCGCCAGACGGTGCCCATGCCGCCGCGCCCGAGCACGACGCCGAGCCGGTACCGGCCCGCCAGGAGGCGGCCCTCGGTGGTCTTGGCCCCCGTGCCCGCCGCACCCTTCTTGTGCGCGTCGCCGGGCTGCCGGGCACCCGGCACGGACGGCTTGTCGAGCCGCGAGGGCTCCGAGGACGGCCCGGACTGCGCGGACTGCGAAGGCTTCGAGGACTTGGAGGGCTTGGCGTCGTCGTCCGCCGCGCCCGACCGTGCGGCGGGGACCGCCGCACGCGCCGCATCCGATGCGGCACCGCTCTTCACCTCTGCCGCTCCGGCTTCCGCTTCGGCGGTTCCATTCCGCTTCCCGTCCTGTCCGACGCCCGACTCCACGGCCGCACCCTTGCCCGTCTCGACACCCGGCTTCACGTCCGGCCTGTCCTCCGCCCCGGCCCCCGGACCGTCATCCGGCCCGCTGTTCCGGCTCTTTCCCGCACCGCCGACCGCGCCGTCGACCGCGCCGTCGACCGCGCCGTCGACCGCGTCACCGGCCCGGCCGTCGTCCGGCTTGACGTCGGCCTCGGCGCCCGGCTTCGCTTCGTCCCGCTGAGGTTTCCGCGCCGCGCCCCGCGACTGCTCCGCTTCCGACATGCGTCCCCTCTGCGATCCCTGATCCTCGCCCGCGCCTGCCGCTTCCGCGCGATGCGGTAACCCGCCCTGGAAGAGCGTCCATTGTCCCTCACTCCGGGACCGGCGATTCTTCCGGGTCCATCGTGCGTCAGGATGGCCCCGGAGGAAGGGACCCGGACCATGCCAACGCCCTGGAAGCGCAGTGCCGTCGTCGTGGCCGCGGTCCTGCTCGCGCTGGGTGCGCGGCCCCTGTCCCCGGAACCGGACCCCGCGCCCGACTCCCCCGTCCTGCAGCGGCTCGTGTCCGACGGACACGCGCCTGCCGCCGCCCTGCTGTCCGCTTCACCGCTCTCCTCCCGTTTCCTGACCACCGGTCCGGACATCGACCGCGCCGACCACTTCCGCGCGGGCAGCGTCACCAAGACGTTCATCGCGACGGTGGTCCTCCAGCTCGGCGCCGAAAGCCGGTTGCGCCTGGACGACCCGGTGGCGCGCCATCTGCCCGGGGTGCTCCCCGGGCCCATGGGCAGCCGCGTCACCCTGCGCGCCCTGCTGACCCACACCAGCGGCATCCCCGACTACGCCACCGTCACGGGCCCCGCGCCGACCCGCCCGGCGGACGCCGTCCGCAGCGCCCTGACCCGCCCACCGCGCCCCCCGGGCTCGTACGCGTACTCCAACACCAACTACGCCCTGCTGGGCATGGTCGTCGAGCGGGTCACCGGCCGCTCCTACGCGGACGAGACCCGACGCCGCATCATCAATCCCCTCCGTCTCACCGGCACCTCGTTCCCCGGCGCCCGGACCACCCTCCCCGCCCCGCACGGCCGTGCGTACGACGCGCGGGGCCGTGACGTCACCGCCCTCGACCCGCGCCACGCGGGCGCGGCCGGCGAGCTGATCAGCACGCTCGACGACCTGAACCGTTTCTACGCCGCCCTCCTCGGCGGCCGCCTGCTCCCCTCGCCCCAGCTGCGCGCACTACTCGACACCCGCCCCTCCCACGGCACGTACGGCATGGGCGTCTACCCGCGCACCCTGTCCTGCGGCACCACCGTGTGGGGCCACAACGGACACATCACCGGCAGTTACGTCCGCACCGCCGCCACCACCGACGGGCGGCACACCTTCACCTTCCGGGTCAACACGGACACCTTGGCGGCCGGGACGCTCCCGGTTCTGGAACCGGCGCTCCTGGAGGCCGAGTTCTGCGGGCGCCGACCGGGCCGCTGAAGGGCCTTCAGATGGTGCCGACGCCGGTTCAGATGGGCACGATGTCCGGCGCGCCCAGCCGTGCCGCGTCCGCCGTCAGGTCGTCCGGCTGGCGCTGGGACTCGCGCTCCGCCTCCACCCGCTTGTCGTAGTGCTCGACCTCCTTGTCGATGTGGTCCCGGTCCCAGCCGAGCACCGGTGCCATCAGCTCCGCGCACTCCCGCGCGCTGCGCGTCCCCCGGTCGAAGGTCTCGATCGAGATCCGGGTCCGCCGGGTCAGCACGTCGTCCAGGTGCCGCGCCCCCTCGTGCGACGCCGCGTAGACGACCTCGGCGCGCAGGTAGTCGTCCGCCGCGGCCAGCGGCTCGCCGAGCGACGGGTCCGCGGCTATCAGCTCCAGCACCTCCTCCACGAGCGAGCCGTACCGGTTCAACAGGTGCTCCACCCGCACCACGTGAAGGCCCGTCCGGGCCGCGATGCGCGCCCGCGCGTTCCACAGCGCGCGGTAGCCCTCGGCGCCGAGCAGCGGCACGTCCTCGGTGACGCAGTCCGCCACCCGCGTGTCGAGGGCGTGCACCGCCTCGTCGACGGCGTCCTTGGCCATCACGCGGTACGTCGTGTACTTGCCGCCCGCCACGACGACCAGGCCCGGCACCGGGTGCGCCACCGTGTGCTCGCGCGACAGCTTGCTCGTCGCGTCCGACTCGCCGGCCAGCAGCGGTCGCAGACCGGCGTACACGCCCTCCACGTCGTCCCGGGTGAGCGGCACCGCCAGCACGCTGTTGACGTGCTCCAGCAGGTAGTCGATGTCGGCGCTGGAGGCCGCCGGGTGCGCCTTGTCGAGGTCCCAGCCGGTGTCGGTGGTGCCGATGATCCAGTGGCGGCCCCACGGGATGACGAAGAGCACGGACTTCTCCGTGCGCAGGATCAGCCCGGTGTTCGAGTGGATCCGGTCCTTGGGCACGACCAGGTGGATGCCCTTCGACGCCCGCACATGGAACTGGCCCCGCTCCCCGATCAGCGCCTGGGTGTCGTCCGTCCACACGCCCGTCGCGTTGACGATCTGCTTGGCACGGACCTCGTACTCCCCGCCCGCTTCCACGTCCTGCACCCGGGCGCCGACGACGCGCTCGCCCTCGCGCAGGAAGCCGATGACCCGGGCCCGGCTGGCGACCCGGGCGCCGTAGCTCGCGGCCGTCCGCACCAGCGTGGTCACGAAGCGGGCGTCGTCCATCTGGGCGTCGTAGTACTGCAACGCGCCCACCAGCGCGTCCTTGCGCAGCGCGGGCGCCACCCGCAGCGCGTGCCGCCGCGTCAGGTGCCGGTGCAGGGGCAGCCCGCGCCCGTGCCCGGAGGAGACCGACATCGCGTCGTACAGGGCCACGCCCGACCCGGCGTAAAGCCGCTCCCAGCCCTTGTGCTGCAGCGGGTAGAGGAAGGGCACCGGCTTGACCAGGTGCGGCGCGAGCCGCTCCAGCAGGAGCCCGCGCTCCTTCAGCGCCTCGCGGACGAGCGCGAAGTCCAGCATCTCGAGATAGCGCAGACCGCCGTGGATGAGCTTGCTGGACCGGCTCGACGTGCCGGACGCCCAGTCGCGCGCCTCCACCAGCCCGGTCGCCAGCCCGCGGGTCGCCGCGTCGAGGGCGGTCCCGGCGCCGACCACTCCGCCGCCGACCACCAGCACGTCCAGCTCGCCCTCGGTCATACCCGCCAGCGCCTCGGCGCGCTCCGCGGGTCCCAGTGTCGCTGTCCTCACCGCTGCCTCCCGTCGTCCCCCGTGTGTGGTCGGGCTCACAGCTTCGATTCTGTCCCGGGGCTCCGACTTCAGCCACCGCCTGTGGACAACACTCGGACGTCCAAACGCTGGCAATGCCACATAACGGTCATATTTACGCCTAGTCTGACATTGCTCCCGCTCGTTCTGTCCACAGGACTTGCACGTCGCGTCCACTCCGGCTACCGGGAAAGGACGGCATCACCCATGCCCGCAGACCTCGCCGTCATCGGCCTCGGCCACCTCGGACTGCCCCTCGCCCAAGCCGCCACAGCAGCCGGAATCGGCACGATCGGCTTCGACACCGACCCCCGCCCCGTCGCGGAGCTCGCCGCCGGCCGCCCCCCGGTCGACGGCTCCCTGACCGCGTCCGAGATCCGCCGGATGCTCTCGGGGGGCTTCCGGCCCACCACCAACCCCACCGAGCTCGGCCGGGTCCGCACCGCCGTCATCTGCGCGCCCACCCCGCTGGGTGCCGACCAGTCCCTGGACCTGACGTCCATCACCGGCGCCGCCCGCGCCCTGGCCGCCCGGCTGCGCCCGCACACCACCGTCCTGCTGGAATCCCCGGTCCACCCCGGCACCACCGAGGACGTCCTGCGCCCGCTGCTCGAAGAGGGCTCGGGCCTACGGGCCGGCCGCGACTTCCACCTCGCGTACTCGCCCGGCCGCCTCGACCCCGGCAACCGCGCCCACGACTTCGCCCACATCCCGAAGGTCATCGGCGGCCTCACCCCCGCCTGCACCGAGTCGGCCGCCGCCTTCTACGGGCGCCTCACCGACAAGGTCGTCCGCGCCCGCGGGCCGCGCGAGGCGGAGACCGTCAAGCTGCTGGAGACCAACTTCCGCCACGTCAACATCGCCCTGGTCAACGAGATGGCCGTCCTCTGCCACGACCTCGGCGTCGACCTGTGGGACGTCATCCGGTGCGCCGAGACCAAGCCCTTCGGCTTCCAGGCCTTCCGCCCGGGCCCCGGCGTCGGCGGCCACGGCACCCCCGTCGACACCATCGGCCCCCACCGGCCGCTGCGCCTGGTCGAACTGGCGACGCGCATCAACGAGCGGATGCCGCAGTACGTCATCCAGCGCTGCGCCACCCTCCTCAACGAGCACGGCAAATCGGCGCGCGGCGCGCGCGTGCTGCTGCTGGGCATCACGTACAAGCCCGATCTGGCCGACCAGGAGGGCTCCCCCGCCACCGAGATCGCCCGCCGCCTGATGGACATGGGGGCCGCGGTCAGTTACCACGACCCGTACGTGGCCGACTGGCGCGTCCGCGACCTGCCGGTCCCGCGCGCGGACTCGCTCTACGAGGCGGCGGCCGCGGCCGACCTGACGATCCTTCTCCAGCACCACCGTACGTACGACCTCCAGGGACTGGCCGTGAAGGCCCAGCTCCTCCTGGACACCCGCGGCGTCACCCCGGTCGGAGCGGCGCACCGCCTCTAGGGGGTGTCTTGCCGATCTTGCCGGGCTCGCGGGGTCTGGCCTGATCGACAAGACACCCCCTAGGCCGGACGGGTGAAACCCACCCGAGACGCCTCCGAGGACACGTCCCCGAGGACGCGGAAGGGGCCCGCACCGGCATGGTGCGGGCCCCTTCGCGTAGACACGCGGAAGGCGGTCAGCGGCTGTGCTGGGCGTCCGCGACCGTCACCTCGACGCGCTGGAACTCCTTGAGCTCGCTGTAGCCCGTCGTCGCCATCGCCCGGCGCAGGGCGCCGAAGAAGTTCATCGACCCGTCCGGCGAGTGCGAGGGACCGGTGAGGATCTCCTCGGTCGTCCCGACCATGCCGAGGTCGACCAGCTTGCCGCGCGGCACGTCCTCGTGGACGGCCTCCATGCCCCAGTGGTGGCCCTTGCCGGGCGCGTCGGTCGCGCGCGCCAGCGGGGAGCCCACCATCACCGCGTCGGCGCCGCACGCGATCGCCTTGGGCAGGTCGCCGGACCAGCCGACGCCGCCGTCCGCGATGACGTGGACGTACCGGCCGCCGGACTCGTCCATGTAGTCGCGGCGTGCGGCCGCGACGTCCGCGACGGCGGTCGCCATCGGGACCTGGATGCCCAGCACGTTGCGCGTGGTGTGCGCGGCGCCGCCGCCGAAGCCCACCAGGACGCCCGCCGCGCCCGTACGCATCAGGTGCAGGGCGGCGGTGTAGGTGGCGCAGCCGCCGACGATGACGGGGACGTCCAGCTCGTAGATGAACTGCTTCAGGTTCAGCGGCTCGGCCGCGCCCGAGACGTGCTCGGCGGAGACGGTGGTGCCGCGGATGACGAAGATGTCGACACCGGCGTCCACGACGGCCTTGGAGAACTGCGCCGTGCGCTGCGGGGAGAGCGCGGCCGCGGTGACCACGCCCGAGTCGCGCACCTCCTTGATGCGCCGCCCGATCAGCTCCTCCTGGATGGGGGCCGCGTAGATCTCCTGCAGACGGCGGGTCGCGGTCTCGGACGGCAGCTCGGCGATCTCGTCGAGCAGCGGCTGCGGGTCCTCGTAGCGGGTCCACAGGCCCTCGAGGTTCAGGACGCCGAGGCCGCCGAGCTGCCCGATGCGGATGGCGGTCTCGGGCGAGACCACCGAGTCCATGGGGGCGGCCAGGAACGGCAGCTCGAAGCGGTAGGCGTCGATCTGCCAGGCGATCGAGACCTCCTTCGGGTCCCGGGTGCGCCGGCTCGGTACGACGGCGATGTCGTCGAACGCGTACGCCCTGCGGCCGCGCTTGCCGCGCCCGATCTCGATCTCAGTCACGATGTGTGGCCTTTCCCTCTACGTCTGCGCCTACCAGTATCCCCGACACGCGCGTGAGGGGCGGTTCCGGCCGTATCCCGGAACCGCCCCTCACATGCGTACGCCTGCTTCCCGCTGTTACTTCCTGCTGTAGTTCGGCGCCTCGACGGTCATCTGGATGTCGTGCGGGTGGCTCTCCTTGAGGCCCGCCGACGTGATCCGTACGAACTTCCCGCGCTCCTGGAGCTCGGGGACGGTGCGCCCGCCGACGTAGAACATCGACTGGCGCAGGCCGCCGACCAGCTGGTGGACGACCGCGGAGAGCGGGCCGCGGAAGGGCACCTGGCCCTCGATGCCCTCGGGGACCAGCTTCTCGTCGGAGGCGACACCCTCCTGGAAGTACCGGTCCTTGGAGAAGGACCGCTGCTCGCCGCGGGACTGCATGGCGCCCAGCGAGCCCATGCCGCGGTACGACTTGAACTGCTTGCCGTTGATGAACATCAGCTCGCCCGGCGACTCCTCGCAGCCCGCGAGCAGCGAGCCGAGCATCACCGTGTCGGCGCCGGCGACCAGGGCCTTGGCGATGTCGCCGGAGTACTGCAGGCCGCCGTCGCCGATGACCGGGACGCCGGCCGCGCGGGCGGCGAGGGAGGCCTCGTAGATGGCGGTGACCTGCGGGACGCCGATGCCGGCGACGACGCGGGTCGTGCAGATGGAGCCGGGGCCGACACCGACCTTGATGCCGTCCACACCGGCGTCGACCAGCGCCTGGGCGCCGTCGCGGGTGGCGACGTTGCCGCCGATGACGTCCACCGAGGAGTTCGACTTGATCTTGGCGACCATGTCGCCGACGAGCCGCGAGTGACCGTGCGCGGTGTCGACGACGATGAAGTCGACGCCCGCCTCGATCAGCGCCTGGGCGCGCTCGTACGCGTCGCCCGCGACACCGACGGCGGCACCGACGATCAGCCGGCCTTCCTTGTCCTTCGCGGCGTTCGGGTACTTCTCCGCCTTGACGAAGTCCTTGACCGTGATCAGGCCCTTGAGGATGCCGGAGTCGTCGACGAGCGGCAGCTTCTCGATCTTGTGGCGGCGCAGCAGCTCCACGGCGTCGACGCCGGAGATGCCGACCTTGCCCGTGACCAGCGGCATGGGGGTCATGACGTCGCGCACCTGCTGGTCGCGGTCGGTCTCGAAGGCCATGTCGCGGTTGGTGACGATGCCGAGGAGCTTGCCCGCCGGGTCGGTGACCGGTACGCCGCTGATGCGGAACTTCGCGCAGATGGCGTCGGCCTCGGCGAGGGTGGCCTCCGGGCGGACCGTGATCGGGTCGGTGACCATGCCGGACTCGGAGCGCTTCACCAGGTCGACCTGGTTGGCCTGGTCGGCGATGGAGAGGTTGCGGTGGAGGACACCGACGCCGCCCTGGCGGGCCATGGCGATGGCCATGCGGGACTCGGTGACCTTGTCCATCGCGGCGGACAGCAGCGGGATGTTCACCCGCACGTTCTTGGAGATGTACGAGGAAGTGTCGATCTGGTCGGGCGCCATGTCCGACGCGCCCGGCAGCAGCAGCACGTCGTCGTAGGTCAGCCCGAGTGTCGCGAATTTCTCGGGCACTCCGTCGACGTTGGCAGTCATGACACCTTCCCCAAATGGCCTTGATCGGTGCGGATGTCCATGCTAACGGGCTGAGCGCGTGTCTCATTCCACGAGCAAGATCACCCGGAAGGTTTGTACGTTCACACGGACGGACGCGGCCGCACGGGGCCGTACGGCGCCCGCGGGAATCACTGTTCGGCGAGGGCGCGCAGGCGGCTGAGGGCGCGGTGCTGGGCGACCCGCACGGCGCCGGGGGACATGCCGAGCATCTGGCCGGTCTCCTCGGCGGTGAGGCCGACGGCGACCCGCAGGACCAGCAGCTCGCGCTGGTTCTCCGGGAGGTTGGCGAGGAGCCTCTTGGCCCATTCGGCGTCGTCGCTGAGCAGGGCCCGCTCCTCCGGTCCGAGCGAGTCGTCCGGGCGCTCGGGCATCTCGTCGGAGGGCACGGCGGTGGACCCCGGGTGCCGCATCGCGGCCCGCTGGAGGTCGGCCACCTTGTGGCCCGCGATGGCGAAGACGAACGCCTCGAAGGGCCGACCGGTGTCCTTGTAGCGCGGCAGCGCCATCAGGACGGCGACGCAGACCTCCTGGGCCAGGTCCTCGACGAAGTGGCGCGCGTCCCCGGGGAGCCTGCTCAGCCGCGTACGGCAGTAGCGCAGGGCCAGCGGGTGGACGTGCGCCAGGAGGTCGTGGGTGGCCTGTTCGTCGCCTTCGACGGCACGGTGGACCAGCGCGCCGATCGACCCCGCCCCTGGGGACAGGGCGGACCCCTGCGTCTCGTCATCGCGCATCGGTCCATCGTGCCTTGACGTCTGCCGCTCGGTGGCACCGTGTGCGTACTTGTGCACCGAAGCGTTATGAGCAGGTGCGCCGGACGTCATCTCCTGCGCCCTCCCCTCCCGCTCGATCGACTCGTCCCCGAGGAACTCCACATCTCAAGGATGCGGCATCGAGCCGGAAACAGACATCGGGCCTCCGCCGCCCCGTCCGCCGGGCGGCGGACGGGGATCGATACGGTCACGTGCTAGCGCACCAGACCCCAGCGGAATCCGAGCGCGACGGCGTGCGCCCGGTCCGAGGCGCCCAGCTTCTTGAACAGCCGCCGGGCGTGGGTCTTGACCGTGTCCTCGGAGAGGAACAGCTCGCGGCCGATCTCCGCGTTGGAGCGGCCGTGGCTCATGCCTTCGAGGACCTGGATCTCGCGCGCGGTGAGCGTGGGCGCGGCGCCCATCTCGGCCGAGCGCAGCCGGCGCGGGGCGAGCCGCCAGGTCGGGTCGGCGAGCGCCTGCGTGACGGTGGCGCGCAGTTCGGCACGCGAGGCGTCCTTGTGCAGATAGCCCCGGGCGCCGGCGGCGACGGCGAGCGCGACGCCGTCGAGGTCCTCGGCGACGGTGAGCATGATGATGCGGGCGCCGGGGTCCGCGGAGAGCAGCCGGCGGACGGTCTCCACGCCGCCCAGACCGGGCATGCGTACGTCCATCAGAATCAGGTCCGAGCGGTCCGCGCCCCAGCGGCGGAGGACTTCCTCGCCGTTGGCGGCGGTCGTCACGCGCTCGACGCCGGGCACTGTGGCGACGGCGCGGCGAAGCGCTTCTCGGGCAAGCGGGGAGTCGTCGCAGACGAGGACGGATGTCATGGCCGTCCTCCGCAGCTGATGCGCGTCACCTTGGGCCTCCAGGCTGGTTACGTATCGTCACCTGTGCGGTTGACGCGCCCGGGCGTCCGCCCGAGCGCTTGTTCTGTCAACCACTTCCGCACTCTCAACGACGGTCACTCGAAAGAGTTACGGGTCCGCCCGCCCGGTTCGGCACTCTACGTGAGGGAGCGCGTACGGAGCAGAGCGGCGCAGGTCACCGTTGCTTCACCCAGAGCTATGCCCCATTTAGCGGCTTTTCCTTCACTTTGTCGGTGTCTGTAGCTAGATTCGCAATGAGTCATATTTACATCTACTTAGACAGTAGTTGTACGGTCGTGGCTGTATCAGCCCAGGCATCAGCCCAGCTATCCGCTCAGCACCGGTTTCAAGGGGACATGCGCTATGGCAGATTTCTCCCGCCTTCCCGGACCCAACGCCGACCTGTGGGACTGGCAGCTCCTCGCGGCCTGCCGGGGGGTCGACAGTTCGCTCTTCTTCCACCCGGAGGGGGAGCGCGGCGCGGCGCGGAGTGCGCGCGAGAACTCGGCGAAAGAGGTCTGCATGCGGTGCCCGGTCCGTGCGCAGTGCGCGGCCCACGCGCTGGCCGTGCGGGAGCCCTACGGCGTATGGGGCGGCCTCACCGAGGACGAGCGCGAGGAGCTCATGGGGCGGGCTCGCAACCGTCTGGTCACGACGTCGGCGGCATCGGCGGCAACGGGGGGCTCGGGAGCATCGGCGGCATCGGCGGCACACCACTGAAGGAACGTTTCTTCGTCAGACCTTCACCTCACCAGGCCCTCACGCGGCAGGATTCAGGGCGGCCCACCGGGCCGCCCTTTGACGTGATCAGACCCGGGCCGCCGTGCGCGCCAGGTGGTCCAGGGTGGCCGCGACGGCCGGGACGTTCGCCAGGTCCGGCAGGGTCAGGGCGACGATCTCCCGCTCCAGGGCGGGCTCGACCGCGACCGTACGGGCGCCCCGGGGGCGTACGGACTCGATGGCCAGCTCCGGCAGGACGGCGACGCCCAGACCGGCGCCGACCAGGCCCACCACCGCCGGGTAGTCGTCGGTCGCGAAGTCGATGCGCGGGGTGAAGCCGGCGCTCTCGCACACGCTGACCAGCTGGCGGCGGCAGCGCGGGCAGCCGGCGATCCAGGACTCCTCGGCCAGGTCGCCGATGGCGACGGAACCGGCGTCCGCGAGGCGGTGGCCCTCGGGGACCAGGCCGACCAGGCGGTCGGCGAGCAGGGGCCGGACGACCAGGTCGTCCCACTCGGCGACGACCGGGCGGTAGCGGAAGGCGAGCGCCACGTCGCAGTCGCCCTCGCGCAGCATCTCCACCGAGCGCGGCGGCTCGGCCTCGACCAGGGAGACCCGGGTGCCGGGGTGCGCGGCGCGCAGGGCGGCGAGGGCACCGGGGACCAGGCTGGAGCTGCCGCTGGGGAAGGAGACCAGCCGGACCCGGCCGGCCCGCAGGCCCGCGATGGCGGCGATCTCCTCCTCGGCGGCGGTGAGCCCGGCGAGGATGCCGGAGGCGTGGCGCACGAGCGCCTCGCCGGCCTGGGTGAGGCGCATCTCGCGGCCCGTGCGGATCAGCAGCGGTGTGCCCGCGGAGGCTTCCAGGGCCTTCATCTGCTGGCTCACGGCGGGCTGCGTACAGCCCAGTTCGCGGGCGGCCGCGGAGAAGGAGCCGGTGGCGGCCACGGCACGCAGGACGCGGAGATGGCGGGCTTCGATCACCCTCCGAATATAAGGCTTGCTTGGATATTCGGCGCAATATCGAGTGGCCACTTTGGGGGGTGCGGATTAGCCTGCCGGGCCATGAGGATTCTGACCGTGAACGTGGGGCGGCCGAAAGCCGTCGAGTACACCGACGCCCCGAGCGGGACCACCGGGATCGACAAGCGGCCCGCCGAGGGCCCGGTGCGCGTGTCGGACCCCGGGCCCAAGGGCGAGGGCGCGAGCGGCCTGGCCGGGGACGCGGTCTGCGACCTGCGCCACCACGGCGGGACGCACCAGGCGGTGTACGCGTTCGCGCGCGAGGACCTCGACCACTGGGAGGGCGTGCTGGGCCGCCCCGTGGCCAACGGCGCGTTCGGCGAGAACCTGACCACCTCGGGCCTCGACGTGAGCGGCGCGCTGATCGGGGAGCGCTGGCGGATCGGTCCCGACCTGGTCCTGGAGGTGGCGTCGGCGCGCATCCCGTGCCGTACGTTCGCGAGCTGGCTCGACGAGAAGGGCTGGGTCAAGCGGTTCACGGAGCAGGGCGCTCCGGGCGCGTACCTCCGGGTCGTCGCGCCGGGCGAGATCCGCGCCGGGGACCCGGTGGAGGTGGTGCACCGGCCGGACCACGACGTCACCGTGGCGCTCGCCTTCCAGGCCTCCACCGTGCGGCGCGAGTTGCTGCCGGGGGTCCTGGCGGCCGGGGACGCGCTCGACCCGGAGCTCCGCGAGGCGGCGGTCAAGTACGTGCGTACGAACACGTCACCTGCGGGCACTAACGTGCCCGTATGACGACTGCACTGATTACGGGCGCGACGGCGGGAATCGGGGCCGCCTTCGCGCGGCGGCTGGCGGCGGATGGCCGCGACGTGGTGCTGGTGGCGCGCGATGTGAAGCGGCTTCGGGAACAGGCGACCGAGCTGCACGACCGGCACGGTGTCGAGGCGGAGGTGCTGGCCGCGGACCTGTCGACGGAGGAGGGCATCGCGGCCGTGGAGGCCCGCCTCTCCGACCCGAAGCGGCCGGTGGACCTGCTGGTCAACAACGCCGGGTTCGGCAACAAGGGCCGGTTCCTCGAGGTGTCGATGGCCGACGAGCTGAAGATGCTCACGGTCCACTGCGAGGCGGTACTGCGGCTCACGGCGGCGGCGACCGGGGCGATGCGCGAGCGGGGCCGGGGCGGCGTGGTGAACGTCGCGTCGGTGGCCGCCTTCGTGCCGCGGGGCACGTACGGGGCGTCGAAGGCGTGGGTCGTGCAGTTCACGCAGGGCGCGGCGCGCGATCTGGCGGGCAGCGGGGTGCGGTTGATGGCGCTGTGCCCGGGGTTCGTGCGGACCGAGTTCCACCAGCGGGCCGGGATGGGGACGGACAACATCCCGGGCTGGATGTGGCTGGACGCCGACAAGCTGGTGCGGGAGGCGCTGGCGGACCTGGCGCGCGGCAAGACGCTGTCCATCCCGGACCCGCGGTACAAGGCGCTGATGGGTGTGGTGAAGCTGGCGCCGCGCGGCCTGCTCGGTGGCGTGAGCTCGCGGGCGGGGCGCAAGTACGGGCCGAAGTAGGCCGCGGTCGCCCAGCCGGTCGCGAGCCCGGCCGAGGGGTCGGTGTCGAGCGGCCGGTCATGGGGCCTGCGCTCGGACGGCGCTGTTTCTGACCGAATGATCGAAACTTCCCGCGTTTCGATCAGCTGGACTAGGGTCTGAAGGGCCACCACACCTCAAGGGGGACTTCCGCGTGCGCGAGAGTGCTGTTGAACGTCATGACCGGCTGCTGGCCCTGGTACGGGAGCGGGGCACGGCCCGGGTGTCGGACCTGGCCGCGCAGCTGGGCGTCTCCCCCGTCACCGCGCGCCGGGACGTGGAGGCGCTGGCGGCCAAGGGGCTGCTGGACCGGGTGCACGGCCAGGTGTCCTGGCCCGAGCGGCAGTCCGGCCCCGAGGGGCCGGGGCAGGACGGCGGCCCGGTGCTGGGGCTGCTCGCGCCGTCGGCGACGTACTACTTCGCGGAGATCATCCGCGGGGCGCGCGAGGCGGCCGCCCGGGCCGGGGCGCGGCTGATCCTGCGGATCTCGGACTACCGGCCGGAGGACGACCGCGCGCGCACCGAGGGCCTGCTGGCGGCCGGCGCCGAGGGGCTGCTGATCGCGCCGGGCTGGCGGGCGCCGGGCGACCAGGCCGAGCACAGCGACTGGATCGCCGAGCTGCCGGTCCCGGCGGTGCTGCTGGAGCGGCGGGCCACGCCGGGTTCGCCGCTGGACGCCCTGGACCGGGTGTCGTCGGACCACCGGCACGGGGTGGTGCTCGCCGTACGGCACCTGGTCGGGCTCGGGCACGGGGCGCCGCTGCTGGTGGCCCGGGCGGACAGCCCGACGGCGCTCGCGGTGCGCGCCGGGTACGCGGAGGCGCTGGGCGCGCTGGGCCTGACCGGCCCCGGCCCGGTGATCGACTCGGTGCCGGCGGAGCTGGACCCGGAGGGGTTCGAGGAGGCGGTGCGGGCGCTGTCGGAGGCGGTGGCGTCGGGCGCCGCCACGGCGGCGCTGGTGCACAACGACGTGGACGCCATCCAGATGGTGCAGCACCTCGCGGAGCTGGGCGTACGGGTGCCGGAGGACCTGGCGCTGATCGCGTACGACGACGAGGTCGCGGCGCTCGCCGATACGCCGCTGACCGCCGTGGCGCCGCCCAAGCGCCAGGTGGGGCGGCTCGCCACCGAGCTGCTGCTGGAGCGGCTCGCGGGAGCTGCGGCCGGGGCCGGGGACGGCGAGGAGGAGCCGCGGCGGCATCTGGCGCTGCTGCCGAGACTGCGCGTACGGGCCTCGTGCGGTGCGTCCGCGGCGGCTGAGGAACCGAAACCGATCTGATCTTTTTTCGATCAAACAATCTTTCGCTCTTGACTTCGCTCAAGAGGGGCTCAAGTATCTCGGCCACGAGGTCCGTCCCTGTCGCCCTTCGTACGAAGCTGGAGCCCCGCCATGAGCCGCAGCCGGAGAACGTCCGCCGCCATAGCCGCCACCGTCACCGCCACCGCCCTCGCCGTCCTCACGGCGTGCGGCGGCGGCGCTGACGAAGCGTCGGCCCCGGGGGCCGACGGCAAGCCCGTGACCCTCACCTTCTGGGGCTGGGCCAAGGGGTCGAAGGAGGTCGTCGACGCCTTCAACGCCTCGCACAAGGACATCCAGGTGACGTTCGAGGAGATCCCCTCGGGCAACGCCGGCGGCTACGCCAAGATCTCCAACGCGGTGAAGGCCGGCAACGCCCCGGACCTCGTCTCCATCGAGTACCCCTCGCTCCCCGAGTTCGTCAGCCAGGGCTCGCTCCAGGACATCGGCGCGCACTTCTCCGAGGAGGAGAAGAAGAAGCTGCTGCCGCAGGCCGTCGACCTCACCACCCTCGGCGGCAGGACCTGGGCCGTGCCCTTCGACGCCGCGCCGCAGGCCTTCTACTACCGCAAGGACCTCTTCGCGAAGTACGGCGTCGCCGTGCCCACGACGTGGGACGAGTTCAAGGCGGCGGCCGAGAAGGTCAAGAAGGCCGACGCCAAGGCCAGGATCGCCACCTTCTTCCCCGACGACCCGAGCACCTTCCAGGCGATGGCCTGGCAGGCCGGCGCCCAGTGGTTCAAGGCCGAGGACGACACCTGGAAGATCGACACCCGTGACGCGGCCACCACCAAGGTCACCGCCTACTGGCAGGGCCTCCTCGACGCCGGCCTCGTCCACAACAACGCCTCGTTCAGCCCCGAGTGGACCGGCTCCCTCAAGAACGGCACCACCCTCGGCTACCTCGGCGCCTCCTGGGGCGCGGGCGTCCTCAAGGGCACCCTGCCCGAGCAGAGCGGCAAGTGGGCCGTCGCCCCGATGCCCAGCTGGGACGGCAAGCCCGCCAGCGGCATGCTCGGCGGCTCGACCTTCGCCGTGACCAAGGGCAGCAAGAAGACCGAGGCGGCGGTCGAGTTCGCGAAGTGGATGGCCACCACCGAGGAGGGCGTCACGGCCCGGATCTCCTCCGGCACCTCCAGTGCCTTCCCGGCCGCCACCGCCCTGCGCCCGGTCGCCAAGCGGTCGTTCGACGCCGGTTTCTACGGCGGCCAGGACATCTACCAGCTGTTCGAGCAGGCCGGCGCCTCCATCAGCCCGCACTGGGCCTGGGGTCCGGCCACCGGCACCACCAACACCGCCATCAAGGACCGGTTCGGCAAGGTCGCGAGCGGCGGCGTCACCCTCGCCGACGCCGTGAAGGCCGGGCACGACGCGACGGTCGCCGAGCTGACCAAGCGCGGCCTGACGGTCGAGGGCTGAGCCGATGAAGGCCCGCGTCACGCGCGCCGGCGGAACCCGTGCCCGTCACGGTGCCGCGGCCGTCCTCCTGGCCCCCTTCTTCACGCTGTTCACCGCCGTGATGGTGGTGCCGGTCGGATACGCGGTCTGGCTGAGCCTGTTCAGCGAGAAGCAGTCCGGGCTGGGCTTCGGCGGCACCGAGACCGTCTTCACCGGGCTCGACAACTACGCCGCCGCGCTCGCCGACCGGGCCTTCCTGGAGGGCTTCGGCGTGCTGCTCGGATACTGCCTGTTCTACCTTCCGCTGCTGCTCGGCGGCGCCCTCACCCTCGCCCTGCTGCTCGACTCGGCGCTCGCCCGCGCCCGCCGCTTCTTCCAGCTCGCGCTCTTCCTGCCGCACGCCGTGCCCGGCATCATCGCCGCGCTGATCTGGGTCTACCTCTACACGCCCCAGCTCAGCCCGGTCGTGAAGGCCATGGAGTCCGGCGGGATCGGCTTCGACTTCTTCTCCCCCGAAGGCGCCCTCCCCTCCGTCGTCAACATCGCGCTGTGGGAATGGCTCGGCTACAACATGGTGATCTTCTACGCGGCCCTCCAGGCCATCGACCGCTCCGTCCTGGAGGCGGCGACGGTCGACGGCGCCGGTGCCTGGCGCGTGGCGTTCAGCATCAAACTCCCGCTGATCCGCGCGTCGCTGACCATGGTCGCGCTGTTCACCCTCATCGGTTCGCTCCAGCTGTTCACCGAGCCGCTGATCCTCAACAAGGGCACGGGCTCCGCCGTCACCTCCACCTGGACGCCCAACATGTACGCGTACTCCGCGGCCTTCGACCGCAACGACTACGGGCTCGCCGCCGCCGCTTCCGTCCTCCTCGCGCTCACCGCCGCGCTGCTGTCCTTCGCCGTCACCCGCCTCACCGGCCGTCGCCGCAAGGAGAAGCACGCATGACCGCGACCACCCGCCCGGGGCCGCCGAACCGCTGGCTGTCCCGTACCGCCGTCAACGGCGTCCTGCTGCTGGCCACCGCCTACATGCTCTTCCCCCTCGCCTGGCTGGTCACCGCCGCCACCAAGGACGCGGGCGGACTGCTCGGCGGGGACGCCCTCTCCTTCGAGGGCTTCGACCTCGCCGGCAACCTCACCCGCCTCGCCGCGTACGGCGACGGCGTCTACTTCCGCTGGTACCTCAACAGCCTGCTGTACGCGGGCGGCGGGGCCCTCGCCTGCTCGCTGATCTGCGTCGCCGCCGGCTACGCCTTCGACAAGTACGACTTCCGGGGCAAGGAGAAGCTCTTCGGCCTCGTCCTGCTGGGCGTGCTCGTCCCCACCACCGCGCTCGCCCTGCCCATGTACCTGCTCGCCAGCGAGACCGGCATCGTCAACACCTACTGGGCGGTGCTGATCCCGGTGCTGGTCAACCCCTTCGGCGTCTACCTCTCGCGCGTCTTCAGCGCCGGCTACATACCCGGCGAGGCGCTGGAGGCCGCCCGTATCGACGGCGCCGGCGAGCTGCGCGCCTTCTGGTCCATCGGGCTGCGCATGGTGATGCCGGGCTTCGTGACCGTCTTCCTCTTCCAGTTCACCGCCATCTGGAACAACTTCTTCCTCCCCCTGGTGATGCTCTCGGACCAGAAGCTCTTCCCGCTGAGCCTCGGCCTGTACGCATGGAACAGCAACGCCCATGCCGAACCGGACTTCTACCCCCTCGTCGTCACCGGCTCCCTGCTCGCCGTCGTCCCCCTGGTCGTTGCGTTCGTCTCCCTCCAACGCCACTGGAAAGCCGGTCTGACCGCCGGCAGCGTCAAGTGAGGAGCTCGGTTTCCACCATGCACCACGCCACTGACAATCGGCCCTCGGGCAACCGCCCCTCCCCCGACCGGCCCGCCCTCCTCCTCGCGATGGGCCCCGGCATCGCCGACCGCCTGCTCACCGACGCGCACCGGGCCCGCCTCGCCGCCCTGTCGCGCACCGACCCGCACCTCGTCGCCCACGACCTGACCGCGCCCACCCCCCGTATCGCGGCCGCGCTCGCCGAGGCCGAAGTCCTCCTCACCTGCTGGGGCGCCACCCCGCTCACGGCCGCCGTCCTCGACCGGGCCCCGCGCCTGCGCGCCGTCGTCCACGCCGCCGGCTCGGTCAAGCACCACGTCACCGACGCGTGCTGGGCGCGCGGCATCGCCGTCACCTCGGCCGCCGCGGCCAACGCGCTGCCCGTCGCCGAGTACACGCTCGCCGCGATCCTCCTCGCCGGCAAGCACGTCCTGCCCTCGGCCCGGCGGTACGCGCAGCTGCGCGCCGCGCACGACTGGCACCAGGAGCTCGCCACCGCCGGCAACTACCGCCGCACCGTCGGCATCGTCGGCGCCTCGCGCATCGGCCGCCGCGTGATCGAGTTGCTGCGCCCCTTCGACCTGCGGGTCCTGCTGTACGACCCGTACGTGAACGCCGCCGAGGCGGCGGGGCTCGGCGTGGAGCCGGTGGAGCTGGACGAGTTGTGCGCCCGCGCGTCGGTCGTCTCCGTCCACGCGCCGCAGTTGCCGTCGACGTACCGGATGATCGGGCCGCGCCAGCTGGCGGCCATGCCGGACGGGGCGACGCTGATCAACACCTCGCGCGGCTCGCTCGTCGACGAGGAGGCGCTCCTCGCGCACCTGCGCTCCGGCCGCCTGCGCGCCGTCCTGGACGTGACGGACCCGGAGCTTCCGCCGCCGGACTCGCCGCTGTACGAGCTGGAGAACGTCCTGCTCACACCCCATGTGGCCGGGTCGCTCGGCAACGAGCTGCACCGGATGGCGGACCAGGCGCTGGACGAGCTGGAGCGGTACGCGACGGGCGCGCCGTTCGCCGATCCCGTGCGCCCCTCGCAGCTGACCAGGTCGGCGTAGCGGAACAGCGCGCACAACACCGAGGCCCGGTGCCCCCGCGACGGGGGCACCGGGCCTCTGGCGTACTTCAGTACTGCGTACTGCTACGAGCGGCTCAGTGGGAGTGGCCGTGGCTGTGGCCGTGGCCCGCGTCCGCCGGCTCCTCTTCCTTCTTCTCGACCACGAGCGTCTCGGTGGTCAGGAGGAGGGAGGCGATCGACGCGGCGTTCTCCAGCGCGGAGCGCGTGACCTTGACCGGGTCGATGACGCCGGCCTTCACCAGGTCGCCGTACTCGCCGGTCGCGGCGTTGAAGCCCTGGCCCTTGTCGAGCTCCGCCACCTTCGCGGTGATGACGTAGCCCTCGAGGCCCGCGTTCTCGGCGATCCAGCGCAGCGGCTCGACCGCGGCGCGGCGGACGACCGCGACACCGGTGGCCTCGTCGCCGGTCTTGTCGAGGTTGCCGTCGAGCACCTTGACGGCGTGGACCAGAGCGGAGCCACCACCGGAGACGATGCCCTCCTCGACCGCGGCGCGGGTCGCGGAGATGGCGTCCTCCAGACGGTGCTTGCGCTCCTTCAGCTCCACCTCGGTGGCGGCGCCGACGCGGATGACGCACACGCCGCCGGCCAGCTTCGCGAGGCGCTCCTGGAGCTTCTCGCGGTCCCAGTCGGAGTCGGTGCTCTCGATCTCGGCCTTGATCTGCGCCACGCGGCCGGTGACGTCCTCGGACTTGCCGCCACCGTCGACGATGGTGGTGTCGTCCTTGGTGACGGTCACGCGGCGAGCGGTGCCGAGCACGTCCAGGCCGACCTGGTCGAGCTTGAGGCCGACCTCCTCGGCGACGACGGTGGCGCCGGTGAGGGCGGCCATGTCGCCGAGCATCGCCTTGCGGCGGTCGCCGAAGCCGGGGGCCTTGACCGCGACCGCGTTGAAGGTGCCGCGGATCTTGTTGACGACCAGCGTGGACAGGGCCTCGCCCTCGACGTCCTCGGCGATGATCAGCAGCGGCTTGGAGGAGCCGGCCTGGATGATCTTCTCGAGGAGCGGCAGCAGGTCGGCGATCGCGGAGATCTTGCCCTGGTGGATCAGGATGTACGGGTCGTCGAGGACGGCCTCCATACGCTCCTGGTCGGTCACCATGTACGGGGACAGGTAGCCCTTGTCGAAGGCCATGCCCTCGGTGAAGTCGAGCTCCAGGCCGAAGGTGTTGGACTCCTCGACGGTGATGACACCGTCCTTGCCGACCTTGTCCATCGCCTCGGCGATGAGCTCGCCGACCTGCTGGTCCTGCGCGGAGAGCGCGGCCACGGCGGCGATGTCGGCCTTGTCGTCGATCGGGCGCGCGGTGGCGAGCAGCTCGTCGGAGACGGCCTTGACCGCGGCGTCGATGCCCTTCTTCAGGGCGGCCGGGGAGGCGCCGGCGGCGACGTTGCGCAGGCCCTCGCGGACCAGCGCCTGGGCCAGCACGGTGGCGGTGGTGGTGCCGTCACCCGCGATGTCGTTGGTCTTGGTCGCCACCTCCTTCACCAGCTGGGCACCGAGGTTCTCGTACGGGTCGTCGAGCTCGACCTCGCGGGCGATCGTGACACCGTCGTTGGTGATGGTGGGCGCGCCGAACTTCTTGTCGATGACGACGTTGCGGCCCTTGGGGCCGATGGTCACCTTGACGGTGTCAGCGAGCTTGTTGACGCCACGCTCGAGGGCGCGACGGGCGTCCTCGTCGAACTTCAGGATCTTCGCCATGGGCTGAGTCAGTCCTCTCGAACGAACCGCGCCCCTTGTCGCCCGGCACTGTGAAGTCAGTGGGGCGGCCAGGGGCGCAGCTCAAAGCATCTCTGCTTCGGGTGAAGCGGGGTGAATTACTTCTCGACGATCGCGAGCACGTCGCGAGCCGAGAGGACGAGGTACTCCTCGTTGTTGTACTTCACCTCGGTGCCGCCGTACTTGCTGTACAGCACGATGTCGCCGGTCTTGACGTCGAGCGGCAGGCGCTCGCCGTTCTCGAAGCGGCCCGGGCCCACGGCGAGGACGACGCCCTCCTGGGGCTTCTCCTTCGCGGTGTCCGGGATGACCAGGCCAGAGGCCGTGGTCTGCTCGGCGTCGAGCGGCTGGACCACGACACGGTCCTCGAGCGGCTTGATGGCAACCTTGGAGCTGGTGGTCGTCACGATCCGACCTCCCCCTTCGGAGATCTCACGGGGTTAACTGTCTGAGGTGGCGACCAGGTGGATCCGTCGTCGCGGGTGCCGGACCTGCCCGTCGCTGTGTTGGCACTCTCCGGTGGGGAGTGCCAGAGCCGAGACTATGACCGCGGTTAGCACTCGGTCAAGCGGAGTGCCAATTCACGACGGCGCGGCGTTTTCCGTACGCCCCCAAAAGCCCCCGGACGACCCTCATACGTAGTCCTCGAGCTTCGCGACGGCGTAGCCCTTCGCCGTCACGACGTTCATGACGTACCGGATCATGTCCGGCATGCTGCCCTTCCAGTCCTCCCGGCCCCGGAAGTGCGTGAGGATGATGTCGCCGGGGTGCAGGTCCCGGTCCCACTCGCGCCACTCCATGTGGTCGGGGAACGCCTCGGCCGACCACAGGGGCACGGCCTTGACGCCGCAGGACCGGGCGGCGCGCAGGGTGTCGGCGTTGTAGTTGCCGTACGGCGGGCGGAAGAGCGGCGGGCGCGTGCCGTAGCGCTTCTCGATGACGTCCTGCTGGCCGCAGATCTCGCGCTTCTGCTCCGCGTAGGAGAGGGCGGGCATGTAGCGGTGGTTGAGGGTGTGGTTGTGCAGGGCGACGCCGGTCCTCTGCATCTTCGCGAAGTAGCCGTAGTCCTCCCTGACCAGGTAGTCGCTGAGGAACGCGCTGTACGGGATGTCGAGTTCGTCCATCATCCGCACCAGCTCGGGGTCCTTCTCGGCGCCGTCGTCGATGGTGAGGAACACGATCCGCTCCTTGGTGGGGACGGTCGTGAAGACGGGCGGCAGGGTGGGGTCGCCCACGCCGAAGCCCTTACGGAAGGTGATCTTCGGCTTCTCGGCGGCCGTGGGCGGCGGCGGCGCGGCCAGCGGCGTGAGCTTCAGCCCCCACTTGCGGGCGGCGACGGCGCGGGCGGCCTGCGCGCGCTTGACCCTCTCGACGTACGCGGCCAGCGCGCCGGCCGGACCGGCGGCCGCGGCGGCGGCACCCTGCTGCGGCTCGGGCTGCTTGCCGGCGGGGGCGACGTCCCGCCCGGGGTCGGCGTCACCGCAGGCGGCGAGTGCGGCGAGGAGGAGAGCGGCGAGCACGGCGGCGGCGCGGCGGGGCCGCCTCCCCCTCGCGGCCGACGGCATTTGTTCTGTTTGTCGTACTAGCTGCATGGCGCCGCATCCTGTCAGCGCCGTGCCTCGCCGCCCGGGCGACACCGCCGCCCCGCGCGCACCATCGCCCACCTGGCCCACAATGGGGCGGGTGACCGATCTCGCCGCCTTCTCCGCGCTCCTCACCGACGAGGGCCAGGCCCTGCTGGCCGCCCTGCGCGACTACGACCCGTCCCAGGAGCTCGCCGTCGCCTCCCGGCTGCGCCGGGACCACCCCGCCGACCTGGTCACGGCGGCGCTCGCGCAGGCCCGGCTGCGGCAGCGGGCGGTGGCGAAGTTCGGCGCGTCGGACGCGTACCGGATGTACTTCACGCCGAACGGCGTCGAGCAGTCGACCCGGGCATCCGTCGGCGCCCACCGCGCGGCGCGCTTCCGGGAGCTGGGCGTACGCGGCGTCGCGGACCTGTGCTGCGGCATCGGCGGCGACGCGATCGCGCTGGCCCGCGCCGGGATCCGGGTCCTGGCCGTCGACCGGGACCCGCTGACCGCCGAAACCGCCCGCGCGAACGCCGAGGCGCTGGACCTGGCCGACCTGATCGAGGTGCGCTGCGCGGACGTCACGGAGGTCGACACCTCCGCGTACGACGCGGTCTTCGTGGACCCGGCCCGGCGCGGCGGCCGGGGCCGCGTGTTCGACCCCGAGGCGTACTCGCCGCCCCTGTCCTGGGCCGTCGGCACGGCACTCGAGGCGCCGCGCGCCGCGCTGAAGATCGCCCCCGGCATCCCGCACGAGACGGTGCCGCCGGAGGCCGAGGCGGAGTGGATCTCGGACGGCGGCGACGTGAAGGAGGCCGTCCTCTGGTTCGGCACCCGACCCGGCGCGGTCACCGCCACGCTCCTCCCGGGCCCGCACACCCTCACCGGCCGCGGCCTGCCCAACCCGCCGGTCCGCGAGGTCGGCCGCTTCCTGTACGAGCCCGACGGCGCGGTCATCCGCGCCCACCTGGTCGCGGAGGTCGCCGAGGAGCTCGACGGCGGGCTGCTCGACGAGACGATCGCCTACATCACGGCGGACGAGCTGCGCCCGACGCCGTACGCCACCGCGTACGAGATCACCGACCGGCTCCCCTTCAACGTCAAGAAGCTCAAGTCCCTCCTGCGCGAACGGGAGGTGGGCAACCTGACGGTCAAGAAGCGCGGCTCGGCGGTCGAACCGGAGGAGCTCCGCCGCAAGCTGAAGCCGAAGGGCCCGAACGCGGCGACGGTCTTCCTGACCCGGGTCGCGGGAGCGCCGACGATGCTGATCGGGCGCCCCGCGTAGGGCCTGCCTTTCGGATCAGGCCCTAAGTCGCTTCAGCGCACGGGCTCCGGGCGGCGCGCCCCGAGCCGTACCGCCCAGCGGTAGTGGCCCACCGCCTTGGTCAGGGCGATCAGGCCGTGCACCCACAGGATGAGGCCGACGCCCATGAGGGCGGCGACCTCGGCGTACGTCGTGGTGCCCGGGCGGGCCGAGGCGGGGACCGCGAAGCAGAGCCACAGGCCCGGGGCGCACAGCGCGAAGGCGAGCAGGAACCAGACCAGGCTCAGCACCGGCACCCGGAAGGCGGCGTCGCGCGGCGGGTCGGTGTCCAAGGCGGCCCACTGGACGAGCAGTTCGCGCGCCGCGTGGTCACGGCGGACGGCGAAGGCCACGGCGAAGACCGCCGGGATCACGACGGCGAGGCCCACGCAGACGCCCAGGGCGCCCGCCACCGCCGTGAGCGGGTCCACCATGCCGTCGGTCACCGACATCAGGGATCCGCCGACCGCCAGCCAGCCCGCCTGCAGGGCCGCCAGCGTCAGCAGGAACAGCACCAGCCGCCTGCCGCCCAGGATGCGCCACGTCAGCTCCCCCATGGCCCGGTTCCGGTCGGCGAGCAGCGCCTCGCGGTGGGGCCAGGTGCGCAGGTGCGCGGGCGGAGGGGGCGGGGGCAAGGGGCGGCGTGGAGACATGCTCCGAGGCTAGCGACCGTGATCACGCGTGCGGCACGGCACCCTGCGTCAGACGTAGTCCTCCAGGCGGGCGACCGTGAAGCCCTGCTCCTGGATGCGGCGCAGCATGTTCGCCGTCATCTCGGTCATCGAGGTGCCCTTGAGGTCCTGCGGGCCGCGGAAGTGGGCGAGGACGATGTCGCCGGGGTGGAGCTTCCGGTCGCCGCGCTGGTACTGCATGTTGGTGATCTGCATCGACTCGCGCCACAGCACGATGGCCTCGACGCCGCACCGCGCGGCGGCCGCGCGGGTGTCCTCGTTCCAGTTGCCGTAGGGCGGGCGGAAGAGGCGCGGCGCGGTGCCGTAGGTCCGCTCGAGCTTGTCCTGCTGGCCGCAGATCTCGCGCTGCTGCGCGGCGGCGCCGAGGGTGCGGAGGTTGGGGTGGGTGAGCGTGTGGTTGGCGACGCCCGTGCCGCCGCCGAGGTCGCGCAGGCGCGTGAAGTACGCGTAGTCGTCGCGTATGGCCGCGTCCGTCAGGAACATCGTGAAGGGGACCTTCAGCTCCCGCATCATCTCGACGAACTCGGGATCCTTCTCGGCACCGTCGTCGAAGGTGAGGAAGACGACCTTGTCGTTGGTCGGTATCTCGCTGATGACGGGTACGGGGCCGCCCGCGCCCGTCCGCACCGGCTTGACCTTCGGCGGGGCCGGGGGCGCAGGGAAGGGCTTCAGGCCCCACTTCGCGTACGCGGCCTCCGAGGAGCTCGAGGCGTCCGGAGCCTGGCGCGGCGGCGCGGCGGCGGTCGTGCTCGGCGCCGGCCCCGGCTCCGTGGCGGAACCGGAATCCGACGCCGTACAGCCCGATATGAGCAACGCCGCGGCCAACGCCGCCGCGCGCGCGATGTACTTCCCCACCCTGGAACCTCACGTCCGAACACCTGATCGTCAGCTGCGTCCTGCTTGACGGCTGAATCAGGCCGGAGGTTCCGTCAGGCCGTGACCGTGTCAGTCCGTCCCGTGGGACGTGAACCGCCAGCGGTGCACCGGCCGCGTCACCAGGTCCGCCGGCGGCTCGGGCAGTTCGGGCAGGTCCGCGTCGTACGGCGCGTCCCACCACGTCAGGACGAGGACCCGGTCACCCGGCGCCGTGAAGGTCTCCCGGCGCCGCGGTACGACGGCGAGCCCGGCCGCCCGCGCCCACGCCAGGAGCTCTGGGCCCCGGCCCTCGGCGGCGCGGGCCTCCCACATCAGGGTGACCGCGGTCATGAGTAGAGGTTGTCCTTGCTGATCTCGTGCACATGGTCATGGCTGTGGCCGTTCCCGGGCACGTGGGGCTCGGTCACCGGCAGCGAGGAGTCGGCGGGCAGCTCCAGGTCGGAGGCCGGCCGGTTGCGGGCGACCATCTCGGCGCCGAGCGCCGCGACCATCGCGCCGTTGTCCGTGCACAGGCCCGGCCGGGGCACGCGCAGCCGGATGCCGGCCCGCTCGCACCGCTCCTCGGCCAGCGCGCGCAGCCGCGAGTTGGCCGCCACACCGCCGCCGATCATCAGGTGGTCGACGCCCTCGTCCTTGCAGGCGCGTACGGCCTTGCGGGTCAGGACGTCGACGACGGCCTCCTGGAAGGACGCCGCCACGTCCCGGACCGGCACCTCCTCGCCCGCGGCGCGCTTGGCCTCGATCCAGCGGGCGACCGCCGTCTTCAGGCCCGAGAAGGAGAAGTCGTACGCCGGGTCGCGCGGCCCGCTCAGGCCGCGCGGGAACGCGATCGCCGTCGGGTCGCCCTCCTTCGCCAGCCGGTCGATCACCGGCCCGCCCGGGAAGCCGAGGTCCAGCACGCGCGCGATCTTGTCGAACGCCTCGCCCGCCGCGTCGTCGATCGTCGCGCCCATCGGGCGGACGTCGGAGGTGATGTCCGGGGCGAGCAGCAGCGACGAATGGCCACCGGAGACGAGCAGCGCCATCGTCGGCTCGGGCAGCGGCCCGTGCTCCAGCTGGTCGACGCAGATGTGCGAGGCCAGGTGGTTCACGCCGTACAGCGGCTTGCCCAGCGCGTACGCGTACGCCTTGGCCGCCGAGACGCCGACGAGCAGCGCGCCCGCGAGGCCCGGGCCCGCCGTGACCGCGATGCCGTCGAGGTCGCGGGCGGAGACGCCCGCCTGCTCCAGGGCGCGCTCGATGGTCGGAACCATCGCCTCCAGGTGGGCGCGGGAGGCGATCTCGGGCACCACGCCGCCGTACCGCGCGTGCGCGTCCACGCTCGACGCGACGGCGTCCGCGAGCAGGGTCGTGCCCCGGACGATGCCGACGCCGGTCTCGTCGCAGGAGGTCTCGATGCCGAGGACGAGGGGTTCGTCAGCCATCACTCTCAGTTCCTTGTACGGTCAGGCGCATCACCAGCGCGTCGATGTTGCCCGGCTGGTAGTAAGCGCGGCGGAAGCCGATCGGTTCGAAGCCGAAGCGCTCGTACAGCTTCTGGGCGCGGGTGTTGTCCACGCGCACTTCGAGGAGCACCTCGTCGCACTCGAAGGCGGTGGCGTGCCGCAGCAGTTCGGTCAGGAGCCGCGCCCCGAGCCCGGTCCCCCACTGGTCGCGGGCGACGGCGATGGTCTGTACGTCGCCGAGCCCGCCGGCCGCCGCGAGCCCGGCGTATCCGACGAGCCGGCCGTCGGGGGACTCGGCCACCACGTAGCGGCGGGTGGAGTGCGGGCCGCGCGCGTGGGCGAGCTCGGACCAGAACATGCCGGCCGACCAGGCGTCGTCGGGAAACAGCTCCCGCTCCAGCGCCAGCACCGGCTCGATGTCCCACCAGCGCATCTCGCGAAGCGCGGCCGTGGTCACCGTGGTCACTTCGGCGTGACCACCTTGTAGTTCTTCGGCACCTGGGCGTCGGGGCGCCGCAGGTACAGCGGCAGCGGGTCCTCGAACGACCCGCCCTCCCGCAGCCGTTCGGCGGCGAGCGCGGCGAGGGCCGCGGCCGACTGGTGCTCGGGGTCGCGGGCGTCGGGGAAGACCTCGCCGTACAGGCGCGCTCCGGCGCCGACGGCCGGGAGGCCGGCGACCTGGTCGGCGATGTCGGCGGGGCGGTCGACGGCGGGGCCGGTCGCGCGCGTACGGCAGTCGTCGTACCGGGCCCAGTAGACCTCCTTGCGGCGCGCGTCCGTCGCCACGACGAACGGCTCGTCGATCCCGGAGGCGTACGCGAGCCCGTCGAGCGTGCAGACGCCGTGCACCGGTACGCCGCCGAGCGCCGACGCGAAGGTGGCGGCGGTGACCAGGCCGACCCGCAGCCCGGTGTACGGGCCGGGTCCGACGCCCACGACGATGCCGGTCACGGCGTCCAGCTTCCGGCCGGCCTCCCGGAGCACCCGGTCGACGGCGGGCAGCAGCAGCTCCCCGTGGCGGCGGGCGTCGACCTGGGCGGCCTCGGCGAGGACGGTGTCCCCGTCGTGGAGGGCGACGGTGACGGCGGGTGTGGCGGTATCCATGGCGAGCAAGAGCACGCAAACAGCCTACGGCTCCGGGGGCGGGCGCACGGCCGCCCCGGTCCCTCCGCGCGCTGCTGCTACCGTCACCTCATACGTACGCGTACGCGCGAGAGGTGGGCAGCAGGGTGGCAAGGAGCAGCTCGGGATTCGTGGCCGGGCTCACCGTGGCGGCGCTGGCCGCGGTCGGTTTCCTCGCCTATCAGGCGTCGGCCAACGTCCCGGCCGACCTCGCGGCGAAGCCCTCGGCGACGCCGAGCGGCCCCGCGACCCCGGCCCCCGCGCCGGGCGGCGGAACCAAGGCCGCGGACCCGCTGGCCCTGCCGGAGGAGTCGGGCACGGGGATGCGGGTGGTGTACGCGCTCGGCGCCCGGCGGGTCTGGCTGGTGGCCGCGAACGGCACGGTGGCACGGACGTTCGAGGTGATGCCGAGCACGGTGCACCCGAAGCCGGGCACGTACGCCGTGACGACCCGCTCGGGCAGCGTGGCCGGTTCCGACGGCGTGCGGATCGAGCACGTGGTGCGGTTCGCCCGGGTCGACGGGGTGACGATCGGCTTCAGCGCGGCGGTGGACGGCTCGATGGCCAGCCCGGACCCGACGCGCAAGACGGGCGGCATCCGGATGAAGCGGGCGGACGGCGACGCGCTGTGGACGTTCGCGGCGGTCAACTCGAAGGTCGTCGTCGTCCCGTAAGGCGTGACGCGGTCACGCGGCGTCGGACGACACCGCGTCTTCGTCCGGCGCCGCGGCGTCGGCGCCGTCGTCGGAAGCGGCTTCGTCCTCGGCCCGGGGCGGCGTGGACACGGCGTTGGCCGCCGCGCACGACGCCAGCAGATCGCGCATCGAGACATCCTGCTCGGACGTCGGCATCGGTTGCCTCCTGGGGCTCCGGGGGCAGGCGTGGTTAGGTAGACCTAACCACGTACGGGTATCCATGGGACCACGCCCCGGAGGTACGGCGCAACATCGTGCCGACACCTTGTCGGAAAGTACGGAGCCCGGCGGCGCCCCGGCGCCCCGGCGCCTCGACGCTCAGCCGAGGTCGAGGCCGAGCCCCAGGCCCGCGAGGTCGGCGTCGGCCCAGCGCGCCCCGTACCCGGACAGCGTCACCACGCGCCGCTCGTCGTCCGTCGAGCCGACCACGCGGTGGATCACCACGTGCAGCCGGTCCTCGGACAGCTCCTCGACCTTGCCCTCGCCCCACTCCACGACGACCACCGAGTCCGGCAGGGACACGTCGAGGTCGAGGTCCTCCATCTCGTCGAGGCCGCCGCCGAGGCGGTAGGCGTCGACGTGGACGAGCGCGGGGCCGCCGGTCAGCGACGGGTGGACGCGGGCGATGACGAACGTCGGGGACGTGACCGCCCCCCGCACGCCGAGCCCCTCGCCGAGCCCGCGGGTCATGGTCGTCTTGCCCGCGCCCAGCTCGCCGGTCATCAGGACCAGGTCGCCGGGGCGCAGCAGCTTCGCCAGTGCGCGGCCGAGCTCCTGGGTCTGCTCGGGCGCGTGGAGGGTGAAACGCGCGGTGGCGGTGGCGGTGGTGGCGGCGGCCTCGGCCTCAGCCGCCGGGCTGTGCGGTGCTTCCATACCCGCCAACGTTAGCCGCTGCGGACACCGCTCCCACGCGCGCCAGCAGGTCCGCGAGCCGGTCGGTCACCGCCTCCGGGTGCTCCAGCATCACCAGGTGCCCGCCGTCCGGGACGATGACCAGCTCGGCGTCGGGGAGGAGGTCGGCGATCGCCTCGGTGTGCGAGCTGGGCGTGACCAGGTCCTGGTCGCCCGCGAGCGCGAGCACCGGCACCTCGGCGAAGACGCGGAGCGCGGCCGCCTTGTCGTGGTCCGTGAAGGCCGGGTAGAACTCCGCGACCACGTCGATCGGCGTGCCCTCGATCATCCGCTCCGCGAACCGCGCGACGGCCGGGTCCACGTCCCGCGACGAGAACGAGTAGCGCTTGATGAGCCCCGCGAAGAGGTCCGCGGTCGCCCCGCGGGCCCGCTCCACCAGCTCCGCCTGCGAGCCGAGCGCCCGCAGCACGCCCGGCAGCACGCGGCGTACGGCGTTGACGCCCGCCACCGGGAGGCCGTAGTTCACCTCGCCGAGCCGGCCGCACGACGTACCGACGAAGGCGACGCCGACGACCCGCTCGCGGATCAGCTCGGGGTACTGGTCGGCCAGCGCCATCACCGTCATGCCGCCCATGGAGTGCCCGACCAGCACGAGCGGCCCCTCGGGCGCGGCCGCGTCGATGACGGCCTTCAGGTCGCGGCCGAGCTGGTCGATGGAGACCGGCACGGCGTCCGGGCCGCGCCGCTGGGCGACACCGCGCCCGGAGCGGCCGTGGCTGCGCTGGTCCCAGTGGACGGTGCGCACCAGGCCGCGCAGGGCCGCGCGCTGGAAGTGCCAGGAGTCCTGGTTGAGGCAGTAGCCGTGGCTGAATACGACCGTGACGGGCGCGGGGGCCTTGGAGCCGAAGAGGCGGCGCCGGCGCGGGACGCCGCCCCCCGCGTCCATCTCGTCGGGGTCGGCCACCTCGTCGACCTCGTAGTACAGCTCCGTGCCGTCGTCCGCCGTCGCCTTGCCGGGGGTGCCGCGCAGCGCGCCGTACGGGCCCGCCGCGTCCAGCGCGAGGCGGGCCTTCCTGCGCATGCCGCGGCCGACGGTGAGGCGCTCTATGGCGACACCGGCGGCCGCACCGGCCGCGACCACTCCTATCGCCGCGCCGGCGAAACCGGCGCGTCGCCAATTGCCGGCGGCCGCGGCCTCCACGGCACTGGTCTCACTCACGCGGCTGCTCCTCGCGGGATCGTGGGGAACGAGGGGGGTGTCCGGTCGTCAGGTGGTCACGTTCGTATAGACGCGTGGTACCCGCGATCCGATCCGGGTCACGATCTCGTACGCGATCGTGTCCGCCGCCCGTGCCCAGTCCTCGGCGGTCGGCTCGCCCCGGTCGCCGGGGCCGAACAGCACGGCCTGCGCGCCCGGCTCGACGGCGTCGCCCTCCAGGTCCACCACGAACTGGTCCATCGCGACCCGGCCGGCCACCGTCCGCACCCGGTCCCCGACCAGCACGGGGCCGCGGCCGGACGCGTGGCGCGGGATGCCGTCGGCGTACCCGACGGGGATGAGGCCGAGGGTGGTCGGGCGGTCGGTGACGTAGTGGTGTCCGTAGCTGACACCGTGCCCGGGCGGTACGGACTTGACCAGCGCGAGGTTGGCGAGCAGCCGCATCACGGGCCGCAGCCCGAAGTCGGCGGGTGCGCCGACCTCGGGGATCGGCGAGACGCCGTACATGGCGATGCCGGTCCGTACGAGGTCGAAGTGGGTATCGGGCAGGGTGAGGGTGGCCGGCGAGTTGGCCAGGTGCCGCACCTCGGGCCGGACGCCCGCCTTCTCCGCGTACTCCAGCATGGTGTGGAACGCGTCCAGCTGGGCGGCGATGGAGGGGTGGCCGGGCTCGTCGGCGCACGCGAAGTGCGACCAGATGCCGGTGACCCGGAGCAGGCCGTCGGCCTCGGCCTTCAGCGCCTCGCCGACGAGCCGGGGCCAGTCGGCGGGCTGGCAGCCGTTGCGGCCGAGGCCCGTGTCGGCCTTGAGCTGCACGCGCGCCGGCTGTGCGGTCCGGCGCGCCGCCTCGATGACCTCGTCCAGGGCCCACATCCCGCTCACGGCCACGTCCACGTCGGCCCGGATGGCCTCGTCCCAGGGGCCGCCGGGCGTCCACAGCCAGCACAGGACGGGCGCGTCGATCCCGGCCGCCCGCAGCGCGAGCGCCTCGTGCGGCGTGGCGGTCCCGAGCCAGGTGGCTCCCGCCTCCAGCGCCGCCCGGGCACAGGGCACGGCCCCGTGCCCGTACGCGTCGGCCTTCACGACGCCCATGACCTGGACGTCCGTCCCCACGCGCCCCCGCAGGGCACGCACATTGGCGCGCAACGCCCCGAGATCGATCTCGGCGCGGGCGCGAAGGGTCTGCGGTGTCTCACTCATCGCGCCCAGTCTCTCAGGTGCGCCCGTCGCCCTTGCCGCGCGCTCATGTCATACCCGTCACGCCCGCGCGGGCCCGGTGTCCGGGGAAACCCCCCGCCACGCGGCCGGGAGCGCCTCCGCCACGTCGTACGCCGCGATCGGGGCGTCCCGCGCGGCGTGGCGGGCCGCCAGGCCGTGGAGGTACGCGGCCGCCGACGCGGCGTCCCGGGCCGCGAGGCCGGCCGCGAGCAGGGAGCCCGCGAGGCCCGACAGGACGTCGCCGCTGCCCGCGGTGGCGAGCCACGCCGTACCCGTGGGGTTGACGCGGACCGGCCCCTCCGGGGCGGCGACCAGCGTCGTCGAGCCCTTGAGCAGCACGGTCGCGCCGTACCGGCCCGCGAGCTCCCGGACCGCGTCCAGCCGCCGGGCCTCGACGTCCTCGCGGGCCACGCCCAGCAGCGCGGCGGCCTCGCCCGCGTGCGGGGTCAGGACGGTGGGCGCGGGGCGGGCGCGGACGGCCGCAGGGTCGAGGTGCCGCAGGCCGTCGGCGTCGACCAGGACCGGCACGTCCGAGGCGAGCACGTCGTCGACGCCGGGCGTGTCGCCGAGGCCCGGGCCGATGACCCACGCCTGGACGCGGCCCGCCTTGGCCGGGGGCCCGGAGTGGACGAGCGTCTCCGGGTGACGCGCGATGACGGCGTCGCCGGCCGGGCCGACGTACCGCACGGCCCCGGCCCCGCCGCGCAGCGCGCCGGAGACCGCGAGCACCGCCGCGCCGGGGTAGCGGGCGGAGCCGGCGACCACGCCGACGACGCCGCGCCGGTACTTGTCGCTCTCGCCGGACGGGACCGGCAGCAGCCGGGCCACGTCGGCGTGCTGGAGGGCCTCCAGCTCGGGCTCGTCCGGCAGGCGGAGCCCGATGCCGACGAGCCGTACGGCGCCCGCGTACGCGCGCGCCGGGTCGATCAGCAGCCCGGGCTTGTACGCCCCGAAGGTCACGGTCGCGTCCGCGCGCACCGCCTCGCCCGCGACCTCGCCGGTGTCGGCGTCCACTCCGCTGGGCAGGTCCACGGCGACGACGGCCGCGCCCGCGTCGCGCGCCGCGCGCACCACGGGTACCGCGTCCGGCCGCAGCCCGCCGCGCCCGCCGATGCCGGTGATGCCGTCGAGGACGAGGTCGGCGCGGGCGAGGACCGCGTACGGGTCCTCGGCGACGTGCCCGCCCGCGCCGCGCAGCGCGGCCAGCCCGCCCTCGTGGGCGCGGGAGCCCAGCAGCACCGCGGACACCCCGGCCCCGCGCCGGGCCAGGCGGGCGCCCGCGTACAGCGCGTCGCCGCCGTTGTCGCCGCTGCCGACGAGCAGCACCACGCGCGCGCCGTAGACCCGGCCCAGCAGCCCGGCGCAGGCGGCCGCCAGTCCGGCCGCGGCGCGCTGCATCAGGGCGCCGGGCGGCAGCCGCGCCATCAGCTCGGCCTCGGCGGCCCGTACGGTCTCCACCCGGTAAGCGGTACGCATCCGATCACCCCTCAGCGACGGCTCGTGGACTTCAGCGGTCAACCCTCCGCGATCACCACGGCCGACGCCACCCCCGCGTCGTGGCTGAGCGACACGTGCCAGTGCCGTACGCCCAGCTCGGCCGCGCGGGCCGCGACCGTGCCGCGTACCCGCAGGCGCGGCCGGCCGCTGTCCTCGACGTACACCTCGGCGTCGGTCCACAGCAGTCCGCCGGGCGCGCCGAGCGCCTTCGCGATCGCCTCCTTGGCCGCGAAGCGGGCGGCGAGCGAGGCCATGCCCCGCCGCTCGCCGCTCGGCAGGAGCAGTTCGCGCTCCAGGAAGAGCCGGTCCGCCAGGTGCGGTGTCCGTTCCATCGCCGCCGCGAACCGGTCGATCTCCGCGACGTCGATCCCCACCCCGATGATCATTGCTCTCCCTGCTCACTCCACCGTCACGGACTTGGCGAGGTTACGCGGTTGGTCGACGTCGTTGCCGCGGACGGTCGCCAGCTCGCAGGCGAAGACCTGGAGCGGCACCGTCGACACCATCGGCTGGAGCAGGACCGGCGTCACCGGGACGCGGATCAGGTGGTCCGCGTACGGCACGACCGCCTCGTCCCCCTCCTCCGCGATCACGATGGTCCGCGCCCCGCGCGCCCGGATCTCCTGGATGTTCGACACGATCTTGTCGTGGAGGACGGAGCGGCCGCGCGGCGACGGCACCACGACGACCACCGGCAGGCCCTTCTCGATCAGCGCGATGGGCCCGTGCTTGAGCTCGCCCGCCGCGAACCCCTCCGCGTGCATGTACGCGAGTTCCTTCAGCTTCAGCGCGCCTTCGAGCGCCACCGGGAAGCCAACGTGCCGGCCGAGGAACAGCACGGTGTTCGCGTCGGCGAGCGAGCGCGCCAGCTCGCGCACCGGCTCCATGGTCTCCAGGACCCGCTCGACGTCCTCGCCGATCCTCGCCAGGTCGCGGACCACGGCCCGGATCTCGTCGCCCCACGTGGTGCCGCGTACCTGCCCCAGGTAGAGCGCCAGCAGGTAGACGGCCACGAGCTGGGTGAGGAACGCCTTGGTGGAGGCGACCGCCACCTCGGGCCCGGCGTGCGTGTACAGCACGGCGTCGGACTCGCGCGGGATGGTCGCGCCGTTGGTGTTGGAGATCGCCAGCACCTTCGCGCCCTGCTCGCGGGCGTGGCGCAGCGCCATGAGGGTGTCCATGGTCTCGCCGGACTGGGAGATGGCCACCACCAGCGACTGCGCGTCGAGGATCGGGTCCCGGTAGCGGAACTCGCTCGCCAGCTCCACCTCGCACGGGACGCGGGTCCAGTGCTCGATGGCGTACTTGGCGATCAGCGCCGCGTGGAAGGCGGTGCCGCAGGCCACGATGACGACCTTGCGCGCCTCGCGCAGCACCTCGTCCGGGATGCGGAGCTCGTCCAGCGTCAGGAAGCCGCCCTCGTCGATCCGGCCCAGCAGGGTGTCGGCGACCGCCTTCGGCTGCTCGGCGATCTCCTTGAGCATGAAGGAGGCGTAGCCGCCCTTCTCGGCCGCCGAGGCGTCCCAGTCGACGTGGTACGCCCGCACCTCGGCCGGTGCCCCGTCGAAGTCGGTCACCGTCACGGCGTCCCGGCGCACCTCGACCACCTGGTCCTGGCCGAGCTCGATCGCGGAGCGGGTGTGCTCGATGAAGGCGGCGACGTCCGAGGCGAGGAACGCCTCGCCCTCGCCGACGCCCACCACCAGCGGGGAGTTGCGCCGCGCGCCGACGACCACGTCCGGCTCGTCGGCGTGCACCGCGACCAGCGTGAAGGCGCCCTCGAGGCGGCGGCACACCAGCCGCATCGCCTCGGCGAGGTCGCCGCAGGACGAGAACGTCTCGGCCAGCAGGTGCGCGACGGTCTCGGTGTCGGTCTCCGACTCCAGCGCGTGGCCCCGCTCGGCGAGCTCGGCGCGGAGGGCGGCGAAGTTCTCGATGATGCCGTTGTGGACGACGGCCACGCGCCCGGCGTTGTCGAGGTGGGGGTGGGCGTTGGCGTCGGTGGGGGCGCCGTGCGTGGCCCACCGGGTGTGCCCGATGCCCGTCGCCCCGGTGGGCAGGGGCCGGGAGCCCAGCTCCTTCTCCAGGTTGACGAGCTTGCCCGCCTTCTTCGCGGCGGCCATCCCGCCGTCCGCGAGCACCGCGACACCGGCCGAGTCGTAGCCCCGGTACTCCAGGCGCTTGAGGCCCGCGATCACCACATCGAGCGCCGACTGCCCGCCGACGTAACCCACGATTCCGCACATGTCGGCAGCCTAGGGGAGGCCGCCCGCGCCGGGCAGTAGACCCGCACGCGTCACGCTTTCGCCCGGTACGCCCGCATGGCCAGCGGATAGAAGACCAGGGCGATGCCCGCCGCCCAGACCAGCGACCACAGCACCGGCCGCCCCACCTCGCCACCCAGCAGCAGCCCGCGGAAGGCGTCCGACAGATGGGTCACGGGGTTGATGTCCACCCAGGCCTGGAGCCAGCCGGGCATGGTGTCGACGCGGACGAAGGCGCTGCTGGTGAAGGTGATCGGGAAGATGAGCGTGAAGCCGAAGGCCTGCACCTTCTCCGCGTCGCCCGCCAGCATCCCGATGAGCACCGCGCACCACGACACGGCCGCCGCGAAGGCGATCACCAGCGCCACCCCCACGAGGAAGCCGCCGAGCCCGCCGGTGAGCCGGAAGCCGAGCGCGAGGCCGAGGGCGATCATCAGCAGCACCGCCCACAGGTGCTTGGCCAGGTCGGCGGCGATCCGGCCGATCAGCGGCGCGGAGCGGGCGATCGGCAGGCTCCGCAGCCGGTCGAAGACGCCCTTGGTGAGGTCGGTGTTGAGCGCCATCGCGGTGTAGATCGTCATGAACAGCGTGTTCTGGACGATGATCCCCGGCAGCGCGTAGCGCAGGTACGCGTCCGGCGAGCCGGCCATCTGGCCGCCCATCACGTACGTGAAGAGGAACACGAACATGATGGGCGTGATGCTGTAGTCCACCAGCTCCAGCGGGTTGTGCTTGACGGCCACCAGGCTCCGCCACGCCATGGTGGCGGTCTGGCGCACGGCGGCCCCGGGCCGCACGCGGCCGCTCGCCGTCACCGGGGCGGTCACCGTGGTGGCGGTGGTCGCGGTCATGCCGAGCTCACCACCTTGTCGATGTCGCTGTCGTCGGGCTCCGGCGGCCGCTCGCCCTCCTCGCCGGGCTCCTTGCCGGGCTCCGGCTCGGCGCGGTGGCCGGTCAGCGCGAGGAACACCTCGTCCAGGGAGGAGCGGCGCAGCGTCAGCTCGCCGACCGCGATGCCCGCCCCGTCCAGCCGCCGTACGACGGCGGGCATGAGCTCCGGGTCGTTGACCGGTGCGGTGATCACATCGCCCTCGATCTGGGTCTGCGCCCCGGCGGCCTGCTCCACCAGGGCGTGCGCCGCGGCGAGGTCCGCCTCCCGCACCGGCCGCAGCTGGAGTACCTGGCCGCCCACCTGGGACTTCAGCTCGTCGGGGGTGCCCTCGGCGATCACCCGGCCCCTGTCGATCACCACGATGTCGTCGGCGAGCATGTCCGCCTCGTTCAGGTACTGCGTGGTGAGCAGGGCCGTCACGCCGTCGGCGACCAGGCCGCGCACCATGTCCCACAGCTCGCCGCGGCTGCGCGGGTCGAGCCCGGTCGTCGGCTCGTCGAGGAACAGGATCCGCGGCCGCCCGACCAGGCTCGCCGCCAGGTCCAGCCGACGCCGCATGCCGCCGGAGTACGTCTTCACGGCGCGCCCGGCCGCGTCGGTGAGGTGGAACCGCTCCAGCAGCTCCGCCGCCCGCGCCCGGGCCTCGCGCCGCGGTATGCCCAGCAGCCGCCCGATGAGCAGCAGGTTCTCCGTGCCCGTGAGGTTCTCGTCGACCGCCGCGTACTGCCCGGTCAGGCCCACCATGGACCGCACGAGGCCCGCCTCCCGCACCACGTCGTGCCCGGCCACGGTCGCCCGGCCCGCGTCGGGCTGGAGCAGCGTGGCGAAGATGCGGACGGCGGTGGTCTTCCCGGCACCGTTGGGCCCGAGCAGCCCCAGCACCGTCCCGGTCCGCGCGGCGAGGTCCACGCCGTCCAGCGCCCGGGTCTCCTTGAAGCGTTTGGCCAGGCCCTCGGCCTGGATCGCGTACGCGTACGTCATGGGTTTCCCCTCGGATCGGGGTCGTCGCGCTGACGCGGGCGGACGGCGGCCGGCCGACGCCCACCCTTCCCACAACTGTGACGCACGCCACTGACATTCCCGGCGTCCGCCGACATCAAAACGTAATAATGAAGGCCCCCTACCGCCGGTAAGATCATTTCGCTCATTCTTCAGCCGCGAGAGACGCCAGGAAAGAAAAACATGAGACTGCGCAGGGTCCTCCCGATCGCCGCCGTATTGCCGGCCCTGCTCGCGGTGTCCGCGTGCAGCGGAGAATCAGCCGAGTCCGGCGATAAGAAGCCGAAGCCGAAAGCAAGCGCGACAAGCACGACGGGCGGGGGAGCGGACGAAAAGGCGGCCGCCGAGGCCAAGCGCATCGGCGCCGTGGATCCGCAGACCCTCGAAAAAGCGACGCTCTCCGGAAAGAAGAACGGTTTCGAAGTCAAGAAGGTCGCCAAGGCCGAGGTGGAAGCAGGCCGGGACATGAAGGCCGACAAGGCCGAGTGCCAGCCCCTCGCGAGTGTCGCCGGAGGATTCACCCACATACCGGCGGTGAGCGTGGAACACCGCTCCCTCGAACCCACCGAGGCGAAGAACGCCACCATCGGCTCCATGTGGCTCGCTTCCCACTCGGAGAAGAACGCCCAGCGGGTCATGACGGACCTGCGGACCTCGCTCGAGAAGTGCCCAAGCGGCTTCAAGACCCTGGGCCTGACCTACACGGCGGTCGAGCCGGTGAAGGCCCCCTCCCTGGGTGACGAGTCCCTCGGGTACCGCATCACCAGCACCGTCGCCAAGCAGAGCGTCCCCATGACGTACACCGTGGTCCGCAAGGACGGCGTGGTCGCAGTCTTCTACGGTGTCAACATGCTGACCCCGAAGAACAGTGCGATCCCGGAGGCGGTCGTCAAGGCGCAGCTGGACCAGCTGGGCTGAACCCCTTGCGCCACCCACGTGAAAGCGCCCGGCCGGGAGACCCGGCCGGGCGCTTTCCTTCGCTTCCGCTAGTCCGACGGTGCGAGCATGGGCAGCTTCCGCGCCCTGACCTCTTCGAGGTAACCGCTCTCCTCCGGCGTACGGGCGGTGATTCCCAGATTTCCTCGGTCCGCCATGGCGATGAGGATGGGAAGGATCCCGTCCAGCATCATGCTCTTGTACATGTGCAGGCTCTGCGCCCGTTCGGCGAGAACCCGCTGCACGAAAGCGGCGAACTCCCCGGGATCGATTTCGACCATTCCCATGAGGTCGTCCCCGACTCCGGACGGGACACGGTATTCCTCCGAAAGCGTCTTCACCGTTCCCAGGAAGATGCGCGCGACGGAATTGGCCGGGCCCCAGATCGTGTCATCACCGATGTCGAAGGTATAGCTCATGACGGCCAGTCTAGGCGGATGTCCACGTCCGGATGGATCGCTTTGAGTTCCTGCATGCGCTGGGCGACAAGGTCTTTCAGACCCGGATTGATCTGCAGGATCGCCGGGTCCTCGAACCGGATTCCGATGGGCGCGTCCTCGTAGCCCGCGAGCAGGGGGCGAGCCGTCTTGTAGCCCTTGATCTTCTTCCCGACGTGCTTGTCCACCCACTTCTGCAGCTGTTCCTGCGTCAGCTTCCGCGCGGTCACGGTCTTGTTCTCCCAGAGCACGCCGCCCCGCACGAGATCGATGTCGGTGATCGTGTTGGAGAGGTCGTTCGGGTCGTCGATCTGGATCTCGGTGTCACCCTCCTTCAGGTGGTACCTCATGTCGGAGCCGAGGCGCTTGCGCCCCATGTACCCGTCGAGGACCTCGATCTCGTCGCAATCGAGCGGATCGCCGGCCGAGGTCGCGGAGGAGAAGCCCATCGTGGACAGGCCGGACGTGCCCGAGGACCTGGTGCCCGGGACGGTGAGGCAGTCCGGTGAGCGGTCCGGCTTGGGCTCCGGCTCCTTCTTGAAGTTCTCGATGACCTGCCGGAGCCGGTCGATGGTCTTCTTGCCCCATTCGGCCCGCGAGAAGAACTTCGAGACGCCCGAGACCACGGTCGCGATCGCCTTGGCCACCGCGGGCAGCTTGCCCACGACCACGACCAGGCTGGCGACGTTGACCAGGCTCCACAGGCAGCTCTCTACGTCGCCCTCGCCGAAGCAGCGCTTCAGGTCGTTGACCCCGATGAGCTCCAGGAGCACGTCGGCGCCGTTGGCCTTGATCCAGTCGACGACGGTCTGCGACACCGCGGCGTACGCGGCCTTGTAGTCGTCGACGCACCGCTGGCCGCACGCCTCCAGGAGGATGGCCTGCTCCTCGGCGGTCAGCGGGATACCGGGATCGAAGAGAACGCCCTTGTCACCCGACTCCATCGCCCGCTTGCGCTCTTCCTCCAGGCGCTTGCGCTCCTCCTCCTCGGCGCGGGTGGCCGCGGAGTCCGCCTGGGTGGCGGACTCCCGCGCGTTGGCCGCCGCGGACTCCGCGCGGACGGCGTCGTTCTCCGACACCGTCGCAATGCGGTCGGCCGCGTTGGCGTCGGTCTGGGCGTCGTCGGCCGCGGTACGGGCGCTCGCCGCGTCCCGCTCCGCCTCGGTGGCCTCCCGGTCGGCCGCGGCCGCGTCGGTGGACGCCTCGTTGGCGGCGAACGACGCGTAGACGGCGTCCGTACCCGCCTGCATGGCGTAGCCGTCGGCCCGCTTGGCCGCGGCCTGCGCGGCCTTGGCCGCCTCCTCCGCCGCCGCCGCGGCGGCCTGGGCGCGCTGCACGGCGCGTGCCGCGCGCTCCGCGTCCTTGGCCGCCGCCGCGGCCGCCTCAGCCGCCAGCTTGGCATCGGCCGCCGCCTGCTCGGCGAGGCGCTGGGCCTCGGCCGAGTACGCGGCCGCTTGGGCCGCCTTGGCCTCGGCCGCCGCCGCCTGCTGCTGCGACAGGGTCAGCGCGCCCTGGCCGGTGAGCACGGCGAAGGCCGCCGACGCGTCGGTCTCCTGGTAAGGAGTTCCGATGGCGATGGCTTCCTGTGCCGGCTTGACGACCTGGGTCGCGGTGTCACGTGCCGCGCTCGCCGCCTGGGCGGTGGCGTAGGCGTAGCCGGCCGTCTTGGCCGCCCACTGGGCGGTCTTGACCGCCTCGCTCTGGGCCGCGGCCGCCTCCTGCTTCGCGACGGCCGCCGCGGCGGACGCCCTCTTGGAGTCCTCCTCGGCCTGCTTCGCGTTCAGCGCCGCTGCCTCGGAGGCGTCGATGGCGACGGCCGCAGCCGAGTGGGCCGCAGCCGCCGACCCCTGGGCGGTGTAGTACGCGGACCAGGCGTTGTCCGCGGCCTTCTGGGAGTTGGCAGCGGCGACCTTCGCCTCGGTGGCCGCCGCTCGCGCGTTGATGGCCGCCTGGGACGCCTCGTTCGCCGCCGTACGGGCCGCCGTGGCGGCGGCCGCCGCCTCGTTCGCCGCCGTACGGGCCTCGGTCGCGGCCGCACGGGTCTCCCCGGCGGCTTCTGTGCCCTCGGCCGCTGCCGCTGCCGCTTCCAGGGCCGCGGCCCTGGAGTCGGTGGCGCGCTGGTGCTTCTCGGCCTCGACGGCTCGGTCCCGCGCGTCCGCGGCGTCCAGCTCGGCCCGCTCGGCCACGGCCCTCTTCGAGGCCGCCGTGCCGCCCGCCGTGGTGGCGTCGTTCAGCGCGTTACCGGCCCGGGTCCGTTCGGTCTGGGCCCGGCCCTCGGCAGCCCCCGCCTTGTTGCGCTCGGACTCGGCGGTCGATCGAGCTGCGGCGGCCTTGGCGCGCTCCAGCTCGGCGACGGCCCGCTGGTTCTGCGCCGTGGCCGCGGCCGCCTTGGCCTCCTGCTCCTCCTTCTCCGCGGTGGTCCGGGCCTGCTGGGCGATCTTCAGGTTCGCCTCGGCCTCGGCCGCTTGCTTGTCGGCGCTGTCCGCCGCGGCCTTCGCCTGGGCGGCGGCCTCCTGTGCGGCGATCCTGCGGAACTCGGTGTTCAGCGCGTGCGCCTGGGTCTGCGCCAGGGCCAGCAGGGTCTGGGACGTCGCGACCGTGGCGTTCGTCGCGTTCAGCGCCGTCTCGGTCGCCTTCGCGGCGGCCGTGGCGGCCGCGCCCGAGGCGCGGGCGACCTGGACCGACTGCTGGGCGTACATCAGGCCACGGCCGCGCGGCACGCCGGCCGCGTCCGCGATGGCCCAGGCCTCCTGCTGGGCCGTGACCGCACGCTGGGCGGCGGCGTTGGCCAGACCGGCCTGCGACTTGGCGGTGGTGAGCAGGGCCTGGACCTTGCCTCGGGCCTTCGCCAAGTCCGTGTTGGCCCGGTCGAAGAGGGCCTGCTTCGGCTTGAAGATGCTGCCCGGGTCGTTCTTGAGCTGGTCGTGCCAGTACTTCTGCCAGCGCAGGATCTGGTCGGCGAGCCACGCCTGGCCGATGGCCTCGACCATGGTGTCCGCGGCGGAGCGGGTCGCGGCGGCGGCGTCGGCCTCCGCCTGCATGATGACCGCGCGCGGGGCGGCCTGGCCGGCGTACTCCGCCTCCCATTCGGCGGAGGCCTGGGAGACGGCCTCGCTCAGGGCGTTGCGCGGGTCGACCGGGTCCTGGTGGTTGCAGGAGGCCCAGGCCTGCTTGAGGTTCTCGACCTCGATGCGGAACGCCGCCGAGCCCTCGGTGACCTTCCCGGCGGGGAAGCCGCCGTGCCGCAGATAGGTGGCGATGTCCGCGGAGGTGGTGCCGCCGGCGAACCGGGTCTGGTTCAGGTTCCAGTCCCGCAGCATGGAGTCCGCCGCGAAATCGTGCCAGGCGTCCTTGCCCCGGTTCTGCTCGGTGATCTGGCGGGCCTTGGCGATCGCCTCCGGGCTGGCGTTGGTGTGGGCGTCCCAGCCGAGGCGGGAGGCCAGCTTCGCCTGCGTGGAGAGGGTGAAGCCGAGGACGTCGGCGCCGAACTCCGGTGCGTGCAGCGTGATCCCGTCGTCGAACGAGCTCATCGCGTACGGGCGGTTGGCGTCCTCCAGGAGGGCCTTGCGCGCCGCGACGGCGTCCACGTAGGCGTAACCCGCCTCGCGGTCCTGGTCGCTGGCCTGCCCCAGGGGCATGAACCCGATCCAGCCCATGTCACCGACGACGGCGTGCAGCTGGTCGTTGGTGCCGCCCAGGCCCTCGATGGCCTTGGCCTTCATCTTCGCGCCGCCCGCGTGCAGGGCGACACCCGCGACGCAGCGCTCCAGGCGCGGGGTGCTGCGGACGTCACGGATGACGGCGGTCAGCTCGTTGAGCCGGCGCAGGGCGTTGTCGGCGTCGACGAAGATCTGCCGCATGCCGGTGGAGACCTTCTCGATCGCCTGGGCGAGCGCGGGCATACGGCCCACGATCACGGCGGACGAAGGGATGTCGACGAGCGCCCAGAGGCACTCCTCGACGTCCGACGCGGCCAGGCACTGCTTGACCTTGGCGGGGTCGAGCTGCTCGAAGAGGATCTGGCCGCCGTTGGCGCCGGCCCACTCGACGACGTTCACGGAGACGGCCGCGAGGCCCTTGCGGTAGTCGTCGACGCAGGTCTGGCCGCAGGCGTCGAGGAGGATCTTCTCCTCGCGCTCACCCAGCACCGGCCAGTTGTTCGCGCCGCCCTTGATGGGCGTGGTGCCCTCGGCGAGCGCTGTCTTGTGCGCGGCCTCGTTCTTCTCGCGCTGCTCCTGCTCGGCCTTCTTCGCGGCCTCCTCGGCGGCGGTGCTGTGGCCCTGTGCGTCGCCCGCGTTCGTCTCGGCGGTCTTGGCCTCCTGTTCGGCCGTGGACGCCTTCCCGGCCGCGTCCTTGGCCGCTTCGCCGGCCCGGCCGGCCTTCTCGTTCGCCTCGGCGGCGTGCCGCTCGGCGTCGGTGGCCTCGCGGTCCGCCTCGAGGGCGACGCTGTTCGTCTCGTCCGCGACGAGGCGGGCGCTGGCGGCGTCGTTCCCGGCCTGCTGGGCGTGGTCCGCGGCGGTGTCGGCGGCGGCCTTGGCGCCCTGCTGGGCGCCGGCGGCCTCGGCCGCGGACGCCTGGGCGCGGGTCACGGCCTCGACGGCGCGGACCGAGTCCGCGGCGGCGCGGGCGGCGGCCTCGGCGGCGAGCTTCGCGTCGCCGGTGGCCTGGGCGGCGGCCTGCTGTGCTGCCTCGGCGGCGGCGGCCGCCTCGACGGCCTTGGCCTCGGCGGCGGCGGCCTGCTGCTCGGCGATCGTCTTCGACGACTGGCCGACGAGCACGGCGAACGCGGCGGCGCTGTCCTTCTCCTGGTACGCGCTGCCGACGACGACGGCCTCACCGGCGGCGGCGACCGCCTCCTTGGCGCTGTCACGGGCGGCGAGCGCGGCCTGGCCGGCGGCGTAGGCGCGGCCGACCACGGTCGCGGCCGACTTCACCGCCTCCGCGGCGCCGGTCCCGGCGGCGACGGCCTCCTGCTGGGCCTTCTTGGCGAGCTCGGTGGCGTTCGCCGATGCCGTGGCGGCGAGGTCCGCGCGGGTCGCGGCGTCCTGCGACGCGTCCAGGGCGGTGGCCGCGGCGGCGTGCGCGGCGGAGGCGGCGCTGAGGGAAGTGTGGTACGCCGACCACGCGCTGCTCGCGTTGGCCTCGGCGCGCTCGGCGGCGCCCTCCGCCGTGGTGGCGGCGGCGCGGGCGGCGACGGCGGCCGTGGTGGCCTCGTCCGCGGCCGTCTGGGCGGCGGTCGCGGCCTCGGCGGCCTGGTTCGCGGCCGTACGGGCGGTGGTGGCCGCCGCGCGGGTCTCGGCGGCGGCTGCGGTGCCCTCGGCGGCGGCGGCCGCGGCTTCGAGGGCGGCGGCGCGGGCCGCTGTGGCCTGCCGCGCCTGGAGGGCGGCGATCGCCTTCTCGCGCGCGGTCTGCGCGGCCTTCGCCTTCTCGTCGGCGACCTTGCGCTTGGCCGTCGCGTCCGTGGTCGCGGTCTTCGCGGCCGTGTCGGCGCTCTTGGCCGCCGTCTGCTGAGTGGCGGCCCGCTGCTCGGCTTCCTGCGCCTTGGCGCGCTCGGCGGCGGCCTTGGCCCGGGAGGCGACGGCGGTGGCCTGCTCCGCCTGGGCCTTGGCGCGCTCGGCGGCGGCGGTGGCGGCGGCGGTCTTGGCCTTGTCGCGCTTCTGTTCGGCCGTGGTCTGCGCGTTCTTGGCCGTGGTCGCGCTCGCGGCGGCGGCCGTGGCGTTGGCCTCGGCGCTGTCGGCGGCGGCCTTCGCCTGAGCGGCGGCCTCCTCCGCGGCGACGCGGCGGAACTCCGTGCTGATCGCGTGCGACTGGGTCTGCGCCTTGGCGAGCAGCGCGTCCGCGTCGGCGATGGTCGCGTTGGCGGCACCGAGCGCGGTTTCGGTGGCCTTGGCCGCGGCCGCCGCGGCGGCGCTGGAGGCGCGGGCGACCTGGACCGACTGCTGCGCGTACATCAGACCGCGGCCGCGCGGCACGTGGGTGGTGTCCGCGACGGCCCAGGCTTCCTGCTGGGCGGTCGCGGCCTTCTGGGCCGCGGTGGCGGCCGAGGCGGCGTGCCCCCTCGCCGAGGTGACCAGGGCCGCCACGTTGGAGCGGTAGCGGGCGAGGTCGGCCGCGGCCTGGTCGTACATCGCCTGGTCGGGCTTCTCGAAGATGGTGTCGGGATCCTGGGCGAGGTGGTCCTGCCAGTACTTCTGCCAGGTCAGGATCTGCTCGACGAGCCAGGCCTGGCCGATGGCCTCGACCATGTTGTCGGCGGCGGCCCGCGTCGCGGCGTAGGCGTCGGCCTCCGCCTGGATGATCGTGGCGCGCTGCGCGGCCTGTCCGGCGTACTCCAGCTCCCACTCGACCATCGCGGCCATGACCGGCTCGTTGAGCTTGCGCCGCGGGTCGACCGGGTTCTGGTGGTCACAGGCGGCCCAGGCCTGCTTCAGGTCCTCGACCTCGACGCGGTACGCGGCGGAGTCCTTGGCCGGCGCCTCGACCGCGAAGCCGCCGCGCCGCAGGTAGGACGCGATGTCGCTGGAGGTCGTACCGCCCGAGTAGCGGGTGTTGTTGACCTCGCTGTCCATCAGCATGGAGTGCGCGGCGGCGTCGTGCCAGTCGTCCTTGCCGCGGTTCTCCTCGGTGATCGCCTTGGCGCGGGCGACGGCCTCGGGGCTGGGGTTGCTGTGGCCGTCCCAGCCGAGGCGCCAGGCGAGTTCCCTCTGCGTGACGCTGGTGAAGTGGCCGACGTCCTCGCCGAACTCCGGCGCGTGCAGCTCCATGCCGTCGTCGGCCCAGGCCGAATCGACATAGGGCTTGTTGGCGGCGTTGAGGCCGTTGGTGCGGGCCGTGGCCGCGTCGATGTAGGCGCTGCCCGCCTCCTCGTCGGCGTCCTTGGCCTGACCGAGGGGGCCGTAGCCGATCCAGCCGATGTTCCCGACGACGTCGCGGAGCTGCTGATCGGTGCCGGTCAGGCCCTCGATGGCCTTGGCCTTCATCTGGGGGCCGCCGACGTGCAGCGCGACTCCGGCCAGACAGCGGTCGAGCCGCCGCTGCTGGCCGATGGTGTTGCGCTCGTACCCCGTGTCCTCCTCGGGCACCGTCTCGGCCGCGGCGGGCACGGCCTGGATCAGTCCCAGCAGGACCGCGGACGCGGTCGTCAGCGCCGTCGCGCTGATGGCCCCGGCCAGTGTGGACCGGAGGCGACGCCGGCGTCTGCCGACGTCTCGGAACAGTGACATGGTCTGCCCTGCAATCTCGCGATCGTCCGGCAGCCCAGCCATGGGCATGACAGCAGGCCCACCCCGGCACAGCGCAGTGCCGGTGTGCTCGCCCCTCCCACGAGTCGGCACTGCCGCTTACGTCGCGACCATGTCACAACAGACCCTGCAAATGAAGGCCACATAATCTTCACCAAGTGGGCACGGAGTCCTAGCGACGGACAAACGGAACCGCCTCTTGATCATGTTGTTACCCGCCGTAAAGCACGCACCCCGCGACGCCGTGCCCCGCTCGCGCGTGACCGACCCCACCCCCCGCAGAGGCCCCCCAGCGGCCCTCCAGCCCCGACAATGGCCAGGTGATCACCTCGCCGTCCCGAAGTGCCACCGCGCCCCGGAGCGCCTCCGCCCAGCGTCGCGCGGAGGCCACGCCGTACGTCGACCTCACCCGCGAGGAGTGGAGCGCGCTGCGGGACAAGACGCCGCTGCCGCTGACCGCCGCGGAGGTCGAGCGGCTGCGTGGTCTGGGCGACGTCATCGACCTCGACGAGGTGCGCGACATCTACCTGCCGCTCTCGCGGCTGCTCAACCTCTACGTCGGCGCCACCGCCAACCTGCGCGGCGCGCTCAACACCTTCCTCGGCGACGCCGGCGAGCGCGGCTCCCAGCGCGGCACGCCCTTCGTCATAGGGGTCGCGGGCTCCGTCGCCGTCGGCAAGTCGACCGTCGCCCGGCTCCTCCAGGCGCTGCTCGCCCGCTGGCCGGAGCACCCGCGCGTCGAGCTGGTCACCACCGACGGGTTCCTGCTGCCCATGAAGGAGCTCAAGGAGCGGGGCCTGGTGTCGCGGAAGGGCTTCCCCGAGTCGTACGACCGGCGCGCGCTGACGCGCTTCGTCGCCGACATCAAGGCGGGCAAGGACGAGGTGACCGCGCCCGTCTACTCGCACCTCATCTACGACATCGTGCCCGGCGAGCGGCTCACGGTCCGGCGCCCCGACATCCTCATCGTCGAGGGCCTCAACGTGCTGCAGCCCGCGCTGCCCGGCAAGGACGGCCGCACGCGGGTCGCCCTCGCCGACTACTTCGACTTCTCGGTGTACGTCGACGCGCGCACCGAGGACATCGAGTCCTGGTACCTGAATCGTTTCCGCAAGCTGCGCGAGACAGCCTTCCAGAACCCGTCGTCGTACTTCCGCAAGTACACCCAGGTGTCGGAGGAGGAAGCGCTCGCGTACGCCCGCACGACCTGGCGGACCATCAACAAGCCGAACCTCCTCGAGAACGTCGCACCGACCCGCGGCCGTGCCACCCTCGTCGTGCGCAAGGGCCCGGACCACAAGGTCCAGCGGCTCTCCCTGCGCAAGCTCTGATCCGCAAGCTCAGATCCGCAAGCTCCGAAAGGGACGCGCACCCGTGCTGCATCTCCGCCTGATCGTGCCGACGGACCGCACCGACGACGTGGTGCGCACCATCGAGAAGACGGTCGGCACCACGCACCTCGCCGTCGTCCCCGGCGCGGCCCGCGACCCGGCGGGCGACCTGGTGCTGTGCGACGTGGCGCGCGAGGCCGGGGACGAGCTGATCGCGGACCTGTGCGCGCTCGGCATCGACAAGACGGGCTCGATCGCCGTCGAGGACATCGGCCTGTCGCTGTCGAAGCACGCCGAGAAGGCGGAGGAGGACGCGCCGGGCGAGGGCGCGGACGCCGTGCTGTGGGACCAGCTCCAGGAGGCCACGCACGAGGAGTCCACGCTCTCCGTCACCTACGTGGCGTTCCTGACCCTCGCCACCATGATCGCGGCCTGCGGTGTGGTGCTGGACAACGCCATCCTCATCGTGGGAGCGATGGCCGTCGGCCCCGAGTTCGGCCCGCTGGCCGGCATCTGTACGGCGCTGGTGCGGCGCCGGCCGAAGCTGGCGGTGCGGGCGCTGGTCGCCCTGGTGGTGGGATTCGCCGTCGCCATGGCGCTGACGGTGGCCTTCAGCCTCGCGATGGACGCGCTCGGGCTGTTCACCGAGACCAAGCTGAACGGCGAGCGCCCCAACACCGGCTTCATCTACGCGCCCGACTGGTTCTCGTTCGTCGTGGGCCTGCTCGCGGGCGCCGCCGGCACGCTGTCGCTCACCTCGGCCAAGTCGGGCGCCCTGGTGGGCGTGGCCATCTCGGTCACCACCGTCCCGGCGGCGGCGAACGCGGCGGTGGCGCTGGGCTACGGGGACTTCGGCCAGACCAAGGGCTCGGTCGAGCAGCTGCTGCTGAACCTGCTGGCGATCCTGCTCGCCGGGACGCTGACGCTGCTGACGCAGAAGTTCTTCTGGACACGGGAGCGCCGCCGTACCCAGCGGGCCTGAGGCCGGGCACGCGGAAGGGGCGCCCCACCGGTGTACCGGCGGAGCGCCCCTCACCACACCTGGCTAGCCGAGCGCGGACTTCACCACGTCCGCGAGCTGCCCCGCGACCGTCCGGGCCTGCTCGATGTCGGCGGCCTCGACCATCACCCGCACCAGCGGCTCGGTGCCCGAGGGACGCAGCAGGACGCGCCCGGTGGAGCCCAGCGCGCGCTCGGCCTCGGCGACGGCGGTGCCCAGCTCGGCGGAGGTCTTCACGCGCGTCTTGTCGACGTCCTTCACATTGATCAGGACCTGCGGCAGGCGCTCCATGACCCCGGCCAGCTCGGCGAGCGACCGCCCGGTGGCGGCGACGCGCGCCGCCAGCAGCAGGCCGGTCAGGGTGCCGTCGCCGGTGGTGGCGTGGTCGAGGACGATGACGTGCCCGGACTGCTCGCCGCCGAGCGCGTACCCGTGCTCCTTCATCGACTCCAGTACGTAGCGGTCGCCGACGGCCGTCTGGACCAGCTGCAGGCCCTCGCGCTCCATGGCGAGCTTGAATCCCAGGTTCGACATGACGGTGGCGACGACGGTGTTGCCGCGCAGCGTGCCGGCCTCCCGCATGGCGAGCGCCAGCACGGCGAGGATCTGGTCGCCGTCGACCTCGGCGCCGGTGTGGTCCACGGCCAGGCAGCGGTCGGCGTCGCCGTCGTGCGCGATGCCGAAGTCGGCGCCGTGCTCGATGACGGCGGCCTTCAGCAGGTCGAGGTGCGTGGAGCCGCAGCCGTCGTTGATGTTGAGGCCGTCCGGCGTGGCGCCGATGGTGATGACATCGGCCCCGGCCTGCGTGAACGCCGCCGGGGAGACGCCGGACGCGGCGCCGTGCGCCTCGTCGAGGACGATCTTCAGCCCGTCGAGGCGGTTCGGCAGGACGGACAGCAGGTGGGCCACGTACTGGTCGAAGCCCTCGGTGTAGTCGGCGACGCGGCCGACGCCCGCGCCGGTCGGGCGGTCCCACGGCTCACCGGAGCGGTGCTGCTCGTACACGGCCTCGATGCGGTCCTCCAGCTCGTCGGCCAGCTTGTGGCCACCGCGCGCGAAGAACTTGATGCCGTTGTCGGGCATGGCGTTGTGGCTGGCGGAGAGCATCACGCCGAGGTCGGCGCCGAGCGCACCGGTCAGGTACGCGACGGCCGGGGTCGGCAGCACGCCGACCCGCATGACGTCCACGCCCGCGCTGGCGAGGCCGGCCACCACGGCCGCCTCCAGGAACTCTCCCGACGCACGCGGGTCCCGACCGACCACGGCGGTCGGCCGATGTCCTTCAAACGTCCCCGCTTCGGCGAGCACGTGCGCCGCCGCGACCGACAGGCCGAGCGCGAGCTCCGCCGTCAGGTCCGCGTTGGCGACACCGCGCACACCGTCCGTGCCGAAGAGTCGTCCCACAGCTGTCCTCCGAGTTACTCCGAAAAAGCAAGGTGAAGCGTAAAGACGTACGCCCCGGCAGCACGAAAAGGTGCCGCCGGGGCGTACGAATGAGCAGACCGAGCAGGCGTGATTAACGCTTGCTGTACTGCGGGGCCTTGCGGGCCTTCTTCAGACCGGCCTTCTTGCGCTCGACGGCACGGTCGTCGCGGCTCAGGAAGCCGGCCTTCTTCAGCGGGCCGCGGTTGTTGTCCACGTCCGCCTCGTTCAGCGCGCGGGCCACGCCGAGGCGCAGGGCGCCGGCCTGGCCGGAGACGCCGCCACCCGAGATGCGGGCGATGACGTCGTAGCGGTTGTCGAGCTCGAGCACCTTGAAGGGCTCGTTGACTTCCTGCTGGTGCACCTTGTTCGGGAAGTAGTCCTCGAGGGTGCGACCGTTGATCTTCCACTTGCCGGTGCCCGGGACGATCCGGACGCGGGCGATGGCGTTCTTGCGACGGCCCAGGCCGGCGGCCGGCTGCGGCTCGCCGAAGCGGGACGCGAGGGACTCGGAGGTGTACTCACCCTCGACGGGGACCTCGGACTCGAAGGTGGTGACCTCCGCGTAGGTCTCCTCGCCCTCGATGGGGTTCTCAACAGTGGTCTCGGCCACGATGCTCCTCAGATTTCTTTCGTTCTTAGGGGGTGGCCGGAACTACTGCGCGACCTGGGTGATCTCGAACGGGACCGGCTGCTGGGCAGCGTGCGGGTGGTTCTCGCCCGCGTAGACCTTCAGCTTCGAGAGCATCTGACGGCCGAGGGAGTTCTTGGGAATCATGCCCTTGATGGCCTTCTCGACGGCCTTCTCCGGGTTCTTGTCCAGCAGCTCGTCGTAACGGACGGAGCGCAGACCACCCGGGTAGCCGGAGTGGCGGTAGGCCATCTTCTGGGTCTTCTTGTTGCCGGACAGGTGGACCTTGTCAGCGTTGATGATGATGACGAAGTCGCCCATGTCCATGTGGGGGGCGTACACGGGCTTGTGCTTGCCTCGGAGGAGGTTCGCAGCCGTGGTCGCCAGACGGCCCAGGACAACGTCCCGCGCGTCGATGATGTGCCACTGGCGAGTCACGTCGCCGGGCTTGGGGCTGTACGTACGCACTTCGTAGCCTTCGCTTCTTCAGTGGATGGAGTCCAGACACACCTGAAGCGATCATGCAGCTGGGGCCCACACTGCCGGGACACCGCCCGTATGCGAGCCACTGGTAACTGCTCCAGGGAACCTGCGTAGGGCCCCTTCGCGTGAGAACGACGAAGCCAATACGCATAACGAACCAGAAGAATACTCGTGCGCCCCCGCCGGGGTCAAAACCGCCCCCTACCGCCGGGCCGCTCCCCCCTTACGGAGCCGCAGCCTCCGCCGGCTCCGCGACGGCCTCCGCCGTGTCGCCCGCCGGCTCGGCCGCCACCGGCTCCGTAATGAAGCGTACGGACGCCTCCAGCTTCCGGGCCAGCGCCTGCGCCTCCTCCGAGGTGTCCGCGCCGACCGCGATGTGGCCGACGCGGTTGCCGACCGAGCGGTGCTCCGCGATGACGTCGCCCGGGGCGAGGGCCAGCTCCGCGTGGATCAGGTTCGGGTGGGCCAGCACCTCGTCCCAGCCCTCGACCGCCACCAGCCGGCCGGGCGGCGGGGTGAGGAAGCGGATGGCGGAGCCGCGCACCGGCTTGAGGGCCTCCGCGTCGACGGGGTTGCCGAGGACGTCGTCGAACACCAGACCGAACCACTCCAGGCCGGGGATCACGTGCGCCAGCATGCGGTGGATCCAGCCGCCCGCGTTGCGCACGTGGACCTCGCCGAGGACGACGCCCCGCTCGGTCCACCACAGCTCGACGTGGAACTGCCCGTAGCGCAGCTCCAGCGCGGTGAGAGCGGCGACGACCTGGCGCTCGATCTCCCGGGCGGTGTCCTCCGGGAGGATCGCCGGGATGACGTACTCGATCTCGAAGAAGTTCGGCGGCGGCAGCAGCTCCTTCGAGGTGAGGGCGAGGACGCGCGGCACGCCGTCCACGAAGACGCCCTCGGCGCTGTACTCGGGCCCTTCCACGAACTCCTCGACGATGAAGGAGCCCCGGCCGTCCTCCGGCAGGAAGTCCAGCGCCGCGGCGAGCTCGTCCGGGCCGTCGATCCGGGTGACGCCCTCGCTGCCCATGGCGTCGCGCGGCTTGACCACCCACGGCCCGGTGGACCCGTCGAGGAACGCGCGGGCCTCGGCCTCGTCCGCGCAGACCCGGAAAGCGGGCTGGAGGAAGCCGGCGGCGGCCAGGGCCGCGCGCGCCTCGTCCTTCGTACGCACCCGGTGGACGGCGTGCGGCGGGTTGCCCGGCCGTCCGAGCGCGTCCGCGGCCTCGGCGACCGCCTCCTGCGCCATTTCCCGTACGCCGAAGACGACGTCGAAGCTCTCGCCGGCCGCGGCCCGCTCGCGCGCCCACGCGGCGGTCGCGCCGGGCGCCTCGAAGTCGACGGCCGACGCGGCGTCGGCGAGGGCCGTGATCGCCGGGGTGGCGGCGAGGGTGGCTTCCTGGTTGGTGACGTGTATGCGCAGGCCGCGCTTGCGGGCCTGGCGGATCGCCGTCTCGACGACGTCGACGGCGAGGGTGGCGTTCCCGGCGCCGCCGACGAAGAGAAGCTGGGGGGAGGCCGGCTCGGCCATCTGTGCTCCCGGAGTGGTGATGCGTACGGACACGGTCAGGTCGGTGGAGGTTGGTCAGAGCGCGAGCAGCAGCTTCCCGGTCGTCGCCCGGCCCTCCAGGAGCCGGTGCGCCTCGGCGGCCTCCCGCAGCGGCAGCGTCGCGTGGAGGTGCGGCGTGAGGACGCCGTCCGCCAGGTGACCGAAGACGGCGGCGCCCGCGGCGCGCAGGGTCTCGGCGTCGTACACGTGGTCCCGCATGGTGGGGCGGGTGACGAACGCCGAGCCGGCGGCGCGCAGCAGCTCGATGTCGAAGGGCGGTACGGGGCCGCTGGACAGGCCGCACAGCGCGAGCAGGCCGCGCCGGGCGAGGGCGCTCAGGCTGGTGCGGTACGTCGCCGCGCCGACCGAGTCGTACACCACCCGGGCGCCGCGGCCGCCGGTCAGTTCGCGTACGGCGGTGTCGAAGCCGTCGTACCCGATGGCGTGGTGGGCGCCGGCGTCGCGCGCGGCCTTCTCCTTCTCGGGGGTGGAGGTCACCGCGATCACCGTCGCCCCGCGGGCCGCCGCCAGCTGGACCAGGAAGCGCCCGAGCCCGCCGGCCGCCGCCAGCACGACCACCGTGTCGCCCTCGGCGACCGGGTGGGTCTCGTGGGTGAGGTAGTACGCCGCCAGGCCCTGGAGCGTGACGGCGGCCGCCGCGGTCAGGTCGACGCCGTCGGGTACGGGGATGAGCTTGTCCTCGGGGACCACGGTGTACTCGGCGTACGCGCCCAGCTGGGAGGCGTAGGCGACACGGGCGCCCTCCTCGAAGGCCGTGACGCCCTCGCCGAGGGCCGCGACCACGCCGGCGCCCTCCTGGCCCGGGGTGAAGGGGGGCTCGGCGGGGTAGCTGCCGTTGCGGTAGTAGACGTCGATGAAGTTGACGCCGGCCGCGGTGTTGCGGACCAGGACCTCGCCCCTGCCCGGTACGGGCACCTCGCGCTCGCTGAGGGTGAGTGCGGAGGGTCCGCCGGGGCTGGTGACGGTGATGGACTGCATGCTCGTATCCGCTCCAGGTCGTGCTGTGGCTGCCGGGTGCCGGCCGCCGCCGGTTCAGGACGGTGCTGCGGGGCTCTCGCCGAAGACGTTCAGGAAGTAGTTGATGTCCGACGTCAGCCCCTTGACCATGTCGCCGATGCGGGTGCCGCTTCCCGTGGCGGCGAGGTCGGCTTCGTTGCGTCGGCGCGTACGGTCGGAGAAGGGGAGTGACCCCGGATCCAAGTAGCGTATGGCACCGTCCGCGGTGCGGCGGGGGATCACCTCGGAGCGGGCGTAACGGCTGGCGCTGAAGGGGATGTCCAGCCGGCCGTCCGCGAACGCGGCCTCGATCTCCTTGTGGATGCAGGCTGTTGCGAGGACCGGCTCCACGATCTCCGCCACCTCCTCGAGGATCCACTCCAGTTCGCGGCCCACCCGGTCCTCGTCGAGCGCGATGAAGTCCAGGAGCGGGGAGTTGGCGCGGGAGGCGAGCAGCAGCCCGTCGATGTTGGCGCGGGTGTCGGGGATGCCGTACGCCTCCAGGTACGTCTTGGTGATCAGCTTGCTGGCGCCGCCGAGGCGGGCGACCAGCGCGCCGTAGAGGATGAGGTCCTCGGCGTGCGACCGCTCCTTGGGGAAGACGCCCATGAACTCGTGCAGGACGGCGTGGACTTCGACGCCCTCGGGGAGGTAGCGGGACGCGAGGGCGGGGATCGCCCGCAACGCGGCCACGTCCTGCTCGAAGTGGCCGCCCTGCGGGTACGCCACCGAGATGCACCGCACCCCTTCGCGCGCGGCGGCCACGGCCTCCAGGACGCTGATGGCGAGCGAGATGGAGGGCGGCACGAGCACGGCGGTGAGCGTGCCGAACAGCTCCCGGTCGATGACGAGTCCGCGCCGGGCGAGGTCGCCGCAGAGGGCGTCCACCTCCCGCCAGGCGGACAGCGACTCGCTCAGCGGCACGGCCTTCGAGTACGGCAGGTTGTACGAGATCCCGCCGCCCTCGAAGGAGGTGATGCCGGACGCCACCGAGGTCTCGAACAGCAGGCGGGCGTCCGGGGAGCCGTGCCGCACCTCCAGGGGTGCGGACACGGCTTCGTTCAGCTCGCGGCCCCGTTGCCACCCGTGGGTGACGAGGGGGTAGCCGTTGAGCTCCGCCGAGTTGCGCAGCAGCGCGGCCCGGGCGTTGTCGAATCGTTTCAGCCGGGTGTGCGAGTCGATGGTGAGCGTGAGGATGTCCGGTTTGGCGTGCCGTTCGAGGTCCCGCAGCAGCGTCATCATCTGGGCGTGCGAGCCGACGCCGCAGCGGGGCTGCAGCGCGACCCGCCCGGCGGAGCGGGCCGCGTGCAGCACCTCGGCGGCGGTCGGCTTCCCCAGCTGCCGGACGTAGGCGACGGACTCGGCGAGCGTGGGGAGCTCGGGTGGCACAGCCGGTGGTACGGCGTCGCTCATGAGGCCGACGAGACCGATGAGGCAGCGGTCGGCCGTGCGGTACGGGTACGGGCCCGGAGTTCGTCCAGGGTCGCCGGCAGGAGCTCCGGGTCGGACAGGATGACGTCGACGCCGAGTCCGTAGAACCGTTCGAGGTGAGCGGGATCCTTGTAGCTGCCCACGGAGAGGTTGCCGCCCAGGATCACCGGGCAGTCCAGGAGGCCCTGGGCGCGGGCCGCGGGCAGGTCCTGGAGGTCCTCGTAGGCGTGTCCGTTGAGACTGCCGATGATCACCGCCTCGGCTTCGGGGTGCTCGGCGTACGCGGCGGCGAATTCGGCGACCGAGGTGCAGGTGCCGACATTGACGACGTGGAATCCCTGGGCGCGCAGGGCGTGGGCGATGAGCTGGTTGGCCACGACATGGGCGTCGCTGGCCGCCACACCGATGATGACGGTGCGGGTGGTGTTTTCGTGCCGCATGGAGAACCCCCGGAAGTCTTGTGGACGGAATTGCTTCTCAGAACGGCGGACTGGGATACCGGTCGATATCAGTCGTCGAATGCGGCGAAGAGTTCGCGCTTGCTGACCTCACGCAGCCGGGTGACGCTGTATTCCTCCGGGTCGGCGACGGACAGCGAGTCGAAGACGAGGTTGATCGCGGGTACCAGACCCCAGGCATGGCGGTATTCCGGCCAGCCCGGGCTTCCCTTGTCGGCGTCCGCCTGGCGCTCGAAGATGTAATTCGCCCACTTCGGCGTCGAGGGGTAGCGGTGGTGGAAGTCGTGGACGACGGTGTCACCGGTCAGCACGAGGTAGCGCGCGGGCGCGTGCACGAACAGCATCCGCGTCGCCCACCTGCCCCAGGCGGCGATGCGCCGCACCGGCGGGAGGGCCGGGGAGGGCGCCGCCTCGCCGATGAAGATGGCGTTGGTCAGGCTGCCGAAGTACTCCTTGCCGCGGCGCTCGGTCACGTCCGCCGCGGGGAAGGTGTGCTTCACGCACAGCCGCAGGGTGTTGCTCACCTGGAAGAGCGGGAAGAGCGGCACCAGCCAGGCGACGACCAGCACCGGCCAGGTGCCGGTGGCGACGGTGGCGGCCACGGCGGTGCCGTAGAGACCGACGCTGATGGCCTTCTCGCTGGTGTCCGAGTCGTGCCAGAAGGAACGGGCGCGCGCCACCGCGAAGTTGAGGTGGAACCAGGGCGAGAAGATCTTGCCCAGGACGCGCCGCCACATCTGCCGGCGCGTCATCCCCGGGTGCAGGTCCAGGCTGACCAGGAACGCCTGGACCGTGGGGTCGCGCAGCGTCATGTGGTGCGCCGCGTGGTGGTCACTGACGTGCTCGCGGCTGTAGCGGGCGAAGTTCTGGATGATCAGCAGGCTGGAGGTGGCCCGGCCGATCGCGGCGTCCAGACGGCGCTTGCGGTACATGTTCCGGTGCGAGCACTGGTGGTAGATCATCATGCGCAGGTTGCGCATGCCGTGCAGGGTGACGGCCCAGCCGGGCAGCAGGAGCAGCAGCCAGGGGCCGCCCAGGCCCATGCCGGTGCAGCTGATCGCGAGGCCGAGCAGCATGGACAGCCCGGCGGTGGTCAGGTGGAATCCGGGAGTCCACCAGGACAGGGGGTGCTGTCCTGCTATCGGCTTTCCCGTGAATATGGTGAGCGGATACTGAAGGAACCGAGGCAGGGCACGCATGGTTTCGCGAGGATCCGAGTAATCCGCAATGCCTTCGGTTCGGAAGCCACTTTCGATGGCCGCCATCGCACTCCTCAAGGTCAGGATCAAATTGGCGCCGGAGAGAGGGGGCGCTGTCCAGCGCGTCCGGTATCGGCGCCACATAAAGTCTGTGACTGGGTGCGTCGTTGATCTTTGCAGGCGGTTGCCGCCAAGGTCAACACGTTATTGAGAGGTCTGGATTCCTCCCCACCGGGTCGCCATAATCAATTCGACGCGAATTCACGCCGCCGTGTTATGGGTCTGCTGCTCGGGCAGCTCCCGCCGGGAGCGCACCGGGGAAAGGAAGACCGGCAGGAAGGCGGTGGCCATGAACACTCCACCGACCCACAGGGTGGCCTGTACGCCGGCCAGTTCGCCCAGGGCGCCGGACATCGCGGCGCCGACGGCGAGCGCACCGGTCAGCAGGAACCGGAAGGTGGCGTTCATCCGGCCGAGCAGGACATCGGCCGTCATCCGCTGGCGCAGGCTGACGCCGATGACGTTGTCCATGCCGACCTTGAACATGGCCAGAAACCATCCGGCCCCGGCGAGAAACAGCCAGAACCCCCGGTCGACCAGCGGGACCAGCAGGCCGGCGGGGGCGAAACACAGCCCGGCGAGGCCGAGGGTCCGCCCGTAGCCGAGGCGGGTCGCGACGGGCCGGGCGCAGCGGGCCCCGACCAGCAGCCCGGCCCCGCCGGCCGCCCAGAAGAGGCCGAGCGCGCCGGGCGAGAGGTCCAGGTCGCGGACGAACCAGACCGGAAGCATGGTGTTCACGATCGCGGAGCCCAGGTTGCCCAGCGCCGCGGTGAGCGCGAGCGCCCTCAGCTCCGGGTTGCCGAAGACGTGCCGTACGCCCTCCGCGATCTGGGTCCGCAGCCCGGCGGCCTTCTGCCCGGGCGGGGTGGCGGCCGGGGCGGCCGCCGGGGTCTGCCGGATGGCGGTGAGCCGCAGCGCCGAGGCCAGATGCGCCCCGGCGGTGACGAGCACGGCCACGGGCGCCGTGAGCAGGGCGACCAGTCCGCCGCCCGCACCGCGCCCGGCCACGTTGCCCGCGGCGATCAGCGTGTTGATGTCGGCGTTGGCCTGAACCAGACTGTCCCGCCCGACGAGTTGGGGCAGCACGCTCTGCGAACCCACGTCGAAGAAGACGGTGGCGCAGCCGTTGAGCAGGACCACGGCGTAGAGCTGGCCGAGAGTGAGCACATCCAGCCACCAGGCCAGCGGCACGGTGGCGAAGAGGAGCGCCCGGCACAGGTCGGCCGTGATCAGTACGCGCCGGTGGCTGAGCCGGTCCACCCAGGCCCCGGCCGGCAGGCCGATGACCAGGAAGGCGATGGTGCTCAGGGTGGCCAGCGCACCCACTTGGCCGGGGCGTGCGTCCAGCGCGGCCACGGCGACGAGCGGCACGGCGACGTAGCCGATGTTGGTGCCGAGCTGGCTGAGCGCGGACGCGGTGAAAAGGGTACGGAAGTCACGTATTCGCCACGGAGAGTTGGGTCGCATGGTCCGTTCATCCGGTGGTTGGTCCGGAACCGCCGTTGTGCGGAGATTCCATCGGAGCGGGGAGGGTGGGCCCCGTTTCGCCAGGCTTTTCGGGTACGGAAGATGGCCGAAAACAGAAGCGGCTGAAAAGAGCGGATGGATGGCTGAATTTGCGCCGTAAAGATTCGGCCACACCCACCCCCTTGCCCAGTCCCGTCGTTACTCGGACACGTCAGTCGGCAAGGATTGACGATATCTCGGTCTTGCGCAAGAGACCTGTGTCACGGGCCCGGTGTTGTTGACTCCTTTACGAACATTGGACGAACGAACCGTCTTAACGCGTTGACATGCACTGGGGTTGGTGTGATGGTCTGGGAGGTGCCGACCGGGGGGCGGTTTACCCTCCCCTGGCCTGCTGCCATGCGCGGAAATCGGGAAGCCTGCATTCCGCCAATGTGATCTCGACGGCAAATCGGTCGTACCGGCATGAGGCGCTGTCCAACCCCCCACAAAGGGCCCTGCACTGCCCGTTCAGGGTCACGAACCCAGACAAGCCAGGTGAGAAGTAGAGTGACCGCACGTACTGCGCTCCTGATCGGTGCCGCCGGTGGAATTCTCTCGGAGACCGCCCGAGGACTGGCCAAGGAAGGGCACTCGCTCGTCCTCTTCGACAAGAACGAGGAGGCCGTCCGGCGCCTCGCGGACGAGCTCGCCCCGCAGACCAAGGTCGAGGTGGTCGTGGGGGACATCACCGACATCCCCGCCGCCGAGCGCCTGCTGACCTCCGTCGTCGAGCAGCACGCCCCCTCCATCCTCGTCAACGGCGTCGGGGGCGACACCCGCGTCATCGGCTACGCCGACCTGCAGCGCTCCCACTTCGAGGAGACGTACCTGGAGAACGTGGTCAGCACCTGGATCGCGATCAAGGTGTGTGCGCCGCGGATGGTCCAGGACGGCTACGGACGCATCGTCAACTTCGCTTCCGCGGGCGGCCGTACGTACAGCCACTTCAACAACGCCGCCTACGTCGGGGCCAAGGCGGCCGTCATCGGCATGACGAAGCAGATGGGCTACGAACTGGCCGGAACCGGTGTGGTCGTGAACGTCGTGGCCCACGGCCCCATCGCCACCGAGCGCGTGGCGGGGGCCTTCGAGCGGCGCGACGAGGAGTCCAAGAAGGCCGTGCTGTCGCGGCTTCCCATGGGCCGCTACGGCACGGTGGCCGAAGCCGTGGGCAGCGTGCTGCACCTGTGCTCGGAGAGCGCCGGCTACTCCACGGGCTCCGTCATCGACATCAACGGCGGCCTCTACATGTGAGGGCCATCCCCACCCTCGTAAGAAAAAGCGCACAAGGAGCTGGTGTGGCGAAGTTTGTCGTCGAATTCGAGTACAACGTCGACCGGGCCGGCCGCCAGGGCCTGCACCCGGCGCATGCCGAGAACCTCTACCGGCTGGCCGACAGCGGTGTCCTGCTGCTCGGTGGCCCGCTCGTGGGAGAGAACGCCGGACTCCTGCTCTATGAGGCGGCCGACCGCGACGAACTCCAGCGGATTCTGGACGACGAGCCCTATGTCAAAGGCGGAATCGTGGCGAGCACCCGCATCCGCGAATGGAACCCGGGTAAAGGCAGCTGGATATCCGTGCTGAACCCGTCGGAAGAAGCCCCCAGCACGGAAGGAAACCGCTGACCATGCTTTCGTTCCAGCAGGACTCGCTGCACGGGGGAATCGCCGATCCCGAAATGGATTCCATGCGGATCCTCAGCGAGACGGCGCTCAGATTCCCGGACGCGCTGTCGTTCTCGTCGGGCGCGCCGTACGACGGGAACCACGACCTGGCCAATCTCACCTATTACGTGGACCGCTATATCAAGCATCTGCGGGACAAGGGTGTGCCGGAGCAGCGCATCACCCGCCTCCTCTTCCAGTACGGGCCGGTCAACGGCCTGATCCAGGAGGAGGTCGCCCGCATGCTGAAGCACGACGAGGACATCGATGTCCCGGCCGAGGCGATCATGATCACGCACGGCTTCCAGGAGGCGGCCCTGGTCGCCCTGCGCGGCCTGTGCGCCTCCCCCGACGACGTCCTGCTGTCGGTCTCCCCCGCGTACGTCGGCATCCGGGGCGCCGCGCGCATGCTGGACGTCCCGGTCCGCGGCATCCTCGAGGGCCCCGACGGGCTCGACCCGGAGGCCGTGGCCGAGGCCGCCCGCGCCGTACGGGCCGAGGGCAAGCGCGCGGTCGCCCTCTACCTGGTGCCCGACTTCTCCAACCCCTCCGGCACGGTGCTGCCCCTTCAGGCCCGCAAGCGGCTCCTGGAGGTGGCGGCCGAAGAGGACTTCGTGATCCTGGAGGACAACCCGTACGGGCTCTTCGCCCGCGACGGCGAGTCGATGCCGACCCTGAAGTCCCTGGACACCGAGCGCCGGGTCGCCTACCTGGGCTCGTTCGCCAAGTCGGCCTTCCCGGGCGCCCGGCTCGGCTACCTGGTCGCCGACCAGGAGGTCACCGACGCCACCGGGGCCACCCGCACCCTGGCCCAGAGCCTCTCCAAGGCCAAGGCGATGTTCACGGTCGGGTCCTCCACCCTCTCCCAGGCGGTGATCGGCGGCATCCTCGTCGAGAACGGCTACGACCTGCGCTCCGCCACCCGCGAGCTCGCCGCGGTCTACCTGGAGCGGCTGGACGCCACCCTGGAGGCGCTGGCCGAGCACTTCCCGGCCGGCGAGGACCACGGGGTCACCTGGAACACCCCGCGCGGCGGTTTCTTCCTCACCCTGACCGTCCCCTTCACCGCGGACCTCACCGCGATGGAACGTTCCGCCAGGGACTACCGGGTGAGCTGGGCGCCGATGAGCATGTTCTACCTCGACGGCGGCGGCGACCGGGAGATGCGGCTCGGCTTCAGCAACCTGGCACCTGAGGCGATCCGCGAGGGCATCGCCCGCCTGGCCCGCTTCATCAAGGAGACCCCGCGCGAGACCCCGGAGGTGCGGGCATGACCACCGCACAGCCGACCACCCCGCAGCCGGCCGCCGCGCAGCCGACCGCCGTCGTCGTGGACGGCTACTCGGCCGGCAACTTCTACCCCGCGGCCTTCACCGCCGCCGGCGCCCGCGTCATCCACGTACAGAGCACGCCGGAGCTCATCCCGACGATGCTCGCGCCCGACCTCACCGCGTACGCCGAGAACATCGTCTGCTCCGACGAGGAGCGGCTCGTCGAGCTGCTCCGCCCGTACGCCCCGGTCGCCGTCGTGCCCGGGCAGGAGTCCGCGGTGCAGCTGGCGGACCGCCTCTCCGAGGCGCTCGGCGTGAAGTCCAACGGCACCGCGCTCTCCGCCGCCCGCCGCGACAAGTACGAGATGATCGAGGCGCTGCGCCGCGCCGGGGTGCGCTGCGCGGAGCAGTTCAAGAGCGACGACGCGGACCTGATCGTCAAGTGGGCGCAGGACCACGGCACCTGGCCCGTGGTGGTCAAGCCGATCAGCTCCGCCGCCTCGGACGGCGTGTTCGTCTGCGACAGCGCCGAAGAGGTGGGCGCCGCCGCCCGCCGCGTCCTGGGCACCCGCGACATCTTCGGCACCGCCAACACCGAGGTCCTCGTCCAGGAGTACCTCCGGGGCCAGGAGTACGTGGTCGACACGGTCAGCTGCGACGGCCGGCGGTACGTCTCCGGCGTCTGGAAGTACGACAAGATCCTGCTGCCCTCCGGCCAGAACATCTACAACCGCGACATCCTCGTCTCCCAGGACGAGGAGCCCGTCCCCGCGCTGATCGCGTACATCCACGACGTCCTCGACGCGCTCGACGTCCGCTGGGGCCCGGCCCACGCCGAGGTCATCGTCACCGAGCGGGGCCCGGTCCTGGTCGAGATCGCCACGCGCCTCAACGGCCAGCTCAACCCCGGCTTCCAGGAGCTCTGCCTGGGCAACGACCAGGCCGGGCTCACCGCGCTGGCCTACACCCGCCCGGAGGAGTTCGACCGGGAGTACGCCGGCCGGATCTACCGCAAGCTGCGATCCGCGTACAGCTACAACCCGGGCACCACCCTCGACGGTGTCGTGGCGGAGGTCGACCAGGACGTCGTCGCCCGCATCAACGCGCTGCCCAGCGTGTTCCTCACCAGCGTCAAGTACGCGCCCGGCGCCCGCATCCGCCCCACCATCGACCTGTTGACGGCCGCCATGAGGATCTACCTGACCTCGGACGACGACCGGCAGCTCGCCGCCGACTACGAGACGGCCCGCGAGCTGAAGGACTCGGTCTACCGCCTGGCGTGACCGCGCCCCCCTTCGCCTTCCTCACCACACCACCCATGCTGGAGGACAGCAGTGCACAGCCGTATCGGCCTTTTCCTGTCACCCGTCCACGAGACGGGTCAGGACCCGCATCTGGCGATTCACCGCAATCTCGACCTGGTGGAGCACGCCGACCGCCTGAACTTCGACGAGGCGTGGTTCGGTGAGCACCACACCCTGGGCTGGGGTCTCGTCGGCGCCCCGGAGACCATGATCGCCGCCGCGAGCCAGCGCACCCGGCAGATCAAGCTCGCCCACGGCGTGGTCCCGCTCTCCGGACACCACCCCTTCCACGTCGCCAGCCGCGCGGTGCACCTGCACCACCTCGCCCGGGGTCGCTACATCCTGGGCGTGGGCCCGGGCGTGCCCTTCGACGCCGGCATGTTCGGCCTCGACCCGAAGGTGCAGCGCAAGCGCCTCGACGAGGCCCTGCCGACCGTCCTCGAGCTGGTCAACGGCGAGGAGCGCGTCACCCAGAAGACGGACTGGTACGAGCTGAAGGACGCCAAGCTCCAGCTGCCCCGCTTCGGCCCCGGCCCCATCGAGGTCGCCATGGCCACCTCCGGCACCTCGGTGACCAGCCCCCGCCTCGTCGGCCGGTACGGGCTGAGCATGACCTCCTTCGCGCTGCCGTTCGCCCTGATGACCCCGGGCGCGCCGGACCACATCGGGCTGGCCCAGCAGTGGAAGCACGCCGAGGAGGCCGCCGACGAGTTCGGGCAGACCATCCGCCGCGAGGACTGGCGCATCGCCCTTCCGGTGCACGTCGCCGAGACCAGCAAGCAGGCGTTCGACGAGGTCCGCGAGGGCTACGACCGCTGGCTCTTCGAGTACTTCGGCAAGGCCGCCGGCCGTGAGGTCCAGCCCCCCGGCACCCCGCGCGAGAAGCTCCTGGAGGCCCGGGTGGAGGCGGGCGGCGCCCTGGTCGGCTCCGTCGACGAGGTGGTCGCCGGCATCCGCCGCATGCAGGAGGCCACCGGCGGCTTCGGCACCCTCCTGGTGTACGTGGCGGACTGGACCACGTACGAGAACACCAACCGCAGCCTGGAGCTGCTCGCCCGGCACGTGGCCCCGCAGATCACCGGCGCCGCGGCCCGCCCCCAGGAGGCCGTCGACTGGGCGATCGCCAGCCGCGCCGCGCGGTAGCCGAACCCTTGCGTCTCGCGGCGAGCGCGGCGTCCCGGCAATCCCGGGACGCCCGCGCCGCCGTCACCCAAGCCCTCACCGCCGACCAAGACCGTCCGCCGGACCGAGTGGAAACGCATCGCATGCTGCAACAGACCGAGCCGGTACAACACCCCCTGGATCAGCGCTCGTTCCGTGACATTCTGGGCCGTTTCACCACCGGAGTCGTGCTCGTGACCGCACAGGCGGCGCACGGCCCCGTGGGAATGGCCGTCAACTCGTTCACCTCCGTCTCGCTCGACCCGCCGCTCATCGCGCTGTGCGCGGCGTACACCTCGACCACCTGGCCGGACATCCGGGCGACGGGGAGCTTCGCGGTCACCATCCTCGGCGAACGCCACGCCGAGCTGTGCCGCCTGTTCAGCGAGCGCGGTGCCGACCGGTTCACCGGCCGCGACTGGGCGTACACCAGGGCCGGGCACCCGATCCCGGCCGACGGACTGGCCTGGCTGGACTGCGAGATCACCGCGATCCACCCGACCGGAGACCACGAACTGGTCGTCGCGTCGGCGGCCGAGGGCGCCCTGGCCGAGACCGCGGAGCCGCTCGTGTTCCACGCGGGCCGGTTCCGCGGGCTCGTCGCCTGACCCGTCCGGCGGCCACCGGAGCCATGACTCACCGGCACCACTGTCAGAACGAGTTGAGGGAGATACCGAAGCCGTGGGCAGTTCGCACTGGCACGAGCACTGGAACGCGCGCCGCAGCCCCTTCGTCGAGGAGTGCCGGCAGGCCCGCGCGACCCTGCTGGCCGACCTCAAGGACCCCTACGCGGCGCAGCAGCGGGTCCTGAACGACATCATCGCCCTGTGCGCCGACTCGCTGCGCTGGAAGGAGCGGGGGTACGACGCCGTCGCCGCCGACCCGGCGGCCTTCCGGGACGTCGTCCCGGTGATGCGGTACGCCGACTTCACCGCGGACATCGACCGCGAGACCCGCACCAAGGGCGGCGTCCTGTCGTGCAGCCCCGTGCTGCGCTGGCTGAAGACGAGCGGAACGACCGACGTCCCCAAGCGGATCCCGTACACCCTGCACTGGCTGCTGACCTACCGCATCCCGGCGATGCAGGCCATGTGGGGCACGTACATGGAGCACCACCCGGAGATCCTCGCCCACCCGCACGCCACGCTCGACACCCAGACCGTGTACGACAACGTCGACGACTTCCTGTACGGCGTGCAGTACCAGGCGATCAGCAACCGCCACCCGAGGATCAACAGCCGGGACTGGAACCCGCCGTGGTCCGCGGCCCCGTGGTTCGGCACCGAGGCGCCGTCCTCGCACGCCGGCCGGATGTACCACCGGATCCGCCACCTCGTGGGCAAGGACCTGCACTTCATCTCGGCGATCAACCCGAGCACCCTGATCTCGCTGCGGGACCTGGTCGCCGAGCACGGCCCCGACCTGGTCCGCGACCTCGCCGAGGGCACGCTGGAGGGCAAGCCGTACACCGACCCCGACCCGGAGGCGGCCCGCCACCTCCAAGGCGTCCTGGAACGCGGCGAGTTCGCCCTCACGGACGTCTGGCCCTCGCTGCGGCTCTACAGCTGCTGGCTGTCGTCCTCGGCGGGGCTCTACCAGTCCCGGCTGGAGACGGTGCTGCCGGGCGTCGCCGCCATGCCGTTCATGAGCTGCGGCACCGAGGGCGTGACCACCATCCCGGTCGACGACTCCCTGGACAGCCAGCCCCTCGCCGTCAACCAGGCCTTCTTCGAGTTCGTACCGGCCGAGGTGGAGCTGGGCGCGCTGCTGGACGCGGGCGAGCGGGTCGACACGCTGCTCTTCGACGAGGTGCGGGAGGGCCGCGACTACCACCTGATCATGACGCAGGCCAACGGCCTGCACCGGCTGTGGAGCGGGGACGTCTACCGCGTCGACCGGATCGTGGACGGCACCCCGTGGGTGCACTTCGTCCAGCGCGACGACATCTACCACTCCTTCACCGGCGAGAAGATCACCGAGGTGCAGGTCACCCAGGCCATCGAGCAGGCCCTGGCGGACCGCGGGATGCCCGTCGGGCTCTACATGTGCGGACCGCAGTGGGCCGAACCGCCCTACTACGTCGTGGTCGGCGAGGCCACCGAGCCCGGACCGGACCTGGACCGGACGCTGTCGGAGGCGGTGGACCGCGCGCTGGGCGTCATCAACATCGAGTACGCGTCCAAGCGGAGCAGCGGCCGGCTCGGCCCGCTCTCCTTCGCCACGGTCCCGCACGGCGCCATCGCCGCCTACACCGAAGCGCGCCGCCAGCAGGGCAACGCCACCCAGTACAAGTACAAGCCCTTCCAGAAGGACACGGACTTCGCCGCCGACCTCCTCGGCGTCACGGCAGCGACGGGAGCGCACCGGTGATCGAGACCAAGAGGCCGCCGCAGAACCTCCGCCGGGAGATCATCACGCTCGCGGCCGACGACGGCACCGAACTGGCGCTCCACCTGTGGCGGCCCCGGGAGCGCACCAAGGGCGCGATCTTCTACTTCCACGGGCTGCAGAGCCACGCCGGATGGCTGTGGGAGGTGGGGCCGCGGTTCGCCGACAACGACGTCGCGTTCTTCGTCCTGGACCGGCGCGGCAGCGGCATCAGCGGCGGACCGCGCCACGAGATACCCGACGTGGACACGGTGGTCTCCGACTACACCGGCGCGCTCGCGCACGTACGCGAGCTGATCGGCGACGACGTCCCGCTGACCCTGTTCGGGCACTGCCTGGGCGGCTCCTTCCTCGCCGCCCTGCTGCACCACTCCGCCTTCGACGTCCGCTACGACGCCGCCGTCTACTGCTCGACCTGGCTGGGCCGGCTGCACTCGCTGCTCGGCGGGGAGGAGCGCGCGGCGCTGGCCGCCGACCGCTCCACGGAACTGTGGGACGCCGGGCTGAAGTCCGAGGACTTCACCGACGACCCCCGGTACCGGCACTTCATCGACCACGACGACCTGGCGCTGCGGGAGATCACCCGCCGCTCCCGCGCCACCCTGCTCGGCCTGGAGCGCCTCTACCTGGACCCGCACCACCCGGACCGGCGCGAACTGCCGGAGATCCCCGCGACGTTCGTGTCCGGCCTGACCGACCCGATCATCGACCTCGACGACACCCACCGGGTGTTCAACCGGATGGTCTCCGACCGGGGCATGATCATCAAGTTCCCGACCGACCGGCACTACCTCTTCTACACCGACGTCCGCGACGACGTGGTCGACTGGGCGTCGGCCTACACCCTGCTCCAGGCCGTGGACCGCGATGTCTGAGGCCGAGGCCCGGCTGTACCGGGTGGCGCTGCCGATGCGCGTCGGCTTCGACCACCCGGCGGCCCGCCGCTCCACCAGCGACAGCCTCGTCCTGAGCCTGACCGTCGACGGGGTCACCGGCCTCGGGGAGTGCGCGCCGCGGGCGTACGTCACCGGCGAGACGACCGCGAGCGTCACGGAGGCACTGCACCGGGTCCCCATGGACCGGCTGTTCGCGCGGCTGCGCGAGGTCCCGCCGGAGAAGCTCCTGGCGCGGCTGCGGGCGGACGGCTTCGAGGCGGCGCTGGGCCTGGACGTGACGGCCGCCGGGGCCGAGGCGGAGGGCGCGGAGGGCGCGGAGGGCGCGCGCAACAACCTCCTCTGCCTGCTGGAGACGGCGGTCCTCGACCTCCTCGCCCACCGGCTCTCCGTCCCGGCCACGGACCTCCTCCCGGACGCGGGGTTCCCGGAGCCCGCCACCCTGCCCGTGTCGCAGGTCCTCGACCTCAGCCTCGGTGTCGACACGTTCCTGGACACCCGGGGCCCCTTCCACTTCGTCAAGGTGAAGGCCTCGGAGGACATCGACCGCGACGTCCGCACGGTCGTCGCCATCCGGGACCGGCTCGGCCCCAAGGTCCCCGTCATGGTCGACGCCAACATGAGCTGGACCCCCGCCACCGCCGTGCCGTACGCGCGGCGGCTGCGCGACGCCGGGGCCGAGCTCGTGGAGGAGCCCCTGCCCCGCCGCTCCTGGGACGCCCTGCGTACGCTGCGCCGCGAGTCCGGCATCCGCGTGATGCTGGACGAGTCGGTCTGCACGCTCGCGGACGCCCGGGCGGCGGTGGCCGCCGAGGCGTGCGACGCCGTCAACGTACGTGTCGCGAAGAACGGCGGTCTGCTGAACGCCGCCCGCCTCGTCGCGTACGCCCGCAGCGCGGGCCTCGCCTTCCAGATCGGCGTGCAGGTCGCGGAGACCGGCCCGCTGATCAACGCCGGCCGCGCGCTGGCCTTCCGCAGCCCCGACGCCCTCACCGTCGAGGCGGGCCAGTCCGACCGGTTCTTCCCCGGCCCCGAGATGATCGTCTCGCCGCGCCCCCTGGTGGACCGCCGGGCCAACACCCTCGCTCCGCCCCCCGGTCCCGGATTCGGGATGCGCCTGACCCCCTCGGCCGCGCCCTGGGCGGCCCTGACCTGGGCCGATGGCCGCTGGTCCCCCATCACCCCCGAGGAGAACCCACGATGACGGTCCTGTACGAGTGCGTCCACCAGGGCGAGCGGCACTTCGGTCTCGGCGCGCCCGAGGACACCGTCCTGCGCCTGTACCCGCTGGGCGACACCGACCTGCGGGCCGCCCTGCTCGCGGCGGGCGGCGACACGGAGGCGTTCATCGCCGCCGTGACCGAGGGCCGCACACCGGTCGAGGTCCCGCCCGCCGACGTACACTTCCGGCCCCCGCTGCTGCCGGAGTCGGTCGGCGACGCCATGGTGAGCGGCTTCATGGCCACCCACAACGTCAAGATCGACGACAGCACGCAGACGCAGCCCAACTGGTTCTTCAAGGGCCTCGGCGACGTCCTGAAGGTCCCCGGCGAACCGCTGCGCGCCCCGGCCGGCTCCGTGGCGCTGACGGAGGAGGCGGAGGTCGTGCTCGTCTACGTCACCGACGAGCAGCGCACCCCGCAGTACGCCGGGTACACCTTCGGCAACGACCTCACCGACATCGGCCGCTTCAAGCGCCACAACGGCCACCTGTCGTACGCCAAGCTCTGCGACGCGGGCGTCGCCCCCTGGCTGTTCCTGGGCACCCCGCCCCGCCACGTCACCGGCGACGTCACCATCGCACGCGACGGCGTGCCGGCCTGGGAGGGCACCTTCACCACGGGGATCAAGGCCCTCCACTACGGCCTGCGGGACATGATGTCCGGCCTCTTCGCCCACGAGGCCCTGCTCCACCCCGGCCGGGTGCACTACGTCTACCTCGGCGCGGACCGCAGCAGCTTCCACAGCGGCTTCACCATGGCCGACGGCGACCGTGTCGAGATGCGGTTCACCACGCACGGCGTACGGCTGTCGAACCCGGTGTCGGCTCCGTAAGGACCTGGACGCCTGCGCGGGGCGGACCGGGAAGCGCTACCGCGCCCGGTCCACCCTCCGTTCGTCCCACACCGGCTCCGGCACCTCCCGCACGACACCGTCCGCGCCGAACACCAGGAAGCGGTCGAAGGCCCGCGCGAACCACCGGTCGTGCGTGACCGCGAGGACCGTGCCCTCGTACGCCTCGAGGCCCGCTTGCAGGGCCTCCGCCGACTCCAGGTCCAGGTTGTCCGTCGGCTCGTCGAGCAGCAGGGCCGTCGTGCCCGACAGCTCCAGCAGCAGGATCTGGAACCGCGCCTGCTGACCGCCCGACAGCCGGTCGAAGCCCTGGTCGCCCTGGCGCTCCAGCTCGTACCGGCGCAGCGCGGACATCGCCGCACCCCGGTCCTTGGCGTGCTCGGTCCACAGGATGTCGACCAGCGTCCGGCCCATCAGCTCCGGGTGGGCATGGGTCTGGGCGAAGTGCCCCGGCACCACACGCGCGCCGAGCTTCCACATGCCGGTGTGGGCGACGTCCTCCCCCGCCAGCAGCCGCAGGAAGTGCGACTTCCCGGAGCCGTTGGAGCCGAGGACGGCGACCCGCTCGCCGTAGAAGACCTCCAGCGAGAAGGGCTTCATCAGCCCGGTCAGCTCCAGCCCGGAGCAGGTCACCGCCCGCACCCCGGTCCGCCCGCCACGCAGCCGCATCCGGATGTCCTGCTCCCGCGGCGGCTCCGGCGGCGGGCCCGCCTCCTCGAACTTCCGCAGCCGCGTCTGGGCGGCCTGGTAGCGGGAGGCCAGCCCGTCGTTGAACGCGGCCTTGTTCTTCAGGGTGTTGACCAGCTGCTTGAGCTGCGCGTGCTTCTCCTCCCAGCGCCGCTGCAGCTCCTCGAAGCGCGCGAACCGCTCCCGCCGCGCCTCGTGGAACGTCCCGAAGCCACCGCCGTGCACCCACACGTCGGAGCCCCCCGGCCCCGGCTCGACGGCCACGATCTTCTCGGCGGCCCGCGCCAGCAGCTCCCGGTCGTGCGAGACGAACAGCACCGTCTTGCGGGTCTCGGCGAGGCGCTCCTCCAGCCACCGCTTGCCCGGCACGTCCAGGTAGTTGTCCGGCTCGTCCAGGAGCAGGACCTCCTCGGGCCCGCGCAGCAGCGCCTCCAGCACCAGCCGCTTCTGCTCGCCGCCGCTGAGCGTGCGCACCTCGCGGAACTGCGCCTTCTCGTACGGCACTCCCAGCGCCGCCATGGTGCACATGTCCCAGACGGTCTCGGCCTCGTACCCCCGCGCCTCCGCCCAGTCGCTCAGCGCCTGCGCGTACGCCATCTGCGCGGCCTCGTCGTCAACCGTCATGATCCGGTGCTCGGCGGCGTCCACCGCGGCCGCCGCCTCCCTGATCCGCGCGGGCGCCACCGACACCAGCAGGTCGCGCACGCTCCGCTCGTCCCGTACGGACCCGACGAACTGCGGCATCACGCCCAGGCCGCCCCCGACGGTCACGCCACCGCCGTGCGGCTGGAGCTCCCCCGCGATCAGCTTCAGCAGCGTCGACTTGCCGGCGCCGTTGGCCCCCACCAGGGCCACCACCGCGCCCTCGCCCACCCGGAACGACACGTCACCGAGCAGGATCCGCCCGTCCGGCAGGTAGTACTCCAGATGCGCGACCTCTACATGACCCATGGAGCGCATTGTCTCCGGGGACGAGGCTTTGCCCCAACCGGATTAGGATGCGCGGCATGAGCTTTGGGGGACCCCAGTGGCCGCAGGAGCCGCACCAGCAGCAGCACCAGCCGTTTCAGCAGCCGTACCAGCAGCAGCCGCCGTACGAGCAGTCGTACGACACCGGCACCCCGGACTGGAGCGCGCTCGCCGAAGCCTCCGAGGCCCGGGCCCGGCGCAGGCGCTGGCTGCTCATCGGCGGCGGCGCGCTCGCCACCGCCGCCATCGGCACGATCATCGCGGTCGCGATCGTCTCGGCCAACAAGGGCGGTGACGACAACAAGGCGTCCGCCACCGGCAGCACCACCCCCGAGCTGCCCACCGACACCACCAAGCCGCAGCCGTCCTTCTCCTCCGTCGCTCCCCCGCCCCCGCCGAACCCGATGGACTTCATCTCCACCGTCCAGAAGGACAAGGCCCCCCTCACCCCCGAGTCCCTCTTCCCTGGCAAACAGCTCACGGTCGGCGAACGCGTCTACAAGAAGGGCGCGACGAGCTCCACCACGAACTGCGCGACCGCCGCCATGGCGGGCCTCGGCCCGGTCCTCCAGAAGCACGGCTGCACGCGCGTCATCCGCGCCACGTACGAGAGGGACGGCGTCGCCATCACCGTGGGCGTCGCGCTCTTCGACGCCCAGGCCGCCGCGCTCAAGGCCAAGGAGCAGGTCCAGGGCGGCATCACCCCGCTCGCCGGATCCGGCGTCGGCGGCTTCTGCCAGGTCAAGACGGTCTGCCTGCGCCGCGCCAACTCCCTCGGCCGGTACGCCTACTTCACCCAGGCCGGGTACACCAGCGGCAAGAAGGTGACGGAGGCGGACGCGGTCGTCTACAAGACCAGCGACGACGTCGGCACCTTCGCCTTCAACCAGATCTACGCCCGCGGCCGCGCCCAGGCCTCAGCAGCAGCCGCCTCCCCCGCGCCCGCCGGCTGACACCGAGATCGGCAGTGACCGCTTGTTGCGGGCCTCCAGGTTCCTGGCGGCCAGCAGCTCGTCGGCCGGGTAGCCGACCTCTTCCAGCGTGAGCCCGTGCGGCCGTACGACATGGACGGCCGAGTCCCGCACGCCCGCGGCCAGCACCTTCCCGGGCCACTCCACCGGCCGGTGCCCGTCGCCGACGAAGAGCAGCGCGCCCACCAGCGAGCGCACCATGTTGTGGCAGAAGGCGTCGGCCCTGACCGTGGCCTCCAGCACCCCGGACGGCAGCCGCTCCCAGCGCAGCTCCTGGAGCGTGCGGATGGTGGTCGCCCCGTCGCGCTTCTTGCAGTACGCCGCGAAGTCGTGCTCGCCGACGAGCCGCTCGGCGGCGGCGTTCATGGCGTCGACGTCCAGCGCCCAGTCGTGCCACAGCACATGGCCCCGCAGCAGCGGGTCCACGCCGCCCGGGTCGTCCGTGACCCGGTACGCGTACCGCCGCCAGATCGCCGAGAACCGCGCGTTGAAGCCGGCCGGCGCCTCCTCGACGCGCCAGATCCGCACGTCGTGCGCCAGCCGCCCGGCCAGCCGCCGCAGCAGCTTGTCCCGGTGCTCGGCCCACAGCGCATCCGGCAGGTCGACGTGCGCGACCTGCCCGCGCGCGTGCACCCCGGCGTCGGTCCGCCCGGCCACGGTCAGCTCGTACGTCTCCGAGGAGCGCGTCACCGTCCGCAGCGCGTCCTCGATCTCGCCCTGCACGGTCCGCTGCCCGCCGGCCTGCTTGGCCCAGCCGTGGAAGTCCTTGCCGTCGTACGACAGGTCCAGCCGCACCCGTACGAAACCGGGCTTCACCTCATCGCTCACGCGATCCATCCTCTCAAGCGGAACGGGCCCGCCCCCACGAGGGGGACGGGCCCGCAAGCCGTTCAGAACGCGGTTCAGGCGTCCTTCGACTCCTCGGCCGGAGCCTCGGCAGCCTTGGCCTCGGCCTCGTCGGCCTTCGCCTCGTCGACCTTGGCGTTGGCCTCGTCGGCCTCCTTGACCGCGCGCTTCGTCGCGGCCTCGGCCTCGGCGACGGTCGCCTTCTTCGCGATCTCACCCTCGACCAGCTCGATCACGGCCATCGGGGCGTTGTCGCCACGACGGTTGCCGATCTTGGTGATGCGGGTGTAGCCACCCGGGCGCTCGGCGTAGCGCGGGGCGATCTCGGTGAAGAGCGTGTGGACGATGCCCTTGTCCGTGATCGTCTGCAGCACCAGGCGACGGTTGTGGATGTCGCCCTTCTTCGCCTTGGTGATCAGGCGCTCGGCGACCGGACGCAGGCGGCGGGCCTTGGCCTCGGTCGTGGTGATGCGGCCGTGCTCGAACAGCGACTTCGCGAGGTTCGCGAGAAGCAGCTTCTCGTGCGCGGCGCTGCCGCCCAGACGGGCACCCTTGGCGGGCTTCGGCATGGTGTTTCTCCTTGTGATCTGCCCCGGCCGTATCAGGTACCGGGGTCAGGACCCCGCAGGCGGTCGCCTACGGGCAGCAATCCATCAGTACTGCTCGGTCTCGACGAAGCCCGCGTCCGCGTCGTCGTCGGCGCCGAAGGCGTCGGCGGCGGCGGTCGGGTCGAATCCGGGCGGGCTGTCCTTGAGGGCCAGGCCCATGCCGGCCAGCTTCGCCTTGACCTCGTCGATCGACTTCGCACCGAAGTTGCGGATGTCGAGCAGGTCGGCCTCGGAGCGCGCCACGAGCTCACCCACGGAGTGGATGCCCTCACGCTTGAGGCAGTTGTACGAGCGGACCGTGAGCTCCAGCTCCTCGATCGGCAGCGCCAGGTCCGCGGCGAGCGCGGCGTCCGTCGGGGACGGACCCATGTCGATGCCCTCGGCGTCGATGTTGAGCTCGCGCGCCAGGCCGAAGAGCTCGACCAGGGTCTTACCGGCGGAGGCCATGGCGTCACGCGGACGCATCGCCTGCTTGGTCTCGACGTCGACGATCAGCTTGTCGAAGTCGGTGCGCTGCTCGACTCGGGTCGCCTCGACCTTGTAGGTGACCTTGAGGACGGGCGAGTAGATGGAGTCGACCGGGATGCGGCCGATCTCCTGGCCCGCCTGCTTGTTCTGAACGGCGGAGACGTAGCCGCGACCGCGCTCGACGGTCAGCTCCATCTCGAGCTTGCCCTTGCCGTTCAGCGTGGCGAGCACCAGGTCGGGGTTGTGCACCTCGACACCGGCCGGCGGGGCGATGTCGGCCGCGGTCACGAGGCCCGGGCCCTGCTTGCGCAGGTACATCACGACCGGCTCGTCGTGCTCGCTCGACACGACCAGCTGCTTGATGTTGAGGATGAGGTCGGTGACGTCCTCCTTGACACCCGGCACGGTGGTGAACTCGTGCAGGACACCGTCGATGCGGATGGACGTGACGGCCGCACCCGGGATCGAGGAGAGGAGCGTACGGCGGAGCGAGTTGCCGAGCGTGTAGCCGAAGCCCGGCTCCAGGGGCTCGATGACGAACCGCGAGCGGTACTCGTCAACAACCTCTTCGGTCAGCGAGGGACGCTGAGCGATAAGCATGGTGTGTTTCCTTCAGTCGTGGACGCCCGCTATTTGACGTCCTCTGATACTGCAAGGGTACGGGCGGCACGCCCCCGAAGAGCCGTACCGCCCGGAACCTCACAAGACAAGCAGCAGCCGTGCGTCAGACGCGGCGGCGCTTCGGCGGACGGCAGCCGTTGTGCGGGGTGGGGGTGACGTCCTGGATCGAGCCGACCTCGAGGCCGGTGGCCTGGAGGGAGCGGATCGCGGTCTCACGGCCGGAGCCGGGACCCTTGACGAAGACGTCGACCTTGCGCATGCCGTGCTCCTGCGCGCGGCGGGCGGCCGACTCGGCGGCCATCTGCGCGGCGAAGGGGGTGGACTTGCGCGAGCCCTTGAAGCCGACGTGGCCGGCGGAGGCCCAGGAGATCACGTTGCCGCTCGGGTCCGTGATGGACACGATCGTGTTGTTGAACGTGCTCTTGATGTGCGCGTGGCCGTGAGCGACGTTCTTCTTTTCCTTGCGGCGCACCTTCTTGGCAGCGCCCTGACGACCCTTGGGGGGCATGTCTTACTCCTACGGGAGGTGGTCGGTCCTACAGCGAAGACCGTGGACAGTCGTCCGCTGCGGACTACTTCTTGCCCGGCTTCTTCTTGCCGGCGATGGCGCGACGCGGGCCCTTGCGGGTACGAGCGTTCGTGCTGGTGCGCTGGCCGTGGACCGGCAGACCGCGACGGTGGCGCAGACCCTGGTAGCAGCCGATCTCGACCTTGCGGCGGATGTCGGCCTGGATCTCGCGACGGAGGTCACCCTCGGTCTTGAGGTTGGCGTCCACGTACTCGCGGATCTTGACCAGGTCCTCTTCGGACAGGTCACGAACGCGGGTGTTCGGGTTCACACCGGTGGAGGCGAGGGTCTCCTTCGCCAGGGTGCGGCCGATGCCGAAGACGTAGGTGAGTGCGACCTCCACGCGCTTGTCGCGCGGGATGTCAACACCGGAAACGCGTGCCATTCAATGGCTCCTGTGTGTTCGGGGGTCTTCCACAGCACCGCTCCATGGCCGCCGACCGCTTGCGATCAAAGGGATCGAAAGAAGTGGTACGTCCAGGTCCCCGGCCCCCGCCGGAGGTGTCGTCAGCCCTGTCAGGGCTTGGACGGGCGCTGCGTATGTACGAATTTGCTCGCGTCGCGCGAAGATACTGCGAGGTGCAGGTTGGCGTGCGTCAGCCCTGGCGCTGCTTGTGGCGCAGGTTGTCGCAGATGACCATGACCCGGCCGTGGCGGCGGATCACCTTGCACTTGTCGCAGATCTTCTTGACGCTCGGCTTGACCTTCATGGGATGTGAGGTTCTCCGGGTCGGTGCCACCACCCGCGCGGAAGAACGCCGCGCCGGTGCGGGCAAGATCTACTTGTAGCGGTAGACGATCCGGCCACGCGTCAGGTCGTACGGAGAGAGCTCCACCACGACCCGGTCGTCCGGGAGGATACGGATGTAGTGCATCCGCATCTTGCCGGAGATGTGCGCGAGGACCTTGTGACCGTTCTGGAGCTCCACCTTGAACATGGCGTTCGGCAGGGACTCGATCACGGTGCCCTCAATCTCGATGGCACCTTGCTTCTTGGCCACGCTTCGCCCTTCGAATCGGCTACCTTGATCGACTCTCCTCTCCGCGTGTGGACACACGGGTACACGAGAGCCGACGCATCAGTCTACGTCAGGGCATTCGAAAAGACGAATCGGGCCCAGTCTGCCCATGCCGGAAGATCACTATGCAAGAGGATCCGGTCATGCCAGCGGATCCGGCGCCGCCGTGACACCCAGCTCCGCCAGCTTGGCCTTGCCCCCGTCGGGAGCGGTCAGCACCAGCGGGCCGTCCTCCGTGAGGGCGACCGAGTGCTCCCAGTGGGAGGACCAGGTGCCGTCCGTCGTGATGACGGTCCACTCGTCCTCCAGCACCTCCGTGCGCGGCGTACCCAGCGAGACCATCGGCTCGATGGCCAGGCAGAAGCCGGGGACCAGCTTCGGTCCCTTGCCGCGCTTGCGGGAGACGTAGTTCAGCAGGTGCGGGTCCATGTGCATCTCGGTGCCGATGCCGTGGCCGCCGTACTCCTCGATGATCCCGTACTTGCCGCCGCCCGGCTTCGGCTGGCGGCGGATGTACGTCTCGATGGCGCGGGAGATGTCGACCAGCCGGTTGCCGTTCCGCATCGCGGCGATGCCGTGCCACATCGACTCCTCCGTCACCCGGGAGAGCTCGATCAGCTCCGGGGCGTGACCGGAGCCCACGAAGGCGGTGTACGCCGCGTCACCGTGCCAGCCGTCGACGACCGCGCCGCAGTCGATGGAGATGACGTCGCCGTCCTTGAGGACGACGTCCTCGCTGGGGATGCCGTGGACGACGACCTCGTTCACCGAGGTGCAGATCGTCGCGGGGAACCCGCCGTACCCGAGGAAGTTCGACTTGGCGCCGTGCTCGGCGAGCACCTTGCGGGCCACCTCGTCCAGGTCCTTCGTCGTCGCGCCGGGAACCGCCGCCTCGCGCGTCGCCGCGTGGATGGCGGCGACGACCAGCCCCGCCTCGCGCATCTTCGCGATCTGCTCGGGAGTCTTGATCTGCACCATGACGGCTGACGCCTTTCCAAACGGAGAACGGGGTGACCTGACAACGATACGGCGGTACGACACCGGCCGCGGCGCCCCCGAGGGGCACCGCGGCCGGTGTACTACACGTACGGAAGGTACGACGGGTGCTAGGCGGCCTGCTCGCCGCGGCCCCGCAGCGCCTCCATCGCGCGCGCGGTCACGTCCTCGACCTTGCCGAGCGCGGAGATGGTGACCACCAGGCCCTGGGCCTTGTAGTAGTCGATGATCGGCTCGGTCTGCGTGTGGTAGACCTCCAGCCGCTTGCGCACCGTCTCCTCGGAGTCGTCGTCGCGCTGGTACAGGTCGCCGCCGCAGACGTCGCAGACGCCCTCGGTCTTCGGCTGCGAGTACGTCACGTGGAAGACGTGCGCGCTGTCGTTGCGGCAGATGCGGCGGCCCGCGATCCGCTTGACGACCTCGTCCTCGGGGACCTCCAGGTCCAGCACCGCGTCAAGCTTCATGCCCTCGGCGACCAGCGTGGCGTCCAGCGCCTGCGCCTGCGACACGTTGCGCGGGAAGCCGTCCAGCAGGAAGCCGTTCACCGCGTCGGGCTGCTCCATGCGGTCCTTGGCCATGCCGATGGTGACCTCGTCGGGTACCAGCTCGCCGGCGTCCATGTAGGACTTGGCCTTCAGGCCCAGCTCCGTGCCCTGGCTGATGTTGGCACGGAAGAGGTCGCCCGTGGAGATGTGCGGAATCGACAGGTTCCCGGCAAGGAACGCGGCCTGCGTTCCCTTCCCGGCACCGGGCGGTCCGACGAGGACGATTCGCATCAGCGGAGGAACCCTTCGTAATTGCGCTGCTGGAGCTGGCTCTCGATCTGCTTCACGGTCTCCAGACCCACACCCACGATGATCAGGATGCTCGTCCCGCCGAACGGGAAGTTCTGGTTCGCGCCACCGAAGCCCGCCAACGCCATCGTCGGCACGAGAGCGATCAGACCCAGGTACAGCGAGCCCGGCCAGGTGATCCGGTTGAGCACGTAGCTCAGGTACTCGGCAGTAGGTCGACCAGCCCGGATGCCCGGGATGAAGCCACCATACTTCTTCATGTTGTCCGCGACTTCCTCGGGGTTGAACGAGATGGCCACGTAGAAGAACGCGAAGAACACGATCAACAGGAAGTACACGGTGATGTAGTACGGGTGGTCACCCTTGACGAAGTGCTGTTCGATCCAGGTTTTCCAGCCCGCGGTGGAGTTCGAGAACTGCGCGATGAGTGCCGGGATGTAGAGCAGCGACGACGCGAAGATGACGGGAATCACACCCGCCTGGTTCACCTTGAGCGGGATGTACGTGGACGTACCGCCGTACGACCGCCGACCGATCATCCTCTTCGCGTACTGCACGGGGATCCGGCGCTGGGCCTGCTCGACGAAGACGACGAGCGCCACCATGACGAAGCCGATCAGGATGACCGTGCCGAACTCGATCCAGCCCTTGGCGAGCTTGCCGCTCTCCTTGATGGCCCACAGGGCGCCCGGGAAGCCGGCCGCGATCGAGATGAACATCAGGATCGACATGCCGTTGCCGATGCCGCGGTCGGTGATCAGCTCGCCGAGCCACATCACGACCGCCGTACCCGCGGTCATGGTGATCACCATGGTGATGGTGACGAAGATCGACTGGTCCGGGACGACCTCGCTCGCCACGGTGCAGTTGCTGAAGAGGGCGCCGGTCCGGGCGGTGGCCACGAGGCCGGTGCCCTGGAGGATCGCCAGCGCGACGGTGAGGTAGCGGGTGTACTGCGTGATCTTCGCCTGCCCGGACTGCCCCTCCTTCTTGAGGGCTTCCAGACGTGGGATGACCACGGTCAGCAGCTGCAGGATGATGCTCGCCGTGATGTACGGCATGATGCCGAGCGCGAAGATCGTGATCTGCAGCAGCGCCCCGCCACTGAACATGTTCACGAGGCCGAACAGGCTGTTGTTCCCCTGCTGGGCCTGGTCCACACACATCTGGACCTTCTCGTAGCTGACCCCGGGCACGGGGACGTGCGCCCCGAGCCGGTACAGCACGATGATGCCGAGCGTGAAGAGCAGCTTCTTGCGCAGGTCGGGCGTCTTGAACGCCCGGGCGAACGCGGTGAGCACGGTGCCTCCTGCGACCCCCGCGCTATGCGTCAGAGGTGACGGTCTTGAGGATCGACGAATACGAATCAGTCAACGGTCAGTAAAAACCGCGTGGACAGTCCTGAGGACTGACCGCGCGGCCCGGGGCACAGGCCCCAAGTCATTACAGCAACACAGTGCACGCCACCTTACCGGCGGACATGCCCCCCTAGGAACGACCAACCGGGGATGCCCCTTTTGAGAGGCATCCCCGGTCGGATGTTCAAGCCATCGAGTCGTCTCAGACGAGCTCGGTGACGGTACCGCCCGCGGCGGTGATCTTCTCCTTGGCGGAGCCGGAGACGGCGTCGACCGTCACCTGCAGCGCCACGGAGATGTCGCCCTGGCCCAGGACCTTGACGAGCTGGTTCTTGCGCACGGCACCCTTGGCGACCAGGTCGGCAACGGTGACCTCGCCACCCTCGGGGTAGAGCGCGGCCAGCTTGTCCAGGTTCACGACCTGGTACTCGGTCTTGAAGGGGTTCTTGAAGCCCTTCAGCTTCGGGAGACGCATGTGGAGCGGCATCTGGCCACCCTCGAAGCTCTCCGGAACCTGGTAACGGGCCTTCGTGCCCTTCGTACCACGACCGGCCGTCTTACCCTTCGACGCCTCACCACGACCCACACGGGTCTTGGCGGTCTTGGCGCCCGGGGCGGGACGGAGGTTGTGGACCTTCAGCGGGTTCTGCTCCGCCATGTCAGTCGACCTCCTCGACCGTCACGAGGTGGCGGACGGTGTGCACCATGCCGCGGAACTCGGGGCGGTCCTCCTTGACGACCTGCGTGTTGATGCCCTTGAGACCAAGGGAACGCAGGGTGTCGCGGTGGTTCTGCTTGCTGCCGATGTACGACTTCGTCTGCGTGATCTTGAGGCGAGCCATTACGCACCCGCCCCGGCACGCGCACGGAGGAGAGCCGCGGGAGCGACGTCCTCGAGGGGCAGACCACGGCGAGCCGCGATCTCCTCGGGACGCTGCAGGCCCTTCAGGGCCTCCACGGTCGCGTGCACGATGTTGATCGCGTTGGACGAGCCGAGCGACTTCGACAGGATGTCGTGAACGCCGGCGCACTCGAGCACGGCACGCACCGGGCCACCGGCGATAACGCCGGTACCGGGGGACGCCGGCTTGAGCATGACGACGCCCGCCGCCTTCTCACCCTGGATGGGGTGCGGGATGGTGCCCTGGATACGGGGGACCTTGAAGAAGTGCTTCTTGGCCTCCTCCACACCCTTGGCGATGGCGGCCGGCACCTCCTTGGCCTTGCCGTAACCGACACCCACGGTGCCGTCACCGTCGCCCACCACGACCAGCGCGGTGAAGCTGAAGCGACGACCACCCTTCACAACCTTGGCGACGCGGTTGATCGCGACGACGCGCTCAACGTACGCGGTCTTCTCGGCGGCAGCAGCGCCGCCGTCACGGCCCTTCCGGTCCCGCCGCTCGCCGCCACCGGCACCGCTTCCGCGGCGCTGGGGTCCAGCCATTGGACTTTCCTTCCTAGTCTTCCTACGTGCGGAACCGGCTCAGAACTTCAGGCCGGCTTCACGGGCGGCATCCGCCAGGGCGGCGATGCGCCCGGCGTAGCGGTTGCCGCCACGGTCGAACACGACAGCTTCGACGCCGGCGGCCTTGGCACGCTCGGCCACGAGCTGGCCGACCTGCTTCGCCTTCGCCGACTTGTCGCCTTCGCCGCCGCGGATGGACGCGTCCAGGGTGGACGCCGACGCCAGGGTGTGACCCGCGATGTCGTCGATGACCTGAGCGGTGATGCCGCGGTTGGACCGGGTGACGACGAGGCGCGGACGCTCCGCCGTACCCGAGACGTTCTTGCGGATACGGATGTGGCGACGCGCCTTAGCAGCGCGCTTGTAAGCGTCGCCCTTGGCGATCTTCGTACCGTATGCCATGGCCTACTTACCAGCCTTTCCGACCTTGCGGCGGATGACCTCGCCCGCGTACTTCACGCCCTTGGCCTTGTACGGGTCGGGCTTGCGCAGCTTGCGGATGTTCGCGGCGACCTCGCCGACCTTCTGCTTGTCGATGCCCTCGACCGAGAACTTGGTCGGCGACTCGACCTTGAAGGAGATCCCCTCGGGGGCCTCCACCAGGATCGGGTGGCTGTAACCGAGCTGGAACTCCAGGTTGGAGCCCTTCGCGGCGACGCGGTAACCGACACCGCTGATCTCGAGCGCCTTCGTGTACCCCTGGGTCACACCGGTGATCATGTTGGCCACCAGCGTGCGGGACAGGCCGTGGAGGGCCTTGTTCTGACGCTCATCGTTCGGGCGGGTGACGTTCAGAACGCCGTCCTCACCCTTGACGATCTCGATCGGGGCGGCGACGGTGTGGGTGAGGGTGCCCTTGGGGCCCTTCACCTCGACCGTACGGCCATCGATGGTGACGTCCACACCGGCGGGAACCGTGATGGGGAGCTTGCCGATACGCGACATTGGCTTTTCCTCCGTTCCCGACTACCAGACGTAGGCGAGGACTTCCCCACCCACGCCCTTCTTCTGCGCCTGCTGGCCGGTCAGGAGACCGTGGGACGTGGAGATGATCGCCACGCCCAGGCCGCCGAGGACCTTCGGCAGGTTGGTGGACTTCGCGTAGACCCGGAGACCGGGCTTCGAGATCCGCTTGATGCCCGCGATGGAGCGCTCACGGTTCGGGCCGAACTTGAGCTCGAGGACGAGGTTCTTGCCGACCTCGGCGTCCTCGACCTTCCAGCCCGTGATGAAGCCCTCCTGCTGGAGGATCTCCGCGATGTGAGACTTGATCTTGCTGTGCGGCATCGTCACGGTGTCGTGGTACGCCGAGTTCGCGTTCCGCAGACGCGTAAGCATGTCTGCGATCGGATCAGTCATGGTCATGAATTGGCCTTCGGCCTCTCTCGCCGGGGTTTCCTATGTGCGCCATCCCTCTCCCCACTCATGGGCGGGACGGGTGCGGCGCGGGGACCTACGGCGTAGTAAGTCGTACGGGCGGCAGGCGCCCAACCCCACAAGCCTACGACATGCGGGGAAGGGCTCCTGCCGGACCAGATGCTTACCGAGAGACTCCGGTCATCCCAACTAAGGGATTACCAGGAGCTCTTGGTCACGCCCGGCAGCTCGCCACGGTGAGCCATCTCACGGAGGCACACGCGGCACAGGCCGAACTTGCGGTAGACGGAGTGCGGACGACCGCAGCGCTGGCAGCGGGTGTACGCGCGCACGCCGAACTTGGGCTTGCGGGCAGCCTTCGCGATGAGAGCCTTCTTCGCCATCTCGCTTACGCCTCCTTGAAGGGGAAGCCGAGGTGACGGAGGAGCGCGCGGCCCTCTTCGTCGTTGGTCGCCGTGGTCACCACGGTGATGTCCATACCCCGGACACGGTCGATCTTGTCCTGGTCGATCTCGTGGAACATGACCTGCTCCGTGAGACCGAAGGTGTAGTTGCCACGGCCGTCGAACTGCTTGGGGGACAGGCCGCGGAAGTCGCGGATGCGCGGGAGCGCGAGCGACAGGGTGCGGTCCAGGAACTCCCACATGCGGTCGCCACGGAGCGTGACGTGGGCACCGATCGGCTGGCCCTCACGCAGCTTGAACTGCGCGATGGACTTGCGGGCCTTGGTGACGGCCGGCTTCTGACCGGTGATCGTGGTGAGGTCGCGGATGGCGCCCTCGATCAGCTTGGAGTCGCGGGCGGCGTCGCCCACACCCATGTTGACCACGATCTTGACGAGGCCCGGGACCTGCATGACGTTCTCGTACGAGAACTCCTCACGCAGCTTGCCCGCGATCTCCTCGCGGTACTTCGTCTTCAGACGCGGAGTGGTGGTGGTAGCCATCAGATGTCCTCACCCGTCCGCTTGGCAACGCGGATCTTGTTGCCCTCGTCGTCGAAGCGGTAACCGACGCGGGTCACGACCTTCTTGCCGTCCTTCTCCACGACGAGCTGAACGTTGCTCACGTGAATGGGGGCCTCGGTGGTGATGATCCCACCGGTCTGCGAACCGCGAGCGGTCTGACCGGCCTTGGTGTGCTTCTTGACCCGGTTGACACCCTCGACCAGGACGCGGTCCTCGCGGGGGAAGGCCGCGATGACCTTGCCCTGCTTGCCCTTGTCCTTACCGGTGATGACCTGGACCAGGTCGCCCTTCTTGATCTTCATGCTTACAGCACCTCCGGCGCGAGCGAGATGATCTTCATGAACTTCTTCTCGCGCAGCTCACGGCCCACCGGGCCGAAGATACGGGTGCCGCGAGGGTCGCCGTCGTTCTTCAGAATGACGGCGGCGTTCTCGTCGAAGCGGATGTACGAGCCGTCCTGGCGGCGGCGCTCCTTGACGGTGCGAACGATGACCGCCTTGACGACGTCACCCTTCTTCACGTTGCCACCGGGGATCGCGTCCTTGACGGTGGCGACGATGACGTCACCGATGCCCGCGTAGCGGCGACCGGAACCACCGAGAACACGGATGCAAAGGATCTCCTTGGCACCAGTGTTGTCGGCGACACGCAGTCGCGACTCCTGCTGGATCACGTCTATCTCCTGATCGTCTGCCGGTTCCCGGCAGGGCCTGCGAAGGCCCTGCCGAGCCTGGCGGAACTAAATGCTGGGGCAGTGACGCCTCAGCGAGGGGCATGCGGGGACTGAGCCGGTGAGGGCGTCAGTCCCCCGCAAAATTACTTGGCCTTCTCGAGGATCTCGACGACGCGCCAGCGCTTCGTCGCGGACAGCGGCCGGGTCTCCATGAGGAGGACGCGGTCGCCGACACCCGCGGCGTTCTGCTCGTCGTGCGCCTTGAGCTTGTTCGTACGGCGGATGACCTTGCCGTACAGCGCGTGCTTGACGCGGTCCTCGACGGCGACGACGACGGTCTTGTCCATCTTGTCGCTGACGACCAGACCCTCACGGGTCTTGCGGAAACCGCGCGCTTCCTTGTTCTCAGTCACGTTGCTCTCGCTCATCAGGCGCTCTCCACCGTCTCGATGCCCAGCTCGCGCTCGCGCATCAGGGTGTAGATCCGGGCGATGTCCTTACGGACGGACTTGAGCCGACCGTGGTTCTCGAGCTGCCCGGTCGCCGCCTGGAAGCGGAGGTTGAACAGCTCTTCCTTGGCCTCGCGGAGCTTGTTGAGAAGCTCCTCGTTGCCCAGCTCGCGCAGCTCGGACGCCTTGGTACCGGCCGACATCACAGCTCACCTGCCTCGCGCTTGACGATCTTGCACTTCATCGGCAGCTTGTGGGCGGCACGAGTCAGGGCCTCACGCGCGATCTTCTCGTTCGGGTAGGACAGCTCGAACATCACCCGACCAGGCTTGACGTTCGCGATCCACCACTCCGGGGAACCCTTACCGGAACCCATGCGGGTCTCGGCAGGCTTCTTCGTGAGCGGACGGTCCGGGTAGATGTTGATCCAGACCTTGCCGCCACGCTTGATGTGGCGGGTCATCGCGATACGCGCGGCCTCGATCTGGCGGTTGGTCACGTAGGCCGGGGTGAGGGCCTGAATGCCGTACTCGCCGAACGCAACCTGCGTGCCACCCTTGGACATACCGTTGCGCTTCGGGTGGTGCTGCTTGCGGTGCTTGACCCTACGGGGGATCAGCATGTCGGTCAGGCCTCCGTTCCGGTGCTCTCAGCCGGAGCAGCGGCGGCAGCCTCGGCCTTGGGGGCCTCGGCGCCGGCGTTCTGCTGCGGCTTGCGACCGCGACCGCCACGCTCGCCACCGCGGCCACCACGGCCGGCGGGGCGGTCAGCGCCACCACGGGCCGGGCGGTTGCCGGCGCGGGCAGCGGCGTTCTCGGCGCGGACCTCGGCGATGTTCTTGACGTCGCCCTTGTAGATCCAGACCTTCACGCCGATGCGGCCGAAGGTCGTCTTGGCCTCGAAGAAGCCGTACTCGACGTTCGCGCGGAGCGTGTGCAGCGGCACACGGCCCTCGCGGTAGAACTCCGAGCGGGACATCTCGGCGCCGCCGAGACGGCCGCCACACTGGATCTTGATGCCCTTGGCGCCCGCCTTCATCGCCGACTGCATGCTCTTACGCATGGCGCGGCGGAAGGAGACGCGGGAGGACAGCTGCTCGGCAACGGCCTGGGCCACGAGCTGAGCGTCGACCTCGGGGTTCTTGACCTCGAGGATGTTCAGCTGGACCTGCTTGCCCGTGAGCTTCTCGAGGTCACCGCGGATGCGGTCGGCCTCGGCGCCACGGCGGCCGATGACGATGCCCGGACGCGCGGTGTGGATGTCCACGCGGACACGGTCACGGGTGCGCTCGATCTCCACCTTCGAGATGCCGGCGCGCTCCATGCCGGACGTCATCATCCGACGGATGGCGACGTCTTCCTTGACGTAGTCCTTGTACAGCTTGTCGGCGTACCAGCGCGACTTGAAGTCGGTGGTGATGCCGAGCCGGAACCCGTGCGGGTTTACCTTCTGGCCCATTACCGGGTTCCTTCCTTGCTGCTGACGACCACGGTGATGTGGCTGGTCCGCTTGCGGATCCGGTAGGCACGGCCCTGAGCACGCGGACGGAACCGCTTCAGGGTCGGGCCCTCGTCAACGTACGCCTCGCTGATGTACAGCGAAGAGGCGTCCGTGTGGTCGTAGTTGTGCGCGGCGTTGGCAATGGCGCTGTCCAGCACCTTGCCCACCGGCACGCTCGCGGCCTGCGGGGCGAAACGCAGGACCGCCTGAGCCTCCGTGGCGTCCATGCCACGGATGAGGTCCACCACGCGGCGGGCCTTCATGGGCGTGACGCGGATGTACCGCGCCTGGGCCCTGGCTTCCATGGTTGTCCCTTCAGTGTCTGACACGTTCGTCATGGTCTTTCACCCCGCTACTAGCGGCGCTTCGACTTCCGGTCTTCCTTGACGTGACCCCGGAAGGTGCGCGTCGGCGAGAACTCGCCGAGCTTGTGGCCGACCATCGACTCGGTGACGAACACCGGGATGTGGGTCTTGCCGTTGTGCACCGCGATCGTGTGGCCGAGCATGGCCGGGACGATCATCGAGCGACGGGACCAGGTCTTGATGACGTTCTTGGTGCCGGCTTCGTTCTGAGAATCCACCTTCTTGATCAGGTGGTCGTCGACGAAGGGCCCCTTCTTGAGACTACGCGGCATCTAAACCCGCTCCTAGCGCTTCTTGTTCGTCTTGCGGCGGCGGACGATGTACTTGTTGCTCGCCTTCTTGGGAGAACGAGTACGACCCTCCTTCTGACCCCACGGGGAAACCGGGTGGCGACCACCGGAGGTCTTGCCCTCACCACCACCGTGCGGGTGGTCGACCGGGTTCATGGCGACACCACGGACGGTCGGGCGAACGCCCAGCCAGCGCTTGCGGCCGGCCTTGCCCCAGTTGATGTTCGACTGCTCGGCGTTGCCGACCTCGCCGATGGTGGCGCGGCAGCGGACGTCGACCAGACGGATCTCACCGGACGGCATGCGCAGGTGGGCCATCGAGCCCTCCTTCGCGAGCAGCTGCACGGAGGCACCGGCGGAGCGGGCGAACTTGGCGCCGCCACCGGGACGGAGCTCGATCGCGTGGATCGTGGTACCGACCGGGATGTTGCGCAGGGCCAGGTTGTTGCCCGGCTTGATGTCGGCCGCGGGGCCGTTCTCGATCCGGTCGCCCTGGTTCAGGCCACGCGGAGCGATGATGTAGCGCTTCTCGCCGTCCGCGTAGTGGAGCAGAGCGATGCGCGCGGTGCGGTTGGGGTCGTACTCGATGTGAGCGACCTTGGCCGGCACGCCGTCCTTGTCGTGACGACGGAAGTCGATCACGCGGTAGGCGCGCTTGTGGCCACCGCCCTGGTGACGGACGGTCACACGACCGGTGTTGTTACGGCCGCCCTTGCTGTGCAGGGGGCGGACCAGCGACTTCTCCGGCGTGGACCGCGTGATCTCGACGAAGTCGGCGACGCTGGAGCCACGACGGCCCGGAGTCGTCGGCTTGTACTTGCGGATACCCATTTCTCAGTCCTCGTCCGATATTCGGACCAGGGCACTCCGTTAGGAGGCCTGGCCGAAGATGTCGATTCGGCTGCCCTCGGCAAGGGTCACGATGGCGCGCTTGGTGTCGGCGCGCTTGCCGAAACCGGTGCGGGTGCGCTTGCGCTTGCCCTGGCGGTTGATCGTGTTGACCCCAACGACCTTGACCGACCAGACCGCCTCGACGGCCTGCTTGATCTGGGTCTTGTTCGCGCGCGGGTCGACGATGAACGTGTACTTGTTCTCGTCCAGCAGCGCGTAGCTCTTCTCGGAGACAACCGGCTTGACGAGAATGTCGCGCGGGTCCGTGAAGGTCTTGCTGGTGATCTCGGCCATCAGGCCTCGCTCCCCTCGTTGTCAGCGGCCTTGGGGCCAGACACGAAGGACTCGAAGGCGGCCTTGGTGAAGACCACGTCGTCGGAGACGAGCACGTCGTACGTGTTCAGCTGGCCCGGCTCCAGGATGTGCACCTGGGGCAGGTTGCGGGCGGACAGCCACGCGGCCTCGTCGGAGCGCTCGGCGACCAGGAGCAGGTTCTTGCGCTCCGAGATCTTGCCGAACAGCGTCTTCGCGGCCTTGGTGGAGATCTCGCCCTCGACCACGCCGGAGACGACGTGGATGCGGGAGTGACGCGCCCGGTCCGAGAGGGCACCGCGGAGGGCGGCGGCCTTCATCTTCTTCGGGGTGCGCTGCGAGTAGTCACGCGGCACGGGGCCGTGGACGACGCCACCGCCGGCGAACTGCGGGGCGCGGGTCGAGCCCTGACGGGCGCGGCCGGTGCCCTTCTGGCGGTACGGCTTCTTGCCGCCACCGCGGACTTCGCCACGGGTCTTGGTCTTGTGCGTGCCCTGGCGGGCAGCGGCCAGCTGTGCGACGACGACCTGGTGGATCAGCGGAACGCTGGTCTTCGCGTCGAAGATCTCCGCGGGGAGCTCGACGGTACCGGCCTTGTCGCCTGCCGGCGAAAGGATGTCAATGGTGCTCATCGTTACCTCAGGCCCCCTTGGCCGCGGTACGGACCAGGACGAGGCCGCCGTTCGGACCGGGGACCGCACCCTTGATCAGGAGCAGACCCTTCTCCGCGTCAACGGCGTGGACGGTCAGGTTCTGGGTGGTGACCCGCTCGTTGCCCATGCGGCCCGCCATGCGGAGGCCCTTGAACACACGGCCCGGGGTGGCGCAGCCACCGATGGAACCGGGCGAGCGGTGCTTGCGCTGGGTGCCGTGTCCGGCGCCCAGGCCACGGAAGTTGTGGCGCTTCATGACACCGGCGAAGCCCTTGCCCTTGCTCTTGCCGGTGACGTCGACCTTGACGCCCGCCTCGAAGACCTCAGCGGTGATCTCCTGGCCGAGCGTGTACTCGGAGGCGTCAGCGGTGCGGATCTCCACCAGGTGGCGGCGCGGGGTGACGTCGGCCTTGGCGAAGTGACCCTTGAGGGGCTTGTTCACCTTGCGCGGGTCGATCTCGCCGAAGGCGATCTGGACCGACTCGTAGCCGTCAGTGTCGTTCGTGCGGACCTGGGTGACGACGCAGGGCCCGGCCTTGACGACGGTCACCGGGACAACCCGGTTGTTCTCGTCCCAGACCTGGGTCATGCCGAGCTTCTCGCCCAGGACGCCCTTAATGTTCTTAGCCATCTCGCGCGTCACCTCAGAGCTTGATCTCGATGTCGACGCCGGCCGGCAGGTCGAGGCGCATGAGCGAGTCAACCGTCTTCGGCGTGGGGTCGAGGATGTCGATGAGGCGCTTGTGCGTGCGCATCTCGAAGTGCTCGCGCGAGTCCTTGTACTTGTGCGGCGACTTGATGACGCAGTACACGTTCTTCTCAGTGGGCAGCGGCACCGGGCCCGCGACCGACGCACCGGTACGGGTCACCGTCTCGACGATCTTCTTCGCCGAAGAGTCGATGACCTCGTGGTCGTAGGCCTTGAGCCGGATGCGGATCTTCTGTCCCGCCATGGCTACTCAGTAGTCCTGTCTCTCGTAACGCTCTGGTACCTGGTGGGTCCGCGCCCTGTCCTGATCTCCGACCCACGCGGTCGGGCGTGTCGCACTCCCTCTACGCAGATATCCCGAAGGATTTCCCAACCGAGGGGGTGCGGGCCTGTGGACCGCGAGACCGGGGATCGACGTATGGACGCGTCTGGCCACCGGGTGCCTGGTCGGCGCCCCGCTGACGCTTCCCGGAAGATTCCCGTACGTCCGCCCCTGATCAGAGGCGACGAGTACTGTGGGACTCGCTTCCGGTCCTCCCGGCGGGAGGCGCGCAGCATCGGCACTCAACCGAGCAACCCGGACAGTCTGCCACACCGGGCCTGGCCGACGCCAATCGAGCCGAAGAGATTACCCCGCGGGGGTTGCGTGTCAAACCGCGGCACGCGGAACCCCGCGGTCCGGCCGGGGCGGCCGGGGCCGGCCTCGTACGGAGCTCCCACTATGATCGCTGGCCGTCCCGGGCGGGGTCACCGCCCGGAAACCCGAAACCGGATCATGGGGGAAATGGTGCGCAAGACGACGACGGCGGTCGCGCTCGCCCTGGCGGCGGCACTGCTGACGGGCTGCGGCGGCAGCGGCAAGGGCGGCACGGACGCCGGGAAGGACCCGGCGGCGTCGCAGCCGGCGGGGCAGCCGGCCGAGAAGCCGGCCGAGCAGGGCGGCGCGTCGCACGAGGTGACCATCGAGGTGACCGGCAAGGGTCAGACGATGATCATGTACACCCTCGACGAGTCGAAGACCGAGACGGTGACGCTGCCCTGGAAGAAGACCGCCACCATCACGCCCGAGGGCGCGGAGAAGCAGGTCGGCCGGCTGGTGATCGTCACGCCGGGCCACTCGCAGGGCGAGGACGGGACGCTGACGGCCGCGGCGTGCACGATCACGGTGGACGGCAAGCAGGTCGCGGACAACGGGGGCGGCAAGATCGCCAAGCCCTGCTCGTACAAGCTGAAGTAGCCCGCCCGCACTCCACGGCACCACCCCTCGCGCCCCGCGCCCGGTCCCTGCCGAGCGCGGGGCGCGAGGCGTCGACCGCTCGAGGTGGACACCGCGCGGAGCCCTCGGGGAGCCCTCGGGGCCCACGTGGGAGCGCGAACGCTGACGGTGGCCGCCGATATCCGCGTGCGCGGCGCCGGAGAGGGCGCTTACGGTACGGAGTCGGCGATCAAGCGAGGAAACCGGGGGGAAGCGTGCGTACGTCGTACCCCCGCACGCCCCACCTGCCCTGGTCCCCCGGCGCCGCCGCCGACGATGTGCGGGCTGGGGACCTCGCCGGGCTGGTGGGCCGGGAGGTCGTCGTCACCGAGAAGCTCGACGGCGAGAACACGACCCTGTACGCCGACGGGCTGCACGCCCGCTCCCTCGACTCGGCGCACCATCCGTCGCGGGCCTGGGTCAAGGGCCTGCAGGGGCGGATCGCCGCCCGCATCCCTGCGGGGTGGCGGGTGTGCGGGGAGAACACGTACGCGCGGCACTCGATCGCGTACGGCGATCTGGAGAGCTGGTTCTACGGATTCTCGGTGTGGGACGACCGGGACCGGTGTCTGGACTGGGACCGGACCGTGGCGTTCCTGCGGCGGCTGGGGGTTCCCGCGCCGCCGGTTCTGTGGCGGGGCACCTTCGACGAGCGGGCGCTGCGCGCGCTGAGCCGGAGCCTCGACACCGGCCGCCAGGAGGGGTACGTCGTGCGGACGGTCGAGGGCTTCGGGTACGGGGAGTTCGCGCGGCGGGTGGCGAAGTGGGTGCGGCCCCGGCACGTGACGACCGACGCGCACTGGATGTACGCCGCCGTCGTGGAGAACGGGCTCGGTCCGCGCGCCGCGCTGTGGGACGTCCGGTCGGGGGCGGCGCCCGACGGCGAGGCGCTCGCGGCCGCGGTCGGCCTTCCGGAGGGCGCGGACGGCCGGGCCGCCTCGGAGGCGGCCGCGCGGCTCGACGGGCTCGGCCGGTCGGGCGACGACCGGCTCGCCGGGGTGCTCGCCGCGCTGCTGCACCGGCATCCGAGGGCGCGGCTCGCGGCGGGGCTGGTCGCGCCGCTGGGCATGCCGCTGGCGCGGCGCGTCGGCGATCTGGTCGGGCTGTACCCGGGGCTGCAGCGGCCGTACCCGGACGAGGAGCGGCGCGCCGGGCTCCTGCGGCTGTCGTACGCCGCCGACCTCGGCGTCCTGCACGCCGTGGCCGGGGCGCTCGCGGACACCGCCGAGGCGCGCGAGCAGGTGGAGTGGTCCGCGCTCCACTCCGAAGAGGCCAAGCCGCTCGACGGGCTGCGGGAGGCCTTCGCCGACCTGGCCGACCCCGACGCGGCCGACCGCTGCGTGGCGCAGGCCCGTGAGGCGTACGCGCTGGGGCGGATCGCGACCGTCGAGGAGGCGGTCGCGGCGACCTGGCGGTGGCGGTCCGGGGACTTCCCGAGGCTGGTGCACCTGGTCGGGCCGTCGGGCAGCGGGAAGAGCACCTTCGGACACCGGCTGCCGGGCGTGGCCCCGGGCGCGTACGTGTCGCTCGACGAACTGCGCGCGGCGCGCGGCTCCCGCGCGGACCAGCGGGACAACGGCGCCGTCCTGCGCGAGGGCCTCGACCGGCTCGACACGGCCCTCGCCGCCGGAGGCACCGTGGTGTGGGACGCCACGTCCCTCAACCCGCACCAGCGGTCCCTGGTGCACGCGGTCGCGCACCGCCGCGACGCGCTCGTCACGCACGTGGTGGCGCTGGTCGACGAGGCCGAGCTCGCGCGCCGCAACGCGCACCGGACGCACGCGGTGCCGGCTGAGGTGCTCGCCGGCCAGCTGCGCCGGTTCGTGCCGCCGTACCCGGGCCAGGCGCACCGCACCTGGTACGTCGGGGCGAGCGGCACAGTGGAAGACGAGGCGTGAGGCAAGAGGCATGCGTACGAGCGAGGAGATCTACCACCGGGTGCTGTGGGACGCGCGGTTCGACCCGGCACGGTTCGTGGTGGGCGTGCGGCGGCGGGACCCCGGGGTGGGCCCGAAGCGGATGCCGCTGTCCGCGTTCGTCCCCGGCGGGGACATCCCGTGGCACCGGGTGCTGTTCTTCGAGGCCGACGGCGAGATCGTCTGGGACCGCTCCACGGGCGTGGACCGCATCGACGCGACCGAGGCCGGGCGGGTGCGCGATCCGCGGCTGCTGCGGGCGCCGTTCTTCGCGGCGCGGACGCCGTACGCGTACGACGGCGACGACGGCGACTGGTCCGCCACGGCGCCGCGCGGCACGCCCGCCGCGGCCGGGCTGCGCGTGCTGACCTGGAACACCCTGTGGGACCGGTACGACAGCGACCGCATCGACAGCGCCCGGCGCCGCCCGCTGCTGCTCGCGGCGCTGGAGGAGGCGGACGCCGACGTCATCGCCCTCCAGGAGGTCGAGGCCGGGCTGTTGCGCCTGCTGCTGGACGCGCCGTGGGTGCGGGAGGCGTACACGCTGGGCACCGACCCGGCGGGGCCGGACGTCGCCGAGTGCGGGCTGCTGCTGCTCAGCCGGCTGCCCGTGCGGGAGGCGGGCCTGCACGTGCTGGGGCCGCACAAGGCGGTCGCGGCCGTCGTCGTGGAGACGGCCACGGGTCCGCTGGTCGTGGCCGCGACGCACCTCAGCAGCGACCACTCGCCCGACGGCGCGGCGCGGCGGGACGCGGAGCTGGCCCGGATCGCCGAGGGGCTCGCGGGCACCGAGGCCCCGGTGGTCCTGGTGGGCGACTTCAACGACGGCGGCGAGACCCCCGCCCGCACGCTCGGCATGCGCGACGCCTGGAGCGAGGTGCACGGCGCGGCGGACGGTACGCCGACGTTCGACCCCGGGGTCAACCCCCTGGCGGCCGTCTCGTCGCTCACCGGCCGCGCCTCCCGGCTGGACCGCGTACTGCTGCGCGCCGACGGGCTGCGGGTGGACGCGGCGGTGCTGCGCGGCGACTCCCCCACGGCGGACGGGCTGTACGTCTCCGACCACTACGCCGTCCAGGCCGACCTCGGCTTCGACGGAGGCTTCGACGGACCGGCCGTCTCGGGTGTCCTCGACGCGCGGCCGACGGCCCGCACGGCGGTGGCCTGGCTGCCGCCCCGCGAGCTGTGGCCGCCGGTCCAGGCCGTGCGCGAGGACCACGACCCGCACATCGACCGCCGGCCACCGCACGTCAACCTGCTCTTCGGGTTCGTACCGGAGTACGCCTTCGAGCGCGCGGTACCCCTGCTCGCCGAGGCGGCGGCCGCCGTGCCGCCCTTCGAGGCCCGGCTGGAGGGCGTGCACACCTTCGGGCACCGGGAGGACGCCACCGTGTGGCTGGACCCGGCCGCGGCGGGCGAGGAGCCGTGGGCGAGGCTGCGGAGCGAACTGGAGCGGCGCTTCCCGCGCTGCCGGGATCGCCGGTCCGGTTTCACGCCCCATCTCACTCTGGGCAGGACCGCCGACCCGCAGGCCGTCGCCGCCGCGTGCGCGCGCCGCCTGCCCGGGCCGCTGACCGCGCGCGTGGGCGAGCTGGTGCTGCTGTCCCGGCGCGGCGACGAGCCGATGCGGGTACGGGCGACGGTCGCGCTGGGCACGGGCGAGGTGCGCTGGGCCGAGGACCCCGGCCCGGGTGTCCCGCGGCCGGAGGACCCGCGCCGCGCCGAGCACGCCCGCGAGGTCGCGGCCCGCGTGTCGGAGGCGCTGCCCGAGGCCGCGGTGCACGTCGTCGGCTCGCGGCGGATGGGCTGCGCCCTGGAGGGCGCCGACCTGGACCTGGTGGCGGCGGCGCCGGGGCTCACCGGCGTACGGGACGCACGGGACGTACGCGACCGACTGGTGGCGGCGTTCCCCGAGGCCGACGGCGTACGGGAGGTGGTCGGCGCCCGGGTGCCGGGCCTGCGGCTGCGGGTCGGGGACCTGGGTGTCGACCTGGTGCTCGTGGACACGGCTCGGCCCTCGGAAGCGGCCGCGGTCGCGCTGAGCGCGGTGAGCGACGCGGACGCGCTGCTCCCGGCACCGGGACCGCGCCGGGAGGCCTTCGTACGCCTCGCCCGCGAGGTGAAGGCGTGGGCGCGGGCGCGCGGTCTGGACGCGGCGCCCTTCGGCGGCCTGCCGGGCCTGGCGTGGTGCGTCCTGGCGGCCCGTACGGTACGGGAGGCAGGGGACGACGGCCTGTCACCGGAGGATCTGCTCCGGCGCTTCTTCGCCACGTGGGCGGCCTGGGACTGGCGCGAGCCGGTGGGCGACGGCCCGGTCACGGCCCCGCGACCGCCGGTGGTGGTCCTCACGCCGACCGCGCCGGTGCGGCCCTGCACGGAGCAGGTGAGCCCGGGCGGCCGTGACCTGCTGACGCAGGAGCTCTTCCGCGCCTGGGAGATCCTGGAGGCCTCCCCCACCGCGTCCGCCGCGTGGTCCGAGCTGCCGGCCCCGCCGCCCCTGCACCGCCGCCACGCGGCGTGGGCGGTCCTCACCGTGCCGGACGCCGAACTGGGCCGGACTCGGGGGCGGATGCGCGCCCTGCTGTCCGACCTGGAGGCCGCGGGCGCCCCGGACGCCCACGCGTGGCCGCGCCCGTTCGCCCCCGGCCGCTACGCGATCGGCCTGGGCGCCACCCCGCCGGACGAGGCGGCCCTGGCCCGTGTCGCCGAGCACCGGCTGCGGGGCCTCGCCGGTGTCACGCTGACGCGTGCGGACGGCGGCGACGTACCGACTCTGCGTTGAGCCGTCAGGCGGCCGGGGTCCAGCCGGCCTTCGCCGCATCGGTGTCGAGGGACCCGGGCCGGACCTGGCCGCAGGGGGCGTAGACGCTGACGACCAGGGTCGTCGTCCGGTTGTTCCACCGCACGTCGATGTGGTCCTCGGCGCCGGGCTGCCGGTAGCGGTAGCCGAGCTCGACGAAGTCCTCGATCGTGCGGTTCCCGTCGTGGGTGAGCTTCCAGCCCGCCCGCTCCAGCCGCTGCCGCAGCCGCTGCTCGGCCTCGCGGGCCGTGTTCTCCGGGGTCCCGGGCACCTCCCAGCGCAGGGAGAAGTCGACGACGTCGAGGCGCGCGTCGTCGATGTGCCCGAAGCCCCGCAGCCCGCGGTAGTAGCAGGCGCCGGTGTCCATGCCGGACGAGTGGACCGCGCCGGCGGTGGCCGGTGGCAGGCCGAGGCCGTCGTACGCCCACTGGGACCGCTCCTGGAGCAGCTGCGCGACGGCCGCCGGGTCGGCCGAGGGGTACGGCTTCCCGTTCCAGAGCTCGGACACCTTCTTGGCCCCGGCGTCCACACCGACGGCCAGGAGGGCCAGGGCCCCCACGGCCGCCAGGATCGTCAGCCCCACGCGCTTCTTCTTCATGGAGCCGACGCTACGAGCGGCCGGGCCCGCGCGCGTGAGTAGCCGTACTCATGAACGTACGCAACACAACGCACGGGCCGCCTGCTCACGTCCTCGTCACGGTCCCGCACTCCTCGGACTGGTCGGACTGGTCGGCGAGGGGCGTGCTGCGGTCGTAGGGGTCGACCTCGGGGCCGGCGCCGTCGGTGTGCGGGAGCTCGGAGGCGAACTGCGGGTGGAGGAAACCGTCGGCGTCGCGCGTGCAGTCGTCGTTGCCTGCGGACTCCAGCCAGCGCAGGACGTACAGCTTTCCGGGCGTCGTTTGGATCTTGGCGGGGTCGTAGAGGGCGAACGTCATCTCACGGCGTACGACGGTCCGCGCGACCTCCGTGGCGCCCGGCCTCGCCCGCACCACGGGGTAGACGAAGGTGTAGTCGGCGTGGACCAGCACCTGGCCGTCGCGCTCGCCCTTCTCGTACGTCATGCGTCCGCGCGTCTTGACGATCGTGCCCGCCGGCCGCACCTCGGACGGGTCGAAGCGGCTGAAGGCCCACAGCGGGTTCTGCTCGGCGCTGGGCGCGGACAGTGCCTTCTCGATCAGCCGGCGCCCGTCCGTCTGGAGCGGGTCCAGCAGCTCCAGCGCGGCCTTCGGCCGCTCGCCCCGCAGCGTGGCGGGGTCGAGGTTGGCGGTGATGAGCAGTTGCCTGGTGCTGGTCAGGGCGTGGGCGACCTGCTCCTTGCTCATGCCGCCGACGGCCTTGGCCTCGGGCACGTGGATCCCGGCGGCGCCGTCCTCCCACGCCGCCGCGGGCGAGCCCCGGAACGGCTCCTCAAGCGTCGGCTGGTCCGGGAAGGGCTCCTCCGGCGGCGCGCCGGTGGGCCGTGCGGTCTCGGCGGGCAGCGCCCCCGCCTCGCTGCCGGTGTCCCGGCCCGGCAGCCGGTCCGTGACCAGCTCGGGCCGTACGGCGACGACCGCGAGGCCGAGCGCCAGCAGCACGCCGAGCGGCGCGGCCCAGCGCCGCCGTCGCGTGCGGCCGCCGCCGTTCATCTCCCGCCACGCGGGGCCGGTGCGCCACCCCTCCGGCTCCCCTGCCCGCTGCCCCGCGGGCTTCCCGGCGCGCTGTCCCGCGCGCCGGTCGGCGGCGGACGGCTCCTTGGGCGCGCCGCGCCCGCCGTCCTCCTGCGCGGTGCGGAGGAACTCCGCCCATTCCTCGTCCGACACCGACGGCTCGTCGCCGCGCTTGCCCATTGCCCCACCCCAAGTCGTGCGTCTGCCATGGACATTGGATCACGCGTTCGGGTCGGCTCGTCCCTCCACCAGCCCGGTGATGCCGTCGAGCAGCGCGCGCAGCCCGAAGGAGAAGAGGGCGTCCAGGTCGAGGTCGTACGCGCCGTTCGGGAAGCCGGTGAGTGTGCGGGAGACGGCGGGGAAGCGCCCCGAGGAGACGACCTCGCGCAGCGCCTCGCCCTGCCGGTCCATCCACTCCTCGTCGGTCAGGCCGGTCGAGGCCCGCGCCTGCACCTCGCGCTCCAGGTTGACGGCCAGGCCCTGTACGTGGCTGTAGATCAGCAGGTGGATGTCGAACCTGGTCTCGGCGTCGAGGCCGTGGCCTTCGAGGGCGCCGAGCAGCCAGTCGCCGTGCGCCATCAGGTTCGGCAGGACGAGAGGCCGGCCGAGCGGGCCGATGTGGGCGACCCACGGGTGGCGGCGGCACACCTGCCACAGGGTGTGCGCGCCCAGCTCCAGGCGGGCGCGCCAGCCCTCGGGCGGTACGGCGGGGTAGGCCGGCGCCTCGCCGTAGACGGTGTCGGCCATCAGCGCGACGAGGTCGTCCTTGCTGCCGACATGGCGGTACGGGGACATCGCCGCAACCCCGAGGCGGGCGGCGATCGAGCGCATGGAGAGGGCGGCGAGCCCCTCGGCGTCGGCGATCTCGATGGCGGTACGCACGATGCGCTCCCGCGTGAGCTCGCGCTCGGGCGAGGGCGCGGGCGGTTTCGACGGAGCCTGGGCTGCCGTGTCCCGTGACGCGGCGGCGACGACCGTGCCGACGCGGGGCCTGGCCTCCACGTGACCCTCCAGCCGCAGGGTGGTGAGGGCCTTCGTGGCGGTGGCGAGGGCGACGCCCCACTCCTGGGCGATACGGCGGGTCGACGGCACCCGGTCGCCCGGGCCGAGCTCCCCGCTCGCGATCCGGCGGCGGATGTCGGCCGCGATGCGCTGGTAGGGGGGCGGGGCGGTGGCCTCGGCCATGCGCGGACTCCCTTCGACTTTTTTCCACTGCGCGTACGCCTGTACTAGGGCAGACGCTACCAGCGACGACACCGCCCAACTGCCCACTGACCTAGTACAGACAGCCGAAAATGCCTGTTGGCACACCATGTGCGTACGCCATACATTCAGCGGCGTACACCGTACCGAAGGGGGAACCACATGAAGACCGTCCTCATCTCCGGCGGCGGCATCGCGGGCGCCGCACTCGCGCTCCTGCTGCGCCGCCGCGGCTTCGCGCCGGTGGTCGTCGAGCGGGCGCCGGGCGTGCGCGCGGGCGGCCAGGCCGTCGACATCCGGGGCGTCGCCCTGGAGGTCATGGACCGGATGGGCCTGCTGACGGAGGCGCGGCGCATGCGCACCCGGATGCGCGGCATGTCGATGCTCGACGCCGACGGCACGGAGGTCGAGCGGACGACGGAGTACGCGCTCAGCAGCGGGCGGCTCGACGGCGACGACATCGAGATCCTGCGCGAGGACCTCGTACGCCTGCTCCACACGCACACACATGAGGAAGTGGAGTACGTCTTCGGCGACAGCATCGTGTCGCTGGAGGAGCACGAGGCCGGAGTCCGGGTGGGCTTCGCGCACGGCCCGGCGCGGGACGTCGACCTCGTCGTCGGCGCCGACGGCCAGCACTCGGCGGTCCGGCGCCTCGCCTTCGGCCCCGCCGAGGACCACACCCACCACCTCGGCAGCTACCTCTCGGTCTTCAGCGCCGAGAACTTCCTGGACCTGGACAACTGGCAGGTCTGGCTGCGCGACGGCGACGCGGGCTTCGGCATCATGCCGGTCCGCGACAACAGGGAGCTGCGGATCGCCTTCGGTTTCGAGTCCGCGCCGCTGGACGGCGACCACCGGGACACGGAGTGGCTGCGGCGGCTCGTGGTCGACCGCCTCTCCGCCCTGCGCTGGGAGTCCGACCGGCTGACGAAGGCCGCGCTGGAAGCGCCCGACTTCTACTGCGACGCCCTGGCCCAGATCCGGATGGACCGCTGGTCACACGGCCGGGTCGTCCTCCTCGGCGACGCCGGTTACTGCGCCTCGCCGTTCTCCGGGCAGGGCACGAGCCTCGCGCTGGTCGGCGCGTACGTCCTCGCCGACGCGCTGGCCGGTCGGGCGGCGCCGGGCGACGACCACCGCACCGCCTTCGCCCGCTACGAGTCGGCCATGCGGCCCTTCGTCGAGGCGAACCAGGCCCTGGCCACCGAGAACCCGGGTGGCCCGGCGTCCGAGGAGTCGATGACCCGGGCCAAGAACGCGATCACACTGCCGCACGCGCCCCGGTGACCGCGTCCTTGGCCGGCGTACCGAACGCCGACACGCCCTGGTAGTACGTCCAGGCCATCGTGTGGCACGAGAGGCGTACGGCATCGCCGGCGTACCGCGCGCACACGCGCTTCATGTCCTCGTGGAACGCCGTGTCGAGCCGCGCCTTGTTCGCCTCGAACTGCCCGGCCGCCTTGTAGTTGCGGTACCCGAAGTCGTGCCGCGCGCAGGAGTACTGGAAGGGGAAGCCGAGGGGGTTGTCGGGCGCGCCGGAGCAGTAGTCCGTGGACCAGTCGAAGGCGTAGGAGCTCCACGCGGACTGGTTCTGGCGCGCCGCCCACCAGGTGTTGTAGCTGGCGGCGCTGGGCTGGGTCCAGGCGCTGAGCAACAGCGGCTTGTCGGCGGGCACGGCCGGTACGGCGACGGCGTAGGCGGGCGAGGCGAGGGCGAGCAGGGCGGACGCGAGCGGCAGGGCGAGACGGCGACGGCGCATACGGGGTCTCCGGAAGGGCGCGAGCGATCACGGGCGCCCATAGCCTCCGCTCGCGGCCCGCCGGGGGCCGTCAGCGACGCGCGTGCCGAAGAGTGAACCTGTTCGCGCCGCCGGGCCCGGCGTGAGCGCTCAGGTCTCCGCCGTGCCCCGTACGACACCGTCCGGGCCGACCCTGAGACTCGCCCCGTACAGCTCTACGCGCCGGCCGACCGGTTCCAGGTCCCGCTCGTGGAGGTCCTCCGTCTCGTCCCGCGCTTCGACGTGGACGCTGTAGCGCCATGTCCGGTACGCGGGGCCGATGTCCGTGTCCGTGTCGTACGCCGGGTGCCCGACGATCACCTCCGCGCCGACGAGGCCGAGCGCGCGGGCCTCCCCGGAGTCCCGGACCCTTACGACGTCTCCCGTGCCGAAGAGGGGCGCGGCCGCCGCCTCCAACTCCCCCGCCCGAGCCCCGTACACGGCGGGGTGGAGGAACACCCCGCCGTCGACCGGCCGCTCCCAGTCGCTCCACCCGAAGTCCTCGCGCCACGAGAACCCCAGCGCGTGCAGGCACGCGGAGGTGGTTCCGTGCGGCGTCAGCTCGACGTCGAAGTGCAGCGTGTCCGGGGTACGGGGAAAGGGCCCACGAGCATGCGCGACCACCTCGCCGTGGGGCGCGAGGGCCGCGCGGAGGTGTGCGGCGAGCGCCGCGCTCTCCTCGGGCGGGGCCTGGGCCCACAGGGCCAGCCAGACGAGCCGGTAGGGAGCGAGGACCACTGACAGGTCTCCTTCCTGATCACGGGGTGGTACGTCCATGGGCATGAGAGACACGACCGACGACGACAAGCGCCTCCTGGCCGTGCCGCCGACGGCCCGTACGGCGGTGGCCTGGCTCCCGCCGCCCGAGCTGTGGCCGCCGATCCAGCACATCCGGCGCGAGCACGACCGCCAGTTCCACCGCTGGCCTCCGCATGTGAACGTCCTCTTCGGCTTCGTACCGGAGACCGACTTCGAGCGGGCCGCCCCGCTCCTGGCGGCGGCCGCCTCGGAGGTGCCGCCCTTCCCGGCGCGGCTGGAAGGCGTGCGCTGGTTCCGCCACCGCCACGACGCCACGGTCTGGCTGGATCCGGCGGCGGGAGGTGACGAGCCCTGGACGCGGCTGTACGACGCGCTGGAGCTCCGCTTCCCCCTCTGCTCGGGCCGCCACGAGCGCTTCACCCCGCACCTCTCCCTCGGCCGCAGCCGCGCCCCGCACGAGCTCGCGGCCCACTGCGCCGCCCTGCTCGGCACCGCGACGACCCGGGTCGCCGAGCTGACGCTCCTCTCCCGCCGCGCCGACGGCCCGATGCGGGCGCGGGCGACGGTGGCGCTGGGGGCGGGAGAGCTGCGGTGGTCGGCCGGCTCAGGTGCCGAGTAGGCCGTATCGTCACCAGCGCTCGTACGCCGTGAAGGGCCGTACCCCCACGCCCGAGCGGACGGCGATGACCAGGTCCTTGTAGGTGAGCAGGTCATCGGCCTCGACCGGCTCCTCGCGGAATTCGCGGTCCTCCTCCTCGTCGCCCGTGGCGGCGTCGAAGACCATCAGCCGGTCTCCGTACTTCCGGGAGTTGACCGTGTACATCACCCGGTCGCCTTCCGCGTGGAACGCGCCGGGGGTCGTCCCGCCGCCCCCGCCGTCCTCCCGCCACAGTTCGTCCCCGCTCGCGAGGTCGAAGGCGACGATCTGATCCAACGTGCTCTGGCTGCCCTGGTAGGTGGCGACCGCGAAGAGCCGCCCGCCGGCGACGGCCACGTCCTTGATCGTGCCGTAGTCGCCCACGCGCTCGATCCGCCCCTGCGGGCGGCCGTCCGCTGTGAAGGAGAGAGTGGAGCCTTCCTGACCGTTCATGACCCTCAGCACGATCGGATCGGCGGACGCGAAGCCCGCGTACGCCCCGGCGGGCATGCCCTGCCGCTCGTCGAGGGGCACGGTCCACCGCGCCGCGCCGTCGGCCGGGTCGAACGCGGCGAGCTTCAGTTCGTCGCCGCAGGTGAGGACGGCGAGGACCTGCTTCTTGGCGGCAGTGGCCGTGTCGGGCGTGCAGCCCTTGGGCACGGCCGCCTTCCAGCGCGCGGCACCGCTGCGCAGGTCGAAGACGCGCACGGCCTTGGTGCCCTCCTCCACAACGGCGAGCCCTCCGCCGGTGGCCACGGCAGCGGGTTGGGCGGTGACGGTGCGCCACAGTTCCCGGCCGTCCGTGAGGTCGATCGCGGCAACGTTGACGCAGTCCTTGTCCTTTTCGCTGTACACGATCAGCGCGACGGAGTCGTCGGCGCGGGAGCTGACCGTACAGATCTCGGCCCGGCGGGGCGGGAGATACTCCCAGCGCTCCTTCCCCGACCCCGCGTCGAAGCCGGTGACGGCGTCGTAGCGGCTCCGTACGACGGTGTCTCCTGCGACCCAGGCGCCGTTGCCGTACTCGCCCGCCGCGCGGTCGACCGGGGTCTCCCAGGCCTGCTTCATGGAGATGAAGGGCATGTAGCCGGTGCTGCCCAGGAAGACGTAGGGGAGGCCGACGAAGACGGCGAGCCCGACGGCGAGGACCACCAGAAGGGCGAGCAGTGTCTGCCACCAGCTTCCTGGTGATGACGTGGACGTGCCAGTTGCCATGCGGATCCCCACCCCTTGCGACAGTCGTCGAACGCCCCGAGGGTAGGGGATCCGTGATCAGCGCGCTGTCGTGTCCGCGATGAATCCGGCCCACGCGCCGGGCGTGAGGGCGAGGTGGGGGCCGTCGGGGTCCTTGGAGTCGCGGACGTGGACGATGCCGGGGGTGGTGGCGACCTCGACGCAGTCGTTGCCGTCACTGCTGTCGCTGTAGCTGCTCTTGAACCAGACGAGCATGCCGGGCTCCCCGGCGGAGGTCTTGCGGATCATGTCTCTCCCAGCACGTGCTCAATGAAGGCCAGCGACTCCCCTGGCGTGAGAGCCTGAGCCCGGATGATGCCATAGCGCAGCTCAAGGACCCGGAGCTGTTTCGGATCGGAGACCGGGCGGCCTCCGTACTCCGCGTCGGTCCGGCCCACTGCGGAGCCGTCGCCGAACTTGAGCAGCTGGACCCGTCCACCCGTTCCGGGATGGCTCCAGCGGTCCGTTGGCATCACTTGAATGTCGACGTTCCGCATTTCGCCCACCTCCAACAGGCGTTCGAGCTGTCGGCGCTGCACCATTCTCCCTCCGATAGGGCGGCGCAGCGTCACTTCTTCCAAGACAAAGCTGAAGTCCGGGGCGGGCGTTCGCTGGAAGATGGTTTGCCGTGCCATCCGAGCTCCCAGCATCCGATCGAGCTCGTCCGTGGAGTACGCGGGCCTCCGCGTCCCCAGCAGCGCCCGCGCGTACTCCTCCGTCTGCAACAGCCCGTGCAAGTTGTGGTTGCCGTACGCCAGCACCTCAACTGCCTGCGCCTCCATCCGCGCCAGGTCCCTCACCTTTTTCGGATAGCGGGCCTCCGCAACGTCCTTCTTCATCGCGGAGATCCGCCCGCCCGCCCGCAGCACCTCGTCCGCCTTGTCCAGGTACTCGGGCCTCGGGATCCGCTTCCCCGCCTCCACCTTGTAGACGAGGTCCTCGCCGTACCCGATCGCGAGGCCGAACTCGCCGGCCCGCATGCCCGCCGCCTCGCGCCAGAGCTTCAGCTGGCGCCCCACCGTCGCGACGACCGCCGCGCCGGACTCGTCGTCCGGGTCCACCTCCCAACCCGGCTCGTCGGCCTCACTCTTACTGCTGTTCTCGTCCACGCTCATGCGCGCCCACCTCCGACGTACCTCCCTGCCCGTACGCCATTCCGGACAGGCCGGACAGCACCGGACAAGCTCCGGACAGTCACCGTACGCATGCATAACGTGACTGGCGCGAGCCCGTCCGCCGCCGCCAGGCTTTATGACGTGAACCACAAAGCCACTGAACTGGCCCCGTCCACCTGCCACTTCAGCATCCAGCTGTCCCCCACCCCACGCGGCGCCCGCCTCGCCCGCCTGCTCGCCACCGAGCGGCTGCACGCGTGGGACCTGCCGTACGGGGTGGCCGAAACGGCCGCGCAGGTCGTCGCCGAGCTGGCCGCGAACGCCGTCACCCACGGCAAGGTGCCGGGCCGGGACTTCCTCCTCGAACTGCGGACGACGGAGGGCGACAAGGCGCTCCGTGTCGAGGTGACGGACACGCGCGGGAACCGGCTTCCGTGCCGGAGCGAGACGGGGCGCGGCCTCCTCCTCGTCGAAGCGCTGGCCGACCGCTGGGGGGTGGTGGAAGGGCCGGTTCCGCGCAAGACGGTGTGGGCGGAGATCGGGCTCGTACCGGGTCCCGGGAACCCTGGCTCCGGGGCGTCGGGAGCTCTTACCAATCCAAAGAACCCATGAGAAAGAACCCCCACCAAACCCCACCCCTCCCTCCCGTCGAGCCGCCTCACTCACGCGAGTGAATATGACAAGTGGAGTGGCATAACGGGCGGTTGGGTGTCTTACGCTCACGGCGACACACAACCGCAGACATGCGACGGCCCCCGCCGGGACGGGCAATCCCGGGCGAGGGCCTGACCACCGAGGAAGCAAAGGCCCTTCCTGATGGATACGAAGCACCTTAGCGCGCGCTCACGCGCCCGGCGCGGGAACGTCCGCACCCGTACGCACCACTCACGAGGCGGCGTCATTCACGACAACAACCGGGAGCACGCCCGGTACACGGTCATCGGCAACCATCTCGCCCAGCACAGGGAGTTGTCCCTCGTCGCGATCGGGCTCTCGGCGCACATCCAGTCCTTGCCCACGGGCGCCCCGGTGGACATCAGGACCCTGGCAGCCCGCTTCCCGGAGGGCAGGGAGCGGATCGCGGCGGCGCTGCGGGAGCTGGAGCAGCACGGGTACATCCGGCGGGAACGTGAGCGCACGCCCGAGGGGCAGATCATCACCCGGACGATCTCCTGCAACATGCCTGCCGCCGCGCGCCGCGAGGCCGCTCTGCGGGACCCTGCGGAGGCCCCTCCGGAGCCGATGTCCGAGCCGCAGACCGTGCCTGGCCCCCGCCGCGAGCCGAGGCCCCTCTCCGTACCGCAGCCGGGCCACTCGAACGCGGAACTGCTGCGGCAGGCCCTCGACCTGCTGGCCGGGCTGCGCCACCACGACCCTCGTCTGCTGCTGTCGGAGCGGGACGCGGAGGTCCTGGCCCCAGGGGTCGTCGCGTGGCTGGAGCGGGAGGTCGGCCCCGAGCTCGTACGGGCCGCCCTGACCGCGTGCCTGCCGACCGGGCCACTGCACCGCCCGGCGGCCCTGCTCGCCCACCGGCTGACGACCCAGCTCCCGCCGCCCCCGACGTTCCGCGCCGCCCGTCCGCCGCGCCCTCATCCGCTCCAGTGCTGCGACGGCTGCGGACGGGGCTTCCGTGCCCCGGAACCGGGCACGTGCCGTGACTGCCGGGCCACCGAGGCCACGTAAGGGGCAGTCGCACGGACCGGCCGCCGGGCGGCCGGTCCTGTGGGGTCTGGGGCTCAGACCGTGCCGGACTTGGCGATGGTGACCTTCGCCTTCGGCGCGCCGGACTGGGAGCCGAGGGCCTCGATCTTCTTGACCAGGTCCATGCCCTCGACGACCTCACCGAAGACGACGTGCTTGCCGTCGAGCCAGTCGGTGACGATCGTCGTGATGAAGAACTGCGAGCCGTTGGTGTTGCGGCCGGCGTTGGCCATGCTCAGCAGGCCCGGGCGGGTGTGCTTGAGCTGGAAGTTCTCGTCGGCGAACTTCTCGCCGTAGATCGACTTGCCGCCGGTGCCGTTACCGGCGGTGAAGTCGCCGCCCTGGAGCATGAAGTTCGGGATGATGCGGTGGAAGCTGGAGCCCTCGTAGCCGAAGCCGTGCTCGCCGGTGACGAGCTCGCGGAAGTTGCGGGCCGTCTTCGGCACGACGTCGTCGTACAGCTTGAAGACGATCCGGCCGGCCTCCTTGCCGTCGATCGTGATGTCGAAGAAGACGTTGCTGTTGTCAGTCATGGGAATCACCCTAGGTGACGTCTCCGGCGATCGCCGCACGGACCGCCCGTATCAGCGCCTGGGCGCGCGGGTCGGCCGTGACGCCCTTGCGCATGCCGTTCGTGACGTAGCCGAGGGCGATGCCCGACGCCGGGTCGGCGAAGCCGAGGGAGCCGCCGCGGCCGGGGTGGCCGAAGGAGCCGGGCGACAGCAGCGGCGAGGCGGGGCCGTGCAGCATGTAGCCGAGGCCGAAGCGGGTGTTCACGACGAGGACGTGGTCCGGGCCCACGGCCTCCTCCGTGCGGGCCATGGCGAGGGTCGCCGGGGCGAAGAGGCGGTGGCCGTCGACGGGGCCGAGAGTGGCGGCGTAGAAGCGGGCCAGGGCGCGGGCGGTGGAGATGCCCGCCGAGGCGGGGAGTTCGACGGCGCGGTACGCGGGGTCGTTCTCGTCGGGCGCCGGGTCGATCGCCCCGAAGGCGCGGCGGGTGAGCGAGGCGGGGTCGGCGTAGGCGTCGGCGACCGACCGCTTGGGCCGCAGTTTGAGCGCTCCACCGCCCTGGACGGGCTCCTCGACCGGGCCGACGCGGCCGACGCGGTGCGCCTCGTCGGCGGGGAGGCCGATCCACAGGTCCAGGCCCAGGGGCCGGGCTATCTCCTCGGCGACCCAGCGGCCGATGGTGCGGCCGGTGACCCGCTGGACGAGGGCGGCGAGCAGCCAGCCGTACGTCTGGGCGTGGTAGCCGTGGGCAGTGCCCGGCTCCCACGCGGGTGCCTGCGCGGCGACGGCGGCCGCTGCGGTGTCCGGGTCGGCGGCTTCGGCGAAGGTCAGCGGCCGGTCGACGGCCGGGACGCCCGCCTGGTGCGCCAGCAGGTGCCTGACCAGGGCCCGCTCCTTGCCCGCCGCCTTGAACTCCGGCCAGTACGTGCCGACCGGCGCGTCCAGGTCCAGCTGCCCGCGCTGGTGCAGCAGCAGCGGGACGGCGGCGGCCACGCCCTTGGTCGCGGAGCGGACGATCTGCGCGGTGTCGACGGCCCAGGGGGCGGTGCCGTCCACGTCTTTGGTGCCTGCCCACAGGTCGACGACCTTGCGGCCGTCGCGGTAGACGGCGACGGCCGCGCCGCGTTCGCCACGCTGTTCGAAATTGCGTACGAAAGCGTCCCTGACCGGCTCAAAACCCGCCTGCACTGTGCCCTGGACGTCCACGCCCACCCCTTTCGCTCGCACCCATGGTGCAACGGGCTAGCGGGATCCCGGATTCCGGGTGGGGGTGGCGGGGGTGGCAGTGGGGTCGAAGCCGAACGGAAGCTCCAGGCGGTGGCGGCGCATGAGCTCCTCGTCGCACAGCAGGTCCCGCGTCGGGGCGTCCGCCGCGATGACGCCCTCGCTGAGGATGACCGAGCGGGGGCACAGCTCCAGGGCGTACGGCAGGTCGTGCGTGACCATCAGGACGGTGACGTCCAAGGAGCGCAGGATGTCGGCGAGTTCGCGGCGGGAGGCCGGGTCCAGGTTGGAGGACGGCTCGTCGAGGACGAGGATCTCCGGCTCCATGGCGAGGACGGTCGCGACGGCGACGCGCCGCCGCTGCCCGAAGGACAGGTGGTGCGGGGGCCGGTCGGCGTAGGCCTCCATGCCGACCCGGCCGAGGGCCTTCATGACGACGGCCTCCAGCTCGGGGCCGCGCAGCCCGGCCGCCGCCGGGCCGAAGGCGACGTCCTCGCGGACGGTCGGCATGAAGAGCTGGTCGTCCGGGTCCTGGAAGACGATGCCGACCTTGCGGCGGATCTCGGCGAGGTTCGCCTTCTCGACGGGCAGCCCGGCCACCGTCACCGTGCCGACGCCGCCGCCGAGGATACCGTTGAGGTGCAGGACCAGGGTGGTCTTCCCGGCGCCGTTCGGGCCGAGCAGCGCGACGCGCTCGCCGCGCTCGACGGTCAGGTCCACGCCGAAGAGCGCCTGGTGGCCGTCGGGGTAGGCGTACGCGAGGCCGCGCACCTGAAGCGACGGGACGAAACTGAGACTCATAGCGTCCATCCCAGCAGACAGACGGCCAGGGCCGTGAGCGGAAGGGCCGCGGCCGCAGACCACTGCGCCCGGGAGGCGGTCACCTGGTCGATGACGGGCATGGTGCCCGCGTAGCCGCGGCTGACCATCGCCAGGTGGACGCGTTCGCCGCGCTCGTACGAGCGGATGAAGAGGGCACCGGCGGACTTCGCGAGCACGCCCCAGTGGCGTACGCCCCTGGCCTCGAAGCCGCGCGAGCGGCGCGCGACGGACATGCGCCGCATCTCGTCGGTGATGACGTCGCCGTACCGGATCATGAAGGAGGCGATCTGTACGAGCAGCGGGGGCAGCTTCAGCCGCTGGAGGCCCAGCAGCAGGGCACGCAGCTCGGTGGTGGCGGCGAGGAGGACGGACGCGGCGACGCCGAGGGTGCCCTTGGCGAGGACGTTGAAGGCGTCCCAGAGGCCGGGTACGGAGACGGAGAGGCCGAGCAGCTCCGTCTGGGGCCCCGGCACCACGAACGGCATCAGGAACGCGAAGGCGACGAACGGCACCTCGATCACCAGCCGCCGCAGCACGAAGCCCGCCGGGACGCGGGCGGCGGCCGCGACCGCCCCGAGCAGCACCGCGTACAGGCCGAACGCCCACACCGCCTCGCGGGGCGTGGAGACCACGACCACGACGAAGCAGAAGACGGCGGCGAGCTTGCAGTGCGGCGGCAGCCGGTGCACGGGCGAGTGCCCGTGCCGGTAGAGCTTGTGCGAGTGGCCCGCGCCCACGTCAGACGGTTTCCCGCGCGGCGGTGGTCGGCCCGGAGGCCGGAGCCGTCGCCTCCGCGCGACGGCGCCGTACGGCCCAGAACACGCCTGTGCCGACGGCGACCGTCGCGCCCACGCCGATGGTGCCCGCCAGCCCCCCGGACAGGCGGGCGTTCGTGACGCCGCTGACGCCGTAGTCGGCGAGCGGCGAATCCTTGGCGGCGTGGTCCTCGACCTTCTGGTCGATGCCCTGGTCGGCGGCGACCTTCTCCAGGCCGTCGGGGCTGGCGGAGGCGTAGAAGGACACGACTCCGGCGAGCGCGAGGGCGGTGACCAGGCCGGTGGCCCACACCTTCGTGGTGGAGCGGGGCGCGGTGGCGGCCGAGGCCGCGGCCGGGGCGGCGTCGACGAGCTCCCCGCCCACGCGCAGCTTGAGCGGTGCGGACAGCCCCCGGGCGCCGTACACCAGGTCGGGGCGTACGGCGATGACGGCGCCGACGGTCGCGGTGGTGATGGCCGCCTCGCCGATGCCGATGAGGGTGTGGACGCCGACCATGGCGGTGACGACCTTGTCGACCGGGACGTCGGTGGTGCCGCCGACGGCGTAGATCAGCGTGAAGGCGGCGGCCGCGGCCGGGACGGAGACGAGCGCGGCGACGAAGGAGGCGACGGTCACGGAGCGGCGGGTGCGCGGCAGGACGCGGACGAGGCCGCGGAAGAGGACGTACGCGGTGAGGACGGTGACGGCGCCCATGACGGTGATGTTGACGCCGAGCGCGGTCAGGCCGCCGTCCGCGAAGAGGATGCCCTGCATCAGCAGGACGACGGCGATGACGAGCACGCCGGTGTAGGGGCCGACGAGTATCGCGGCGAGCGCGCCGCCGAGCAGGTGTCCGCTGGTGCCGGCGGCGACGGGGAAGTTCAGCATCTGCACGGCGAAGACGAACGCCGCGACGAGCCCCGCGAGCGGCGCCGTCCTGTCGTCCAATTCCCGCCGGGCCCCGCGCAGGCTGACGGCGACCGCGCCCGCGGCGACGAGGCCCGCGGCCGCGGAGACGGGCGCGTTGATGAAACCGTCGGGGACATGCATGGCGGGGACCGCTTTCGGACAGGGTGGGGGCCCGGTGTGGACCGTTCGATGATGGGGCTTCTTGCGAACAAGTTGCAAGAGCGTACCCGTCACAGAAACGAGCCGGGGCGCACGCGCTAGACAAATAGGACATAAGGTATAGGTCTGGCGAGTGTGAGGAGTCGCACGATGGTCTCCGCCGAGGAACCCCCTCTTGAGGGGAACACGATCCCCATGGTCGAAATCCATGCCAAGGGGTTGATCGTCGACGACGGCCCCCTCTCACGCCCCGTTCCCGTCGCCCTGCGCTGCGATCCCTCCGACTCCGAGGACGACGGGTCCGCCACCGTCCGGCTCGTCTTCCCCGAAGGCACCACCTGGACCTTCCCCCGCGCCGTACTGGAACGGGGCCTGCGCGCCCCCGCCCGCCACGGCGACATCGGAGTCTGGCCCTGCGGGCGGGTGCAGACCGTGGTGGAGCTGCACACCTCCGGCGACGTCGCCATGGTGCAGTTCGACTCCTCGGCGCTGCTGCGCTTCCTGCGGCGCACGTACGCCGTCACCGCGTCGCACGTGACACGGTGACGGCGTAGTCCCCTCGGGCCGTAGCCCCCTCGGGGCTCAGGCGCGGACGAGTTCCCGCTCCCCCTCCTCCGGCGCGGACGCGAGCTCCTCGCGCAGGCCCTCGCCCTCCACGTCGACGTTCGGCAGGAGCCGGTCGAGCCAGCGCGGCAGCCACCAGGCGGCGCGGCCGAGCAGGGCCAGGACGGCCGGGACGATCGCCATGCGCACGATGAACGCGTCGAAGAAGACGGCGACGGCGAGGCCGAAGCCGATCATCTTCACCATCTGCTCGCTGGAGCCGATGAAGCCGGCGAAGACCGCGATCATGATCACCGCGGCGGCGGTGACCACCCGGGCACCGTGCCGGAAGCCGGTCACGACGGCCTGGCCGGGCCGCTCGCCGTGCACGTACGCCTCACGCATCCGGGTCACGAGGAAGACCTCGTAGTCCATGGCGAGGCCGAAGACGACGCCCACCATGAAGATCGGCATCATGCTCATGATCGGGCCGGTCTGCTCGACGCCGAAGAGCGAACCGAGCCAGCCCCACTGGAAGACCGCCACGACCGCGCCGAGCGCGGCGACGACCGACAGCAGGAAGCCGAGGGCCGCCTTCAGCGGCACCAGCACCGAGCGGAAGACCACCATCAGGAGCAGGAAGGCGAGGCCGACGACCAGCGCCAGATAGGGCAGCAGCGCGTCGTTCATCTTCTGCGAGAAGTCGATGTTCATCGCGGTGGCGCCGGTGACCAGGACGTCGTCGCCGGTGGTGTCCCGGATGGAGCGGACCAGCTCCTCGGTCTCCGTGGAGGAGGGGCGGTCCTTCGGGACGACGGTGATGATCGCGGTGTCGCCCGCCTTGTTGGGGGTGGCGGGGGTGACGGCCGCGACACCGTCCAGGCCCTGGATGGCCTTGGCCGTACGGTCGGCCGCGGCCTTGTCGCCGTCGACCACGACCATGAGCGGCCCGTTGAAGCCGGGGCCGAAGCCGTCGGAGAGCAGGTCGTACGCGCGGCGCTGGCTGGTGGAGGTGGGCTGCGAGCCGTCGTCGGGCAGGCCCATCTCCAGCGAGGCGGCGGGCAGCGCGACCGCGCCGAGGCCGACGACACCGACCAGCAGCACGACGAGCGGGCGGCGCAGGACGAAGCGGGCCCAGCGGGTGCCCAGGTTGGGCTTGTCGTCGTCCGACGCCGCAACCGGGTTCTTACGGGCCTTGCGGCCGTGGACGCGCTTGCCGACGTATCCGAGCAGCGCCGGGATGAAGGTGAGCGCGATGAGGACGGCGATCAGGACCGTGCCGGCGGCGGCGAAGCCCATCTTCGTCAGCATCGGGATGTTGACGACGGCCAGGCCGACCAGCGCGATGACGACGGTGAGGCCCGCGAAGACGACCGCGGAGCCGGCGGTGCCGACGGCCCGCCCGGCCGCCTCCTCACGGTCGCGGCCCTCGGCGAGCTCGGCGCGGTAGCGGGAGACGATGAAGAGCGCGTAGTCGATGCCGACCGCGAGGCCGATCATCATCGCGAGCGTGGAGGTGGTGGAGCCCAGGTCGAGGACGCTCGCCAGGGCCGTGATCGCCGAGACGCCGATGCCGACGCCGACGAGCGCGGTGAGCAGCGGCAGTCCGGCCGCGACCAGGGAGCCGAAGGTGATCACGAGGACGATCCCGGCGACGATGACGCCGATGATCTCGCCCGAGCCGGTCTCGGGCACGGTCTGCAACGCGTCACCGCCGATCTCGACGGTGAGCCCGCCCTGCCGCGCCTCCGCCCCGGTCTCCTTGAGCGCCTCGCGCGTCGCGTCGGTCAGCTCCATGCCGTTGACCTTGTACGACACCTGGATGTAGGTCGTCGTGCCGTCGCGCGAGACGGCCTGGACGGCGTACGGGTCGGTGACCGAGGCGACCTGGTCGGAGCCGGTGCGCAGTTCGCCGACCGCCTTGTCAACAACGGCCTTGCGCGCGGGGTCGGTCATCTTCGCGCCGTCCGGCGCCTTGAAGACGACGCGGGCGGTGGCGCCGTCGGCGCCCGCGCCCGGGAAGCGCTGTTCGAGAAGGTCGAAGGCCTTCTGGGCCTCCGTGCCGGGTATGGAGAACGAGCTCGACGTCGCGGCGGGCGCGGAGGCCGCGCCGACGCCGGCGAGCGCCAGCAGCGCGACCCACAGGAGGGTCACGACATGGCGGCGCCGGAAGGCGAGCCGGCCGAGTCGGTAGAGGAACGTGGCCACGGGGGCGACTCCCGGAGGGTGTGGATCGGACAGGGTCGTGGGGAGACGGCCCGACAGCGTGAGCGGTACGTGTCAGGTGGTGCGGGTCGTGCGGGTACTTCGTGGGGCGGAGGGTCAGACGCCGAGGGCGGGGAGCACCACGGCGTCGACGTACGCCCTCAGGAACGCCTGGTCCACCGGCCGGTCGTCGACCAGGGGACGGGCGACGAAGGCGCCGAGCAGCATGTGGGGGACGAGCTTCAGCGCCGGGTTGTCCACGGCGACCTCGCCGCGCTCGACCGCGCGCCGCAGGACTCCGTCGAGGCCGGTCATCTCGGGTTCGATGAGCAGCTCGCGCAGCGCCCGCAGCAGTTCGGGGTTGTCGTGGACGGCGTGGGCGAGGCCCCGCATCAGCGCGGAGTCCTGCTCGAGCCGGCAGTCGTCGGAACGCGACAGGATCTCGTGGAAGTCGCCCCGCAGCGAGCCGGTGTCGATCTCGTCGAGGCGGACCGGCTTGTTGTTGCGCAGGGCGCGGGCGACCAGCTGGGGCTTGCTCCCCCACTGGCGGTAGAGGGTGGCCTTGCTGGAGTGGGTGCGGGCGGCGACGGCGTCCATGGTGAGCGCGTCGTAGCCGACTTCGCGGAGCAGGTCGAGCACGGCTTCGTACAGCTCGGACTCGCGTTCCGGGGTGAGCCTGGTACGGGCCATGTCCGCCGGCCTTCCATCGAGACGAAACGGTTTCGTACACCTGGACGGTACACGCGGGCGCGTGCGAAACGAAACCGTTTCGTACGCGTGTGGTCGGCATCACGGCACGGAGGCGCGTGTCAGCCGAGTTGCCAGCGCCGGGCCGCGCCGAAAGCATGGCTGTGTGAGCAGCGACGGCGCGTACCTCCGGTATCCCCACCTCCACCAGGACCTGCTGTGCTTCGCGGCCGAGGACGACGTGTGGGTCGCCCCCCTCGCCGCCGACGGCGAGGCGCCCGGCCGCGCCTGGCGGCTGACCGTCGACCGGACCAGAGTCGGACACCCGCGCTTCTCGCCCGACGGGCGGCACATCGCCTACACGAGCTGGCGGAGCCTCGACCCCGAGATCCACCTGGCGCCGGTCGAGGGCGGGCCCGCGCGGCGGCTGAGTTACTGGGGGTCGCTCGACACGCGGGTGTGCGGCTGGACCCCGGAGGGCGACATCCTGGCGGTGGCCTCGCACGGGCAGCCGTTCTCGCACTTCTCGTGGGCGTACAAGGTCCCCACGGACGGCTCGCCCGGCAAGCGCCTGCCCTGGGGCCCGGTGTCCGACATCGCCGTCGCCGACGTCGACGGGCGGCACCTGACACTGCTGCTGACCGGCAAGCCGCCGCACGAGCCGGCCGCCTGGAAGCGGTACCACGGCGGGGCGACCGGACGGCTCTGGCTGCACGGGGAGCGGCTGCTGCCGGACCTCGGCGGCCACCTGGACTGCGCGATGTTCGTGGACGGCCGCATCGCGTTCCTCTCCGACCACGAGGGCGTCGGCAACCTCTACTCCTGCCTGCCCGACGGCACCGACCTGCGCCGGCACACCGACCACGACGCCTTCTACGCCCGGCACGCCTCCTCCGACGGGCGGCGCGTGGTCTACCAGTGCGCCGGGGACCTGTGGATCGTCGACGCCCTGACCCCCGACTCCCAGCCGCGCAAGCTCGCCGTCCGGCTCGGCGGCCCGCGCACCGGGCGGCGCCGCTACCAGGTGCCCGCCGCGAGCCACGTGGACGGGGTGGCCGTGGACGAGACCGGGCGGGCGAGCGCCGTGTCCGTACGCGGCAGCCTGTACTGGCTGACGCACCGGGACGGGCCCGCCCGCACGATCGTCGACACCCCGGGCGTCCGCGTACGACTCCCGGAGATGCTCGGCAGCAGCGGGCGCATCGCGTACGTCACGGACGCGGAGGGCGAGGAGGCCATCGAGATCGCCTACCTGCCCCGGGCGAGCGGCGCCGGGGAACGGCGGCGCCTGGCGGCGGGCGAGCTCGGGCACGTACGGGAGATGACCGCCGACGCGGACGGGGCGCGGCTGGCGATCGCGTCCCACGACGGGCGGCTGCTGCTGCTCGACGTGTCGGAACCGGAAGCCGAACCGGAAGCGGAGAGCGAACCGCAGGGGCTCACCGAGCTGACCCGCTCCATCAACGGCCCCGTCCGGGACCTCGCCTTCTCACCGGACGGCGCGTGGCTCACCTGGTCGCACCCGGGGATCGGCCGGTCCCTGCGGCAGATCAAGATCGCGCGGATCAAGGACCGGACGATCGTCGACGTCACCAACGGCCGCTTCGAGGACGAGAGCCCCGTCTTCACCCGCGACGGCCGCTACCTCGCCTTCCTCTCCTGGCGGGGCTTCGACCCGGTGTACGACGTCCACACCGGCGACCTGTCCTTCCCGCTCGGCTGCCGCCCCTACCTCGTGCCCCTCTCCTCCACCACGCCCTCGCCCTTCGCGCTGTCGCCCGAGGGGCGGCCGGCGGCGGGCGGGCTGGACCTCTCCGAGGAAGCGGAGGGCGACGGGACGGTGGTGGTCGAGTTCGAGGGCCTGGCGAACCGGGTGACGCCGTTCCCGGTCGCCGCGTCCAAGTACTCCTCGCTGGCGCCGGTCAGCGGCGGCGGACTGGTGTGGCTGCGGTGGCCCATCTCGGGCGCGCTGGGCGAGACGTTCGTGAACCCGGCGGACACCTCCGGGCGGCCCACGCTCGAACACTTCAACCTCACCAAGGCCCGCAAGACCGAGCTCGTCGGCAACCTCGACTGGTTCGCCCTCAGCGGCGACGGCACGCGCCTCGTCGTGGTCGACGAGGGCGAACTGCGGGCGGTCCCGGCGACCGAGGCCGGCGACAGCGACACCACGGTGTACGTCGACGCGCGCCGCATCCAGCACGAGGTGGACCCCGGCGCGGAGTGGCGGCAGGCGTACGCGGAGGCGGGGCGGATCATCCGCGCGTACTTCTGGGACCCCGGGATGAGCGGCATCGACTGGGACGGGATCCTCGACCAGTACCGGCCCCTCGTCGAACGCGTCGCCACCCCCGACGAGTTCGCCGACCTCCTGCGCGAGGTCCTCGGCGAGCTCGGCACCTCCCACGCGTACGTCACCGCCGCCCGCCGCAACGAAGGGCCGCCGCACTACCAGCGGGCGCAGGGCCTGCTGGGCGCCAACTTCGTGTGCCGCGACGGCCGGTGGACCGTCCAGCGCATCCTCCCCGGCGAGTCGTCCGACTCCAAGGCCCGCTCCCCGCTCGCCGGTACGGGCATCCGCGAGGGCGCCGTCCTCACCCACGTCGACGGCCGGCCCGTGGACCCCGTCGCCGGCCCCTACCCGCTCCTCGCGGCGGCCGGCGGCACCACCGTCGAGCTGACCTTCCAGCCCGCGGGCGGCGAGGGCCGCTCGCGGCGCGTCGCCGTGGTCCCGCTCATCGACGAGCGGCCGCTGCGGTACCAGGACTGGGTCGCCAAGCGCCGCGAGGTGGTCCGCGAGCTGAGCGGCGGCAAGTGCGGGTACCTCCACATCCCGGACATGGGCGGCTCGGGCTGGGCCCAGTTCAACCGCGACCTGCGGCTGGAGGTGGCGCGCCCGGCCCTCATCGTGGACGTACGCGGCAACGCGGGCGGCCACATCAGCGAGCTCGTCGTCGAGTCCCTCACCCGCAAGATCCTCGGCTGGGACCTCACGCGCGGCGCCCAGCCCGTCTCGTACGCCTCCAACGCCCCGCGCGGCCCGATCGTCGCGCTCGCCGACGAAGCCACGGCCTCCGACGGCGACATGATCACGGCGGCCTTCAAGCTGCTGAAGCTCGGGCCCGTGGTGGGGCAGCGCACGTGGGGCGGGGTCGTCGGGATGACGGGGCGCCACCGGCTGGGGGACGGCACGGTGATCACGGTGCCGATGAACGCGGCGTGGTTCGACGAGTACGGGTGGTCCGTGGAGAACCACGGCGTGGCGCCGGACATCGAGATCCTGCGCACCCCGCTGGACTGGGCGGAGGGCCGCCACCGCCAGCTCTCCGACGCGGTCGAGGTGGCGCTCCGACTCCTGGACTCCCACCCGGCGTCCCGGCCCCCGGACTACTCCCAGGTCCCGTCCCTGAAGCGGCCGCCGCTGCCGCCGCGGCGCGCTTGAGGTCGCGGTTTCCGTTTACGGCGGGCGCCCGGGTGGGCGGTACCTGCCGGTGCGGTTCCGGGGCGAACGCACGCGCGCAACGCGAAGGGCGCACCCGGCGTCCCGGGTGCGCCCCTGCTTCAACCGCGCGTCACGTCACGTCGCTTCAGACGTCGTAGCTCCGGTCGGCCCGCTCCTGCGCCGCCCGCGCGTCCTCGTCGACGCCCGGTCGACGCTCGTCACGCTGCTGGCGGCCCTTCTGCGCACGCTGCTGCGCCTCGCGCTTCGCGTCCTGCGCACGCTGCTTGGCCTGCTCCTTGAGCTCCTGCGACTTGTCCTTGAACTGGTCCGAGATACCCATCGAGGTCACTCCTGAAAGTGGTGGTGTGGGGGGTGCGGGGGCCATTCGGCCCCCGGCCTCGACCAGCGTGGCACGGCCCGACATACTGCGCATTTCGATCAAGCGGTGACGGTTCCGTCACGCTCCGTACGCGCCTTTTCGTCGGCCTCCCCGCCCGCTCCCACCAGCCCCGTCGGCACGCTCCCGAGGCGCGGCTCGAAGCGCCGCATCTCGCGCTGCCCGACGGTGGCGATGAGGCCGGGGAGGTAGCCGCGCACGGACTGCATGCCGCGCAGCCACCACTGCGCGTACACGTGGGCCGAGCGCCGCTCGATGCCGGCGACGATCCGGTCGACGGCCGGGCCGAGGGGGTACGTGCGGTTCGACGGCCACGGCAGCCGCTGCCGCAGCTCGCGCATGACGTCGTCCTGGTCGGCGCCGCGGACCATGTCGGTGTCGGTCCACGACAGGTAGCCGACGCCCACGCGGACGCCCCGGTAGCCGACTTCCGCGCGCAGGCTGTGCGCGAAGGCCTCGACGCCGGACTTGGAGGCGCAGTACGCGGTCATCATGGGCGCCGGGGTGATGGCGGCGAGCGAGGCGATCTGGAGGAGGTAGCCGCGGCTTTCGAGCAGGACGGGCAGGAAGGCGCGGGCGGTGACGGCGCTGCCGATGAGGTTGACCTCGATGACGCGCCGCCACGCGTCGGGGTCGGACGCGGTGAAGGGGCCGCCGGCCGCGACGCCCGCGTTGGCGACGACGATGTCCACCTTCCCGAAGCGCTCCTTCACCTCGCCCGCGACGCGGGCCATCGCCTCGTGGTCGGTGACGTCGACGTGCCACCAGTCGCTCTCGGTGTGCAGCCGCCCGGAGACCTGCTTGAGCTGGTCGGGCTCCAGGCCGAGGAGCGCGATCCGCGCGCCGCGCGCGGAGAGTTTGCGGGCCAGCAGCTCACCGACGCCGCGCGCGCCGCCCGTGATGACGGCGACCTGGCCGTCGAGGCTCACCTTGCTCATGCCGCTTCCTCCTTCTGCGTCAGGTACGTCGTCACCAGCGCGCGGACGCGGGCCGTGACGGCCTCCGGCGCCTCCATCGGCGTCATGTGCCCGACGCCCACGAGTTCGTCGACCCCGACGCAGTTGGGCAGCGCGGCGGCGATCGCCCGCGCGTGCACCGGCGGGGTGAGCCGGTCGGCGGTGCCGACGATCACGGCGGTCGGCGCCGTCAACTCCCGTACGCCCTTCTCCAGGTCGAGCTCGGCGAGGACGCGCGACCAGGCGACCCGGACCGCGCGCGGGCAGGCGTGCACGATACGGGCGCACTCGGCGACGGCGGCCGGCGCGGAACCGGGCGCCATGGTCCCGTACTTGAGGAGCGCCTTCGACACCGGCGTGACCGGCCCGAGGGGCGCCCGCGCGCCCAGGACGGCACGGGTGAGCCGGGTGCGCAACCGCCCGGCGCGCAGCGGCAGCACCAGCGACTCGGCGACCAGGCGGGAGGCGCCGGTGCTGCACAGCAGGACGGCGGCGGCGCGTTCGCGTACGCCGGGCCGGGCGGCGGCCGCCATGAGGGTCATGCCGCCCATGGAGTGCCCGGCGAGCACGGCCTTCTCGCCGGGCGCGAGGGTGGCGGCCAGCACGGCTTCCAGGTCGTCGGCGAGGGCGTCGGTGGAGTACCCGTCGCGCCCCACGGCCGGCGTACGGCCGTGTCCGCGCTGGTCGTAGACGATGACGCGGTGGTCGGCGGCGAGGTCGCGTATCTGCGCCGCCCAGAACTCCGTCGAGCAGGTCCAGCCGTGCGCCAGCACGACGGCGGGCGCGCCGTCGGCGCCGTACACCTCGACGTGGAGGGAGGAGCCGTCCGCGGAGGTCGCGTGGATCACGTTCATCGGGCAGCAGCCCCTTCCCGCACGCGGACGACTTCGTACTCGCTCAGGTCGACGGAGCGCGTCGCGCGCCGGAACTCGCTCGTGGTGCCGGGCCACAGCGTGGTGTTGCGGCCGTTGGCGTCGAGGTACCAGCTGTCGCAGCCGCCGGACTTCCACACGGTGCGCTCCATGCGGGTCTGTACGCGCCGGTTCCAGGCGGCGACGGCGGACGGCCGGACGGCGAGGGCGGCGCGACCGTGGCCCGTGCCGTCGAGCACGTCGAGTTGGCGCAGGTAGTCGGCCATGTAGTTCAGCTGGGACTCGATCATGAGGATCATGGAGGAGTTCCCGAGCCCGGTGTTGGGGCCGATGATGGTCATCCAGTTGGGGAATCCGGCCGCGGTCGCGCCGCGCAGCGCCTCCATGCCGTCCTTCCACGCCTCGGCGAGGGTGATCCCGTCCGCGCCCACGACCCGCTCGGCGATGGGCATGTCGGTCACGTGGAAGCCGGTGGAGAAGATGACGGCGTCGACCTCGGCCTCGGTGCCGTCGGCGGCGACGAGCGTGCGCCCCCGCACCTCGGCGAGGCCGGAGGCGACGACGTCCACGTTGGGCCGGGCGAGGGCCGGGTAGTAGTCGCTGGACAGCAGGATCCGCTTGCAGCCGATGCGGTACGACGGCGTCAGCTTGGCCCGCAGCGCCGGGTCCTTGATGGCCCTGGCCATGTTGGCCTTGGCGATGGATTCGACGAGTCCGAGCTCGGCGGGCCGCTTGGTGAAGGCGCTGACCTGCAACTCCCGGATGCCCCAGAGCAGTCCGCGCCGCGCCTTGCCGGTGAAGGGCAGCTGCCGGTGCAGCCACCGCTCGGCGCCGGTGATGGGGCGGTCCATGCGGGGCATGACCCACGCCGGGGTGCGCTGGAAGAGGGTGAGCCGGCCGACCTCGGGCTGGATGGACGGCACGATCTGGATGGCGGACGCGCCGGTGCCGATGACGGCGACGCGCTTGCCGGCCAGGTCGTAGTCGTGGTCCCAGCGGGCGGAGTGGAAGACCCTGCCGCCGGCCTCCTCGAAGGAGGCGAGCCCGGGGATGTCGGGGATCTTCGGGTCGGACAGCGGCCCGGTCGCGGAGACGACGACGTCGGCGGTGAGGGTGCCCCGCGTGGTCTCGATCCGCCAGCGCAGCGCGTCGTTGTCCCACGTCATCATCGTGACTTCGTGGCGGAAGCGGAGGTGGGGCCGCAGCCCGAAGGTGTCGGTGACGTGCTCCAGGTACGCGCGGATGTGCCGCTGGCCGGAGAAGGTGCGCGGCCAGTCGGGGTTGGGCGCGAAGGAGAAGGAGTACAGGTGGGACGGCACGTCGCACGCGCACCCCGGGTAGCTGTTGTCGCGCCAGGTGCCGCCCACGGAGTCGGCGCGCTCCAGGACGACGAAGTCGGTGATCCCCTCGCGGCGCAGCCGGACGGCGGCCCCGAGGCCGCCGAATCCCGATCCGATCACCGCCACTCGTACGTGCTCGTGCTGGCCCATGCCGCCTCCGCATACCCGTCCGCATGACTTTGCCAGCAATTGCTGGCACGGTTGGGAGGGTAGAGCAGCTCCTTACCGAGCGGTAGGGGTCTCGCGCGGAAAAGTTACCGGCGGTACGACATAGGGTTGCGGCTGTGGCAGACGAGGGGACGACCACCGGGGGCGCGGCGGTGGAGGAGACGGTCACGGAGACGGCGCCGCGCGAGTACCGCGTCGAGGAACTGGCCGCCGCGGCCGGCATCACCGTGCGCACCCTGCGCTTCTACCGCGAGCGCGGCCTGATCCCGCCGCCCCGCCGCGAGGGCCGCATCGCCTGGTACGGCCCCCACCACCTGGCCCGGCTGCGGACCATCTCCGCCCTCCTGGAGCGCGGCCACACCCTGAACGGCATCGCCGACCTCGCCGCCGCCTTCGAGAGCGGCCGCGACGTCGGCCAGGTGCTGGGCCTCGGCGAACCGACCGAGGAGGAGCCGGTCCGGCTCACCCCGGAGCAGCTCGCCGACCACTTCGGCGACCAGGTCACCCCGGAGAACTTCGCCGCCGCCCTGGACCTCGGCTACCTCGCCACCGACGGCGAGGAGATCGTCCACGTCAGCCGCCGCCTGCTGGAGGTCTCGGCCGCCCTGGTCAAGGAGGGCATCCCACTCTCCGCCGTCCTGGCCGCCGCCGCCCGCGTCCGCGAACACGCCGACGCGCTCGCCGGGCTCTTCGCCGAGCTGCTGCGCGCCCACGCGGGCGGCGAGGCCGACGCCGTACGGCTGCGCCCGCTGGCGAAGAGCGTGGTGGAGGCGGAGGTGTCGATGGCGCTGGACCGCCGCCTGCGCGACCTCAGGCCGTAGCCCGGTGGCTCATCCCGTCGACACCGGCACCGGCAGCCACCAGCGCGCCTTGTAGATCCCGCCGCCGGCGAGCTCGTACGTCCCGGCCGGCCGGTGCACCGCCACCTTCCGGGTCCACCAGGTCTCCCCCAGCCCGCTCTCCGGCACGGTCGAGACCACCTGGCCGGTCACCGGATCGTTGCCGACCGCCTTGACCCGGGCGCGGCTGATGTCCGCCACGCCCGTGAAGTCCTGCGTGAAGGCGCGGGCGCTCTTCACGTACTGGTACACGGCCGACCCGCTGCTCACCCACAGCCGGTCCGGCCGCCCGGCGACCTGGCCGAGGTCGTGCCCGTGCGGCGTCGGCAGCGGTACCTCGAAGGCCTTCATCAGCGCCGGCCTCGCCGCCGTGCCGCCGACCCTCAGCGCCACGAGCCGCGCGCCGCCCAGCGCCCACAGCACCCGCCGCGCGCCGTCCCACTGGAGGCCGTGGGCGTCTTCCAGGGCGTACGACGCGAACGGCACGTCCGCCGGCCCCTGGGAGGCCGCGTAGAGGCGTACGACATCGCCGGTGCTGCCCGCGACGGCCACGTTGCCGTTCGGCAGCAGCTCGATGCTGTGCGGGTTGACGCGCGTGGTGCCGGGCGCGAGGGTGCCGCCCCAGTGGCGCCGCCCCGACGGGTACTCCACGACGGCGGCGAAGCCGTACGAGGCGACGGTGAGGACGTACGTCCTCCCCTGCCAGGTGCGGACCTTGGCCTCGCTGGGGTGGACCCAGCTGAGGCCCGGCTCCAGGTCGGCGTACCGGGGATCACCGAGCGGCGAGAACGCCCACCGCACGGCGGAGGGATCGGCGGCCGGGTCCCAGGCGCGGCGCGCGCCGTCGAGCAGCAGGACCCGTTTGGACGCCTGATCGGTGAGGAGGACGTCGGGCGTCCCGGCGGGGATCTCGGAAGCGGGAACCGGGACGGAGGCCGACGTCGGTACGGGGGTGGTCAGCGGCAGCGCGAGCGTGACCGCGGCGAGCAGGGCGGACCTGAGCGTTCGTACGGTGGCGATGCGCACGAGAGCTCAGCGTGCCAGAAGCATTCCCGCGAAGTGATGCTCCCCACACCTGCTCTGACAGATCATCACTTCCGGAACCGGGAACTACCGGTTTCCGGACGACAGCTCGTACACCGCGGTCACCGGCGCGTGGTCGCTCCAGCGCTCGCCGTGGGAGGCGGCGCGCTCGACCCAGGCCTTGACGGCGCGGGCGGCCAGGCCCGGGGTGGCCACGTGGTAGTCGATGCGCCAGCCCGCGTCGTTGTCGAAGGCGCGGCCGCGGTAGGACCACCACGAGTACGGGCCCGCCTGGTCGGGATGGAGGGCGCGGACCACGTCGACGTAGCCGCCGTCGCCCTCGGCGAGGACGCGCGAGAGCCAGGCGCGCTCCTCGGGAAGGAAGCCGGAGCTCTTCTGGTTGGCCTTCCAGTTCCTGAGGTCGGCCTCCTGGTGGGCGATGTTCCAGTCGCCGCAGACCAGCACCTCGCGCCCCTCGGACGCCGCCCGCTCCCTCAGCTCCTTGAGGTACGGGAGGAAGGCGTCCATGAAGCGGACCTTCTCGTCCTGCCGCTCCGTACCGACCTCCCCGGAGGGGAGGTAGAGGCTCGCGACCGTGACGCCCGGCAGGTCGGCCTCCAGGTAGCGGCCGCTGCCGTCGAACTCGGACGCGCGGAGCCCACGCGCACCGCGTCCGGCTCGCGCCGCGTGTAGAGGGAGACGCCCGCGCGGCCCTTGGCGGCGGCCGGGGCGTGTGCCGCGAACCAGCCGTCGGGCGTGCGGACCGCCTCGGGGAGCTGGGACTCCTCGGCGCGCACCTCCTGGAGGCAGAGCACGTCGGCGGCGGTCCCGGCCAGCCATTCCACGAAGCCCTTCTTCGCGGCGGCGCGCAGGCCATTGACATTGGCGGACGTCACAGTGAGCATCCCGGCACGATAACCGACCACAGATGGCCGCATACATGTACCATCCACCGTATGCTTATCCGCCCGGTCCCCTTCGACCACCCCGACGCCGTCAAACTCAACGATGCCGTCCAGCTCGAATACGCCGAGCGGTACGGCGACGAGGGCGATCTCACACCGCTCGACCCGTCGATGTTCCGCCCGCCGCACGGTCTGTACCTGCTCGCGTACGACGAGCGGGACCGCCCGGTGGCGACCGGCGGCTGGCGCACGCAGGACGAGAACGAAGAGGGGTACGCCGACGGGGACGCCGAGCTCAAGCGCATGTACGTGATCCCCGAGGTGCGCGGCCTGGGCCTGGCCCGCCGCATCCTCGCCGCCCTGGAGGAGGACGCGCGCGCCGCCGGGCGCACCCGGATGGTGCTGGAGACCGGGGACATGCAGCCGGAGGCTATCGGGCTGTACACGTCGAGCGGGTACGAGCCGTGCGCGAAGTTCGGCTACTACCGCGCGTACCCGAACAGCCGCTGCTTCGCGAAGCCGCTGCACTGAAGGAGTTACTGACGCGCTCCTGACAACCGACCTCCGCCCGTGGGACCCTGCCTCACGCACGGCACGCACCGCTGATCCGCACCGCTCTTCGTTCCCCCACCCTGCCCGGGCCGCGCGACCGCGCCCGGGCACGGCAGAAGGAGACATGCGTGAGACGCCACCGCACCCCCACGGGCATCCTGCTGACCGTCGGAGCCCTCGTCACGAGCGCCCTGTCCGCGACGGCCGCCACCGCGGCCGGACCGGCGCCCTCCCCCGCCCCCGCCCCGGCCGCGGCGTCCAAGACCGTCACGGCCGCCGAGCAGCAGGGCGCCCGCGCCTTCTGGACCGCCGAGCGCATGCGCGCGGCCACCCCGCTGGACCTGGAGCTCACCCCCCGGGCGCTGAAGAACCTCAAGGCGCCGCAGCCCGGCAAGGAGACCACCACCGTCGCGCCCACCGCCTTCCCGCAGGCGGGCGGGCCCTGGACCGGCGGCGGGGTGGTGGTCAAGACGTCCGGGCGGGTGTTCTTCACCTTCCAGGGCCGTACCGCCTCCTGCTCCGGCAACGCCGTCACCAGCCAGAACGCCTCCACCGTCATCACCGCCGGCCACTGCGTGAAGTACCAGGGCAGCTGGCACACCAACTGGGTCTTCGTCCCCGCGTACGACAACGGCCAGGCGCCCTACGGCCAGTGGACCGCCACCAAGACGCTGACCACTCCGCAGTGGGAGGCGAGCGAGGACATCAACCACGACATCGGCGCGGCGGTCGTGGCCCCGCTGAACGGCCAGAAGCTCACCGCCGTCACCGGCGCGCAGGGCATCCAGTTCAACGGCGGCTACAACAAGCCGATGTACGCCTTCGGCTTCCCGGCCGCCTCCCCGTACGACGGCTCCAAGCTGATCCACTGCAGCGGGAACTCCTCCAAGGACTTCCTCTTCTCGCAGGACCACAGCCTGGCCTGCAACATGACCGGCGGCTCCAGCGGCGGCCCGTGGTTCACCGGCTTCAGCGAGTCGACCGGCACGGGTCTGCAGGTCTCGGTGAACAGCTTCGGCTACACCTTCCTGCCGAACCGCATGTTCGGCCCGTACTTCGGCGACGTGGCGAAGGCGCTGTACGACAAGGCGCAGGTGTCCTGACCCGATGAGCGACCGGCCCGGCGGGGGCACCCCCGCCGGGCTACGGCCGCAGGGCAGCCCGCACCAGCGCCCGGATCTCGTCGCACAGCCCGCCCGCGTCCGCCGCGGGGCCGGTCAGCCGCTCGAAGACCAGCCCGTCCACGCACGCCAGCAGCGTGACGGTCCGCCCGTCCGGGTCGGCGACCCCGTGCGCGGCGAGGACCGCCCGTACGGCGTCGCGCGCGGCGTTCTCGCGCGGTGCGAGGACCTCCCGCAGCTCCGGGTGATACACGCTCTCCACCGCGCACGCGTACCGGGCGAGCGTCCGCCGCCTCCCCTCGCCCGTCAACCGCGCCTCGCTGAACCGCGCCAGGGCTTCCGCCAGTTCGTCCGGGTCCGCTTGCGGCCGCAGCGGCGTGCTCTCGGCGGCCTCCCTCAGCTCCGTCTGGTCAAGCTCGACCAGTCGTACGGCAAGGGCGGACAGCAGCGCCTTGCGGGTCCGCAGGTACGCCGAGGTCGTGCCGGTCGGCAGCCCGGCGGCCGCGTCGACGGCGCGGTGCGTGAGCGCGCGCATGCCGCCGTCCGCGAGGACGGAGAGGGCGGCGTCGGCGAGGACGGTACGGCGATCCCTGGTCATGGCCCCTTTCTACACCCGTAGTAGCCTCTTTCTACATCTGTAGAAGGAAGGGCGAGGGGGAATGATGCGGCCTGGACGAGCAGTGGTGATCGGCGGCGGAATCGGCGGCCTCGCGGCGGCCCTCGGGCTCCTGCGCACCGGCTGGCGGGTCACCGTCGTCGAACGCGCCCCGGACGCCCTGGCCGACGCGGGCGCCGGGATCTCCCTCGCCGCCAACGGCATCCACGCCCTGGACGCGCTCGGCGCCGGGCCCGCCGTCCGCGCGGCGGCGCGCCGCCAGCTCACCGGCGCCACCCGCACCCCGAACGGCCGGGTGCTCGCGCGGATGGACGGCCACGCCCTGGAACGCGCCCTGGGCGCGCCGATCCTCGGCATCCCGCGCGCCACCCTGCACCGGCTGCTGCGCGCCCCGCTCCCACCCGGCGCGCTGGTCACCGGCGCCGAGGTGACGGCCGTCGACGGCGCCCTGGACGCGCCGCACGCGCGCGTGCGCACCGCCGACGGGCGGACGTACGACGCCGACCTCGTCGTCGCGGCGGACGGCGTCAACAGCCGCGTCCGGGCGCGGCTGCTGCCCGACGCGCCGGGCCCGGCGTACAGCGGCTCCACGGTGCTGCGGGCGATCACCGAGCGCCCGGTGGACGTGGGCGGCGCCGACTTCCAGCTGACCTGGGGCCGGGGCGCCGAGTTCGGCCACATCCTCTTCGCCGACGGGCGCGCGGAGTGGCACGCGGTGCTCAACGCGCCGAAGGGCGTGCGCCCGCGCGATCCGCTCGACGCCCTGCGCCGCCGGTTCGCCGGCTGGCACGACCCGATCCCCGCGCTGCTCGCGGCCACAGCACCCGGCGCGGTGCTGCACCACGACATCAACGAACTGGCCACGCCGCTGCCCACGTACGCCGTCGGGCGCGTCGCGCTGCTCGGCGACGCCGCCCACGCCATGACGCCACACCTCGGCCAAGGCGCCTGCCAGGCCCTGGAGGACGCCGTGACCCTGGCCGCGGCGGCCGCCGGGGCACCCGACGTCCGTACGGCGCTGGCCCGGTACGACGCCGAGCGGCGTCCGCGCAGCCAGGCGGTCGCGCTCGCCGCCCGCCGCGCGGGCCGGATGGGGCAGCAGCTCGCACACCCGGCCGCCGTCGCCGTCCGCAACGCGGCGATGCGGCTGACCCCTTCGGGCGCGACGATTCGGACGATCCTCCGTCATGCGTCCTGGACACCCCTGGAGCTTCGGCCAGAGTTGGCCAACTCGTAGGGGTACGGGGGTCGAAACGTTCATCCTGCGCATGGACACCGCCGTGTCCCGCCGCAGACTGAACGACGAACGACACCTCCGTGAACCAGGAGTACGCCCATGGCCCCTCACCGCACCGCGGACCTCGTCTTCACCGGTGGCCCCGTCCACACCGTGGATCCCGTGCGCCCCCGGGCGAGCGCCGTGGCCGTCCGCGGTCGGCGGATCGTGGCCGTCGGCGGCTCCGAGGTCCACGGGCTGATCGGTCCGCGCACCGAAGTCGTGGACCTGCGCGGCCGGTTGCTGATACCGGGCTTCCAGGACGCGCACGTCCACCCGGTGGGCGGCGGCGTGGAGATGGGCCGCTGCGACCTGAGCGGGGCCACGACGGCGGAGGCGTACCGCCGCCGCATCCGGGAGTACGCGGACGCCCACCCGGAGGCGGAGTGGATCACCGGGGGCGGCTGGTCGATGGAGGCTTTCCCCGGCGGCACCCCGGACCGCCGGTTCCTGGACGAACTGGTCCCCGACCGGCCCGCGTACCTCGTCAACCGCGACCACCACGGCGGCTGGGCCAACTCCCGCGCCCTGGAGCTCGCCCGGATCACCGCCGACACCCCCGACCCGGTCGACGGCCGCATCGAGCGGGACGCCGACGGGCACCCCACCGGCATGCTCCAGGAGGGCGCGATGACCCTCATCGCCGCCCTCGTACCGGCACCGACCCTCGACGAGCTGACCGCGGGCCTGCTGCGGGCGCAGGAGCTGTTGCACTCGCTGGGCGTGACGGCCTGGCAGGACGCGCTGCTCGGCGACCACGCGGGGATGGCCGACCCGGCACCGGCGTACGCGGCCGCCGCGCGCTCCGGGAAACTCACGGCCCGGGTCGTCGGGGCGCTGTGGTGGGACCGGGCGCGCGGCCTGGAGCAGCTTCCGGAACTGCTGGCCCGGCGCGAGGAGCTGACGCACGGCAGGCTGCGCGCCACGACCGTGAAGATCATGCAGGACGGCATCGCCGAGAACCACACGGCGGCCATGCTCGGCCCCTACCTCACCGCGTGCGGCTGCGCCTCCGACAACTCCGGCATCTCCTTCATCGATCCGAAGGCGCTCGCCGAGTACGTCACCGCCCTGGACGCGCACGGCTTCCAGACGCACTTCCACGCGCTGGGCGACCGCGCGGTGCGCGAGGCGCTCGACGCCGTGGAGGCCGCGCGTGAGGCGGGCGGCTGCGCCGACACCCGGCCGCACCTGGCGCACCTCCAGGTCGTCCACCCCGACGACGTACCGCGCTTCGCGCGGCTGGGCGCGACCGCGAACATCCAGGCGCTGTGGGCGGCGCACGAGCCGCAGATGGACGAGCTGACGATCCCGTTCCTCGGCCCGGAGCGGGCCGCGTGGCAGTACCCCTTCGGCGACCTGCTGCGCGCCGGGGCGCGGCTGGCGGCGGGCAGCGACTGGCCGGTCAGCAGCCCGGACCCGCTCGCCGCCCTGCACGTCGCGGTCAACCGCGTCCTGCCGGAGGACGGTCCGGACGCACCGGTGTTCCTGCCGGAGCAGCGCATCGGCCTGGACGCCGCCCTCACCGCGTACACCGCGGGCAGCGCGTACGTGAACCACCTCGACGACACCGGCGTCATCCGCGCCGGCAACCTCGCCGACCTGGTGGTCCTGGACCGCGACCCGTTCGCCGCGCCGCCGGAGGAGATCGCCTCGACGCGGGTCCTCCAGACCTTCGTCGGCGGCGCGCGCGTCTACGCGTACAGCTGATCCAGGAAGGCGGCGAGCTTGCCCCGGGTCCGCTCGATCTGCTCCTCCACGGTGAGGCGCTCGTCGAAGCGCGCGCCGGACTCGGGGCGCTTCTTGCCGCGTACGTAGAGGGAGCAGTCGAGGTCGGTGCACACGTACAGCCCGACCGAGTTGCCCTCGCGGCCCGCCGTCCCGGCCTTGCGGGCCGTCATCAGCGAGACGCCGCTGAGGGGGTGGGTGGTCAGGCAGATCGAGCACAGGCTGCGGCGCAGCCCGGCGGACTGCCGGGAGGCGAGGCGCAGCGCGACGCCGACCACCTTCTCGCCGCGCTCGGCGACGATGTAGGCCCGGTCGGGCGCGGACAGGTCGCGCCAGCCGAGGAAGTCGAGGTCGTCCCACGGCCGCTCGGCGAGGTCCCGCGGGAGGGGGAGGCGGGCGGCTTCGCCCTTCGAGCAATTGACGAACGAGGCACGGATGGTGCGGTCACTGACTGCCTTCATGGTGAAGGACCGTAACGAGCCTAGGACTACTAGGCAAACGATTAATCCCCCTAGGCACGAGGCCGGCGCACACCCGCACGTACAACGCGAAGCCCCCGCCGGGAATCCCGGCGGGGGCTTCGATGTGCGTGGACCTGAGGGGATTTGAACCCCTGACCCCCTCGATGCGAACGAGGTGCGCTACCAGTCTGCGCCACAGGCCCTTGCGACGTGTGAAACATTAGCATCCCGATCGGGCTGCTTGGAAATCCGTTCCCCGTCGGTGGCGGCGAAGGAGACCCGCGTCACTCGTTGGCCGCGCGGGGGCGGTCCTCGTCCGCGTACTGGTCGAAGAGCGGCGTGCGGCCGTGGTCGCGGCTGCGGCGGGGCGGGGGCGCGGTGGCGCTCGGGTTCGGGTTCTGGCGGGTGGGCGGGGGCGGGGTCGGTTCGGCCACCGAGGAGCGGGCGGCGCTCCAGGTCTCCGGGTCCGTGACGTCCACGCCGCCGGTCGCGCGCGGCGCCACCGGGGCGGTGACGTAGGTGGGGAGCGGCACCGGGACCGGGTCCCAGCTGTCGCCGCGCGCCGGGCCCCGGTCGCGCTGCTGGTCCACCCACTCCGCGTGGTCCGTCTGCTCCACCAGCGCGCGGCGGCCCGCCTCCTGCGGGGAGACCGTCGGCGCCGGCTCCGGCTCGGGGCCGGCCGACTGCGGGTCGGCGGGCTGCTCCGGGGCGGGCCGGGGACGCCGGCGGCTTTCGCGCAGGCGCTGTGCGGCGGCCTCGGCGCGGCGCCGGTCCATGACGTACACGAACCGGCGGCGCTCCTGCGCGCGCAGGTGCACGATGTACGCGCTGAGCAGGACCGCCGGGATGCCCGGGGCCCACAGGAAGGCGAGGCCGCCGACGGCCGCGACGATCGCGCCGAGGGTGAACGCCAGGAACAGGACCACGGTGGTGCGCCGACGCCGGGCCAGGACCCGGGAGCGGCGGGCGCGTTCGGCGGCGGCGGCCGCAGCACGCGGGCCCGCCGGGCGGGGCCTGGCGGGCGGGGCGTCGGGGACCTCCAGGCGCGCCTCCGTCAGGGCCGGGGGCGCGGCGAAGGCCCGGACGTCGACGGAGCTCAGATGCTCCGTCTCGGCGTCCGGGTCGGCCTCGGGCCCCACCTGTTCGGCGGTGCGCCGGTCCAGCTCCTTGGCGTACCGGCGCTCCATCCCCGCCCGTCCGGACAGGAGCCGGATGGCGGTGCTGAAGCGTTCCGTCGGACGGGCCTCGTTCAGCTCGTCCTGCCGTCGGAGCCACATCGGCACCAAGTAGGCGGCCCAGGCCCCGACGATGACTGCGTAGATGAGGCCGCTGCTGCTCACATCCCACACCGTAGAGGGGTTCGCAGCAGGCCATCGGCCAATTGGGCCGGTGTGTCGCACGATCTGGCTGATATCACTGAATTTTTTTGTGATTGATCAGACCGGTTCTGGTCGACTCACGCTTTAATTCGAACACATTTCTTATTTACCGGGGTGTTCCCGGTCGGACCCGGTGCCAGCGGCGCAGCAGCCCCTCCGGGACCTCCTCCGCCGTGAGGGCGAAGACGAGATGGTCGCGCCAGTCGCCGTCGATGTGGAGGTAGCGCGGGCGCAGGCCTTCCTCGCGGAATCCCAATTTCTCGACGACCCGGCGGCTCGGCATGTTCTCGGGGCGAATGCAGACTTCGATCCGGTGCAGTCCCACCGCGCGGAAGCAGTGGTCCACGGCGAGCGCCACGGCGGTCGGCATGACACCGCGCCCCGCGACCTCGCGGTCCACCCAGTACCCCACGTGGCCCGAGCACATCGAGCCCCACGTGATGCCGGCGACCGTCAGCTGGCCCACGAGCTGCCCTTCGTACTCGATCACGAAGGGCAGCATCCGGCCCGCGTTCGCCTCGGCGCGCAGATGGCGGACCATCTGGCGGTACGTCGGGCGCTCCACCAGCGGGCCGCCGGGGGCGGGTGGCGGGATGGTCGCCTCCCAGGGGCGCAGCCAGTCGCGGTTGCGCCGGTTGACCTCGCGCCAGGCCCGCTGGTCGCGCAGCTTTATCGGGCGCAGGGCGACCCGTCCGTCCACCAGGGTCACGGGCCAGGCGGGGTTCATGACGGTCTGGGGTGGTCGCCGCCGCGCAGCTGGTCGACCGCGTGGACGAGCAGCCGGCCGAGGACGGCCAGGCCGTCGCGTACACCGCCGGTGGAGCCCGGCAGGTTCACGATCAGGGTGCCGGCGGCGACCCCGGCGAGCCCCCGGGAGAGGGCGGCCGTCGGGACCTTGTCGCGGCCGTACGCGCGGATCGCCTCCGGGATGCCGGGCACCTCGTGGTCGAGGACGCGCCGGGTGACGTCGGGGGTGCGGTCGGTGGGCGAGATGCCGGTGCCGCCGGTGGTGACGATGACGTCGTACCCGGCGGAGACCCCCTCGCGCAGGGCCGCCTCCACGGGGTCGCCGTCGGGGACGACCACCGGGCCGTCGACGGCGAAGCCGAGCGCGGTGAGGCCCTCGACGAGGATCGGGCCGCCCTTGTCCTCGTACACCCCGGCGGACGCCCGGTTGGAAGCGGTGACGACCAGGGCGCGGTACGCCGGCCCCTGGGCCTCCTGCTCGGCCCGCGCCTGCGGCTCGTGGGCGTCGTGCGCGCCGTGGACGTGGCCGGCCCGGGGGGTCACTGGGCCGCTCCGTCCGCCTCGGCGGCGCGGCGGTAGTCGCCGGACTTGCCGCCCGTCTTCTCCTCCACCCGTACGTCCGTGATGACGGCGGCCTTGTCGACGGCCTTGACCATGTCGACGACGGTCAGCGCGGCCACCGACACGGCGGTCAGCGCCTCCATCTCGACGCCCGTGCGGTCGGTGGTCTTCACGGTCGCCGCGATCTCGACCGCGTCGTCCGCGACCGTCAGGTCGAGCGTGACGCCGGAGACGGCCAGGGGGTGGCAGAGCGGGATCAGGTCGGGCGTGCGCTTGGCGCCCATGATGCCCGCGATACGGGCGGTGGCCAGCGCGTCCCCCTTGGGGACGCCTTCGCCGCGCAGCAGCTCGACCACGCGGGGGGAGACCAGGACCCGGCCGGTGGCGCGGGCGGTGCGGGCGGTCACGTCCTTCTCGGAGACGTCGACCATGCGGGCCGCTCCGGCCTCGTCGATGTGCGTCAGGCTGCCTTGCGTACTCACTGCTGAACTCCGCCTCGCGTGTTCCGGCGCCGATTGCCCCGCCACGGCCCATTGTCGCGCCGGCGGGGGCCGGGGGTGGTCCCCCGGGAAGGCACAGCGGCAGACACCGTACCGCCACACCCGTCCCGTCAGCCGATGAGGACCACTTCCAGCTCGGCGCCCGGCTCGACGGTGGTGGTGTCCTCCGGGACGACGAGCAGCGCGTCCGCGTGCGCGAGGGCGCCGATCAGGTGGGAGCCGGTGCCGCCCACGGGGGTGACGGTGCCCGCTTCGGCGTCGTACCGGCCGCGGAGGAACTGGCGCTTGCCGGACGGCGACGACAGCGGCTCGTCGGCGGCGAGGGCGGCCCGCACGCGGGGGCGGTGGACGTCCGGGCGGTCCGCCAGGCCCATGAGGGCGCGGATGGCGGGGCGGACGAACAGCTCGAAGGAGACGTACGAGGAGACCGGGTTGCCCGGCAGGGCGAGCAGCGGGGTGTGCTCGGGGCCGATGGAGCCGAAGCCCTGGGGCTTGCCCGGCTGCATGGCGAGCTTGCGGAAGTCGATGCCGCTGCCCGGCTCGTCCTGGTCGCCGACGGAGGACAGGGCCTCCTTGACGACGTCGTACGCGCCGACGCTGACGCCACCGGTGGTGACCAGCAGATCGGCGCGGATCAGCTGGTCCTCGATGGTGGCGCGGAGCGTCTCGGCGTCGTCGGTGACGGCGCCGACCCGGTACGCGATGGCCCCGGCGTCGCGCGCGGCGGCGGCCAGCACGAAGCTGTTGGAGTCGTAGATCCGGCCGGGGCCGAGCTCCTCGCCCGGCTGGACCAGCTCGCTGCCGGTGGAGAGCACGACCACGCGCGGGCGGGGACGCACCCGCACGGTGCCGCGCCCGATGGCGGCGAGCAGGCCGATCTGCGGCGGCCCGAGGACCGTGCCCTCCTCCAGGGCGAGGTCGCCCGCCTGGACGTCGCTGCCCCGCGCGCGCACGTGGGCGCGGGGCTCGACCGGGCGGTGGACGCGGACCTCGCCGCTCGCGCCCTCGGGGGCGGCGCTCGCGGCGCGCATGGTGGTGGCGGGCGCGCCGCCGGTGCCGCCGTCGGTCCACTCGACCGGGACGACGGCCTCCGCGCCGGGCGGCAGCGGCGCGCCGGTCATGATGCGGGCGGCCTGGCCGGGGCCGACGGTGGGCAGTCCCCCGGTGCCCGCCGCGACGTCACCGATGACGGTGAGGACGGCCGGGAACTCCTCGCTGGCGCCGGTGACGTCCGCGACCCGTACCGCGTACCCGTCCATGGAGCTGTTGTCGAAGGGCGGCAGGGCGACGGGCACCATGACGTCCTCGACCAGGACACAGCCCTGGGCGTCGGGCAGCTGCAACTCGATGGGGTCGAGCGGGCGGATGGCGCCGAGGATGTCCTCCAGGTGGTCGTCCACCGACCAGGTCGTGCTGCTCAATCCCTACATCTCCTCGGTGACGTAACGCTGAAGCCAGGAACGGAAGTCCGGTCCCAGATCTTCACGTTCGCACGCGAGTCTGACAATCGCCCGCAGATAGTCGCCTCGGTCACCGGTGTCATAGCGGCGGCCCTTGAAGACCACGCCGTGGACGGGGCCGCCGATTTTCTCGTCGGCGACGAGCTTCTGGAGGGCGTCGGTGAGCTGGATCTCGCCGCCGCGGCCCGGCTCGGTCTCGCGGAGTATCCCGAAGACTGCCGGATCCAGGACGTAGCGGCCGATGATGGCGTAGTTGCTGGGCGCCTCGGCGGGGTCGGGCTTCTCGACCAGGTTGGTCACGCGGACGACGTCGGAGTCGCCGGTCGACTCGACGGCGGCGCAGCCGTAGAGGTGGATCTGGGAGGGCTCGACCTCCATGAGGGCGATGACGCTGCCGCCCTCGCGCTCCTGGATCTCGATCATGCGCTGGAGCAGCGGGTCGCGCGGGTCGATGAGGTCGTCGCCGAGGAGGACGGCGAAGGGCTGGTCGCCGACGTGCGGCGCGGCGCACAGGACGGCGTGGCCGAGGCCGCGCGGGTCGCCCTGGCGGACGTAGTGCATGGTGGCCAGGTCGTTGGACTCCCGGACCTTGCCCAGGCGCTCCTGGTCGCCCTTCTTGACGAGGGCTTCCTCGAGCTCGTAGTTGCGGTCGAAGTGGTCCTCGAGGGGCCGCTTGTTGCGGCCGGTGATCATCAGTACGTCGCAGAGGCCGGCACCCACGGCCTCCTCGACGACGTACTGGATGGCGGGCTTGTCGACCACAGGGAGCATCTCTTTGGGAGTGGCTTTCGTGGCCGGCAGGAACCGGGTGCCAAGGCCTGCGGCCGGGATGACAGCCTTGCTGATCCTGTGGTGCGACTGAGTCATGCGGAGCACCCTATCGGGTTGGTATGGGCAGAAGATTAGCGTCCGGTTAACTTCCCTCCCATAAAGGCGTATATGAGGGGTTTGAGAGTTCATGATGACCGGCGGCATGTCCGAAAAGACCGCTCTGCGGCGCCAACTGCTCGACGCGCGGACCCTTCTGACCAGTGAGGACGTCGAAAAAGCGGCCTCGGTTCTCGCCGAGCTGGCCCTCAAGCTGCCCGAGCTGCGCAGGGCCCGGACGGTTGCCGCATATGTGTCGGTGGGGAGCGAACCGGGCACGCGCGCGCTCCTCGACGCGCTGCGCGCCCGGGGCGTACGCGTCCTGCTGCCGGTGCTGCTGCCCGACAACGACCTCGACTGGGCCCCCTACGAGGGCCCTGAGCGGCTCGTGCGGGCCCGGCGCGGGCTCCTGGAGCCGTCGGGGCCGACCCTGGGCGTGGACGCCGTCCTGGAGGCCGACACGGTCCTGCTGCCGGGCCTCGCCGTCGACGCGCGGGGCATGCGCCTGGGGCGGGGCGGCGGTTCGTACGACCGGGTCCTGGCCCGCTTCGTACGGGCCGGGGAGGATCCGTACCTCGTGGTGCTGCTCTACGCGAACGAGGTGGTCGAGCGGGTCCCGGAGGAACCGCACGACCACCCCGTGCACGCGGTGGTGACCCCGGACGTCACGCTGCGGTTCAGGCCCTTCCGGGGCCTGATGGCGTGAGACGGCGCCGGTCGGCTTTTACGGCTTGAGCACCAGCCGGTCGACCGTCTTGGCGTCCACCGCCCGGTCGCTGTAGGCCCAGTCGAGCAGCTCGCCCCTGGCCCACATCTCCGTCTGGTCGGTGTAGTGCGCGTTGTAGGCGTGCCCGGAGGCGCCGGTCAGGTTGATCCAGCGGGATTTGTCCCAGTCGCCGACGTTCACCACCATCCGCATGGACGGGACCCAGACGACCTCGTAGCCGGCCGCGGCGTTCCAGCCGGTGGCGTTGACCGCCGCCTCACCGCCGGACAGGTTCCAGGGGCCCCGGTTCAGCAGGAACTGCAGGAAGCCCGGGCCCTCGGTACCGAGGGTCTGGTTCTTCAGGGTCAGCTGGTGCAGCCGGCCCCAGCTCCAGCTGCCGACGTCCTTGCCGAGCTTGGCCGTCAGCTCCCAGCGGGCGTCGACCATGGCGCGCTTGAGCAGCTCGTCGCGGGTGTTGGTGCCCTCGTCGATGCGGCTGGCCGGCGACTGCCACCACCCGTTCTTCTCGTCCTTCAGAAGCGGGCGGACCACCTCGAACCAGCGGTCGCCGCCGTCCGGCTGGGCGGTGTCGCCGTCGCGCTGGCCGCACTCGCGCACGAGCTTGTTCTGCTCGTCGATGGGGCTGGTGGAGTCGGCCGGGCGCACATTGAGGCACTCTCCCTTGACCCGAAGCTCCTTGGGGAGCTTGTCGCCGAAGGCGAGCTTGAGGACGTTGCGCCAGACCGCGTTGAAGTACGCGGCCGCGCCCGAATCGGCGTCCTGGGTGTAGTCCCAGCCCTCCAGGAGCTTCTGGGCCTCACGGACGTACGGGTCCGAGATGTCGATCTTGAGCAGGTAGGGCGTCAGCATCTCGGCGATCTCGCTGCTGTTGTCCATCTGCATGGTGCGCATGTCGTCGGTCGAGATCTTGCCGCCGTCCTTGATCTTCGACTCGATGAGGTCGTTGATCCGCTGGCTGCGCGAGCCGGCGCCCCAGTCCTTGGTGAGCAGATGCGGATACTTCTCCGCGTCGATCACGGCCTGGTTGGCGGTCACGATGTAGCCGCGGTCCGGGTTCTCCTCGTACGGGAGCTCCTCGAACGGGACCGGGTCCTTCTTCCACTGGTACTTCGGGTCCCAGCCGGGCGCGGGCATCGTGCCGTCGTGGCCCTCGGCGCGGACGGGGATCCTTCCGGGTGCCTGGTAGCCGATGTGGCCCTCGGCGCCCTTGGCGTCGGCGTAGATGAGGTTCTGCGACGGCACCTCGAAGTCGCGGGCGGCCTCGCGGAACTCCTTGAAGTCCTTGGCGCGGTTCAGCTTGAACACGGCGTCCATGGACTTGCCCGGGTCCAGGGCGGTCCACCGGAGGGAGACCGCGTACCCGTCGCCGCGGTCCGGGGCCGAGGCGGTCACGGGGGCCTTCTCGCCGACCTTCTCCAGCTCGTTGCTGCGGTCGGAGACCAGGGGGCCGTTGTTGGTCGTCCGGACGGTGATGGTCCGACTGCCGCCGCCCGCGATCTTGATCGTCTCCTCGCGGGTGGTGAAGGGCACTTCCTTGCCGCCGTACTGGTAGCCCCGGTCGGAGACCTTCTGGAGGTAGAGGTCGCTGACGTCGGCGCCCAGGTTGGTGAAGCCCCAGGCGATGTCCTGGTTGTGACCGATTATCACACCGGGCATACCGGAGAAGGTGTACCCGGCGACGTTGTAACGGCACTTGTCGGACACCTCGCGACAGTGCAGCCCCATCTGGTACCAGAGGGACGGCAGCTGGGGCGCCAGGTGCGGGTCGTTGGCCAGGAGCGGCTTCCCGGTGGTCGTGTACTTCCCGGAGACGACCCAGGAGTTGGATCCGATGCCGTTGCCGTTGGGGCCGAGGAGCGCCGGAATCTCCTCCAGGGACGCGGACAGCGAGGACAGCTGCGCCTGGAAGCCCTCAGCGGCCCCCTGAGGCGTGCTCGCGCCCCCGCCGGCACCCGAGGCGCCGGAGCCGTCCGCGGAGGCCCCGGAGGTGCCCTCGGAGCCCGCCGTGCCGGTGTCGCCAGTACCCGTGTTCGCGTCCGCATCCGCGTCGGACGGCTTGGCGGACGGGTCGAACTCGCCCTTGGCGGCGTCCACCCCACCCTTGTCCACGATCGGCCGGTGCAGGTCGTACGGGTACGCCGGGTAGAGGTCCTTGATCTGCTTCTCGCTGAGCCGGCTGGTCATCAGCGAACGGTCGATCTCCTCCTGCATGTTGCCGCGCAGGTCCCACGCCATCGCCTTGAGCCACGCGACGGAGTCGACCGGCGTCCAGGGCTCGATGGCGTAGTCGTTGTCGAAGGCGAGGGCGGCGTACTCGACGGAGATGTCACGGCCCTCCTTGCCCTTCAGGTAGGCGTTGACGCCGTCCGCGTACGCCTGGAGGTACTTCTTGGTCTCCGGCGACAGCTTGGTGCGGTACTCCTCCTCCGCCACCCGGTGCCAGCCGAGCGTGCGCAGGAAGGCGTCCGTGTCGACCTGGCCCTTGCCGAACATCTCGGAGAGCCGGCCGGACGTCATGTGGCGGCGTACGTCCATCTCCCAGAACCGGTCCTGCGCGTGGACGTACCCCTGCGCGCGGAACAGGTCCTCGTCGGTGGAGGCGTAGAGCTGGGGAACGCCGTGTCCGTCGCGTTTGACGTCGACGGGGGCGCTCAGCCCTTCGAGGTCGATGGTGCCGCTGGTCTGCGGGAAGGGGGCACGCACCGTACTGACGGTCCAGTAGGCCCCGTAACCGACGCCCGCGACCAGCGCCAGCACCAGAGCGAACACGAGCAGGCGGGCGCGTCGCCCCTTCTTCTTGGTGGAAGCGGCGGTGGTGTTGGCGGGCATCGCTGTCCTTCGAGGCGCAGGCTGGTCCTGGTGTGCTGGGAGCAACCATAGGCGCAGCGCTCGCCGGGCCCGGACGCGGTGTCAGTACGGGGCCGTCCCAGGGGGTCTCGGCAGGCCCCTTGCGGCCCCCGGCAGCACCCGGAGGCGGTGCTCCGCGGGCGCTCCGCCGGTGCTCCGCAGATGGAGGAGGAGTCAAGAAAACGTTAAAGATTAGGTAAGGTAACGAAGTAACCGGCGGCTGGAGCGACGAAACGGTCCGGCGCGTGCGTGAGGGAAGGATCGGCCACTGACTGTCCACCAGCTCAACGAACTCCTGCTCGTCTGCTCGCTCGTCCTGCTCATCGCCGTCGCGGCGGTGCGCATCTCGTCCCGCAGCGGGCTGCCCAGCCTGCTCCTGTACCTGGGGATCGGCATCGCCATCGGCCAGGACGGCATCGGCGGCGTCCACTTCGACAACGCCGGCCTGACCCAGGTGATCGGCTACGCCGCCCTCGTGGTGATCCTGGCCGAGGGCGGCCTGGGCACGAAGTGGCGGGAGATCCGGCCCGCCCTGCCGGCGGCGGCGGTGCTGTCGACCGTCGGCGTCGCGGTGAGCGTGGGCGTCACCGCCGCGGGGGCGCACTACCTGGTCGGCCTGGACTGGCGGCAGGCGCTGATCATCGGCGCGGTCGTCTCCTCGACCGACGCCGCCGCCGTCTTCTCCGTGCTGCGCAAAGTGCCCCTCCCTTCGCGCGTGACCGGCGTCCTGGAGGCGGAGTCCGGCTTCAACGACGCCCCCGTCGTCATCCTGGTGGTGGCCTTCTCCACGGCCGGCCCGGTCGACAGCTGGTACGTCCTGGTCGGCGAGATCGCCCTGGAGCTGGCCATCGGCGCCGCCATCGGCCTGACGGTGGCCTTCCTCGGGTCGTTCGGGCTGCGACACGTGGCCCTGCCCGCCTCCGGCCTGTACCCGATCGCCGTGATGGCGATCGCGGTGGTCGCGTACGCCGCCGGCGCCATGGCCCACGGCAGTGGCTTCCTCGCCGTCTACCTGGCCTCGGTGGTGCTGGGCAACGCGAAGCTCCCGCACGCGCCCGCGAACCGGGGCTTCGCCGAGGGACTGGGCTGGATCGCGCAGATCGGGATGTTCGTGCTGCTGGGGCTGCTGGTGACCCCGCACGAGCTGATCGACGACTTCTGGCCGGCGGTCGTCGTCGGACTGGTGCTGACCCTGGTGGCACGGCCGCTGTCGGTCGTCCTCAGCCTGGTGCCGTTCCGCCTGCCCTGGCAGGAGCGGGCCCTGCTCTCCTGGGCGGGCCTGCGCGGCGCCGTGCCCATCATCCTGGCGACCATCCCCATGGTGGCCGGGATCGAGGGCAGCGAGAAGATCTTCAACATCGTCTTCGTCCTCGTCGTGGTCTACACGCTGGTCCAGGGCCCGACGCTGCCCTGGCTCGCGAAGGCCCTGCGCCTGCGCGACTCCGGCGAGGCCGCCGACCTGGGCATCGAGTCCGCGCCCCTGGAGCGGCTGCGCGGACACCTGCTGTCGCTGTCCATCCCGGAAGCGTCCAAGATGCACGGCGTGGAGGTCGCGGAGCTGCGCCTGCCGCCGGGCGCCGCCGTCACCCTCGTCGTACGGGAGAGCAAGAGCTTCGTACCGTCGCCGTCCACCGTGCTGCGGCGGGGGGACGAGCTGCTGGTGGTGGCGACGGACCCGGTGCGGGACGCGGCGGAGCGGCGGCTGCGGGCGGTCGGGCAGGGCGGCAAGCTGGCCGGATGGCTGGGAACGGGCTGACCGGACGCGTTTGCCGACCGGTCACGATTCCCGTCCCCTGGCCGGTCGGCTGTTCATAGGTGAACAGAAGATGACGTCGGCAATTTCACAGGCGACACACGCCGCTCCCCCTGTATCATGAAGGCACACTGATCGACCGAACCAGATCGACCAACTCTGCCTGACGCAGAGCTGGCGCGACCGTATGGCGGCCGTGAAGCCCCTGAAGCAGCCTGAGGCTGCGGGCACCGGTATCTACCGCAGTTCCGCGCAAGAGGACAGCTCTCGGCGGCTCCCCACATCCCGGGGCGCGCCACCAGGCGGCAGAAAGGCACGGGCCGTGGCATCCACGGTCAACACCACTGACGCTGTCAAGCGTCCCGGCTACGGACAGCTCCTGCGCATCCCCGGCGCCTGGACGTTCCTGCTCCCCGGCTTCGCCGCGCGGCAGCCCTTCGCGATGCTGACCATCGGCATCGTCCTGCTCGTCCAGCACACCACCGGTTCGTACGGCAGCGCGGGTGCCGTCGCCGCCGTCACCGGTGTCTCCATGGCGCTGTTCGCGCCGCAGAGCGGCAAGCTCGCCGACCGCTTCGGCCAGCGCGCCGTCCTGGTCCCGGGCGTCCTCGTGCACGCCGCGTCCGTCTCCGTGCTGACGGCGCTGGCGCTCGCCGGCGCGCCCCTGTGGGCCCTGTTCGCCGCGGCCGTGCCGACCGGCGCCTCCGTGCCGCAGGTCGGGCCCATGGTGCGGGCCCGCTGGGCGGCGCGCCTGGAGGGCTCGCCCCTCATGTCGACGGCGGCGGCCTTCGAGTCCGTCACCGACGAGTTCACCTTCGTCGTGGGCCCGGTCCTCGCGACCGCGCTGTGCACCGGCGTCCACCCCGCGGCCGGTCTGATCGCCGAGGCGTCGCTGACGCTCGTCGGCGGCCTCCTCTTCGCCGCCCAGCGGCGCACCCAGCCGGCGTTCGGCCTGGAGGCCGATCTCTCCGGCGGCCAGGCACGCGGCGAGCGGGCCTCGGCCCTGTCCATTCCCGGCATCCGGGTGCTGGCGGTCGCCTTCCTCGGCATCGGTTCGGTCTTCGGCGGAATGCAGGTCTCGCTGACCGCGTTCACGGAGGAGATCGGGAACCCCGGCGTCAACGGCGTGCTGTACGGGCTCTTCGCCGCGGGCAACATGCTGGCCGGCCTCGCGGTCGGCGCGATCGCCTGGAAGACCGGGCCCCGCCGCCGGCTGATCCTCGGCTACGCGGCGCTGACCGTGACCGCCTCCCTGCTGTGGACGGCGCACTCGGTGGTGCTGCTCGGCGCCCTCGGCCTGATCGTCGGCCTGTGCATCGCGCCCGCGCTGATCACCGGCTACACGCTGGTCGAGTCGCTGGTGCCGGCCTCGGCCCGTACCGAGGCGTTCACCTGGCTGACCGGCGCCGTGGCGCTGGGCCAGGCGGCGGCCGTGACGGTGGCCGGCCGGCTCGCGGACGGCTACGGCGCGAGCACCGGTTTCCTGGTGCCGCTGGCCGGTACGGCGCTGGCGCTGGCCACCCTGGTGGCACTCCGGTCGCGGCTGGCGCCGCGCGCCGCGAGCCTCACCGTGGCACGTGGCGTCGGTCACCGAGTGCCGGTGACGGTGGACTGATCCCGCGGAATGCGTCACTATTGACTCTCGTTAGCACTCAATGAGTGAGAGTGCCAGGAGGAAGACACAGTGCCGACCTACCAGTACCAGTGCACCGAGTGCGGCGAGGGCCTCGAGGCGGTGCAGAAGTTCACCGATGACGCGCTGACCGAGTGCCCCGGCTGCCAGGGACGCCTGAAGAAGGTGTTCTCGGCCGTCGGCATCGTCTTCAAGGGCTCCGGCTTCTACCGCAACGACAGCCGTGGCGCGTCGTCGAGCAGCTCGCCCGCGTCGTCGTCCACGTCCTCTTCGGGGAAGGGCTCGTCCTCGGACGCGAAGCCTGCCGCGTCGAGCGCCTCGACCTCGTCGAGCTCGTCCAGCACGTCGAGCGGGAGCACCAGCTCCGCCGCCTGATCCTCCTCCTTCCCACGCATCACGCGCGCTTTCCGGGGACCCCGCCGTTTCGTACGGCGGGGTCCCCGGCGTTCGGGCCCGCGGCTAGGGTGACCGCATGGCGAACGCGAACGCGGAGATCCGCGCTGAGATCGGCGTGATCGGTGGCTCGGGCTTCTACTCCTTCCTGGAGGACGTCACCGAGGTCGAGGTCACCACTCCCTACGGGAGCCCGAGCGACTCGTTGTTCTTCGGCGAACTGGCCGGTCGGCGCGTCGTGTTCCTGCCACGACACGGCCGCGGTCACCACCTGCCGCCGCACCGCATCAACTACCGCGCCAACCTCTGGGCTCTGCGGTCCGTCGGCGTACGCCAGGTGCTGGGCCCGTGCGCGGTGGGCGGGCTGCGCCCGGAGTACGGACCGGGGACCCTGCTCGTACCGGACCAGCTGGTGGACCGTACGAAGGCGCGGACGCAGACGTACTTCGACGGTGAGCCGCTGCCCGACGGCAGCGTGCCGAACGTCGTGCACACCACCTTCGCCGACCCGTACTGCCCCGAGGGGCGCAAGGTGGCGCTGGCGGCGGCGGACGGCCGCGGGTGGCAGGCGGTGGACGGCGGAACCATGGTCGTCATAGAAGGCCCCCGCTTCTCGACCCGGGCCGAGTCGCGGATGCACGCGGCGCTGGGCTGGTCGGTGGTGGGGATGACGGGGCACCCCGAAGCGGTGCTCGCCCGCGAGCTGGCACTCTGCTACACGTCGATGGCGCTGGTCACGGACCTGGACGCGGGCGCGGAGACGGGCGAGGGCGTCTCGCACACCGAGGTGCTGCGGGTGTTCGGCGAGAACGTCGGGCGGCTGCGGGAGGTGCTCTTCGACGCGGTGGCGGCGCTGCCGGAGACGGAGAGCCGGTCGTGCCTGTGCACGCGGGCGCACGACGGGTGGGATCTCGGCATCGAGCTGCCGTAGTCCCCTCGGGGGGCTGTGTTTTCCACAAGCCCGGGGTTGTCCACAGGCTCAAGCGGGATCGGTGAGGACGCGGGATCGTGAGGGCGTCGGCGGAACGCCGCCGGATCTCCTCACGACTCTCCTCACGACCACGGGTGGTGCCCCATGTCCGTCCTCCCTTCCCCTTCCTCTGCCCCCTCCGCCTCCGCCTCCCCCTCCCACTCGCCCGTCCCGGAGCTCTGCGGCGTGCCGCCCTTCGCGCCGCTGCGGGTGCGGGGCGGCCGGCACCGCCTCCGCCGGGCCGTGCGGCGCAGGCGACGGGCCATGGCCGCCGGGCTGGTGGTGACGGCCGCGGCACTGGCGGCTTCGGACGCGGTCACGGCTCCGGAGGGGAAGGCGGTGTGCGCCGATGCGTACCGGCTCGGCTCGCACTGAGTTCCTGGGTCATCGCCTGTCCGTGTGTACGGACTGGACGGTTACGCACGGTACCCGGCGTAATGGCTGGGCCAACCGCACATCCGACGAAGGGCACCGTGGTGAGCCAGGAGAAGAAGCAGAGCCTGCTGGAGGGCTTCAAGGCCTTCCTGATGCGGGGCAACGTGATCGACCTGGCGGTCGCGGTGGTGATCGGCGCCGCGTTCACCAATGTCGTCAACTCGGTGGTGCGGGGCGTGATCAACCCGATCGTCGGCGCCTTCGGCACCAAGGACCTGGAGAGCTACCAGTCCTGCCTGAAGGGCCCGTGCCGGGTGAACGCGAGCGGGGACATCGTCAGCGGCATCCCCATCCTGTGGGGCTCGGTGCTCAGCGCCACGCTGAGCTTCCTGATCACGGCCGCGGTCGTGTACTTCCTGATGGTGCTGCCCATGGCCAAGTACCTGGCCCGGCGGGCGGCGCTGCAGAAGGAGAAGGCGGGCGTCAAGGAGACCCTGGAGGTCACCGAGCTGGAGGTGCTCAAGCAGATCCGCGACGCGCTCGTCGCCCAGCGGGGCGGGCAGAGCGGCTAGGACGTCTCCGGACGGACACCTCGCGGCGGCCGGACGCACCGCAGCGGCCGGACGCACCGCAGCCCGCGGCCGGGGCCGCTCGGGTCCCGGCCCGGGTGTCGGCTCGGGCGCCGGCTCACATGTGGTGCGGCGGCTTCTCGTCGATGAAGCGCGCCAGATCGGCGGCGCCGTCACCCTCAGGAGTCCGCTCACCCCAACCACGGTCCGTGTCGTCCGCGGACTGCTGGTCGAGCGGATCGTCGAAGTCCAGCGCCGGCTTCTTCTTCGACGGCGCCGGCTCGGGCTTCGCAGCTCGCGGGCCGGGGGTGGGGGCGGTGCTCATACTCCCAGCGTACGCCGGTGCGGACGCCGTGCGGAGGGGGCCCGCCCGGTCCCGGGTCCCCGTCTACTCGGTGGGCGCGGGCGGTTCCGCGGGTCCGGGGTCGCCGGTGGGCGCGGGCGGCTCTCCGGGCGCCGGGTCGCCGGTCGGGGCGGGCTGGTCCTCCGGTTCGTCCTGCCGGCCTGGCTCGCCCGGCGCGGGCTCTTCGGGTGCTCCGGGCTCGGCGGGCTGCGGGATGTCGCGTGGTGGGGTGGGCACGCGGTCACCGTAGGGGGAGCACCCGGGCTTCGCCCGTTGTGGGGACTTTGCGGGTGACGGCGTACCACGGTCGGCGTCCGCGCCCACGCGCTCTGCTGTGGTGGGGCGATGACCTCCACTCCCCGCATGCGGCCCGTGCGGCCCCTGGTGTCGCGCCGTCGCGACGAGGCGCACCGTGCCGCCACGCTCCTCGAGCTGTTCTTCGACCTGTGCTTCGTCGTGGCGGTGGCCCAAGCCGGGGCGCAGCTGGTGCACGCCGTCGCCGAGGGGCACGCCGGGGAGGGGCTCGTCAGCTACGTGATGGTGTTCTTCGCCATCTGGTGGGCGTGGATGAACTTCACGTGGTTCGCGTCGGCGTACGACAACGACGACGCGCTGTACCGGACCGTGACGCTCGTCCAGATCGCCGGTGTCCTCATCCTCGCCGCCGGGGTGGCGCGCGCCTTCGAGGAGCACGAGTTCCTGGTGGTATGGCTGGGGTACGTGGTGATGCGGCTCGCGCTGGCCTCGCAGTGGCTGCGGGCCGCCCGGGGTGCTTCCGGGGCCGAGCGGACCATGGCGCTGCGGTACGCGGGCGGGGTGGCGGCCTGCCAGGTGGGGTGGACGGCGCTGCTGTTCGTGCCGGAGGGGTTCAGGCCGTGGGTGTTCCTGGTGATGGCGCTCGCCGAGATGGCCGTACCGCCGCTCGCCGAGCGGGACTTCGCGAGCAGCTGGCACGCGCACCACATCGCGGAGCGGTACGGGCTGTTCACGATCATCGTGCTCGGCGAGACGATCGCCGCCGCGACGGTCGGGGTCAAGACGGGGGTGGAGGAGAACGACGCGCTGGGCGAGCTGCTGCCCATCGCCGCCGGCGGGCTGCTGCTGATCTTCGCCGCGTGGTGGGTGTACTTCGTGGTTCCGGCCGATCGCCGTCTGCGCTCCAACCGCGAGGCGTTCCTGTGGGGGTACGGCCACTACGGGATCTCCGCGTCGGCGGCGGCGATCGGCGCGGGCATCGAGGTCGCCGTCGAGCAGGCGGTCGGAAAGGCGCACGTGTCGGACATCGCCGCCGCGGCCGCCGTGACACTGCCCTCCGCGCTGTTCCTGCTGCTCGTCTGGGCCCTGCACGCCCGCTACTTCAAGGTGGGTATCGCCCAGCAGCTCGTGCTGCCGAGCGCGGCGCTGGCGATCCTGCTCTGTACGTTCGCGGGGCGCTGGGCCGTCCTCGCGGCCGGGCTGGTCGCGGCGGCGGCGGTGGCGAGCGGGGTGACCCTCACCTGGCGGACGGCCGCGCGTGGTACGTAGGGGGGATGGCAACCAATGACGCACTGACCGATGTCGCCGGGCTCCGCGTCGGGCACGCGCGCGTCGCGGGTGACCGCGCGCTGAGCGGCACCACCGTCGTCCTGGCGCCCGAGGGCGGGGTCGTCGCGGCCGTCGACGTGCGGGGCGGAGGCCCCGGCACCCGGGAGACGGACGCGCTCGACCCGCGCAATGTGGTCCAGCGCATCGAGGCGGTGGTCCTGACCGGCGGCAGCGCGTACGGGCTGGAGTCGGCGGCCGGGGTGATGGCCTGGCTGGAGGAGCGGGGCCGCGGCGTGCGGGTGGGTCCCGGCCCGACGCACGTGGTGCCGGTCGTGCCGGCGGCGTGCGTGTTCGACCTCGGCCGGGGCGGCGACTTCGCCGCGCGCCCCGACGCCTCGACGGGGCGCGCGGCCGTGGAGGCGGCGGCCGCGACCGCCGAGCGGGCCCCGGTGGAGTGCGGTGCGGTGGGCGCCGGGACGGGCGCGGTGGTCGGCGCCATGAAGGGCGGTGTCGGCACGGCGAGCACCGTTCTGGACTCCGGTGTCACCGTCGCCGCGCTGGTGGTGGCCAACGCGGTCGGCTCGGCCGTCGATCCCGCCACGGGCGTGCTGTACGGGCGGTACGGCGACGGGACGCGGCCCGCGTTCCCGGATCCGGGGGTGCACGAGGCGGCGCTGCGCCGCCTCGCCGCGGCGCGGGAGCGCAGCGGGGGCCCGCCGCCGCTGAACACCACCCTCGCCGTCGTCGCCACGGACGCCGACCTGACGCGCGCCCAGGCGCACAAGCTCGCCGGTACGGCGCACGACGGCATCGCGCGCGCCGTCAGGCCCGTGCACCTGCTCAATGACGGCGACACGGTCTTCGCCCTCACGACCGGCGCGCGCCCGCTCACGGAACCGGCGCGTGCAGCGCATCCGCTGGCGCTCAACGAGGTGCTGGCGGCCGGGGCGTCCGTCGTGACCAGGGCGATCGTGCGGGCGGTGGAGGCCGCCGGGTCGGTGTCGGGGCCGGGTGGCGACTTTCCGTCGTACCGCGAGCTGTACGGGGGCTGACCGGCGGGCGGCCAGGGCGGTGAGGGGGCGCGGGAACCGGTCACGTGCGCCCTTCGTTTTGCCGAAGCCGGTCGCGTTGTCCGACCCAGGCACTACCTTAAGCAAGCATCAAGTGACACGCGGCGACGGCCTGGAGTCCCATCTTGAACGTTCCGAACGATCCTTACGAAACGCCGGAGACCCACCTCGAGCGTCTCCTGGGTCGGGCGCTCAACTCCTTCGAGCTGCCCGATGCCCTGGTCGAGCGCCTGGACTCGGCGCTGGCCCACGCCAGTTCGCTGCACTCGTCGCACTACAGCGCGCGGCTGCACCGGGCGACGTACCGGCATACGTACCTGCTGGCGGACGGTTCGTCGCTGACCCTGTGGGAGCTGGTGCACAACAGCGGACGGGACGGCGCCGACCACCACGAGCTGTACACGGAGGAGTCGGACGTCCGGCTCGCCGCGTCCCGCCTGCACGGCGGCGCCGCCGGTGCCTTCCCGGACCCCGCGGACGACGGCCTGGAGCTGGAGTTCGACATGGACGTGCTGGGCGCGCTGATGTCCGACCCCCTGGCGGCCTCGGCTCCGCTGTACGAACCGGACGACTCCGCCGACCACGCGCGCCGGGTGCTGCGCCGCGCGGAGAACGCCGACCGGCCGGGCCGCGAGGTCGCGGCGCGGCTGCGCGGCGCGTTCGCGCACCACATCAGGCAGGTGTTCGGCCGCCAGTGCAGCGTCGCGGGCCGTGAGGCGGGGTTCACGCTGTACGAGCACGGGTTCCTGCTGCTGGACGGCACCGAGATGAGCGTGTGGGAGGTGGAGCACACGGCGACGCCGGACGGCCGCCACATGTGCGAGGTGTACGAGGACGAGCGCACCGCGCGCGAGGCGATGGAGCACCGCGCGCGGGTGCGCTGACGCCGACCGGCGCCGTTCAGGCGGCGACGGCCACCCTGGCCGCGGTGTCGGCCTCCGGTCCGGCCGGGGTGGCCGCCGTCCTGCGGGCATGGCCCTTGAGCAGGACGACGAGCGCGGCGGTGACGAGCGTGCCCGCGAGGACGGCGACCAGGTAGAGCAGCGGGTTGCCGATCAGCGGCACGACGAAGACGCCGCCGTGCGGGGCGCGCAGGGTGCACTCGAAGAGCATCGACAGGGCGCCGGTGACCGCGCCGCCCGCCATCGCCGACGGGATGACCCGCAGGGGGTCGGCGGCGGCGAAGGGGATGGCGCCCTCGGTGATGAACGAGGCGCCCAGCACCCAGGCGGCCTTGCCGTTCTCCCGCTCGGCGCGGCTGAACAGCTTGGCCCGTACGACGGTGGCCAGCGCCATCGCGAGCGGCGGGACCATGCCCGCGGCCATCACGGCGGCCATGACCTTGAGGGAGCCCTCGTTCGGGTGGGCGAGGCCGCCGATGGCGAAGGCGTACGCGACCTTGTTCAGCGGGCCGCCGAGGTCGAAGCACATCATCAGGCCGAGGACCACGCCGAGGACGACGGCGTTGGCACCGGTCAGGCCCGACAGCCAGTCGGTCAGCGCCTTCTGGAGAGCGGCGATGGGCTTGCCGACCACCAGGAACATCAGGAAACCGACGACCGCGGCGGAGAGGAGGGGGATGACGACGACGGGCATGATGCCCCGCAGCGGGGCGGGCACGGTGACGCGCCGGATCGCCAGGACGACGCCGCCCGCGATCAGTCCGGCGGCGAGGCCGCCGAGGAACCCGGCGTCGATCGTCAGCGCGACGGCGCCGCCGACGAAGCCGGGGACGAGCCCGGGGCGGTCGGCCATGCCGTACGCGATGTAACCGGCGAGGACCGGGATGAGGAACTGGAAGGCCAGGCCGCCGATCTGGAACAGCAGCGCGGCCCAGCTGTCGGCCTGCCCCCAGGCGAACTGCTCGGCGACGGAGGGCGCCTTGTCGATGGTGTAGCCGCCGATGGCGAAGCCGAGGGCGATGAGGAGCCCGCCGGCGGCGACGAACGGCACCATGTAACTGACGCCCGACATCAGCCACGTGCGCAGCCTGGTGCCGTATCCCTCGCCCGGCTCGCCGGAGCTCTCGACGGGAGTGCCGGGGGCGCCCGGGGTTGCCGGGGCTGCCGGGGCGGTGACCTCCCCGCGCTCGGCCTTGCCGCGGACTTCGGCGATCAGCTCGGCGGCCCGGTTGATGCCCGCCTTGACGCCGACGTCGACGGTCGGCTTCCCGGCGAACCGCTCCTTGTCGCGGACCGGCACGTCGTGGGCGAGGATCACGCCGTCGGCGCCGGCGATGACGTCCGCGTCGAGCCGCGCGAATCCGGCCGACCCCTGCGTCTCGACGACCACCTCGACCCCGGCGTCCTGCCCGGCCCGCTCGAGGGCCTCGGCGGCCATGTAGGTGTGCGCGATACCAGTGGGGCAGGAGGTCACCGCGACGACCCGGAAGAGCGCGGGCTCGGACTCGGGCCCGGGCTCGGGCTCGGGCGCATCGGCCACGGCCGCGGCCGCGGGCTCCCGGTCCTGCTCCTGCTCCTGCTCCTGCTCCTGCTCCTGCTCCTGCTCCTGCTCCGTACCGCCGGCCGCAGCGGTGGCGTCACCGCGGATCAGGGCGGCTGCGGCCTCCGGCGAGCTCAGGGAGCGGAGCGCGGAGGTGAAGTCGGGGTCCAGCAGGCTGCGGGCCAGCGAGGAGAGGATCGTCAGATGGGCGTCGTCCGCGCCCGCGGGGGCCGCGATGAGGAAGACCAGGTCCGCGGGGCCATCGGCCGCGCCGAAGTCGATGCCGTCGGCCGCGCGCCCGAAGGCGAGCGTCGGCGCCGTCACGTGCGCGCTGCGGCAGTGCGGGATGCCGATGCCGCCGTCGAGGCCCGTCGGCATCTGCGCCTCGCGCGCCGCCACATCGACCAGGAAGCCGTCGAGGTCCGTCACCCGGCCCCGCGCCACCATGCGCTCGGCCAGCGAGCGGGCCGCGTCTTCCTTCGTCCGCGCGGCCAGGTCGAGGTCGACCAGGTCCGCGGTGATCAGCTCATGCATCGAGGGCTCCTTGCTCGCCGAGTGCCAGGTCGAGGGGTACGTCGGCGGTGACGGTGACCGCCGACGGGTCCAGGTCCGTGGGGGTCGGCATCTCGCTGCCGGGCAGCTGGACCGCTGCCGCTCCGTGCGCGACCGCCGCCGCGAGGGCGTCCAGGCCTTCGCCGCCCGCCGCGAGGAAGCCCGCCAGGGAGGCGTCGCCGGCGCCGACGTCGCTGCGTACGGAGCCGGCGGGGACGGCGGCGTGGCCGTAGAGGGCGCCGGAGGCGGTGACGAGGAGCTGGCCGTCGGCGCCGAGGCTGGCCAGCACCGCTCCCGCGCCCGCGGCCAGCAGCTCCTCGGCCGCCTTGACGGCGTCGCCGACCGTGGCGAGGGGCCGGCCGACCGCCTCGGCGAGCTCCTCGGCGTTGGGCTTCACCACGTCGGGCCGGCCGCGCAGCGCGGCCGGCAGCGAGGGCCCCGAGGTGTCCAGGGCGATGCGTGCCCCGTACCCGTGCGCGCGCGTCACGAGGTCGGCGTACCACTCGGGTGGCAGGCCCCGCGGCAGGCTGCCGCCGCAGGCGACCCAGGTGCAGTCGGCGGCGGACGCGTACGCGCCGACCGCCGCGAGGATCGCCTCGGACTCGGCGGGGGTGAGTGCGGGCCCGGGCGCGTTGATCTTGGTGAGGGTGCCGTCCGGTTCGGCGACGGCGATGTTGGAACGCGTGTCCCCCTTGAGCGGGACCGCGGCGACCTCGATGCCCTGTGCGGCGAGCAGCTCGGCGACGAGCGCGCCCGGCGCGCCGCCGAGCGGTACGACCGCGACGGTGCGGTGCCCCGCCGCCGCGAGGGCCCGCGAGACGTTGACGCCCTTGCCGCCGGGGTCCGTGCGCTCGCCGGTGGCGCGCAGCACCCCGCCGCGCTCCAGCGCCGGCACCTCGTACGTCCGGTCCAGCGAGGGGTTGGGCGTGACCGTGAGGATCATGCGCGTACGACCTCCGTGCCGGCCGCCTCGATGGCCGCCGCGTCCTCGGGGGCGAGCCCGGTGTCGGTGATGAGGAGGTCCACGTCGGCGAGGCCGCCGAAGCGGGCGAAGTGCTCCTGGCCGTACTTGCCGGAGTCGGCGAGCAGCACCACGCGGCGCGCCGCCGCGACGACGGCCCGCTTGACGGCGGCCTCGGCGAGGTCCGGGGTGGTCAGGCCGTGTGCGGCGGAGTAGCCGTTCGCGCCGACGAAGGCGACGTCGGCGCGGATCTGCCCGTACGCCGCCAGCGCCCACGCGTCGACGGCGGCGCGCGTGCTGTGCCGGACCCGGCCGCCGACCAGGTGGAGCGCGATGCCGGGGTGGTCGGCGAGCCGCGCGGCGACGGGCAGGGCGTGGGTGACGACGGTCAGCGACCGGTCCGGCGGCAGGACCGCCGCCAGACGCCCCACCGTGGAGCCCGCGTCGAGGACGACGGTGCCGTCCTCGGGCACCTCGGCGAGTGCCGCCTTCGCGATGCGGTCCTTCTCGTCGGCGGCGGTGGACTCGCGCTCGGAGAGGTCGGGCTCGAAGTCCAGCCGCCCGGCCGGGATGGCCCCGCCGTGCACCCGGCGCAGCAGCCCGGCGCGGTCGAGTGCCTTGAGGTCGCGCCGGATGGTCTCGGCGGTGACCTGGAACTCCTCGGCGAGGGAGAGCACGTCGACCCGGCCGCTCTCGCGGGCGAGGCGCACGATCTCGTGCTGGCGCTCCGGTGCGTACATGTGGGATTGCTTCCGTTCGATGCCCGAGTGTGTTGTTCTTCCCTCACCGTACGCCCGGTCGGCGCGTACGTAAACACACTCGGGCACGGGGAAGGCCCGGCACCCCCTCGGGTGCCGGGCCTTCCCCGTGTCGGCCGGACTCAGTGCGCGCCCGACTCCTGCTGCGGCTTGGCCGGCAGCGCCGACATCACCACGAAGATCAGGGCCAGCACCGCCACGACCCACCACAGCGCGTTCTGGAACGCGTCCACGAACACCGCGCCGAGCTGCGCCGGGACCGGGGCCGCCTCGTCGACCGTGCCGAAGAAGACCACCGACACCAGCCCGAGGCCCAGGGCGTTGCCCATCTGCCCGGTCGTGTTGATCAGACCGGAGGCCGAACCGGCGTGCTCGCGCGGCACCCCCGACAGCACCGCGTCCGTCAGCGGCGCCACGATCAGGCCCATGCCCGCGCCCATGATCACCAGCGGCGCGGTCATCTGCCAGGGCGTGATGCCGGTGCCGTACTGCCCGGCTTCCCAGATGTAGAGCAGCAGCCCGGTGGCCATCGTCAGCGCGCCCGCCTGGAGCACCTTCCGCCCGAAGCGCGGCACCAGCTTCTGCACGGACATGCCTGCCGCGACGGACACGGCGATGGAGAACGGCACCCCGGTCAGCCCCGCCTTCAGCGGGCTCCAGCCGAGGCCGACCTGCATGTACAGCGTCCAGACCAGGAAGAAGATGCCCAGGACGACACCGAAGGTGAGCTGTACGGCGATGCCCGCGGCGAAGCTCTTCACCCGGAACAGCGACAGCTCGACGAGCGGCGAGCCGTCCTTGCGCGCCTTGTACTTCTCGTACGCCACGAACGCGGCGAACACCGCCAGGCTGCCCACCATGCAGACGTGGCCCCACAGCGGCCAGCCCGTCTCGCGGCCGCGCGTCAGCGGATACAGCAGCATCAGCAGGGCGAGCGTCGCCAGCGCCACGCCGACCAGGTCGAGGCGGAGCGCCTTGTCGGCGCGCGACTCGGTGATGAACCGGCGGCCCAGGATGAGGCCGGCGATGCCGACGGGCAGGTTGATCAGGAAGATCGGGCGCCATTCGAGGCCGAAGAGGTTCCACTGGGTGAGCAGGGCGCCGAGGAGCGGGCCCGATACGGCTCCGAGGCCGACGATCGCGCCGAACATGCCGAACACCTTGCCGCGCTCGTGCGCCGGGAAGGTGACGTGGATGATCGCCAGCACCTGCGGCACCATCAGTGCGGCCATCGCGCCCTGGAGGAGGCGTGAGCCGACGAGCATCTCCGGGCTCGCGGCGAAGCCGCACAGCGCGGAGGCGAGGGTGAAGCCCGCCATCCCGAGGAGGAAGACCCGCTTGCGGCCGTAAATGTCGCCGAGGCGGCCGCCGGTGATGAGCCCGGCGGCGAAGGCGAGCGCGTACCCGGCGGTGATCCACTGGATCGCGCCGAAGGAGGCGGCGAGGTCGCGTTCGATGCTGGGGATGGCGATGTTGACGATGGTGACGTCGACCAGGTCCATGAAGGCGGCGGTCATGACGATGGCGAGCGCGAGCCAGCGCCGCCGGTCGGCGCCGCTGACGGCGCCCTCGGCGGAGCTCTTCGGTTCGGCCGCCGAGGGACTGCTGGTCGGTGACAGGTCCTGCGTGAAGGTCATGCCGGAAAGCTAATCGGGCTATAGGACAGGGCGTGTCCTATAGCGGCCGCATCCTGGAAGGCATGACGGACACTCCGGCACGACTCCTGACTCTCCTGTCGCTCCTCCAGACGCCGCGCGAATGGCCCGGAAGCGAGCTCGCCGAGCGCCTGGGCGTGACCGCGCGCACCATCCGGCGGGACATCGACCGGCTGCGGGACCTGGGCTATCCGGTCGAGGCGCTGAAGGGCCCGCTCGGCGGCTACCGGCTCGTCGCCGGGGCCGCGATGCCGCCGCTGCTCCTCGACGACGAGGAAGCCGTCGCCATCGCCGTCGGGCTGCGGGCGGGGGCCGGGCACGCCATCGAGGGCGTCGAGGAGGCATCGGTGCGGGCGCTGGCGAAACTGGAGCAGGTGCTGCCGTCGCGGCTGCGGCACCGGGTCTCCACCCTCCAGAGCGCGACCATCCCGCTGACGCGCGGCGACGGCGCGACGGTCGCGCCCTCCACGCTGACCGCGCTCGCGGGCGCGGTGACCCGGCAGGAGCGGCTGCGCTTCGCGTACCGCGCGGGCGACGGCGCCGAGAGCAAGCGGCAGGTCGAGCCGTACCGGCTGGTCTCGACGGGGTGGCGGTGGTACCTGGTCGCGTACGACCTCGGGCGCGAGGACTGGCGCACCTTCCGCGTCGACCGCGTCAGCGAGCCCTTCCCCACCGGGGCGCGCTTCACGCCCCGCGAGCTGCCGGGCGGTGACGCGGCCCAGATGCTGTCGCACTCGGCGGCGCGCTCGCGCGCGGAACACGAGCTGGACGTCACCTTCGCGGCCCCCGCCTCCTTCGTGGCGGCCCGCCTCCCCGACCACCTCGCCCCCACCCCGACGGGCCCCGACACCTGCCACCTGCGCACCCGCTCCGCCGACGCGGTGGAGTGGCTCGCGGTCCGGCTGGCCCTGGTGGACTGCGAGTTCACGGTCCACGGGCCGGAGGCGCTGGCGTCGTACGTCGGCGATCTGGCGGCGCGGCTGGGGCGGGCGGTGGGGGCCTAGGCAGTGTCGCGTACGCCGTCCGCTCGACATGCCCGGAGGCCCAACCCCTTCGGCCCGTACGCCACCCACGGCGAGGCCCAGTGGGGCGGGCCGCTACAACGGGCCCTCCGCCTCAGGGCCGGTGGTCACAGGGGCAGGGTGCCGGCCGCACCGGGACGATCTCCCGGCCGGTGAGGCCCATCGAGGTCGTGCCCGTGCAGTCGTGGCTCCCGCCGAAAATGCGGGCACCGCAGCAGGGCTCGCAGGGCAGGAGGAGGGTGCCCAGCACGAAGAGGCGCTGCTCCGTCGGCTCGGTGGTCATCGCGGGCCGATCATGGCGTCGAGCTCCGCCGCGAGGGTGGCGTGCAGCAGCGCCGGATCCGTGAGGTGGCGCGTCGCGCAGAGCGGCACGGCCCAGCGCAGGCCGGGGCCTTCCGTGCGGGTCACGGGCGGCACGGCGACGTACGTCGCGGTCCCCCTGACGGTCACGTAGGGCTGCGGCAGCTCCCACGCGTCCGCCGCGCCTGGCCCCACGAGCCAGTAGAACGTGGCTCCGAACCCGTCCTCGATCACCGCGCCGCCGTCTTCGCCCAGCCGCTCAAGGACACGGACCCCGATACACGAAGGCGTCCTCACGGCGTCCCACCACCGACCGGCGGGCACCAACTCGACGTCGGGCCCCTGCGGTGGCGCCCACGGCTCCACACGACTCGGCGTCACCGCGCCACCTCCGGGCCGAGGGCGCATTCCCGTTCCTGCGGGTCGAGCACGTAACGGCGTACGGGAACGGTCGCGGGCGGCACGGCGTAAAAGGCCCGGCGCAGCCGCGCCCGGGTCAGGACGGCACCCCATTCCTCCGGCGAGCGGTGGCGAGGCTGCGGGTGCTGCTGCTGGTGCTGCGCGGCGGGGCACCTCTGTTTACCGGGCGCAGGCGGCCCGACCAGAAGCGCTCTCACCCGTTCGAGTGCTCGTGATAGGCATGGCATGTCGGTCTGCTTCCTTCAGATCGGCTACGCCCCGGGGCCGTTGGCGCGGTCGCCGGGGTCCTTTCATGGAATGAAATCGCTGCCGGAGAACTCTGGGAGGAGCCGGACAGGGGGCCAGGGAGGGGCCAGACTTGGCAGGGGAAGGGGGCTGCCATGGTGAGGGAGCGGAGGCGGCAGTTCGGCGCGTACCTGGCGCGGCTGCGTAAGCGCTCGGGGATCAGTCAGCGGCGGTTGGCCGACATGCTGTGCGCCCTGTCCGGCGTCCAGTCGGTCACGCGGAACGAGGTCTCCCGATGGGAGCGCGGCGCACGCGTCCCGGAGTCATGGCTGCCCTTCATCGCACAGGCCCTGAGCGCGCCATTGGCCGATCTTGAACGGGCTGCCGCTTACGCCAGGGGCGACGAGCACGGCCACCTTCCCGGATCCGCCACAACCCTTGCCGAGCTGCTTCCTCCCGGCGACGCGCTCGAGCCACTGAGGGCACGCACCGGGCGTCGCATCGGCCGCGACACCGTGAGCGCCCTCGCGGCGCGCGTTCACGGGCTCAGGCTCGCCGACGACCTCCTGGCGGGCGGCGATCTCATCACGCCCGCGTTCCGCGAGCTGAGCGCCGCCGTACACCTGCACCGCGAAGCCACGTACACCGAGGAAACGGAGCGGGCCCTGCTCGTACAGGTGGGCGAGCTTGCCCAGATCGCCGGGTGGATCGCGTCCGACGCGGGGCGTCATGAGGAGGCCGAGCGCGCCTACACGCTCGGGATCTCCGCCGCACGCCAGGCGGGCAACGGACCGCTGGTCGCCAACCTGGCGGGCAGCCTCGCCTACCAGCATGCCAATACCGGTCGGGAGCGCGAGGGTGTCGAGCTGGCGCGTGCGGCCGTGACGGAAGCCGGCTCGGCCGCCCCGGCCAAGACCCGCGCCCTGTTTCTGGACCGCGTGGCCTGGGCGCATACCCGAGTCGGGGAGGCTCAAGAGGCGATGCGTGCGCTCGGCGAGGCACACGACGCCCTGACGGACACGGACGGTGCGGAAGAACCGGCATGGGCCTACTGGGTGAGCCGTGAGGAACTCGAGGTCATGGACGCCCGCGTCCTCACAGAGCTGCGACGCCCCCTGCGTGCCGTGCCGCTCCTGAGCGGCGTACTCGGCCGTTACGACGCCACCCACGCCCGGGAACTGGCCCTGTACCGGTCATGGCTGGCTGTCGCCCTCGCCGACGCGAATGAGCCTGAGCAGGCAGCGGAGGAAGCACGGCAGGTCATCGAGGTGTCCGGCGACTTGGCGTCCGAGCGTACGGCCGAGCGATCACGCACTGTGCTGCGGCGCCTGCAAGGGTTCGAGGACGTACCGGAAGTCCGCGCCTTGTTCGACGACCACGGGCACCTACTGGTCGCCTGAGCTACCAGCCCGGCGGGGCCCAGCCGGAGCCCCCGGCACCCGCCCCGCGCCCACCGGGCAGCAAAGCCACCACCCCGCGCAGCGGAAGAGCGGCGCGGCGGCGCCCCCCGAGGGTTACGCCGCCGCGTCGAAGCCGGTGTCGTGGGCCATGCGCTTCAGTTCCAGCAGCGCGTGCTTCTCGATCTGGCGGATGCGCTCGCGCGTGAGGCCGTGTTCCTTGCCGACCTCCGTGAGGGTGCGCTCGCGGCCGTCCTCGATGCCGTACCGCATGCGGATGATCGAGGCGGTGCGGTGGTCGAGCTTGTCGATCAGGTCGTCGAGCTCCTCGCTGCGCAGCAGCGTCAGCACCGACTGCTCGGGCGACACCGCCGACGTGTCCTCCAGCAGGTCGCCGAACTGCGTCTCGCCCGCGTCGTCGACCGACATGTTCAGCGAGACGGGGTCGCGCGCCCAGTCGAGGACGTCGGTGATGCGCTCCGCCGAGGACCCGAGCTCCTCGGCGATCTCGGCGGGCTCCGGGTCGCGGCCGTGCTCGCGGTTGAACTCGCGCTGCACGCGGCGGATGCGGCCCAGCTCCTCCACCAGATGGACGGGGAGCCGGATCGTGCGCGACTGGTCGGCGATCGAGCGGGTGATGGCCTGGCGGATCCACCACGTCGCGTACGTCGAGAACTTGAAGCCCTTGGTGTAGTCGAACTTCTCCACCGCCCGTACCAGGCCCGCGTTGCCCTCCTGGATCAGGTCGAGCAGTGGCAGGCCGCTGCGCGGGTAGCGCCGGGCGACCGCGACGACGAGCCGCAGGTTGGACCGGATGAAGACGTCCTTGGCCCGCTCCCCCTCGGCGACCAGCGCCTCCAGCTCCTCACGGGTCGCTCCGCCCGCCTCGCTCTCCACCTCGCCGTCGAGGATCTGCTGGGCGTACACGCCCGCCTCGATGGTCTGGGAGAGCTCGACCTCCTTCGCGGCGTCGAGCAGGGGCGTGCGCGCGATCTCGTCCAGGTACATGCCGACCAGGTCGCGGTCGGCGATCTCCCCGCCCACGGCGCGAGCACTGCTGCCCCGGTCGGTGCCGGACGCGGCGGAACGGGTCGCGGCCGACTGACGTTGGGCGACGGCACGGGTTGCCATGCGAGCTCCCTTGCTGAGTAGGTGTCGCGACACCCTTCCGGGTGCCCTGCATCCGACGGAAACAACGACCGGAATCAGGACAGAATTCCCATGGCACCCACCGATTTTCGCGATCTTGCAGTATCCTCTCGGGCCACCGAGGGAGGGCTCATGCCGCGAGCGCGGACGGATCTGCAGGTCAGGGCGGGGGCGGAGGCCGACATCGGGGCCCTCACAAACATCTACAACCACTACGTTCGTGAGACGGCCATCACATTCGACACGGCCCCCTTCACCCCCGAACAGCGCCTTCCGTGGCTGCGTTCCCACCCTGAAGACGGCCCGCACCGGCTTCTGGTTGCCCACGAAGGCGATCACCGGCTCGGGTACGCGACCTCCGGCCCCTTCCGGCCGAAGGCCGCGTACTCCACCTCCGTCGAGGTCAGCGTCTACCTGGCCCCGGACGCCGCCGGGCGCGGCATCGGCACCCTGCTGTACGAGCGCCTCTTCGACGCCCTCGCGGGCGAGGACGTCCACCGCGCCTACGCGGGCATCACGGTCCCGAACGACGCGTCGGTCCGGCTCCACGCCCGCTTCGGCTTCCGCCACACCGGGACGTTCACCCAGGTGGGGCGGAAGCTCGGGCGGTACTGGGACGTCGCCTGGTACGAGAAGGAGCTGGGCCGGACAGGCGGCTAGGCGACGGTGTTGAACTTGCTCCCCTCGCCCGCGTACAGCGTGGTCGTCTGCCGGGTGAACGGGGCCGTCGCCGAGCCGGTCGAGCGGTAGACGTACGTGCCGTTCGTGCCGTAGGCGATCAGGTCGGGGCGGCCGTCGCCGGTGACGTCGCCGGCGCCGACGAGCTGGGAGAAGGCGTTCCAGCCGCTGCCGACCCTGACGCGGGTGGCGAAGCCGCCCGTGCCGTTGCCCTGGTAGAGCCAGAGGACGCCGGCGGTGTCACGGGCGATGAGGTCACCGGCCGCGCTGCCCGCGATGTCGCCGACGGCGGTGAGCTGGTTGTAGATCTGCCAGCCGCCGCCGACCTTGGTGCGGGTGGCGAAGGGGGCGGTCGCGCTGCCGGTGCCCTTGTAGAGCCACAGGACGCCGGCGGTGTCGGTGGCGAAGAGGTCGGCGCGGCCGTCGCCGGTGACGTCGCTGCCGCCGGTGAGCTTGGTGTAGATCTGCCAGCCGGTGCCGACCTTGGCGCGGGTCGTGAAGGTGCCGTCACCCTTGCCCGTGTACAGCCACAGGACGCCCGAGGTGTCGCGGGCGACGAGGTCGCCCACGGGGCTGCCGGCGAGGTTGCCCGTGGCCTCGATCTGGTTGTAGACCTGCCAGCCGGAACCGACCCTCGTCCGCTGGGCGGGGGTGACCTGGCCGCCGCTCGACGGCCAGTCGAAGAGGTCGTCCCGCCACAGCACGCCGGAGGCGTCCCGCGCGAGGACGTCCGTCGAGCCGTTGTCGTTGAAGTCGTGCGGGTTGGCCTGGCGCGTGACCTCGAAGCTGCCGGCGGCGGTCGCCGGGGCGCCGGTGCCGTCCGCCGGGGTGGCGGTCATCTGCCAGGTGTAGGCGCCGTTCGGGGCGCTGATGCCGTCCAGGACGCCGTCCCAGACGTACGCGAAGCGTTTGTCGGCGACCGGCTGGGTCAGGCGCTGGGTGCGCTTCTTGCCGGTGGCCGTGTGCGTCAGCGTGACGTCCACGGTGGCGTCGGCGCGGGAGAGGGTCCACTCCATCGGGACCGTGGTGCCCGGCGTCTCCAGGTTCACCGCGGTGGGGACCTTCGAGCCCATCACCGTGACGGGCAGGACCCGGCCCGTGTCCGCGACGAGCGTGGCGGTCGGGCGGCCGTCGTCCCCGGGCCAGATCCGGAACAGCCCGTCCGCCTCGGCCGTGGCGCCGCGCACGAGGTAGCCGCCGTCCGGCGCCTGGGCCACGCTGGAGAAGTGCTCCAGGAGCTTGTACGGCGCGGCCGTGGAGCTCTTGACGTTCCGGGCGTACAGCGGGCTCGGCGCCTCGCCGGCCGCCGCCGCCTTGCCCGGGACGCCGTAGAGCAGGGTGTCCCCGAGGACGCCGGCGATGACGGCACCGCTCATGGAGCTGTCCATGGAGTACGTCCGGTGGACGTACTGCCCCTCCACGCGGAGCGTGGTGACCCCGCTGCGGTACTCGACCCACGTCTCGTAGTCGGCGCTGTAGGCACCCGTCGAGGCGTGGGTCCACGGGGCGGTGTAGGCGCTGCTGCCCTCCTTGACGGTCGAGTCGGGGTTGACGTTCCTGCGCGTCATCCAGAACTCGGTCTTGCGGGTCGCCGAGCTCGGGAACACCCGGTTGCTGCTGAGGACGAGCATGACGTCGCTCGTGGAGGCGATGACCTTGAAGTCGAGGCCGTAGGGGCCGCCCTGGCGCAGCGTCTTCTTGGCGACGCCGTCGACCGGGGTGAGCTGCCACAGCTCGTGGTAGTCCTGGTTGCCGGTCGGAACCCTCACGAAGAGGTTCGCGCCGACGACGCCGACGAGCTTCGCGCCGGGCTTGAACTCGGCCTCCAGGTCGAAGGACGCGGACAGGGTGCCGCCGTCCTGCATGTCCCTCAGGTAGACCGTGCTGCCGCCGTCGCTGGTCACGACGATGTCGGAGTTGCTGCCGTGGCCCACGGTGCCCGTGGTGACCGGCAGCACCGAGCCGTCGGCGTACTTGTGCCATTCCAGGACCGGGTTGCCGGCGTCGTCCTTGCGGGACGTGAGGTAGCCGGTGTCGCCGGTGCTGACGATCTCGGCGTCGAGCGGCAGGTTCGCCCCGGTCACGGCGGCGGTGGTGGCCCCGGCCTGGGCGGCGGCCGCGGGGGCGGCCACGGCCCCCGGCGAGGCGAGGACACCGGCACCGACCGTCACGGCGAGGACGGTGGCGACGGCGGCGCCGAGCCGGCGGCGGGTGGTGCGTACGGAAGACAAGTAAGTCCCTCCTGATGAGCGAGCCGCACGCACATCAGTGCGCACGTATCACTCAGACACGCGAGAAGGGAGGGTGGTTGCACACGTTGCCCGTTTTTGCTACCCGAACTGGAGCGAACGCTTCGCCAGGCCCATCCAGAACCCCTCCACGACGCTCCGCCCGGACGTCAGGTCCGCCGTCGCGTCCGCCGCGCCCAGCGTGACGAAGAGCGGGGCGAAGTGCTCGGTGCGCGGATGCGCGAGCTTCCCGGCCGGGGATTTGCGCTCGAAGTCGAGCAGCGCGTCCACGTCGCCGGACTCCAGGGCGAGGCGCCCCCACTCGTCGAACTCCGCGGACCAGCCGGGCACGCCCTGGTGCCGCAGCGCCGCCAGGTTGTGCGTGAAGAAACCGCTCCCGACGATCAGTACGCCCTCGTCGCGCAGCGGCGCCAGCTTGCGCCCGATGTCCATCAGCGCCGCCGGGTCGAGCGTCGGCATCGAGATCTGGAGTACGGGGATGTCGGCGTCCGGGTACATCTCGACGAGCGGGACGTACGCCCCGTGGTCCAGGCCCCGGTCGGGGATGTCCTGTACGGGCGTGCCGGGCCCGCGCAGCAGTGCGCGGACGGCCTCGGCGAGGTGCGGCGCGCCGGGTGCCGCGTACCGCACCTGGTAGTAGTGCGCGGGGAAGCCCCAGAAGTCGTACACGAGCGGCACGGTGGTGGTGGCGCCGAGGGCGAGCGGGGCCTCCTCCCAGTGGGCGGAGACGATGAGGATCGCGGTGGGCCGGGGCAGGGCGGCCGACCAGGCGGCGAGCTCGCCGGGCCAGACGGGGTCGTCGGCGAGCGGGGGCGCGCCGTGGGAGAGGTAGAGGGCGGGCATCCGGGTCATGGCGATCGACTCCCGGGTCGATGGTTCCGACACTACGCGCAGCCGGTACGCGACAGCAGAGCTCGACGGTAGTGCTTGAAAGTTAAACTTCTACGGATCCCGACCGTAACAGCTATCTAGTTCAACTTTCAAGAGACGTAGAGTGGGACGCATGAGCGATCACGACGGCCCGCGCTGGCTCAGCGACGACGAGCAGCGCGTCTGGCGCGCCTACCTGCACGCCACCACGCTGCTGGAGGACCACCTCGACCGCCAGCTCCAGCGCGACGCCGGCATGCCGCACATCTACTACGGCCTCCTCGTCCAGCTCTCCCAGGCACCCCGCCGCCGGATGCGCATGACCGAGCTCGCCAAGGGGGCCAAGATCACCCGCTCCCGCCTCTCGCACGCGATCGCGCGGCTGGAGAAGAGCGGCTGGGTACGCCGCGAGGAGTGCCCCTCCGACAAGCGGGGCCAGAACGCCTACCTGACGGACGAGGGGTATGAGGTCCTCAAGCGCAGCGCCCCCGGCCACGTCGCCGCCGTACGGCAGGCCATCTTCGACCGGCTCAGCCCCGAGCAGGTCGAGCAGCTCGGCGAGATCATGCGGCTGATGGCGGAGGGGCTCCAGCCCTCGGAGCCGGGCGCCGACCTGCCCTGGCTGCGCTAGCCGGCGAGATCGACAAGGCACCCCCTAGACCGTCAGCAGCACCCCCGCGTACGCCGCCACCGCCACCAGCGCCCACGCCGCGAGGCCCAGCGCCGCCACCCGGGCGCCCGTCCGCGCGAGGCTCGGGAGGTGGACCGCGCTGCCGAGGGCGAAGAGGGCGGCGGTGAGGAGCAGCTCCTGGGCCGTTCCGGCGGCCGCGAGGACGGGCGCGGGGACCAGGCCCGTCGTACGCAGCGCCACCATGGCGAGGAACCCGGCGACGAAGAGCGGCACGAGTGGCGGGCGCGTCCGGTCGGCAGGCCCGGCGGGCCGAGCGTCCGGGGCGGGCCGGTCGCGGTGGCGGGACGCGACGACGAGAGCCGCCACCAGCGGGGCCAGCAGCGCGACCCGCATGAGTTTGACCAGGACGGCCTCGCCGAGGGCGGCCGGACCGGCGGTCTGCGCGGCGGCCACCACCTGGCCCACGTCGTGCACCCCGGCGCCGACCCACCGCCCGAACTGCTCGTCCGTCAGGCCCAAGGGCCCCTGGAGCAGCGGCAGTACGGCGATGGCGAGCGTCCCGCACAGCGTCACCACCGCGACGGAGGCGGCGGCGTCGTCCTCGTCGCTGTCGCGCACGGCGCCCACCGCGCCGATCGCGGAGGCCCCGCAGATCGCGTACCCGGCGGCGATGAGCAGCGGCTGGTCGCCGGGGAGCCGCAGCCGGCGCCCCAGCCACCACGTGCCGCCGAAGGTGGCGGCCACGACGGCGAGCACCATCGCGACCGTGCGCCAGCCGAGGCCCAGCACGTCGGCGAGGCTCAGCTTCAGCCCGAGCAGCACGACCCCGAGCCGCATCAGCCGCCGGGCGGCCAGGCCCAGCCCCGGACGGCACCGGCCCCGGCCCCGCACGGCGGTGCGCAGCCCCGGGACGTGGGCGGCGGCGACGCCCAGGACCACCGCGGCGGTGAGCATCGGCACGGAGGGCAGCGCGCGGTGCGCCAGCCACGCGGCACCGGCTCCCCCGGCGGCGAGCGCGAGCCCGGGCAGCGGGCGCAGCGGCCCGGCGGCCAGGGCTTGTCTTCCGGATGCCGTCCGCGCGCCGAGGAGGGTCATCACACGTCCACCGGCAGCCGGTACACGCGCCGGATGCTGGTGGAGAGCCGCGTGACGTCGGCGCCGTACACGTGCAGGGACACGGCGGTCTCGGTGCCGCCGTTCCGGACGAGGTGGATGTCGCCGGGGGGCGCGAGCGCGGCGACCGTGCCCCGCGCGTTGACCACGTCCTCGGTGGTGACCAGCCGTGCCGCGTCGCCGTCCGGCACGAGCCGGTAGCGGCGCTCGTGCTCCTCGCCCTCGTGCACGCCGGTCACGCACCACGCCACGTGGTCGTGGATCGGCGTGGCCTGGCCGGGCAGCCAGACGAGGGCGACGAGCGAGAAGGAGCCGTCGGGCTCGGCGTGCAGCACGTGCTGGCGGTAGCGGGCGGGGTCGCCCTCGCACTGGGCGGCGGTGAGCAGGTCCGGCGCGCCGAGGTGCGGGGCGAGGCGCTCGGCCACGAGCCGGGCCGTCGGTCCGGGCGGCAGGCCCCGGTCCACGGTCGCGCGCACCTCGCCGACGAGCGTCAGCAGACGGGCGGTGGCCGTCGGTTCCAGCGAAGCGATGGAGGGGGTGGTCATGGCGGGAGCGTCGGCCCGGCGGGCCGACGCCGTCCAAGGAGAGTTCGTTGGCGGGACCCCAACACCCGCTTATGGACGGCGACTTCAGCAGCCGACCTTCGCCTCCGCCACCGCGACGATCGCCTCCAGCGCCAGTGACGTGGCCGGGATCCGCAGGTGGTCGCGGAGGACGTACGCGTACACCTGGCGGCGGGTGTGCGGTTCGACCATCCGGCCGGTGACCTTCGCGTGGCACAGGAACGACAGCACCAGCGCCGGGACCAGCGCGACGCCGACGCCCGCCGCCACCAGGCTCTGCATCACCAGGTTGTCGTCCGTCGTGCAGGCGATGTCCGGGGTGAAGCCCTCCTCGGCGCAGACGTGCAGGAAGTTCGCGCGGCAGCGGGCGCAGCCGGCGATCCACCGCTCGTGCCGCAGGTCGCCGACGTGGACGGCGCGGCGGCGGGCCAGGGGGTGGCCGGTGGGCAGGAGCACCGTAAGCGGGTCCTCCAGCAGCTTGTACTCGGCGAGTTCGTCGGGGACCTCGACGCGCAGGCCGGGGTAGCTGAAGGCCAGCGTGATGTCGCACTCGCCCCGCGCGGCCATCCGCAGCGACTCCGGCGGCTCCGCCTCCACCAACTCCACCCGTATCCCCGGGTGTTCGTCCGCCATCCGGGCCATCGCCTCGGGCAGGATCGTCGCCCCGGCGCTGGGGAAGGCGCAGACCCGTACGCGCCCGGAGCGCAGGCGGGCGATGGCGTCGATCTGCTCCTGCGCGGCCGCGAGGCTGTCGAGGATGGTGCCGGTGTGGCGGGTGAGGGCCTGGCCCGCCTCGGTGAGGCGCAGGCCCCGGCCGACGCGGGTGAACAGCGGCGTGCCGACGTCCCGCTCCAGCGCCTTCATCTGCTGGCTGACGGCCGGCTGGGTGTAGCCGAGGGCGCGGGCGGCGGCGGTGTACGAACCGGTGCGGACGACCTCGTGGAAGGTCTTGATGTACCGGGAATCGAACACGCTCGAAAGCATAAGGAGAAATTGGGTCCCGGAAAGGACGTTTCCCGGCCGTTCCCAGGTCTCTTCGAGGCCACTCCGGCGCCACCCGAAAGGCCGCGTTTCCGCAACCCGGAGAGGCCCGCGCCCCTCACCCGTCCGCGGAAAAACCCACGTTCGGGCCACCCGGCGCGCGCCCGCGACCCGCCCGGCCCAGGCTGTTCGGACAGGAGCGCAGCGCGGATCCGGCCGCCTGCCGCGGACACCGAAGGCGACCAGCACCTATGGAGCGGACGCGCCGGCGGATACGCAGACCGGTCGCCCTCGGGGCGGCCACCACGCTCGCCCTCGCCACGCTGGCCACGGCGAGCACGACCCTCCCGGATTCCTCCCGTGCCTCCGCGGGCCCCGTCGCCGCCGAGAACGCCGGCGACGAGCTCGCCGCCCTCGGCCCGTGCCGGATCCCGGCCACCGTGGGCGTACAGATGTCGGAGGGCATCCCCACCCCGTCCGGCTACGCGCGCTCCACCGGCGAGGTCCGCGCCCTCAACCTGATGATCGACTTTCCGGACGCGCCCGGTGAGGGCCCGGCGATGGAGCGGTACGCCGAGTTCTTCCCGCAGACCTCCGACTGGTTCCGCGTCAGCTCGTACGGACGGCTCGTCTACCGTCCCGAGGCGCCCCTCCCCGACTGGCTGCGGATGCCGATGCCGTTCGCCGAGTACGGCATAGAGCGCGGTTCGCCGTACGAGCCGGGCTACCGCAAGCTCGTCGAGGACATCGTGGAGGCCGCCGACCCGAAGGTCGACTTCAGCGCGTACGACCTGGTCAACATCCTGGTCACGCCGAACGCGGGGCCCTCCGCCCTCGACACCGTCCTGTCCGTCACCTTCTCCGGCAACACCGAGGCCCCACACGCGGACGGCACCCCGCTCGCCCACACGTCCTTCGTCTACAGCCGCCAGGACGACGGCTCCGGTACGTACCACGAGACGGGCTACCGCGTCCTGCCGCACGAGAACGGCCACGTCTTCGGCCTGCCCGACCTCTACACGGCCGAGGGCGGCGGCGCGGTCGGGCACTGGGACATCATGTCCGAGGACTGGGGCGCCAACAACGACCTGCTGGGCTGGCACAAGTGGAAGCTCGGCTGGCTCGGCAACGACCAGGTGCGGTGCGCCGCGTCCCCCGGCAGCCGCGTCTACGACCTCGCCCCGCTCGCCACCCGCGGCGACGGCACCAAGCTCGCGGTCATACCCCTGACGGAGGAGATGGGGTACGCGGTCGAGGTCCGCACCCGCGAGGGCAACGACGAGGCGGTCTGCGAGCCCGGCGTCCTCATCTACCACGTACGGTCCGACGTGAACACCGGCGAGGGCCCGGTCACCGTCCTGGACAGCGACCGCGACAGCGGCGGCTGCACGCGCCGCCCCAATGTGCACGCGGAGCTGTCGGACGCGCCCTTCCGGCCGGGCGAGTCCTTCGTCGACCGCGAGAACGGCGTACGGATCACGGTACTGGCCGAGAACCGCCGCTCCGGCACCTACCGGATCCGCGTCACGCGCTCGGGAACCTCGTCCTGAGCTCCCGCTTGAGCACTTTCCCCGTGGCGTTGCGCGGCAGCGGCCCGTCCTGCATCAGGACGTGGGCGGGCACCTTGAAGGCGGCGAGGCTCCTCGCCGCGTGCGCCCGCAGCTCCTCGACAGCCGCCGGGGTCCCCTCCCGGAGCCGGACCACGGCCGCGACCTCCTCGCCGAGGACGGGGTGCGGGACGCCGAGCACCGCCGCCTCCAGCACGTCGGGGTGGGTGTAGAGCGCGGCCTCGACCTCGACGCAGTACACGTTCTCGCCGCCGCGGATGACCATGTCCTTCAGCCGGTCGACGACGCTGACCCGCCCGTCGTGGACCGTCGCCAGGTCGCCGGTGCGGAACCAGCCGTCGTCCGTGAACGCCTCGGCCGTCGCCTTGTCGTCGCCCCAGTACCCGCGCACCAGGGTCTGGCCGCGCAGCCACAGCTCGCCCACCTCGCCGTCGGGCAGCGGCCGCCCGTCCGGGCCCGCGACGCGCACCTCGGTGACGGGGGTCGGCCGCCCGGCGCCGCCGGGGAAGCGGCGGTACTCGTCGCCGTACGTGGCGAGGACGCCGCCGCTGGTCTCGGTGAGGCCGTAGCCGTTGCGGGGCTCGACGCCGCCGGGGCAGCGGGTCACCAGGCTGGGCGGGGCGGCGGAGCCGCCGGTGTTGAGATGCTTGAGAGGGCCGAGGCCCTTCCCGCTCTCCTCCGCCGCGTCCAGCAGTTGCAGGGCGGTCGCCGGGACCCCGGCGTAGTGCGTGATCCCGTGCTCGTGGATCAGCTCCAGGGCCGTGGCCGCGTCCCACTTCCGCATGAGCACCAGCGTGCCGCCGGTCGCCATGGCGGAGTAGAACGCCGTGAACGCCGCGACGTGGAAGAACGGGAACGTCATCAGCGTCACGGGCGCCGGCCCCAGCCCCGGCACCTCGCCGCGCCGCAGCGCGGCGTCCGCCGCCTGGTAGCGCGGGTTCATCGCGGCCCCGGCCTGGGCGAGGTGCGTGGCGACCGCGCCCTTGGGGCGGCCGGTGGTGCCGGAGGTGTAGATGATGGTGGCGTCGTCCTCGGGCCGGACCTCCACGTCCGGCGGTCCTTGGTCGTGTCCCCAAAGTGCCGTCCGCCCGCCGACGTCGGGCGCGGGCAGGTCCTCGTACCGCTCGAAACCCTGCTCCGCCTCGCCGTGGAAGACGACTCCGCGCACGCCCGCCGCCCGCGCCCACTCCCGTACGCGCGCGACCCGCTCCCCGTCGACCAGCAGCACGCGCGGCCGGCAGTCGTCGAGAGCGTACGCGAACTCCTCCTCGGTCCACCAGGCGTTCATCGGTACGGCGACGAGGCCGGCCAGCTGCGCCGCCCAGAAGGCGATCTGCCACTCGGGGTGGTTGCGCATCGCGACGACGGCACGGTCGCCGCGGCGCAGCCCGTACTCCTCGGTGAGCCGCCGGGCGAGCGCGCAGGCGGCCGCGAAGAACTCCGCGTACGTGTAGCTCCGGCTCTCGGCGACGAGGAAAGGCCGCTCGCCGTGGGCCCAGGTGGTCTCGGCGAACTCGCGCAGGGTGCGCGGCCCGGCGGCGTACACGAGCCGGCCGTTCTCGTCCGCCGTGACGGCGAAGGGCGCGCCGGGCGCGGTCAGCGCCGTCGCGGCGGCCGTCGCGGTCGCCAAGCCGTCCGTGGACCGATCGGGGTGCGGCACCCTCGCCCTCCTAAGCGCTTGCTCAGCTACTGCGGGCGACGCTATGCGGGAGCGCGCCTCCCCGTCAAGCAAATGCTTGTAGATACCACTCATTTTCGGCCTGCTCGGTACGGGCCCGGGTGGGGCCCGCCCACCACGGCGACGGGTGATCGGGTCCTCGCGCCACCTCCTCGACTCCGGGTCCCGACGGCCAGGCCGGATCCAGGTCTACCTTCACTTTGTGCTGGAGCATTTAACAGAGAGTGCCGCTCCGCTCGCGCACGCGATAAGTCGGCTCGCACCCCGGAACGCCCTGCGGAGCATGGCGTGCGGCACGGCTCGCGCCCGCGCAAGGTGGACATCCAGCCACTCGGGCACCCACCGCACCCGCCTCCACACCTGCCGCTCAGGAGTCCTGACGGCCCGTGAGCGCTGGTCTTCCGGGGTGGACCAGTGGCCGTACAGATCCGGCCAACCTCGCAATTCTTGGCCATCTCGGCAGCGCGGTGATCGCCGATGGGCAACCATCGAGAAGCGGCCACGGGGCGGGTTGCCAGCACCTTGACACCCTCGAACCGCTGTCGCTAGTTTCCTGCCGACCGATGAGACCTCTTCCGTAACAGGAACTTCGGGGGCGCGCAGAACGGGGGGAACGTTCCTGCAGCGCACCCCGAGACCTTTTTCCACCACATCTGGGGCGACCGCCTTCGGCCCACAGCCCTGTCCCTCGTCCCGGACAGCCCGAGACGCACTGTTCGTGAAACACACGCAGGTTCGCCGAGGGAGCACCCATGACACCACCACCGTCCACCAGCGAGCCCACGGCCCCAACGCCCTGGTGGAATCCCCAACGGCCGTCCGGGATGCCGGTCCACCGCTACCGGCGGCCCGCCGCACCGGAGTTGACCGGGCCCCCTTCCCGCACCTGGCTCGACAACCCCCCGGACCGCGCCCCCCTGTGGAGCTCGGTGGACCTGCGCGACGGCAACCAGGCCCTGGCGAACCCGATGGACCCGCGGCGCAAGCGGGCGATGTTCGACCTGCTCGTCCGTATGGGGTTCAAGGACATCGAGATCGGCTACCCCTCGGCGAGCGAGGACGACTTCGCGTTCGTACGCCGGCTCGTCACCGGTGACGAGTTACCCGACGACGTCACGGTCTCGGTCTTCACCCCCGCCCGCCCCGACCTCATCGACCGCACCTTCGAGGCCGTACGCGGCGCCGACCGCGCCGTGGTGCACCTCTGCCACGCGACGGCGTGCCTGTGGCGGGACGTCGTCTTCCGGATGACGCCGTCCGAAGTGCTGGCGCTGGCGCGGGAGAGCGCCCTGCGGATGGTGCGCCTCGCCGACCGCGCCGACGGGGACATCCGGTTCGAGTACTCACCGGAGACCTTCAACGTCACCGAGCCCGCGTTCGCGCTGGAGATCGCGAACACCGTCGCCGAGATCGTCGACGCGTCGCCCGAGCGGCCGCTGACCCTCAACCTGCCGAGCACGGTGGAGACGCACGCGCCGCACGTCTTCGCCGACCAGATCGCGTGGATGCACCGCAACCTCGACCGGCGCGACGGCATCATCCTCTCCGTCCACCCGCACAACGACCGGGGCACGGCCGTGGCCGCCGCCGAGTTCGCGCTGGCGGCCGGTGCCGACCGGGTCGAGGGCACGCTGTTCGGCAACGGCGAGCGGACCGGCAACGTCTGCCTGGTCACCCTGGCGCTGAACCTCTTCAGCCGCGGCGTCGACCCGCAGCTCGACCTGTCCGACATCCCGGCGATCCGCGCGGTCGTCGAGGAGTGCAACGAGATGCCGGTGCCGGCCCGCCACCCCTACGCCGGCGACCTCGTCTTCACCGCCTTCTCCGGCACCCACCAGGACGCCATCGCCAAGGGCCTCGCCCACCTGGAGGGCCGGGCCGCCGAGACCGGGACACCGGCCCGCGAGCTGCCCTGGGAGGTGCCCTACCTGCCGATCGACCCCCGGGACATCGGCCGCGGCTACGAGCCGGTCATCCGCGTCAACAGCCAGTCCGGCAAGGGCGGTATCGCGCACGTCCTGCGCACCGGGTGGGGGCTCGACCTGCCCGCCGGGCTGCGGGCCGACTTCGCCGGGGTGATCCAGCGGGTCACCGACGTGACCGGGGCCGAGGTGGCGCCGGACCGGATCTGGGACACCTTCCACGCCGAGTACGGCGACATCGGCGCCTGGGCCCCCCTCGCGGCACGCGACGGTGGCGACGGCGGCAGGGACGGCGACGGCGACGGCGATCCGATCGGCGCGCTGCTCGCCGCGGTCCGCGCCCGCGGGGTGCGCGCCGCGGCGGACCGGCTCGTCCACGGCGAGGCCGGGCCCGCCACCGGCGCCGCGCACGCCTGCTACGCCCGGGTGCTCGTGGAGCACCGCCCGGTGTGGGGCGTGGGCCTGGGCAGCACCGCGCACGCGGCCGCCGTCCGCGCGGTGCTGGCCGCCCTGCACCGCGCCGGCGCCCGCCCCGACGACACGGCGCCGGTGCCGCACCTGGCCGGGCCCCGGGAGGGAACCCGATGAGCGATCCGACATGGGAGGCGCGGTCGGCGCCGTCGTCGTACGTCGAGCTGGAACCCGGGAGGTTCCGCGAGGACGACGGACTGTCCTACGAGGACTACGTCGTGGGCCACGTCTTCGAGCACCGGCCCGGGCGCACGATCACCGCGACCGACAACATCTGGAGCTCGCTGCTCTGCCTCAACCAGCACCCGCTCCACATCGACGAGGTCTACGCCGCCGAGACCCCGTTCAAGAAGCTGCTGGTCTCCAGCCTGGTCACCTTCGGGATCGTCAACGGGATGACGGTGAAGACCATCAGCCAGAAGGCCGTCGCCAACCTCGGCTGGGACAGGGTCCGGCTCACCGCCCCCGTGTTCGTCGGGGACACGCTCTACGCCGAGACCACGATCACCGCGAAGCGCCTCTCCGCCGGCCGGCCGGGCGAGGGCGTCGTCACCGTCCACACGGTGGGCCGCAACCAGGACGGGGTCCAGGTCATCGCGTTCGACCGCACCCTCCTGGCCCCCCTGCGTAACCCGGGCAACCCGGTCACCGACCCTCAGCTCTGAGACAGGAGACGCCCATGACCGCACTTCCGGTGATCAACCTCGAACAGGCGACGGCGGACGGAGGCGAGGAGAAGGTCGCCGACGAGATCTCCCGGGCCTGCACCGAGGTCGGCTTCTTCGTCGTACGCGGCCACGGCATCGACCGCCGGGTCTTCGACGACGCCTACGCGCTGTCCCTCGACTTCTTCCGGCGGCCCGCGGCGGAGAAGAACGCCCTGCCGATGCGGACGAGCACGGCGCGCGGCGACAACGACTACAGCCCCTACGGCTACAGCGCCCTGCTGTCGGAGAACGCCTACGCCTACACCGGCAGGCAGGGCATGCCGGCGGACTACGTCGAGAAGTTCAGCGTCGGGCGGCTCGTCCTCGACGACGCCGAGGAGCTCCCCTTCCCGGCCGACGAGCGCGGCACCGCGCTGCGCGCCGCGCTGAAGACCTACTTCACCGCCTGCGAGTCCCTCGCGGCGCGCCTCACCGAGCTGCTGACCATCGCCCTGGAGCTGCCCCGCGACTTCTTCGCCACCCGCACCGACCGGTCCAACGACTCGCTGCGCTCGCAGTACTACCCGGGCGTGCAGCGGGAGTTCGCCAACGACCAGGGCATGGGTGAGCACACCGACGGCACCCTGATCACCCTGCTCACGGAGGACGGCCCCGGGCTCCAGCTGCGCGACCGGGCGGGCACCTGGATCGACGTGGACGTACCCGAGCGCGACTGGTTCGTCGTCAACATCGGCGACCTGATGGCCCGCTGGTCGAACGACGAGTACGTGTCGACCCCGCACCGCGTCCGGCTCGTCGACCGGCCGCGCCAGTCCATCGTCTTCTTCAAGCTGGCCAACGACGACGCGGTCATCGAGGCCTTCCCCAAGTTCACCCGCGAGCGCCCGGCGGCGTACGAGCCGATCCGCTACGAGACGTTCTCGCTGCGGAAGATGAACGCGCTCTTCGGACGGGAGGAGCAGGCGTGAAGGTCGACCCCTGCCTCTTCTACGTACCGGCGTCGCGCGTCGACACCCTGCTCAAGAACGTGCCCCGGCACTCCGTCGCGCTCGTGCTCGACCTGGAGGACTCCGTCCCGAAGCAGAAGAAGCCGCTCGCCCGCCGGCTGCTCGGCGAGACCGACCTGACCGGGACCGGGCTGTCCGGGGTGTCGGTGCGCGTCAACAGCGTGGAGACGCTGGACGGGCTGCTCGACCTCCAGCTGCTCCTGGAGCTCGGCGGCGAGATCGGCGGCCTGCCCGTACGGACGGTGCTGGTGCCGAAGGTCGCCGCCGGGCGCGACGTCGCCATCTACCGGTCGCTGCTGTCCGACCTGCCCCGGCCGCCGGAGATATGCAGCTTCATCGAGACCGTGGACGCGGTCGAGAACGTCTTCGACATCGCCGCCGCCAGCGACGGCCTCTGCTTCGGCCAGGCCGACCTGGCCGCCGAGATGTGGGCGCCGGACGAGTCGTACCTGGCCCACGCGCGGGTCCGGATGTGCGTGGCCGCCTCCCGCCACGGCCTGCCCGTCATCGACACCAACTCCTTCGAACTGTGGGACATGGACGTGGTCCGCGCCCAGTGCGAGGCCGCGAAGCGGTGCGGCTTCACCGGCAAGGCGGCCATCCACCCCAAGCAGGTCGAGGCGATCGTGGAGACGTTCACCGTCACCCCGGAGGAGCTCGACGGCTACCGCCACACGATCAAGGACTACGAGGCCAACGAGGCGGGCTTCGCGGTCAGCAAGGACCGGGTGCTCGCACCCCCCTTCGTCCTCAAGGCCCGGCGCATGCTCGCGCTGCACGAGGGGGCGGCGCGGCCCGTGCGCTGACGCCGTCCCCCGACCCCCGTACCCCGCACACGTGGAGGACCTTGTGAGCACCCCGCTGACACAGATCGTGAACGAAGCCATGGTGGACGTCTCCCGCTACGACGTGGAGGTGGCCGACGGCCGGTTCGGCTCCGTGCCGACCGAGCTGATCACGCGTGTGGTGGACCTCGTCGCGGACGGGGAGGGCCTGGCCGTCTGCCACGGCGTGCGGGCCCTGCTCGCGCGGCACGGCATGGACATCCACGACGAGGCCCACGCCGCCGCGGCCCGCGACTACCTGGAGGCGCTCTTCCGCGCCTTCACCGCCGAGGTCGACCTCACCAAGCACACCCCGGTCGCCATGGGGTACGACCAGGTCGCCTCCATGGACGTCGACGGATTCAACAAGAACACCAGCTTCACGCCCAACTCCGACCACACGGAGTCCCGCGAGTTCCTCACCACCAAGTGCGTCCACTTCGACGCCGCCACCACCTTCATCGGCAACGTCTACGGCCCCAACACCAACATCACCGGCGGCCGGCCCATCGTGTGCGACACCCGTGAGTTCTGCCGGCGGGGCGGCATCGACCCCGCCGACCTGGTCGAGCTGATGCCGCACAGCTACAACGTCGCCGTCAAGCAGGAGTACGCCGACGCCCTCCTCGCCGACCCCGAGCTCGCCGTGGCCGTCGACGTCGACCTCGGCGACGACATGGCCATGGTCGTCCTCAACAACGAGGTCTCCGGCGGCCTCGCCCACGCCGGCACCGCGCCGACCCTGACGGACCCGGCCAGGCCCGGCAAGCGCCCGCTGCGCCACATCGAGCTCCAGTTCTCCGACGGCCGGAACCTGAACACCTGGTACGCGCACTACCGGCTCCCGATGCCCGAGGTCCACGTCACCGTGCCGGACGCCGGCACCCCCGACCACGACCGCTACCACCGTGGCGTGAGCGCCGTCGCACGCGGAAACTGAGGCCCCCATGTCACTCCTGCACCGCCCGGACGACATACCGGGCATGAGCGCCGCGGACGAGCGCGAACTGGCGGCCCTGCTGGACCTGCTGCGCGCCGACGAATGGCCCGAGGACCTCTTCGAGGGCCGGGACTTCTACGACCGGTGGGGCACGCCGGTCGCGGCCGACGTCCGGGTCTCGGAGTGCGAGGTGGGCGGCGTACCCGCGTACCTCCTCACCCCTCCGGGGGCCGACCCCGCGCGGATCGGCATCTGGCTGCACGGCGGCGGCTACGTGTTCGGTACGCAGCGCAGCCACGGCTCCATGGTGGCCGAGGCCGCGCGCAGCGCCGGCTGCGCCTTCCTGCACCCGCAGTACCGCAGGGCCCCGGAGCACAAGTACCCGGCGGCGCTGGAGGACGCGCTCGCCGTCTACAAGGCGGTGCTCGCCGAGGGCCGTGCGCCCGAGTCGGTCGTCGTCGCCGGGGACTCGGCGGGCGGCGGCCTGCTGTTCGCGTCGCTGCTCGCCGCGCGGGACCAGGGGCTGCCGATGCCGCGGGCCGCGGCCTGCGTCTCGCCGTGGGTGGACCTGGCCGGCACGGGCGAGACCTTCACGTCGAAGGAGGCGATCGACCCGCTCATCACGCGGTCGGTGGTGGACGACGTCGCGGCGGCGTACCTGGCGGGGACCGCGCCCGAGACGCCGTACGTCTCGGCGCTCTACGGCGAGGTGCACGGCCTGCCGCCGGTGCTCATCCAGGTGGGCGAGCGGGAGATGCTGCACAGCGACGCCGAGCGGTTCGCGGCCAAGCTGGCCGCCGCCGGGGTGCCGGCCACGCTGGAGGTGTGGCCGGGCATGGTGCACGTGTGGCACCTGCACCCCACGCGGCTGGCCAAGGCGCGTGAGGCGCTGGCGCGGCTGGGCGCGTTCCTGAAGTCGCCCGAGCGCGAGCCCGGGCCCGAGCGCGAACCCGAGCGCGAGCCCGAGGCGGTGCGGTGACCGAGACCGGCATCGAGGACGTCATGGGGCCACACCGGTTCCGGAACAACCAGCGCATGGTCCCGGCGAGCGAGTCCGCGTGGCAGCTGGCCGCCGACCACGGCATGCTCGACATCCGCGTCGACGCCACGCACGGCCAGAACCGGCTCCGCGACGTACGGACCGGACACGAGTTCCTCAACCTCGCCTCCTGCTCGTACCTGGGTCTCAACAGCCACCCCACGGTCGTCGAGGCCGGGGTGACGGCCCTGCGGGAGGAGCGGGTCACCGGGCTCGCCATGGCCGAGTTCCGCATCCGGCTGGACGCCGCGCACCGGGTGGAGGAGGAGCTGTCGGCGCTGTTCGGGACGCGGGTGCTGCCGTCGATCTCGTGCGGCGTGCTCAGCTCCGCCGTCCTGCCGCTGCTCGGGTCGGGGCACCTCACCGGCACCGATCCGCTGGTCGTCGTGTTCGACCGGTTCGCGCACTTCTCGATGAACTTCGTCAAGCCGGTCGTCGCCGACGAGACGCTGGTGCTGACCTGCCCGCACAACGACATGGACTTCCTCGAGGACGTCTGCCGGCGCTACCCGCGCGTGGCCTACGTGTGCGAGGGCGCCTACTCCACCGGCGGCCTCGCCGACCTGGAGGGCATCCGGGCGCTCCAGGAGAGGTACGGGCTGTACGTCTACCTCGACGACTCGCACGCGCTGTCCACGCAGGGCCCGTACGGCGAGGGCTACGCCCGCTCGGTGTTCCGGGAGCTCGACGAGCGCACCATGATCGTCGCCTCGACGGCCAAGGCGTTCGGATCCACCGGCGGCATCGCCATGCTGGGCGCCTCCAGCCAGTTCGACTTCCTGTACCGCTCCGGGCCGATGGGCTGGTCCCAGGGGCTGCGTACCGCCGCCATCGGGACGACGCTGGGCAGCATCGCCGTCCACCGGTCCCCCGAACTCGGCGTGCGCCAGCGGCGCCTCGCCGAGAACATCGCGCTCTTCGACCGGCGGATGAAGGACCGCGGCGTCCGGGGCACCGGCTCGCACATCAAGTTCGTCACCGTGGGCGAGAACGAGCGGGCGGTGCGGCTGGCCACCGAGCTGTACCGGCGCGGCTACTACTGCTCGGCGATGTTCTTCCCCGTGGTGCCGCGCGGGCAGGCCGGCATCCGGCTGATGCTGCGCGGCGACATGACGGCCGCGATGACGGAGCGCTTCGTCACCGTACTGGAGGACGTCCTGGACGGATTCGCATGACGCCGGCCGAGGCACCCGACTCGTCCCTGCCGCGCATCCGGGCGCTGGCGGGGGCGATGCGCGACGCGCTGCGCGACGGGGCCGTCGCGCGGATGCTGGTGCCGCCGCGCGAGACGGTCGAGGACGCCACGGGCGCGAAGTTCCTCTCCATGCCCGCCGTCTCGCCCGACCACGACCTGTACGTCAACAAGGTCGCGACCATCGTGGCCTCCCCGGTCGCCGGCCGGGGCTCGACCGTGACGTCCGTCGTGCCGATGTTCTCTGTCTCCACCGGCCGCTTCCTCGGCACGCTGGACGGCGCCACCGTCACCAACCTCAAGTGCGCCGCCGTCACCGCCCTGGTGACCGACCGGTGCGCCGCGCCCGGCAGCCGGGTGCTGGGCGTCATCGGTTCGGGCGTCCAGGCCCGCCGGCAGTTCCTCGGGGTGTCGGCGGTGCGCGACCTGGAGGAGGTACGGATCTGGTCGCGCACCCCGCGCCACGCGAGGGCCTTCGCCCACGACATCGCCGACATCGCCGACGCCGCCGGGGAGCGGCACCGCAGGCCGCCGCGCGTCGTCCTGTGCGACTCCGCCGAGCGGGCGAGCGAGGGCGTCGACATCCTGTCGACCGCGACCACCTCGGTGGAGCCGCTGCCGATCTCGGCACGGCTGCCCGACCACATCCACATCAACTGCGTGGGCGCGCACACCACCACCTCCCGGGAGGTGCCGGTGGCGTTGCTCCGCGACAGCGTCGTGATCGTCGAGGACCTGCGCACGGCGATCGCCGAGGCGGGCGAGAGCCACGCCGGCGCCCTCGAGCTGAGCGCCCTCGACGCACCCGGCTCACCCGGGGACCTCGCGCGGCGGCGGACGGTCTTCGCCTCCACGGGCTGCGCGTACCTCGACCTCATCACCTGCGCCCACCTGGTCCGTCACCCGGACGAGGCGGGGAAGTTCCGGGCGGCGGATCCCGCCCGTTGAACACACAGTCAGCCCCGGCGACGGGGACACCACCGCACAAAAAGAGGGACACACCATGGGCAACATCGGGCGGGAAGAGATCTCGGGAACGCACGACCGGGCGATCCCGGAGAAGTTCCTGGACTTGATGACGACCGGCTGGAGCAAGGACGAGATCGACGTCGCCCCGGTCCCCCACGTCAAGCAGCTCACCCGGCGCCGGGCGCTGCTCTCGGCGGCCTTCCCGGGCGACACCCTGGTGATCCCCACGGGGAACATCCGCTCCCGGACCTTCGGCGCGCCGTACGAGTTCCGGGCGGGCAGCGACTTCCTGTGGCTGACCGGCGACCAGGAACCCAACTCGGTGCTGGTCCTGCACCCGACGGCCACCGGGCACGACCCCGTGCTGTACGCGCAGCCGCGCTCGGACTCCTCGACCAGCGCCCAGTACCTGGACCGGATGGACGGCGAGATCTGGCACGGCCGGCGCCACTCGCCGCAGGAGAAGTCCGTCCTCTTCGAGATCGAGACGCGGGCCCTCGGCGAGCTGCCCAAGGTCCTGGCGTCGGTGGCCTCCTCGGACCGGCTGCGGGTGCTGCGCGGGTACGACACCGGTATCGACGGCGGCATGGAGCGCGGCTCGCTCCCCGTCACACCCGACAACAAGGAGCGGGACGCGCTGCTGGCGAGCGTGCTGTCCGAGCTGCGCCTGGAGAAGGACGAGTGGGAGATCGCGCAGCTCCAGGACGCGGTCGACGCCACGGTGCGCGGCTTCGAGGACGTCGCCCGGCGGCTGCGGCCCGACGCCCCGACGTCCGAGCGGTACATCGAGGGCGTGTTCTCCTGGCGTGCGCGCGTCGACGGCAACGGCCTCGGCTACAGCTCCATCGTCGGCGGCGGGCCCCGCTCCACGATCCTGCACTGGTCGCGCAACGACGCGGTGGTCGAGCCGGGGCAGATCCTGCTCCTCGACATGGGCGTGGAGAACGTCCACTGCTACACGGCCGACGTGACGCGCGTCCTGCCGGTCTCCGGAACCTTCACCCCGGCGCAGCGCGATGTGTACGACATCGTGTACGCGTCGCGGACCGCGGGCCTGGAGGCGATCGCCCCGGGCGTGGAGTTCGCCGAGATCCAGACGGTCTGCAACCGGGTCCTCGCGGAGGGCCTGCGCGGGCTCGGCCTGCTCAAGGGGAGCCTGGAGGAGGTGCTGGACCCGGAGACGATGGCGTACCGCAGGTGGTCGCTGCACGGCTTCGGGCACATGCTCGGCCTGGACGTGCACGACTGCGGGCACGCGCGGCCCGAGTACTACGGCAGCGGCACGCTGCGCGAGAACCACGTGCTGACCATGGAGCCCGGCCTCTACCTCCAGCCGCACGACGAGCTGGTGCCCGAGGAGCTGCGCGGCATCGGCGTGCGCATCGAGGACGACGTGCTGGTCACCGCGGGCGGCTCCCGGCTGCTGACGGAGAAGCTGCCGACGGCGTCGCACGAGGTGGAGGCCTGGCTCGCCGCGCAGCGCGAGGCCGGACCGCGGGAGCCGGGCGTCGATGGCGTCTGAGGGAGGGGCCGTAGCGGAGGAGTTCGACGTCCTCGCGGGCCGGCTGGGCATCGAGGTGCCGGCCGACCTCAAGGACGGCGTCGTGCGCGGTTACGCGGGCCTGCGGGCCATGACGGAGCTGTTGCGGGAGGTCCGGACGGACACCGCCGCGCCCGAGGTGCGGGAGGCGCCGGGTGCCTGACGGACCCACGGCCGCCGCGCCGCTCCACGAACTGTCGGTCGCGGAGGCGGGCGCGCTGCTGCGGGCGGGTGAGCTCACCTCGGTGGAGCTCGCCCGCGCCGCCCTCGACCGGATCGCCCGGCTCGACCCCGCGCTGCACGCCTTCATCCGGGTGACGGAGGAGACGGCGCTGGAGCGGGCCGCGGCGGCGGACCGCGAGCTGCGGGCCGGGCTCGACCGGGGGCCGCTGCACGGCGTCCCGTACGCGCTGAAGGACATCTTCGACGCGGAGGGGGTGCCCACCACCAGCGCCTCCCGGCTGCGCGACGGCCATCTCGCGGACGCCGACAGCACGGTCGAGCGGCGGCTGCGCGACGGGGGCGCGGTCGGCCTCGGCAAGCTGACCACGTTCGAGTTCGCGGTCGGCGGCCCGAGCTTCGACCTGCCCGTGCCGCCCGCCCGCAACCCGTGGAGCGGCGACCACGTGCCCAGCGGCTCGTCGTCGGGCTCGGGCGCCGCGGTCGCGGCCGGGCTGGTCCGGGTCACCGTCGGCTCCGACACCAGCGGGTCCACCCGGGGCCCGGCGTTCCACTGCGGGGCGGTCGGCCTGAAGCCGACGTACGGGAGGGTGTCGGGGCACGGTGTCCAGACGCTCTCCTGGACGCTGGACCACTTCGGGCCGCTGACCTGGACGGTCGGCGACGCGGCGGCGGCGCTGCGGGTGATCGCGGGCGCCGATCCGGCCGACCCGCGCACGCGCACGGCCGGTGCGGAGGTCCCCGACTACACCGCGGTCCTGGGCCGGGGCGTCGCGGGGCTGCGGGTGGCGTGCTCGCCCGGCTGGTACGCCGAGGACCCCGCGACGCTGCCGGAGATCGTGACCGGCATCGAGCGGGCCCTCGGGGTGCTCGGCGGGCTCGGCGCCTCGGTCGAGGAGGTCGCGCTGCCGCCGTACGACGTCTTCAACGCGTGCGGCCGCGTCATCTTCGCGGCGGAGGCGTTCGCCACCCACGAGGAGGATCTGCGGCGCCGCCCCCGGGAGTTCGGGCGCTACACCTACCAGCGGGTGATGCCCGGCGCCGGGGTCGGCGCGTCCGACCTGCTGCGCGCGTACGACGTACGGCGGTGGCTGCGGCGGCGGCTCGACGAGACCGTGTTCGACCGGTACGACGTGCTGATCACGGTGTGCGGCCAGACCACGGCCGCGCGCTGGGGCGACTTCCCGGAGAACTGGCCGCCGCCCAAGCTCGCCAACGACATGCAGACGATCCCGTTCAGCGTGACCGGTCACCCGGCGCTGTCCCTGCCGATCGGGTTCGCCGCGGACGGCCTGCCCATCGGTCTGCAGATCGTGGGGCGGGCCTTCGACGAGGCGACCGTGTTCCGCGTGGCGGCGGCCCTCGAAGCGGAGCTGGGGCAGCGCCACCGGCGCCCACCGGAACCGGCACCGGGACCGGCACCGGAACAGCGACCCGACGACACGGCGGTGGTGAGCTGATGGAAGAACTGGCGACCGACTACGCGTCGGGCCCGCTGAGCAAGGACACGGCCGAGGAGTTCGACCGCCTGCGGCTCCTCCAGGAGTGGGGCGACCCCGACACCCGGCGGGTGCTCCGCTCCGCCGGGATCGGGCGCGACTGGCGGTGCCTGGAGATCGGCGCGGGCGCGGGGTCCGTCGCGCGCTGGATGGCCGACCAGTGCCCGGACGGCGGTGTGGTCGCCGTCGACATCGACACCCGGTACCTCACCGACACCGAGCGGCCCCACCTCCAGTGGCGTACCGGCGACATCCGGGAACTCGACTTAGCGCCGGGCTCGTTCGACCTCGTGCACTCCCGGCTCACCTTCTGCCACCTGCCCGAGCGGGAGGCGCTCGTCGCCCGCGCGGCGCGGTGGCTGAAGCCCGGCGGCCGGCTCGTGCTCGGCGACCCGATGTGCATGCCGGCGGCCGGGTCCGCGTACGCGCCGGTCCGGCGGTTCTTCGGTGCCCTGGAGAAGGTCTGGGAGGCGCAGGGCTCGGACATGACGCGGTGGGCGCAGACGCTGCCGTCGCAGCTGGCGCGCGCCGGGCTGGTGGATGTCTCCGTCTTCACCCGGGCCAACCGCCTGGGCGAGCGCGGGCCTTACGGCGCGCTGGCGGCGGCCAACATCCGGCAGGAGGGCGCGTACCTGGTCCGCACCGGGCTGCTCACGCAAGAAGACGTGGACGAGGTAAGCGCGCTGTGCGCCGACCCCGGCTTCACCGACATCCGCTCCATCACCGTCTACGCGTGGGGCCGGGTGCCCGCAGGCCCCGAGGGCCGCTCATGACGGCATCCGGCCCGGCGGCGGCCCCCGCCGTACGCAAGGAGCTGTCGCCGCTGCGCCGGCGCGCCACGCTCGGCTGCATCCTGGCCGCCGCCATGACCGTGCTGGACCTGTCCATGACGAGCACCGCGCTCGGCTCCATCCAGGAGACGCTGGACACCTCGCTCGCCAAGGGCGCACTGGTCATCTCGGCGTACGCGACCGCCGAGCTGATCACCCTCTCGCTGAGCGCCTTCCTGACCCGGGTGTTCCGCCCGCGCACCTATCTCGTCCTGCTGGTGTGCGTGTTCGTGGCGGGCGCGCTGCTGTCCGCCGCCGCCTGGAACTTCGAGAGCCTGCTCGTGGCCCGCGTCGTGCAGGGCGCGGCGAGCGGGGCGATCATGCCGTTCGCGTACTACGCCATCGTCGTGCTGCTGCCGGGCGAGGAGCAGCCGAAGGCGATCTCGACGTTCTCGATCACGGTCACCGGCTCCTACGTCCTGGCTCCGATCCTGAGCATCACGCTCGCGGAGTGGCTCAGCTGGCGGGCGCTGTACTGCGTGGCCGCGCCGGTCGGCGCCGTCGCGCTGTGGCTGGCGCTGCCGGGGCTGCGGGACATGCGCCAGGACGAGTCGCCGCTCGGGCGCCGGGCGAACGCGGTGAGCATCGGCGCGGCGGTGGTGGGCCTGTTCTGCGCCCAGTACGCGCTGGACACGGGCCAGGGGCGCGGCTGGTTCGCGTCGGCGGTGGTGACCGTGACGGTGGTGGTGGCCGTGGCCGCCGCCGTGCTGTTCGTGGTGACGGAGCTGCGCAGCCGCAGCCCGCTGGTGGACCTGAGGCTGCTGCGGCTGCGGCCGTTCCTGTCGAGCTGCGTGTTCAACGTGGTGGCCGGGGTGGCGGTGTACTCCAGCTTCATCCTGATCCCCTTCTATCTGACCAACCTGGGCTTCTCGGTCGGCGAGATCGGCACCGTGACGCTGTACGGCGGGACGGTGCAGCTCGTCATCGCGCTGGGCCTGCCCGTCCTGCTGCGCCGCGTCGACGCGTACCTGGTGTCGTGCGCGGGGGCGGTGGTGTTCGCGGTGGCGGCGCTGCTGCCGTTCCTCGCCGGTTCCTCGCCGCCGTACGGCGTGATCGTGGTGGCGCTGATGGCCCGGTCCGTGGGGTCCGGTCTGCTGCTCGCCGCGCTGGGCCTGATGGCGACGCGGGCGCTGAGCGCGAGCCAGGCGTCGTCGGGGTCGCTGCTGTTCAACATGGCGCGCAGCCTGGGCGGTTCGGTCGGGGCGGCGTGCTGTGCGGCGTTCCTGGAGATCCGGGCGGCGCACCACATGAGCGGCGGCGGCGTGTCGGCCGTCGCGGGCCGCAGCCTGGGGCTGCGCGACGTGTTCGCGGTGGCGCTCGTGATCCTCGTCCTGCTGGCCGTCGCGCTGGTGGCGGGGTACGCGGCCGGCCGCGTACGGGCCCGGCGCGCGGTGCGGACGGCCGGTGGGTGACGCGTCGCGCCGCCGGGCGGTCCGTCGGCCACCCGGCGGCGCGTACGCACCGCCGTCCTCAGGTCAGTTCCCTGCCGCGCGTCTCGGGCAGCAGGATCGCCGCCGTGAGGCCGGCGATCCCGGTGGCGAGGATCCACAGCGTCGGGCCGATCGCGGATCCGGTGTGGCGGATGAGCCACTCGATCGCGAACGGCGTGAGCAGGCCGGTCAGCGAGCCGGCGACGCTGTAGCCCATCGACAGGCCGGAGTAGCGGACCCGGGTGGGGAACGCCTCGGTCAGCACCGCGGGTCCGGCGCCGGTGTAGAGGGTGAGCAGCACGGTGAAGAGGACGAACCCGGAGACGACCCCGAGGTCGGACCGCCCGCCCATGAGCAGGAAGCCGGGGTACGTCAGCGCCAGGCAGGCGATCGTGGAGTACAGCATCACCGGGCGGCGCCCCCACCTGTCGGCGGCGATGCCGACGAACGGGCACAGCACGAGGCCGGCGACCAGGCCGGCGCTGAGGCCGATGAGCGCCAGGTCGAGGTCCTTCTTCAGCGTCACGACGGCGTACGTCGTGGAGTAGGTGAGGAAGACGAAGGTGGCGGCGGTGCCGAAGAAGGCGAGCCCCCAGACGCGGGCGAGCGCTCCCTTGTGGTCGCGCGCGGCCTCGCGCAGCGGGCTGCGGGGGACGTCCCGCTGCCGCCGGAGCCGGGTGAACGCCGGGGTGTCCTCCAGGCGCAGGCGCAGGTAGAGGCCGACGAGCCCGAGGGGCAGCGCCACCAGGAAAGGAATGCGCCATGCCCATGCCAACAGTACGTCGCGGCCCAGCTCCCGGGTGAGCAGCGCGCCGAGGAGGGCGCCGCAGAGGAAGGAGAGCAGGACCGTGAAGGTCTGCCAGCTCGTGTAGAGCGCCCGCTTCCCCGGCGGCGCGTACTCGGCCAGGAACGTCGCCGAACCGCCGTACTCGCCGCCCGCGGAGAGCCCTTGCAGGGCGCGGCAGAAGAACAGCAGGATCGGCGCCCACACGCCGATGTCGGAGTACGTCGGCAGCACGCCGATCGCAGCGGTGGCGGCCGACATGAGCAGGACGACGGCGGACAGCGTGGACTTGCGGCCGATCCGGTCGCCCAGCGCGCCGAACAGCAGCGCGCCCGCGGGCCGCAGCACGGAGGCGACCGCGTACCCGGTGAAGGTCAGCAGGACCGCCGCCGTCTGGTCCTGCTTCGGGAAGTACAGCTCGGCCAGGACGACCGCGAGCGTGCCGTAGATGGCGTAGTCGTACCACTCGACGAAGTTGCCGATCGAGGCGGCGACGATCGGCCGGCGTCTGCCCGCACGGGCGGGTCCGGTCGCGGACGCGGACCCCGCTTCGGGGCCGGAAGGGGCGTGGAGTAACTCGGTCTTGGAATTTTTCCTGTCTGGCATAACTTCACTTTCCCATGCAGGAGAAGTGGCGTACAGTCCTTCCCATGGGGAGCATTGAGGAGTTCACGACAGGGGTCGCGGAGCTCGCCGTGACGGTGGGGGCCAACGTCCAGCCCGGCCAGATCGTGGTGGTGTCGGCCGAGCCCGGACACCTGCCGCTGGCCCGTGAGATAGCCCGGGCCGCGTACGGCCGGGGGGCGCGCTACGTCGACGTGGCCGTGTTCGATCCCCTGCTCAAGCGCGTCCGCGTCCAGCACGCGCGGCCGGACACGCTCGACTTCGTCCCCCCGTGGCTGGGCGACTCCGTCCTCGCCCAGGGCGACGCGGGAGCGGCCACGGTCCGCATCACCGGCCCGACGGAGCCGGGCGCCCTCGACGGGCTCGACCCCGTCCTGGCCGGTCGGGACATGCTCCCGATGGTCGCCGAGCGCCGTACGGTCATCAACGACCGCAGCATCAACTGGACGCTCGTGCCCGCCCCTTCCGCCGAGTGGGCGGCCCTGGCGCACCCGACGCTCGCCCCGGACGCGGCGCTGTCCCGGCTCGTCGACGAGCTCCTCCACATCTGCCGCCTCGACGAACCCGATCCGGCCGCCGCCTGGCGCACGCGCATGGCCGACCTCGCCGACGTCGGCGCCCGCCTCACCGCCCGGCGGTTCGACGCGATACGGCTCCGGGCGCCCGGCACGGACGTCACGATCGGCCTCCTGCCCAGCTCCCGCTGGCTGACCACCTCCATGCACTCGCGCGACGGCGTCCAGCACCTCGCCAACCTGCCCACGGAGGAGCTGCTGACGACGCCGGACCCGCTGCGCGTCGACGGCGTCGTGACCGCGACCCGTCCCCTCGTCCTGGCCGGCGCCACGGTCGAGGGCCTGCGGATCCGCTTCGAGGGCGGCCGGGCCGTGTCGATCGAGGCCGACAAGGGCGGGGCCGTACTGGAGGGGTACGCCTCCCGCGACGCGGGCGCCGCGTACCTGGGCGAGCTCGCGCTCGTCGACGGCTCCGGGCGGATCGGGCCGCTGGGCACCGTCTTCCACGAGACGCTGCTGGACGAGAACGCGGCCACCCACCTCGCGCTGGGCTGGGGCTACCTCGCGCCGGTCGAGGACCCCGCCGACCACGCGCGGATCAACACCTCGGCCATCCACGTCGACTTCATGATCGGCTCACCGGAGATGACGGTGGAGGGCCTGGCGGCGGACGGCACCGCGGTCATGGTCCTCGACCACGGCGTCTGGACGGTCTGACGGCAGCGCGCGGCGGGCGCGGCGAGGTGTGCCGGCGTCACGGGGGTGCGGCGGCACACCTCACCCCGCCTTCCGCGCGCTGCCTATTCTGGGCATCAGGGCCGGGCACCACACCCGGGCAGCACGGCTGGGCCTCCCGGCACAGCGGGTACGGAACGACGATACGGGGATGGCGCATGGACGAGCTCGTGGAACAGGTGGGAGGCAGACTCCGCCAGTTGCGCCGCGCCCGCGGCATGACGCTGGCCGACCTCGCCGACCGCGCCAACCTCACCGGCGGCTACCTCGCCAACGTGGAGAACGGGGTCACCACCCCGAGCCTCAGCGCGCTGTCGACCCTCGCCGCGGTCCTGGGCACGGACATGTCGGCGTTCTTCCCCCCGGCGGCACGCGAGACCGTGCACGTCCACCGCGCCGCCGACACCAACCACATGCGGGTGGCGACCGGCCGGGCCAGAACCTACACTGTCATGTCCGCGCGATCGGTCGCCCCCGCCTTCACCGGTCTGCTCGACCGGATCGAACCGCCGGAGACCACCGCGCCCTACTCCTGCTTCGGCGAAAGGCTCCTGCTCGTGCTCGAGGGCGAGATCGAGACCCGCATAGGGGCCACGGTCCTCCAGCTCGGCCCCGGTGAGACGCTGCACTACTCCTCCCACCCCGAGCACACGCTCACGGTGACCTCCAGCGACCCCGCGGTGATCCTGTGGGCCGTGACCCCGGCGATCCTGTGAAGAGACCCGTAGACGACCAGAGCACGCTCGCCGCCCGCGTCGGCGGCCAGCTGCGCCGCATGCGCAAGGAGCGCGGCCTCACGCTGGCGGCCCTCTCCCAGGCCTGCGGCGTCTCCGTCTCGTACCTCTCCGCGGTCGAGAAGGGCATCAACCACCCGTCGCTGCACACCCTGGCCTCCATCACCGAGGCCCTCGGCGTGAGCATCCCGGAGGTCCTCGCCCACGAGGGCCAGGAGACCCTGCGCCGCGCCAAGGTGCCCGACGGGCCGCGGGGCCTCAGCGAGATCTCGCACCCCCTGCTCTCGCTGCGCAGCTGCGTCGTCTCCGCCCTCCCCGGCGACCACGGCGCCTGCCCGGTCGACCTCGACGACCGGGGCCTGTTCGTCTACGTCGTCAGCGGCACCGTCGTCGTCCGCGTCGACTCCACCGACTACACCCTCGACGCGGGCGACGCCCTCGACGTGACGGAGCCGGGCGAGGTGTCCTGGCGCGCCGTCGAGGCGTCGATGGTGACGTGGGTGTCCTGCCCCGCCCAGCGCAACTGACGACCGCGGCTCACGTCAGCCGCACCGGATGCGGCAGGAGCGCACGGGCCGGCACCGGGCACCACTGGTCCCCCGCGGCGACCCGGCCGAACGCCTGGTCGCCGAAGTGGAAGGCGAAGCCGTACGTACGCGGCGCCCGCAGCCGTGTCAGCAGCGCGGCACGGGCCCGCAGGACGCCGTCGACGTCCACGTCGGGTCCGGACGGCCACTCGGGGTGGGACACCTGTGCCGGGGTGTGGAAGGCGTCGCCGAACACCAGGATCCGCCGCCCGCCCCGGGCCGAGACGACGTAGGTGGTGTGGCCCGCGCTGTGGCCGGGGGTGATCAGCGCGGTGACGCCGGGCCATATCTCGTCGCCGTCCTCGAACCGGCGCAGCACCCGCGACATCGGCACCATGAACCCCTCCCAGGACGGCGCCCCCACCTCCACCTCGCGGTTCCAGAACGGCTCCCACTCGGCCCGGGCCACGAGGTAGTCGGCGCACGGGAACGCCTTGCGCGGCCGGCGGCCGTGCCCGGTGAGGAAGCCGAGGCCGGTGTGGTCCGTGTGGAGGTGCGTGAAGGCCACGGTGTCGATGGAGCCCGGCGGCACGCCCAGCGCCCGGAGGGTGCGCAGCAGCGCTCCGCCACGGGAGACACCCAGCGAGGGCGCCAGCACGTTGGCGCCCAGGCCCGTGTCGATCAGCAGCCGGCGGCCTCCCCGCTCCACGAGGACGCCGCCCGCCGAGGCGGCGACGCGCCCGGAGGGCGCGAGCGCCTCGGGGTGTTCCCTCCAGTACGCGGCGGGGACGGCGGGGAGGAAACCGGTACGGTCCAGCTCCATCGCCGCGTCGACGACGTACGTGAGCCGGACGTCCCCCAGGGTGAGGGTGCGCACGGCCGACTGGTCACCCAGCGATCCGGTACGCGGCCGCGCCGCATGTGCCCTCGGGAGCGGACCCGTCAGGGACACGGCCATCGCCGCGGTGGAGGCCACCGCGGTGCGCAGCACTCCCCGCCGCGAGGGGGCGGGCACGCCGTCATCCGGCTCACTCATGGCAATCTCCTTGGCGCGTGCTCACGGCATCAGCAGGTTCATGGGGTTCTCCGACGTGACGGCGCTGATCTCGCGGTGCGTCAGGCCCGCTTCCCGGAACCACCGCTCGCTCAGGTCCAGCCATTCCTTCACGTCCGGCTGGTCGGGCTGTCCGAGGTCGGAGCTGAACACCACCCGCGGGTGGGCGTGGACGACCTCGGCGAGGTGCTCGACGCCCCGGTGCCCCAACAGCAGCGTCAGCGCGGTCAGTTCGACGTACAGCTGCGGCACGCGGGAGAGGTCGGCCAGATCTCCGGGGGTGAAGCCCGACATGGGGTGCGTGGCGTGGGTGAGGAGCAGGCGCGGTACGTCGAGACGGACGGCTTCGTCCACGATCCGCAGGGCCCCCTCCCGGTCGCTGTGCCCGGTCGCCACGACGACGGGCAGGTCACGGGCCGCCCGCAGCACCTCGCGCACGTCCCGGCGCAGCCGCCCGCCGGCGTCCAGGACCGGACCGGTCCGCCACCGGTCGGGATCGAGCCGGGGGTGGAACGACGTGCGGCGCAGCGCCGAGGTGTGCGCGGGGCCGACCAGGGTCGGGAGGTGCACGACGAGGCGGGCGGGGCTGTCCGGGCCGTGCGCGTACACGGCCTGCTCCACGGCTTGGGGCCGGACGCCGCCCGCCAGTTCGTTGAGGACGAGCGTGCCGGAGACCGGCAGCCCCTCCTGGCGGGCCTCCCACGCGCGGGCGGCGGTCGAGGTGAGGTGGCTCTTGAGCACCACCCAGCCGCCCACCTCGGCGTACGCCCGGCCCGCACCGGCGGAGGTCAGACGGCGGCGGTACAGGTCGGGGCCCGCGTGGTAGTGGACGTCCACCACCACGCGCCCCTCCAGGTCATGCACGGGAGGTCCGGGCGCCGTCGTCACCCCACGGCCGGGCGTAGCCGAACCTGCGGCGGGCCTCGTCGAGCCGCAGGCCCGACCCGACCGCCTCCGCGATCGCGGCCTCGGTCCGCTCCACGCGTTCCGCCCGCTCGGCGACCTCGGCGGCGTGCTCGGCGGGCACCACCAGGGCTCCGTTGTCGTCGGCGACGACGATGTCGCCGGGCCGTACGGTGACGTCGCCGATGAGGACGTCCCGGCCGGTCGCCGCGAGCTCCACCCGGTTCTTGCCGCTGACCATGGTGGCGCCGGTACTGAACAGCGGGTACCCGGCGGCGCGGATCTCGACGATGTCGCGGGCCGAGCCGTGCAGGGCGGTCCCGCGGATCCCGCGCCGCTGCGCCAGCTTCGTCAGCAGCGATCCCCAGTTGGTGCAGGTGGTGCTTCCCGCGTTGTCGACCACCACGAACGAGCCCTCGGGTACGTCGTCCAGGTAGTTGGCCGCGTTCCGGAAGCCCTTCTCGGCGGTGTCTACGGGCTGGTACGTGACGGTGAACGCGCGGCCCGCGGCACGGGCTCCGGGAACGCGCGGTGCGATGCCCGCGAGGACGCCGCCGACGCCGAGGCTGTCGAGCGCGTCGGAGACGGACGCCGTGTCGAGGCGGGCGAGCCGGTCCACCACGTCCTCGCGAACGCTCGGCTCTCCCCCGCGCGCGGCGAGTTCACCGGCCACCGCCCGCGCGACCTCCCGCGTACCGCTCGTACCGCCCATGTCGTACGTGACGGTCGTGCGCCGCGCGGCGACCGTGCGCACCGCCGCCCTGAGCTCGTCGCCCGGCACGGAGAGGTCCAGGTGGTCGAGCATCTGGGCCACGGCGAGCATCATCGCCATGGGGTTGGCACGGCCTTGTCCGGCCATGCCGGGGGCGCTGCCGTGCACGGGCTCGAAGTAGCTGCCGTGGTCGCCGATGTTGCCGCTGGGCGCGAGGCCGAGACCGCCCATGACGCCGGCGCCGAGGTCGGACAGGATGTCGCCGAACATGTTCTCGGCGACCAGCACCCCGAACCGCTCGGGCCTGCGCACCATCCACAGGGCGACGGCGTCGACGTTGAGGATCTCGGTCTCGATGTCGGGGTGGGCGCCGGCGATCAGTTCCAGGCGTTCGCGCAGGTGGTCGCTGCTGTTGCGCAGCACGTTGGGCTTGTCGACCAGGGTGAGCCGGGTGTAGCCGCGGGAGCGGGCGTAGGCGAACCCGTAGCGCAGCAGCCGGTCCATGCCGAACTCGGTCTGCAGGCGCAGCGTGACGCTGGTCCCGTCCGGTCCCGACGCCTGGGCGTTGGGGTGGTCGCGGACCACTTTCCACAGCGCGTCGTCCACGCCGCGCACGTCGAAGCCCGCGTACAGCCCCTCGGTGTTCTCGCGGATCACCGTGAAGTCGAAGCGCCCGTCGACCAGGTCGACGACCGGGCGGACGTTGGCGTACAGGCTCAGCCGCTGGCGCAGCTGGATGACGGGGGAGACGAAGGTGCGGCCGGTCCCCCGCAGCTCGGCGGGGAGTTCCTCCTCGGCTTCGCGCAGCGGCTTGCTGGTGATGGCGCCGAGCAGGCAGGTGTCGGTCTCCTCCAGGAGCTTCCAGGTGCGCTCCGGGACCGGGTCGCCTTCGCGGCGCCAGCACTCCCAGCCGATCTCGCCGAAGCGCAGGTCGAGGGGGAGACCGAGCTTCTCCACGACGTCGAGGGCCGCGGACGTGACCTCCGGTCCGATGCCGTCGCCGGGTAGGACAGCGACGCTCTTCATGTGAGTCCCTTCTCTCGCAGGAAGGCGCCGACGAGGGCGGACACTTCTGCGGTGCGTTCGAAGTGGGGGCGCATGCCGGCGCCCTCGATGACGTGGACGCGGTGGTGCGGTGCCGCGGCCGTGTGGGCCTTGGTGACGAGCTGCGAGTGGCTGCCGACGATCTGCAGCAGCGGGCCGGGGTGCGCCCGTACCGCGTCCGTCACGTCGACGCCGCACAGCATGCGCAGGCCGGCGGCGAGCCGGCGCCCGGCGGTCGGATCGTGCGGTGCCAAAGCGTCGTCGGCGTCGTCCTCGGTGTCGTCCTCGGTGTCCGGGCGGTGGCCGTGCGGCTGGACGCGCCGGTTGAGGAGGGCCAGGGCGTCACCGGAGCGGCCGCCGGCGGCCAGGTCGGCGATCTCCCGGAGCCGGGCTTCGAGGACGGCGTCCGTGCGGGCGGGTCCTGAGACGAGCAACGCGGCGGTGCCGGGAGCCACATCGGGGAGCAGCGCCTGGGCCACCGCGCCGCCGAGCGCGTTCCCGCAGAGCAGGTCCACGGGACCGTACCGGGTGAGGAGTCCGCGCCAGCGGGCGACGAAGGAGTCCAGCGAGTCGACCTCCTCGTCCCACAGGGAGAGCGTGTCCGCCACGGTCACCCGCAGGCCGGCGTCGGCCAGGACCCGGGTGACGGGGGCGAAGAACGCTCCGCCGTCCCAGCACGGGGTGACGGGGGCGAGGACGAGGGCGTGTGCCGTGCCGACGGCGGCCTCGGGTCCGAAGACCGCCGTCGGCACCGCGAGTCCGGCGTGGGTCACCGGACGGTGGCGAGGGTGCGCGCGGTGGCGATGCCCTCACGGTGGCTGCCGCCCAGCAGGTCCTTGCGGTGCTCGACCGGCAGGTCGTAGCGGCCCAGGACCAGGTCCGGCAGCGGCAGGGAGGGGGTGCCCTCCGGGATGGTGGCGAGGAGCAGCTCCGCCAGCTCCAGGGCGGGGCCCAGGTGGAGGCGGGCGGCGGCCTCGGCGTCGGTGCGGTCCAGGTGCGCCAGCCACTGCTCGGCGATGAGGTTGCCCGGGCCCTTGCCCATGCCCTGGATCGAGGAGTCCATCCAGGTCGCGCCGGCGGCGACGGCGCTGATCGCGTTGGCCAGGGCGAGCCCGAGGTTGTTGTGCGCGTGCAGGCCGACCGGGCCACCGGTGACCGACTTGGTCAGGGTGGTGAGGTCGGTGGTGTCCACGGGCGAGAGGCTGCCGTTGGAGTCGGCCAGGTAGACGAACTCGGCGCCGGCGTCGGTGGCGGCGGTCGCCACCTCGACGATGTCACGGCCCGCCCACTGGCTGATCCGGGCGAAGTTGACCCCGACGCTGAATCCGGTCTCCTTGGCCTGGCGTATGTACTCCAGGCCGCGCTCGTAGCCCTTGGACGGCAGGATGATGCGGACCAGGCGAGCGCCCGCGGCGTACATGGCGGGCAGGTCGTGCGCGGTGATGTTCTTCGGGTGCAGGATCATCGCGACTCTGTCCGGCCCGATCTCCCGGGCCACGGCGGCGATGTACTCGTCGTCGCCGCGACCGGTGAGCCCGAGGCCGGGCATCGGCAGGAGCGAACCCTTGCGGTAGGCGATCTCCACCCAGTCGAAGCCCGCCTCGACACTGAGCCTGGCGTGCGTGAGCGCGTACTCCAGAGGGAAGTTGAAGCCGTTGCGGTACCCGCCGTCACGGAGGGTGACGTCGATGTTGACGATGCTCATGGTTCCTCCAGATGAACTCGGGACTCGGAATTCAGGCGGACTGCCGGCCCGCGGCGTGGTGGGCGGCGAGCCGGCCGAAGATCAGCGAGCGCAGCACGGACGTGGCCGGCGGGTAGGCGTGGTAGTAGAGGCCGGTGGCCTCGCCCGCCGCGTACAGGCCGGGGATGGCGGCGCCGGAGGGGGTGACGACACGGCCGTCGAGGTCGGTGCGGACACCGCCGTAGGTGAAGCAGATGGCGGCGGTGACCGGGACGCCGATGAACGGCGCGGTGTCCAGCGGTGTGGCCCAGTTGGACTTCTTCGGCTCGATGCCCACGGTCGCCTTGCCGTCGAGGCGCGTCGGGTCGAACTCACCGGGGCCGACGGCCGCGTTGAACTCGGCGACGGTCTTCTCCAGCCCCTCGGCGTCGATGCCGAGCTTGCCGGCCAGCTCCTCCAGGGTGTCGGCCTGCTCCGGCGGCACGTCGCTGAGCAGCGAGTTCATGATGCCGGGGATGGCGAGCGTCTTGGCGTCGGCGATCCAGTACGCCTCCTGCTCCTGGTTCTTCCAGATCTCGTAGCCGACGTGCTCGAAGGTGTTGTCCCAGGTGTCGCGGCCCTCGTCGAAGAAGCGCTCCAGCTTTCCGTTGACGAAGATGCCGGTGCTGAAGCCGTACAGGACCGCGTCGGCCTTCTCGGTCCGGCGGTCGACGGGCTCGGCGTGGATGCCGTCGAACTGGCCCGCGGTGTCGGCGCCCAGCTCCAGCGCCATGCGCAGCGCGTCACCGCGGTTGTTGGTGATGCCGGGGGCGATCAGCGGCAGGTCGCAGGCCCGGTCGCCGACGTAGCGGGTGAGCATCTCGGTGTTGCCCTGGAAGCCGCCGCAGGCCAGGACGACGGCGCGGCCGGCGAGCCGCTGGGTGCGGCCGTCGGAGGTGCGGACCACGACGCCGTCGACGGAGCCGTCGTCGGAGGTGGTCAGGCGCAGCGCCTCCGTCTCGTAGCGGATGTCGACGCGCGGGTCGTTCTCCAGCGCGGCGCCGAGGTGCTCGACGATCGAGGCGCCGCCACCGCGGGGGCTGGCCGGCGGCGTCATGGAGGGGGTGCCGCCGTCGAAGGTGTGCGGCAGCGGGAAGTCCTCGAAGGCGATCTCGACGCCGTGCTTCTCGACGAAGCTCAGGGTCTGCGGGGTCTCGCGCTCGACGGTGCGGCAGTACTCCAGGTCGGCGAGGCCGCCGGAGACCCGGACGACGTGCTCGGCCCAGTCGGTGTCCAGCCGCTTGTCCTGGGTGATCCGCAGGAACGCGCCGGTCCAGCGGGTGGCACCGCCGCGCTCCTCCTTCGTGGCCCGCTCCAGGACGGCGATCCTGGCGGGGGTCTCGCGGCCCTCGGTGGCCTCGGCGAAGGACAGGGCGGCCGACAGGCCGGCGGCGCCGAACCCGATGACGATGAGGTCGTACTGTGCCCGGGTGTTCGAGCCTGACATGGTCTCTCCTCGGAGAAGGTGCGGTGGATACGGGCTTACGGCCTTACGGGCTCAGCGGTTCGGCGTGATGACCCGGCTCGTGCGGTAGAGCCGGTACTTGGCGCCGGTCGTGGTCTCGGCGAACGCCTGGTAGCGGCGGGTGAACTCGGGGTCCTCGAAGATCGCGTCGAACCGCTTCTGGTCCGTCCACGCGGCGAAGTTGACGATGGCGTCACCGTCGACGCTCGTCAGCAGGCGGGAGCCGCGGAAGCCGTCGGCGGTGGCGGCGACGTGCTCGACGGCGGAGGCGAGCGCGGCCACGCTGGCGGCCGCGTCGTCGGTGGTGGCCACGTTGATGAGCAGCACGCCCTCGTCCGGCTCCGGGGCGGTGACCACGCCCGGGCTCGCGTTGCGGCCCTCGAAGGAGATCCGCTCGTACGCGGCGATGCCGAGCTTGTGCCAGGGGTCGCTCTCGATGAGCTCGCGCACCTGGGTCTCGTCGAGGTCGGCCGTGACGATGACGGCACCGCCCTCGGGACGCGGCCCGCTGAGCAGGATGCGGCCCCGGTCTCCGTGCTCGCGCAGCCATGCCTTGTGCTCGGCCATGTGCGCGACGACGGTTTCGCGGGGGGTCAGGTACGTGAGCGTCAGTACGTGGATCATCGGGTCCTCTGCGTGGGTGGGGGCGGAAGGGGGACGGAAGGAAGCCGGCCCGATCAGGCGGCGGAGGTGGCGGGGGAGGTTGAGGTCTTCCGGGCCAGACCGGTGAGGATCTCCTCCGCGTCGGCCACGACGCCGTGGACGACCCGGGCGGCCGGCTGGATGTCCTGGATGAGGTCGAGCACCTCACCGGCGAACATGGCGCGCTGGCTGGTGTCGTCGCGGGCGACGGCGGCGGTCCACTCGGGCTCGACGGTGGCCCGCCGCGCGGCGAGTTCGGCGTCCCGCCCGGTCCAGGTGCGGGTGAAGTCGTTGCTCACGGCGCGGGCCTGGTACTTCTCGTCCCAGGGAATGCCGCGCACGACGTCGAACGAGCGGGTGTCGACGGTGTCCGCGGTGTGCGCGGACACCAGGTGGGACTTGAATCCGGCGGTGGCCATCGACTCCTCGGTCGCGGCGAACCGCGTGCCCATCATCACGCCGTCGGCGCCGAGCGCGAGGGCCGCGGCGAGGCCGCGGCCGTCCGCGAACCCGCCGGCCGCAACCACCGGCACCCGGCCCTGCGTGACGTCGAGCACGGCGGGGATGAGCGGCAGCGTGGCCAGCGACGCGTGGTGGCCGCCGGCCTCGGCGCCCTGGGCCACGAGCACGGACGCCCCGGCCTGCACGGCGACGGCGGCCTGCTCGGGGTCGTGGACCTGGACGACGACGTGGGCCCCGGCGTCGGCCGCGGACGCGACGTACTTGCGGACCTGCGCCGCGTCGCCGAAGGAGAGGGCGATGACCGGCGGGGCGTACCCGAGCACCTTGTCCCACAGACCGGGCCGCTCGTCGAAGGTGAACATGACGCAGCCGACGCCCCACACGCCGCCGGTCTCGGCGGCCTGGGCCACGTGCTCGTCGATGAACGCCGCGTCGCCGTAGCTGACGCCGACGAGGCCGAGGCCGCCCGCGCGGGTCACGGCGCCGGCGAGCCGCCCGCCGGACACGGAACCCATCGGGGCGCAGACGACCGGGTGGTCGATTCCGAGCAGTTCCGTCAGCTTGGTCGAGATCACGATGCTCCCTTGGTCCGGTCAGCCGGCGATAAAAAATGCCGGAGAATTCCCGCTCGAATTCCACGAGGAAGAAAGGCGGGACCGCGTCGATTTGACGTTCACGAGATTAGCTTCGGCGCCTGCGGCCCGTCCAAGACGCAAACCGCGTGACAGCCATAACCAGGCACCTATACCGCCTGGCGGCGGAAACAAGAAAGGCCTGTGAGCCGAGCCGGTATTGCTCGGATCACAGGCGGGTCCGCCGGGGGGAGAGGCGGGGGTTACTCGGTGAGGAACGCCCAGCCGCGCTCCGCCGAGACCTCTTGCAGGACGCGGGCGGTGCGGCTGCCGCCGAGTGCGGTGACGGCGAGGCGTTCGCGCGGCGGCCGGGTGGTGGGCAGTGGCCGCCAGACCAGGTGCGGCTCCCGCTCCACCGCGCGGCGCGGACGCAGGGCGACCAGGTCGGCGGTGGTCTGCAGGGCGTGCAGGAAGAGGGCGTGCTGGTCATGGTCGACGCGATGCAGCACCACGTCCCAGCCGAGCCTGGCCAGATGCGCCGGCACGGTGTCCGCGAACCCCGGCGCGCAGCCCTCTTCGTACCAGAGGAGTCGCTGCCGGGCGAGGTCCCTCCAGGTCAGCTCGGCGCCGGCGGCGAGCGCGTGCTCTCGCGCCATGACGACGCCGAGCGGCTCGTCCCGGACCACGGCGCGCACCACGTGCGTCATCGGGAACGGCAGACGCACGATGCCGAAGGCGATCTCGCCGTGCCGCAGCAGTTCGCCCTGGTCCGCCGCGCCCACCGATCGCATGCGCAGCTTCGCGCCGGCCTCGCGACCGCCGTGCGGGCGGGTGCCGTGCGCGCGGCCGCCGTGCGCGTGGCCGCCGTGCGCGTGGCCGCCGTGTCCGTGGCCGCCGGACAGGGCGTGCTGCACCTCGATGAGGACGTCCGCCGGCACTCCGCCGCACACCCCGACAGGCCAGACCCTCGGTGCGGGAGCGGCCGCGGCGATGGCGGAGCGCAGCTGGCCCGGAATTCCCTGGATTTCTCTGAGAAAGGCGCGGCCGCCGGCCGTCAGTTCAACACCTCGGGAACTCCGGATGAACAGCGCGGCACCGACGCGCTGTTCAAGGCGCCGAATTTGCTGACTGAGGCTCGGCTGGGATATTCGGAGCTCCTGGGCTGCGGCCGATACGGTTCCCGCGCGCACCACGGCCAGAAAATACCGGAGATGTCGCATGTCGAAATCGTCGACGTCGCGCGCATCGGTGATCGCCCGGAATACGACCTCACCCGTCGGATCGGGGCCCTGCGCGTCGAGGTCCGCCCGACCCGGGGTGCGTCGACCTGTCCACTCGTCCAGCACGCTCATCCGCTTCCTCCCACGTGTCGCCGCCCCTGCCCCGCGCAGGGACGCACCCACCCGACCCCGGGCATGCCCGGGCCCAGGTGCAGCATGTCAGAAAATTCGTTCCCGAAGGTATTTTTTTAGCGCCTGAAAAAGCCTCGGCAGATTGGTCAACCTCGCCACCCCCGTGCGCGTAACCCTGCCCCTCCACCCCCGACAGCGCCGCGAAGAGCAGCCGCCACAGCGGCTCCCCGCCGGGCCCGCCCTCGTCCCCGGCGCTCCCGGCGGGCGCGTGCAGCAGCCCGTACATCACGATCACCAGCAGGCGGGCGACGAGCCGCGGCGAGTACGCGGGAAAGCCGCTGTCCCGCTGCGCCCGGCGGACCAGGTCCATCAGGACGTCGTGCACCTCGACGAGGACGTCGGAGAGCGCCCGCGCCAGGACCGGGCAGTCGGCCGCCAGCCGCACGGTGGCCCGCAGCCGTACGTCCGACTGCAACCGGCCGGAGAACCCCGTGACGACGCCTTCGAGGACGCACCCGGCGTCCACGCCGGAGGTGTCGCACTCGGCCCGCAGGCTCGTCCAGGCGTGCCGGGACTCGGCGATCAGGGCCCCGGCCAGCGACTTCTTCGAGGGGAAGTGTCCGTAGAGCGCGCCCTTCGTCATGCCGATGCGCTCGGCCACCGCGCCGAGGGTGGCCCGGCTGTAGCCCTCCGAGGCGAACACCTCGGCGGCGGCCGTCAGCACCTTCTCCCTCGTACGCCGCGCCCGTTCCTGTTTGGCCATGTTTGCACCCTCCCTGGTCAAAGAGAGCACATACATACCATCGAGGCGGAATGCTCTCGCAGCGTTCCGGTCGCCCGGACATCGCCCGCCGACACCGCCCGCGCCGCCCTCAGCGGGCCACGGCGGGCGGGGACCACCGCCCAGCCGAAGCGCTCCGCCTCCTCGTTCAGCGGGGGTGAATCCCCCACCACGACCGGCTTCCCCACCGCGCGGAGCAGGGCGAGATCGCTCTCGTGGTCGCCGTACGCGAAGCAGTCGGCCGGATCCGCACCCCGCTCCCGCATGATGCGGACCGCGGCCTCGGCCTTGGCCTCGCCGATCATCGGGCGGCGCACCTCCCCGGTCAGCATCCCGTCGGCCCCCACCACCAGCTCGGTGCAGACGACCTGGGACACCCCGAGCTCCTCGGCCAGCGGGTCCAGGAGCGGGCGCATCGAGCCCGAGACCAGGACGACCTCGCGGCCCGCGGCCCGGTGCGCGGCGACGGCGTCGACGGCGGGCAGCACGAAGGCCGCGCCGCCGCGGCGGTAGCCGTCGTACCAGAGCCGACCGGACGCCTCCAGGACGGCCGGCGGCACACCCGCGTAGCGCCGGTAGTACGCGCGGTTCAGCGCCTCGCGGTCGCGGGTCGGCGCGGCATCGGCCGGGGGCGCGTCGGCCGGGGGCTCCGGCGCGTCGGCGGTGACCGGGGCCGGGGCCGGCCGGGAGGCCACCCAGTACTCCCAGAACGCGATCATGCTCTTCTCGGCGATCACGGTCTCGTCGACGTCGAAGAAGGCGAGCGAGGGACGCCCGCTCCCGGCCACCGCAGTCATCGGGCACCCCCGCTCGCCAGGACCGCGTCCGCGTACGCGTCGGCCGCCCCGTCGAGGCCCAACGCCCCGTGCGCCGTCGCCGTCGTGACATCCCGCCACGCCCGCTGCGTCCGGCTCCCCGCGGACTGCCCGCGCATGCCCGACGCGTGGAACAGCTCGTCGACCGCCTGACGGCACAGCGCGGCGGCGGTCGCCGCGTCCCGGCGGCTCTCGGCCACCGCGAGCTGCGTGATCTCCCCTCGGTCCGCGCGGTCGGCGGCGGCCTCCAGGAGCAGCCGCGCCGCGTGGATCCGCGCGGACGCCCCGGCCAGCAGCAGGTTCTGGCCGGGCGCACGCGACGCCTCCTGTACGCACTCGGCCGTCCAGGCCCGCAGCGCCGCCCGGGCCGCCCCGAGGACCGGGGCCGCGAAGATCAGTGCGGCGACCATCGGATAGGGGACGCGGTGGCAGCGGGCCGCATCGGGCAGCGGGCGCAGCAACGCGTCCAGCGTGAACGAGCGGTGGGCGGGCACGCCGACCCCGTCGCCCACGACGCTGTTGCTGCCAGTGCCACGCAGACCGACGGAGTTCCAGGTGTCCCGGACGGAGAGGTCAGCCCGCGGCACCGCGAAGATCCGGTGCTCCCGCGCACCGTCCGGACCCGGTGTCCAGGAGGCCAGCAGCACCCACTCGGCGTGGTCGACGCCGCTGGCGGTACGCCATTCCCCGTCGAGCCGCCAGCCGCCGGCCACCGCCGTGGCACGGCCCTGCGGCGGCACGATCGAGGCGGCGATGCGCACGTCGGCGCCGTGTGCCCAGAGGTCGTACTGGCCCTGTTCGGGCAGGTAGGCGGCGAGCCGGCCGTGCGCCGCGTACAGGGCGGCGCACCATCCGGTGGCGGCGCAGGCCTCCGCGACCGCCGAGGCATCGGCGAGCAGCTGGGCGAAACTCCCTGCCGTGCCGCCCCACTTCGCCGGTACGAAGTGGCGCGGGAACCCGGCCTCGACGACGGCGGCGGCAACCTCCGGGTCGAGCCTGCGCCGCTCGTCGGCACCTCGCGCGTCCCGCGCCGCGACCTCGAGCAGGCTGCGCGCGTCCTGCCGTAGGTCCTGCTGTGCGTCGTTCCGTGCGTCGTTCCGTACCCGGGTGGTCAGCACGCCTCCCCCAGCCGGGCCCATACGGAATCCGCTCTGCCGTGGCGAACCGTGGCGTGAGCGAGTTCGCGGTCGCCCTGGCGGGCGCGGAGCGTGAAGACGGTGGCGGCCGGATCGGCGGCCCGCTCGGCCGGTTCCGCGGTGAGCGACACCGGCACGCCCAGTTCCCCGAACGCGCTGAACGTCACGGCGAGCCGCGTCACGCCGCTCGCGCCGGGCCGGTTGTCCGCCGCGGCGACCCGGCCGGCCTGCCGGAACGCCTCCACGAGCATCATGCCCGGCACGTGGTCGGACTCGTGGTCGAAGAGCACGGGGTGGTCCTGGTCGAGCCGCAGCCACCAGCGGCCCGCCCGCTGCGGGTCGGCGGCGATGAGGACGTCGCGTTCGGCGAGCTGCCCGACGCGGGCCGGCGGCAGCGCGACGTACGGCGGCTGGTCGTACGTCGGAGCCTCGTCCGGCGCCTGCCCGCCGCGGCGCCGCAGCAGGGCATAGCGGCGGGGCTCCATCGGCTCCCAGGCCACCCGCACCCGCCCGACGGAGCGGTGCCGCACCAGGACCTCGGCCTCGAGTTCCAGGCGCAGGCGCCGGGCGCCCTCGGCGGGAGCGCGGCAGACGACGTCGAGCCCGACGGCGAGCGGCTCCGCGCCGACCGGCGGGAGGGCTTCGAACAGGTCGACGGAGATCTCACTCAGCACGAACGGCATCCCGTACGCGACGCCGAGGAAGCGGTGGGACACGTGGATGGCGGTCTGCCGTGCGGTCTCCGCCAGCAGGACCGGGTCGGACGCGGGGCCGCCGTGGTGAGCGAGGTAGTGGTCCCGGTTCCATAAGGCCGCGACGACGAAGCGGTCGTCGCCGAGCCGCTGCGCGTCCGTCAGCAGCACTTCCCCCTCGGCCGCCTTGTGGACGGACTCACGCGGAACGCACCGGTCGAAGTTCATTCTCGGCCAGTGGCGCTCCGGCCCGGGCAGGCCGGCTCGTATCCCAACTTCAGGCATGGCGTGCACGCGCAGATTCCTCCCCTTGTCGCCGTGGCAGCCACGCGCCGGTATCGTCCCGACACAGCAAGTGGCGACGGCGAAAATATACCTTCGGGAAGGTATATTGGGGGATCGTTTTTCGCCACCTCGTGCGACCGGACACGGACCGGGCACGACCGCACGCGACAGCAGCCGACCGACGACAGAGGACCGCCCACTCATGCCAGAGCCGCAGGCCACCGCGTTCACCCCGCAGAAGACTTCTGCCAGAAGGGGTTCCGAGCCCAAACAGGAGCGCTCGGCCAGGACTCGCCAGCGGGTCCTGAGGGGGGCCGCGGAGCTCTTCACCGAGCGGGGCTTCCGCCACACGTCGGTCAAGGACGTGGCCGACCGGGTCGAGATGACCAAGGGCGCCGTGTACTTCCACTACCCGACCAAGGAAGCGCTGGCGGTGGCGATCGTCGAAGAGCACTACGCTCATTGGCCGAAAATGCTCGATGAGATCACCAGGGAGGGCCTCGGTCCCCTGGATACGGCCGTGCGCATGCTGGAGCGCGCGGCCACCGCGTTCCAGGAGGACGTCGTCGTGCAGGCGGGCGCCCGGCTGCAGTTGGAGCGCCCGCAGATCGACGCCGAGCTCCCCACTCCGTACGTCGACTGGATCGCCCTCCTGGAGTCCCTGCTGACCTCCGCCCAGGAGGCGGGCGAGCTGCGTCCCGGCGTCGTCCCGGCCAAGGCCGCGCGCTCCCTGGTCTCCGCGTTCTTCGGCTCCCAGCACGTCTCCGACGTCCTCAGCGGGCGCGCCGACGTGGTGACGCGCTGGCAGGATCTGAGCGAGCTGCTCTTCCGCGCGATCCGCGCCGACTGAGCGCGCGGGAAGGACGGTCGGCGCCCGGCACACGCCGGGGAGCGGTGCACCACCGCCGTCCGGTGGTGCACCGCTCCCGCGAAGCGTGCCGTCGTACGCGGCCCTTCAGGCCGGATCCGTCAGGCCGGGTCCGTCACCTCGCGCCGGGTGGCGAGGACGACCAGGCCGCCGATCACGGCGAGGCCCATGAGGACGGCGCCGAAGATCGTGGCCCCGCTGGTCAGGCCGACGGCGTCGCTGAGGTAGCCGGCGGAGACGGGCAGGGCGCCGGCCGGGATGTAACCGCCCACGTTGAGCGCGGCGTTGGCCTCGGCGAGGCGCTGCGGCGGGATGCTGGAGTTGAGCAGCGACAGACCGCCGAGCTGGCCCATGCCCTGGCCGGCGCCGGCCAGCAGCGCGGAGACGATGAGGACCGCGACCGCCGAGGTGTGCACGGCGATGATCAGCGTGATCATGCTCAGCGTGGTGCTCACCGCACCGGCCGTGAGGATGGTGCGGCGGCGCAGCCGCTGGACGGCGAACTGCACCCCGGTGGCGGCGAGGAACATCACGAACGCCATGGCTCCGGCGACGATCCGGTTGGTGGTGCCGAGCAGTCCGGACAGCAGCGAGGGGCCCAGGGAGAGCACGAACGACGTGGCGGTGATGCCGGGCGCGAACACCGCGATGCCGAGGGCGAGCTGACGGCCGTGACCGCGCGGGACCCCGGGCACCCGCACCCAGGCGCCCTTGGCGCGCACCTCGGGACGGCGTACCGGCATGCGCAGCACGCAGAGGACCGCGGTGACCAGCAGGACGGCTTCGACGACGAAGACGGTGACGGTCGGCGCGGGCGCCACCTCGGAGAGCACACCGGCGAGCAGCGGGCCGAGTCCGGCGCCGAAGACCATGGCGCAGGAGGCCAGCAGGGCGGCGATCCGCTTGCGCTCGGGTCCGGCGACATCGGTCACGGCGGCCATGCCGGCCGAGACGACGGCGCCGACCGCGATCCCGGTGAACAGCCGCGCCACGATGAGCGCGACCACGCCGGCGGCGGTCGCGAAGATCAGGCAGGCGGCGAGGGCGAGCGCCAGGGCCGGCAGCAGTACGGGCTTGCGGCCGAGCCGGTCGGAGACCACGCCGGAGACCAGCAGTGAGCCGATGAGCCCGACGATGTAGAAGGCGAACACGACGGTCAGGGTGCCCTTGGAGAAGCCCATGTCGCGCTGCCACAGCACGTACAGCGGCGTCGCCGCGTTCGACAGCACGAAGACGGCGGTGACCGGCCACGCCGCCAGCCACACCCACCACAACGGCGCGACGGCCCGCCCACCGGCCTCCGCGGCGCCTGTGCGCCCCCTCCCCTCGACGGCCTGCACGGACGCGGTCCGGGTCTCGGACATGACTGTTCCTCCCGATCTTGCCTGCCACTCCCCAGCAGTACGAGTTCAATCGAACTTAGCATGCAGTACGATCGAACTCGTACATAGGAATCGCGTTATGAGGAGTGGCCTATGCCCGCGACGACGGCCCCCGCGCCCGCCATCAAGGTCTTCCCCGAGCCGTCCGACCTGCCCGAACCCCTGCCGGAGCCGGCGGTCGACGACCTGCGTCTGGAGACCGTCCTCGGCGCGCTGAGCGACCCCCTGCGACTGACCATCGTCCGCAAACTCCTCCTGGAGTCCGAGGACTTCGACCACCCCTGCGGCTGGTTCGGCCTCGACCGCCCCAAGTCGTCGCTCACGCACCACTTCAAGGCACTGCGCGAGGCGGGGATCACGCGCCAGCGCCAGTACGGCCTCGAACGCCGCAGCCACGTCCGCATCGACGACCTGAACGCCCGCTTCCCCGGCCTCCTCGCCCTGGTGGCCGCCTGGACCTCCCAGCCATGACGCACCCCCCTGACCCCCCGGTCCCCGACCCCACCGCCCCTGCCTGATCCGCTACGCTGTCAGGGGCCGTCCCTCAGTGGCGGTCACACCCTTGCCGCAGCGAGGCGGAATGCTCACCCAGAGTGTTCGGCCACGCTCCACGCAAGCCCCGCCTCCGTAGCTCAGGGGATAGAGCACCGCTCTCCTAAAGCGGGTGTCGCAGGTTCGAATCCTGCCGGGGGCACAGGAAGAAGGGCCGGCTCAGGAGGGTTTCCTCCCAGGCTGGCCCTTCGTCCTGTTGTACGCGACCACGGCACAGCGATCGTTCTGGGCGCTTTCCTGCTGGTCGTCGCCTCCGTGCTCCTGGTGGCCGTCGCCGTCACCCTGGCCCGGCTGATGCGGCGACGACAGCCCTCGCCGGCGGGCTGCCGGCAAGTGGCGCGCCGGCCTCCGGCGCCGCGCTCACCTGGGCCCTCGGCCGGCTTCCGGAGCAGCAACACCGTCCGCCGGCCGTTCCCGCCACCGGCGCTGGGGATGACCCACCGCAACGCCCCCGGCCCATCGAAGATGCCACTGTGATCACGAGTCCGCGAAGAAGGTCTGGAGGTGGCGGCTGACCGGATCGGGGCAGTCCAGTTGGGGGGCGTGGCCGCAGCCGTCCAGGATCTGAAGTTGCTCGTTGGGGAGCAGTTCGGCGAAGCGGTGGGCGCGGTCGACGGGCTGGACGGTGTCCTGCCTGCCCCACATCACCAGGGTCGGGGTCGTGGTGGTGGGGAGGGCGCGTTCGGTCTGTGCCCAGTCGAGGCGGCGTTCCAGCAGGTAGGTGGCGCGGATGTTGTCGTGGAAGGTCATCGGTGCCCACCACTCGTCCAGCAGCTGGTCGGTGACGCGTGACTTGTTGACCATCATGCCCTCGGCCAGGCGGCGGACGGTGGACTTGCCGGTGGACAGCTTGACGGCCAGCTCGCCGACGACGGGGATCTTCAGGGCTTCCCACATCCAGGTGCCCGGCAGGTCCAAGCCGGTGGCGTCCAGCAGCGCCAGTTTGGTGACGCGGCCGGGGTGGCGCTGGGCGAACGCGAGCGCCCAGCCGCCGCTCCAGGAGTTGCCCGCCATGGCGGCCTGCCGGACGCCCACAGTGTCCATGAACGTGCCAATGGCGGAGACCATGGCGTCCAAGTCGTACTCGAAGCCGGAGTCCTTGACCTGGGTGTAGCCCTGGCCGGGGAGGTCGACGACGTACACGGTGTGGTCGCGAGCCAGGGCGTCGAGCTGGTCCTTCCAGCCGATGACCGAGGTGCCGCCGGGCGAGAGGAGGATCACCGGTGAGCCCGTTCCGGCCTTGACGTAGTGGAAGCGGGCGACCGGGGTGTCGGCGTAGCGGGAGCCGACCTGGGCGAGGTAGGGCGAGCGGAAGGCCCGGCCGTCCTCGCCCGGCTGCCAGACGTACGCGCCGACCAGCATCGCGGTCACCAGCAGTGTCGTCGCGGCCGCCATCCAGCGGAACCAGCGGAGCCTGCGCCGCCGGCGCTTGCGCACCGGTTCGGCGGCCTCGGTCTGCGATGTGTCGTCGAGGGAAATCATGGTGATCCTCCTGCTGGGAAGCGTGCCGACTTTTGGACGGGACAGCCCCAGGGCGGCGTGACAGTCCCGGCAGGTGATCTGGCCCACACGCCCCGCCCACGAGGAAGGGGGCGTCGGCCCGGCCGCCGCCACGTCCGCTACGTCAGTGCGGCGGCGAGGCCCGCCGCCGGGTCATGGCTCCGAGGCGATCGGCGCCGGCCCGGCCACGGTCGCTGGTCATGGGCTGGTCGAGGGTCCGGGAGACGGCCGCTCCGCGATGCCGGGTCGGGTGTCAGCTCACGGGCGGGGCTTCCGTGCGGTCCCGCACGATGATCTTGCCGGTGTTCTCGCCGCGCAGCATTCCCAGGAACGCGTCCACGATGTGCTCGAAACCGTCGACCACCGTCTCGTCCAGAGCGAGCCGTCCGCTCTGCAGATGCGGCACCGCGAACTCGTACAGTTCCTCCTGCACCTCGCGGTAGTTGCTGACCAGGAAGCCCTCCATGCGGATGCTCTTCTCCACGATGTCCGCGTAGTCGAAGCGCGGTTGCGACACGCCGGGGGTGTTGTACTGGCTGATCGTGCCGACACGGACGATGCGCCCGAACTCGCGCAGCGCTCCCACTGCCGCGGCCAGCTGCTCGCCGCCGACGTTGTCGACGAACACGTCGATGCCGCCTGGCGCGGCCTTGCCGAGCAAGTCGGCGGCGGGCCCGTCGTGGTAGTTGAAGACGGCGTCATAGCCCACCTCCCGCGTGAGGTGGTCCGCCTTCGCTGCCGAGCCCGCGCTGCCCACGAGCCGTCCGGCGCCGAGCAGCCGGGCGAACCGCCCGGTCGCCGTGCCGACCCCGCCCGCCGCTGCCGACACGAACAGATCCTCACCCTCCTGGAGCCGGGCGATCCGGGTGAGGCCCACATAGGCGGTCAGGCCGGTGCCGCCGAGGGTGCTCAAGTACGCGGTCAGGGGCACCCTCTCGAAGCGGGGCAGCCGTCGGACCTCCTCGGGCGCGACCACCGCATGGGTGCGCCAGCCCTGCCGGTGGAACACGATCTCGCCCTCGACCAGATGGGGCGTGCGCGAGGCGATGACCCGCCCGATGGCGCGGCCTTCCAGCGGTGCGTCGAGCGCGAAGCCGCCGGGCACGTCGTCCATCAGCTCGCGGTGATACGGGTCGACGGACCAGTAGAGGTTTTCCACGAGCGCGCTGCCGACTGCGGGCTCGGGAAGCGGGGACTCGGCGAAGGAGAAGTGCTCGGCGGTGGGAAAGCCGTGGGGACGGGCGATCTGGTGCACGGTGAGCGCGGTCGTGTTCATGAACCGGACCGTAAGGCGGGAATGCGCCACCTGGGCAGCCGGTTGGGCTCATGCGACCGACCGTTCCATGAGCAGTTCTCATATCTCGAGGTGAGCGCCCCGTGGCCCGCAGTACCGACGCCGATCTCGCCCCGCACGAACTGCGCGTCCTGGTTGCGGTCGCGGACACCGGCGGGTTCTCGGCCGCGGCCGGGACGCTCGGTCTGACGCAGTCCGCGGTCTCCCACTCGGTGCGCGGCAGCGAGCGCAAGATCGGTGCCGTGCTCTTCGACCGCGGCCGCACCGGCGCCCGTCCCACCCCCGCCGGAGACAAGGCCGTGGCGTACGCCCGCCGCATCCTGCGCCTGCTGGACGTCCTGAACGCCGAGGCGCGCGGTGCGGCCCGGTTCGACGCGACGGAGGGGCCGCTGCGGATCGCGGCCTTCCGCAGCGCGGCTCTCCACCTGCTGCCGCCCGTCCTCCAGCGGCTACGCGCCAGGCATCCCGGGATCGAGCCGCGGGTGCGGATCGTACGCGAGGTGGGGCGCGGCACCGCGGGCGAAGTGGCCGACGGGAAGGCCGACATCGCCATCGCCACACTCGGCGGCTCCGTGCCGCCTCCACCAGGTCTGGTCGCGACCCGGCTCCTTGAAGAGCCGTATGCCCTGGTGCACCCGCCGGGTCACGCCGCCCCGCGCTCGCTGCCGCTGGTCGACTGGGCGGAAAACTGCGGCACGTACACCCGCGACTGGTGGGCGGCACAGGACTGGATCCCGAAGGCGACCGTCGAGGCCGAGGACGACGGAGCGGTGCTCTCCTTGGTGAGCGGCGGTCATGGAATGGCGATCATGCCGGCGCTCTCCTTGGTCGGAGCGGCGAACTCGGTCGCGATCACCGATCTCGGCCTCGATCGACCGACACGCCAGGTCGGCTATGTCACCACCTCCGAACTGGCCGGATCCGCCGTCGTGCGCGCCTTGGTGAGGGAACTGCGGGCGGCGGTCCCGCAATGCGTGGGCCTCCTCACCAGCAAGGGTTGATCAGGCAGTAGGTCACGGGCAGGGAGCCTCTCCCTCTCTCCTGGGAAGTCGTCTCATTTGGTTGACTCGGCCCAAGTCCAACAGCAGGGAGCGTTTCTTCCGATGACCACACAGTCCACCCGCCGCCCTGAGCGCAGCGGTCCCGAGACGGCTTCGGCCATGGACGTCTCGCCGTTCAAGCCTTCTCTCGTCAAAACGGTGTTCAGAGACGTGACCCCGATGCACGTCTCTCGGTCGGGTGCGTGGGCCGCCGCCTCGGTGACGCGGACAGTGCTGACGGAAATCATCGACGGCGCGAAAAGAGCGGCGGCGGAGGAGGCCCGCAAGAAGCTGATTCCCGCGGACCTCCTCTCGGCGCTCGACCGGAACATCGAGCTCGTGGTGGGGGACAAGTGGTACGAACACAGCCCGACGTTTCATGGCTTGAACGGTGTCGTGTACGACGCCGAGGGCGTCATCGTGCCGCCTCGTAAGCGCAGCAGGTCGCGTAAACCGAGTGCTGTGGTCGGTGCCCACAGGTTCGAGGCCGGGGTCAAGAAGCTGCTGCGGAGCCAGGGGGCGACGGCCGTCCCAGCGATGGTCCGCGACCTGGACGGAATCGCGAGCGCGTTCCTGACGGACCTCGCCCGGGACGCGGCCATGGTCGTCCGCGAGGGCGGGGTCAAACGCTTCGGCACGGTCACCCTGGTGATGCCGGGCGACCCGGCCCCACCCCCGTTCCCCAAGGATTCCTTCCGGGCCCTGCCCACGCGCAGGGGGGACAAGCGGACCATCGGCAGGGACGACATTCTGGCCGCCACCACGATTCAATTGTTCGGCGGCGACCTCAGGCAGCGAGCCCTCACCGAAGCACGCGAGGCGACACGAAACACTTCGGCCGGCTGAGTCGGTGCACTGAACTATGAGACGTCTGGCCAAGGCGGCCCGACTGGTGGCCGGTGCGCTCGATCGGGTCGCCGACATCATCGTCGCCCGCAAGATCGCCGCCGTGGGTGAGCTGGCCGACCTGTGCGCTACGTATCGGACAGTTGGAAGGAATGGCGATAATTCTGGAGCTGCTGCCGGGGGTGGGAGTTGCCACGCTCAGGCTCGGCATGTCGGCCGACGAAGCGGTCGGGGCCGTGCGGGAGCTGGGCTTCGCCCCGTCCGATCCGAACTTTGGAGCGACTTGAGGAACGGGGTCACACGGTCGAGCAGAACGACGACGGCGTGGACACCCTTCCGGACCTCAAGGTGATCCTGTCGAACGAAAGCAGCTTCGAGTACCCGATGGACGAGGAGGGGGACCCGATCTACTTCGACTACGCCCTCGTCACGTCGGTGGACTTCCGGGGCCCGCGCGGGGACTGACTCCGGCAGCCGTCGACCGCGTCTGTCTTGCTCGGTCATGAGCGGCGGGCTGAAAAGGTGAAGGGCCGACCCGGGAGGAGAACTCCTGCGTCGGCCCTTCGCCCGGGCCCGGTCGCACCCGGCGCTCGTCAGCGCCGTTCCCCCGCAGTGGGCGCCACGTCGTGGAGCAGGAAGTGGAGTTGTACGTCGTCCATGGACTCCGCCCACAACCCCTCGGCGTCGAGCACGGAGGCCGCGACCATCCGGGCCTCGGCGACGAGTTCCGGGCGGTAGTCGAAGCCCGGCCACGGCAGGACGGGGTAGTCGTTCTCCTCGCCGAACCGCCGGACCCGCTCGATGTCGCCCAGGACCGCGTGCGGGAGGGACTCGTTCGCCCAGGACCACAGCCAGGACTGCTGGGCGAGGCTGGCGCTGCCGATCATCGTGAGGCGGCCGGTCCGGGCTCCTGGCCGCCCGCGCACGGGCAGCCGTCTTACGCGCCGGCCGGCCTCGCCGTACAGCTCACCGTCGCCGACGGCGCACCCCCGTCCGCCGGGCCCGTGGCCAGCAAGCCGAACGTCGTGCTCGCGCCCGGCGCCAGGGAAGCGTTCCAGGAGGCGGGGGCGAAGGTGGTGGTGCCGTCAGGGGCCGTGGCCATGGTGGCGTTCCAGAGCTGGTTGACGCGGGCGCCGCCGTTCAGGACCAGGGTGACGGCCCAGCTCGGAATCGGCGCGGTGGAGGTGTTCTTCACCGTCACCTCGCCCTGGAAGCCGCCCTGCCAGGTGGACGCGACGCGGAACGCGGCCGTGCACGCGCCGTCGCCCGGCCCCGGGTCACCGGGGTCGCCCGGGTCCCCAGGGCTGAGGTAGGGGACCAGCGCCGGGTACCAGCGTGCCGCGAGCTTGGTGTCGCCGGAGGTGTTCGGGTGGACGCCGTCGTACGTGTCCGTCGCCGTGTCGAAGCCCGCCCACTGGTCGACGACCGTGACCGGGGAACGCTCGGTCGTCATCGTGGCGGCCCAGGCCGGGATGCGCTGGTTGAGGTCGACGATCCGCTGGGCGCAGGCGGTGCACGTGCTCGGGTTCATCGGGATGAGCTGGGCGACGAGGATCTTCATGTCGGGGTTCTGGGCCCGCATCTGGCGCACCAGGGTGGTGTAGGCGGCGAGGATGCGGTCCGGGGCGATGGCGCTCCAGACGTCGTTGGTGCCGAAGTGCATGACGACGACGTCCGGGGAGGTGGCGGCCAGCCAGCCCGGGAGGAGGTTCTGGTCGGCCACGTTGGTGGCCAGGTAGCCGCCGTGGCCCTCGTTGTCGCCGTCGTACGGCTGGCCGCAGCCCTGCGGGCCGAGCGTGCCGACGAAGTCGACGTTCCGGTGGCCGGCGCTCTGGAGTTGGTTCCACAGCATCGCCCGCCAGCAGCCCGGGGAGCCGGTGATGGAGTCACCGAGAGGCATGGCCCGTACCGGGGCCGCGGCGCCGGAGGCGGCAGCCGCCGTCGGCGGTGCGAAACCCAAGAGCCCGAACAGAAGAGTGAGCAGAAGCGGTAAGGCCGGGAGGCGGCGCCGGGCGGCACCTGTTGCTTTCATGGCGGAAACCTTTCACCAGGCAGTGGGAGCGCTCCCACCATGAAGCTCTCCCGGCAGCAGTCCGTCAAGACCCCCTACCAGCACGTCACCCGCAGCTGCGCCGCCGCATGGTGCGCCCCCACCAGCGAGCCGTCCCCCCAGTCCCGCCCCCGGTCCGTCAGCAGGACCGTGAAGGTCGACGACCGGACCTCGTACGTGCCGACCTCGACCAGCGTGCCCCGGTGGCGCGGCTGGCGGACGCCGAAGGCGGCATACGCCGACGAGGGGTCGCCCTCCGGGTCCGCGAGGACGCGGTAGAGCGTCGGATTGCCCGCGACATCGATGTCACGCGGGCCCTCGGGGACGTACACCGCCAGGGCGCAGCGTTCGCGCGAGGTGCCGACCGGCCAGGTCCAGGTGACGGTGGAGGGGCCGTCGCGGTCGGGGCTGCCCGACATGGGGAGGGCGGTGAAGCGGCCGTCGCAGGAGTCATCGCGGTGGCCGCCGGACGGGACCGTGTACCAGGCCGCGTCGCCGTTCTCGAAGCGGCCGTGCTCGCGGTAGACGGTGTCGGTGGTGCATCCCGGGCCGGCCCAGGCCGTGTACGTCGGCACGCCGGTCGGGGCGATGCGGGACGGCAGGCTCCGTTCCGGCAGGGCCACCCCCGGCGCCTCGGCGGTCGGGTCGCAGGATGCGAGGCAGCAGGCCGCCGCCGCGACGACGACCCCCGTCCGTATGGTGCGTTCGCTTGCCATAGCGGATCACTATGAAGCGTCACCCACGGTAACGGGAGAGGTGAGGAGGGAGGGACAGCGCAGTTCTGGCGGGTCAGCGCAGTTCTTCCGGGCAGGGTGTGCCGCGTGGGAAGAGTTTGTACGGGGCCGCCAGCCGGTAGACGCCCGGCTTCGGCGCGAGCAGCTCCGTCCACTCGTCGCCCTCGGCGTCCTCATCCGCCTTCAGCAGGCAGCCGTCGGTGTTCTCGTACGACTTCACCCCGTCGTCCCGCTGCTTGGACGCCTCCGTCTCCTGCGGCGGCTCGATCTTCTTCCCCTCCTCGTCGAGGAGCGCGAGCCAGGGCGAGTACGGCACGCGGATCAGCACCCGGCCCTCGGCCGTCACCCGGATCTTCACCTCGCCGGCGCCCGCCCGCTCCACCGTCGCCGGCGGGTCGGCGAGGGGTGTCGGGTCGTCCACCGCGAACAGCCGCCAGTTGTCGTCCGCCCACACCGGCTTCAGGTACGGCAGGCCGTCCCGCACCAGTTTCGCCTCCTGCTCGGCGCCGGTGTCCGGTTCGCCCTTGGGCAGCACCACGTAGTGCACGGCCCAGCGGTGCAGCCAGTCCCGGTAGGTGACGGCGTTGAGCGTGTCGTCGTAGAAGACCGGGTTGCGCTCCATGTCGGCCTGGCGGTTCCAGCCGCGCGCGAGGTTGATGTACGGCGTGAGGGCGGACGCCTCCCGGTGGCTGCGCGCCGGTACGACCTCCACGCGCGCCTTCTCCGCGCCCCGCACCTGCAACTGGTTGATCAGCGGCGCCGCCTCCCGCGCCCACGCCGCGTCCGGAGCCGTACGAACCACGTCGTCCACGCTCTTGAAGCCGATCCAGCCGTTGAGGGCGACGAACGCCAGGACGACCGCGTACCACCGGCGCGTCCGCGGTCGCGTGTACGGCAGGGCCGCCAGCAGCACCACGCCCGCGAACAGCATCGGCAGTCGCGAGACGTTCGACCCGATCTGCGAGTCGACGAGCCAGGTGAGGAGGGTGCCCAGCGCGTACACCGCCGCGCCCGTGCGGACCGTACGCCAGTCGCGCGGTACGAGGAGGAAGACCAGCACCCCGAAGAGGAACGGCAGCGTCGTCGATCCGAGCGACATCGGCTGCGTACCGGAGAAGGGGAACAGCCAGGAGGAGAGCGCGACGACCGCGACCGGCGCGAGGCCGAGCGCGTACGCCCCCGGGCGCCGCTTGTTGAGGAACAGCGCCGCGGCCGCGACCCCGAGGAAGAGGCCGGCCACCGGGCTCGCGGCGGTGGCGAGACCGGCGAGCGGCGCCGCGACGGCCGCCTTCGCCCAGCGTTTGCGCCGCCAGCGGTACGGCCAGCAGAAGACCGCCGCGACCGCGCCGAGCGCGAACATCATGCCGAGGCCGAAGGTCACGCGCCCCGACAGTGCGTTGCACAGCAGCGCGAAGACCGCGGCGAGCGCGCACGCCGTCGGATTGCGCACCGCCCGCACCCGCACGAGGATCAGCGCCGTGAGCGCGGCGGACGCGGTGCCGGCCGCCATCATCGTCGTGCGCACGCCGAGCACCGACATCAGGTACGGCGAGACCACGCTGTACGAGACCGGGTGCATCCCTCCGTACCAGGCGAGGTTGTACGCCGAGTCGGGGTGGCGTCCGACGAACTCGGCCCAGGCGTCCTGGGCCGCCAGGTCGCCGCCGCTGTTCGCGAAGAGCAGGAACCAGACGATGTGGGTGAGCGCGGCGAGGGCCGTCGCGAGGGCGACGGGGTGACGGCGGAGGCGAAGGCCGCGGAGCCGGCGAAGACGCCCGGACCTCGCGCCGGGAGCGTCGCTCTCGGGTGCCGTGCCCCGCGGGCCGCCGGGTGCGTCGCTCTCGGGTGCCGTGCCCCGCGGGCCGGTGGGTGCGTCGCCCGCCTCCGCGCGCGTCGGCTCAGTGGTGGTCACCGCGGCTCTCTCCGTCTGCACTCCGGGCCCGGCCCGGGCATCGCCCACACGATACCGAGGCATACGTCCTCGGACGGCGCCCGGCCCCGTCACGCGTGAGGCGTACGGGGCCGGGCTCGTACATCAACAGCTTCCCGAAGCGCCTCGGCAGCGCCTCAGCCGAGCCGGGTCAGCTTGTCGCCGAAGCCCGGCTCCACCAGGTCCCGCTGGAGCGCCACCGGGACGGCGACCTTGCCCGTGCCCTCGCCGACGGAGAGCTCACCGACCACGGTGCCCTCCTTCGCCGAGTGCGGGAGGCGGGCATCGCCGACCTCCAGCTTCAGGTCCACCTTCAGGCCCGGCCAGCCGACCGGCTTCAGGTCCTTGGTGGCGACGACCGGCGTACGGCCGCCGAGGCCGTCGTCGACGTGTCCGACCACAGCGCCCTTCTTGACGATGGTGGCGGAGGTGATGCCGTCCTGCGCGGTCTGGATCAGCTTGAGGCTGAGCTTGATCGACTCCTGAAGCTTCGCGTCCGGGGTGGAGCCCTGCTGCACGCCCATCACGGCGCCCACGATGCGGCGCAGCTTGCCGTCGACCTCCGCGTTGGCCGCCCAGAGCAGGTTGCCGCCCGCCGGGGTGGAGGACCCGGTCTTGATGCCGCTCACGCCCGGCTCCAGCAGGATGTTGTTGTTGTTCTCCATCCGGCCGACCGATCCGGGGATGGTGGCGTTGGGCGAGTTCACGATCTCCCGGAACACGTCGTTCTGCATCGCCGCCTTCCCCAGCTTGATCTGGTCGATCGCCGTGGAGACGGTGGTGCGGTCCAGGCCACTGGGGTCCGTGTAGTGGGTGTTCGTCATGCCGAGTTCCTTGGCGGCGTCGTTCATCTTCTTGACGAACTCTTCCTGCGAGGAGTCCCAGCGGGCGAGCTGACGGGCGATGTTGTTCGCGGACGGGATCATGAGCATCTGAAGCATCTGCTTCTGGGTGTACTCGTCGCCCTCCTTGACGTGCACCCGCGACTCGTCCTCGTTGCGGCTCTCCCGCGCCGCGATCGCGTCCACCTTGATCTTCGGGCCCGTCTGCTGGCCCGTGATCGGGTGTTCCTTGAGGATCACGTACGCGGTCATCGTCTTCGCCACGCTCGCGATGGGCCCGGGCTTGTCCGCGCCGTACGTGCCGATCATGCCGACGCCCTCGACCTCGACGGCACCCTGCCCTTCGCCGGGCCACGGCATCTGGAGCACGCCGCCCTCGAAGGTGTACGTGGGCGAGGCGGCGAGCGTGAGGGCGGGGGCGGGCAGCGGGCGTACGAGCTGCACGACCGCAAAGACGATCGCCAGGAGGGCGACGAGCGGCGTCCAGATCTTCACGCGCCGGACGAGCGTGCGGACCGGGGTCGGCGGCGGGGGCGGCGTGTTCGTCAGCTCCGCGAGCAGGTCCAGCGGCGGGCGGGGCGGGAGGGGCTGCTGCTTGGTCCGCTCGGCCTCGCTGAGGGACGCGGGAGCGGCGGCCGGCGCCGCGGATTCCGGCCGGTCCTGCGTGGCCGGCTTGGCCGGCTGGTCCGACTCGGACTTCGCGGGCTCGGCCTGCTTGGCCGGCTCCTTGGTGTCGGGCTTCAGCGGTACGAACTTGCTGGTCCGCTCGGCCGCCGACTCGGGAGCGGCGGCGGGCGCGGGGCCGGACTTCGGCGTGACCGCCTTCAGCGCGGTGGTCGGCTGGTCCACGGCCTTGCGCGGGATCGCCTTGAAGACGGCGGTGGGCTGGTCGACGGGCGCGGGTTCGGACGCCTCGGCCGCCGGCTCATCGCCGCTCGGCGTCCCCTTCTTCTTCTCCGGGGAGTTCTTCTCCGGGGACTTCTCGCCCTCGACCGGAGCGGGGACCGGAACGCTCTTCTTCGCAGGTGCAGCGTCGGGAACGGCAGCGGCCGCGGGCTCCGCGCCCTTGTCGTCCTTGTCGGACTCGTCCTCTGCTTCGTCTGCTTCGTCTGCTTCGTCCGCGTTGGACTCGTCGGACTCGTCAGCGGCGTCCTCGGTCTCCGCCTCCGCGTCCGCGTCCCGCGACACCCAGGCCTCCACCGCGGCCTTCAGTCGGGCATCCCCGGAAGCCGATTCCTCCGCAGCCTCCTCCGAGGCGTCGTCCGAGGCGTCGTCCGAAGGCGGAACCGATTCCTTCCGCGGGAGCGTCTTGAAGACCGCTGTCGGCTGGTCGACGACCGCCCCGTCACCGCGCATCCGCGCCCTCGGGTCGCGTGCGCCCGACGCCGTCTCCCCCGACGGCTTCCGCTGCTCCGACTTGTCGGGGGACTCGCCCGCCACCGTGCCTCCTTCAAAAACGCTGTGTCCGAACCATGTACCAGTGTCCTGTGTGAGCGCTTGGCCCCCGTGCAAGACGAGAACGACATACCTACTGGTTCCCGTACGAAGCACCCAGGCACTCTCGACAGACCAATGTGAGAGGGGTCACCCTGTCATTCATCCACGCGGGGAGGCATGGATGGGCAGGAGCCGCAGAACACTTCCGGAGGAGCTTCTGCTGCTCGCTCTGGACCCGGCCACGGGTACCACAGCGCAGCCGCAGTCGCTCGACCTCGGTCTCGCCGGAGCTCAGCTAGTGGAGCTGGCTCTGGCGGGACGGATAGCCCCAGACGGGGATCGTATCGCCGTGGTGATGCCACGGCCGACCGGAGATCCGACCCTGGACTCCGCGCTCGAGTTGCTGCGCAGGCGCGGCAGCCCGGTGCGCGCCGTCCACTGGATCGGCGGGCCCCGACTGGGGCTCCGCCAGACGTATCTCTCGCATCTGGAGCGGTGCGGCATGGTGCATGCCGTCGAGGGCCAGATGTGCGGGGTGCTGCCGACGACGCGCTATCAGGCGACGGAGACGGCGATCAGCCGGGAGATCAGGGCCCGGCTGGACAGTGCGATCCGCACCGGTGTGCCGCCGGACCCGCGGACCGCGGCGCTCGCCGCGCTGGCCCATGCGGTCGGGCTCGGCAAGCACCTGTACCCGGGCAACGAAGGGCGCTCGTCCCGTTCCCGGTTGCGGGATCTGATCAGGCACGACCCCATGGGCGGACTCGTGGCGCACGCCGTGATGGACGTCCAGAACGGCGCGGGCGCACAGCCCCGCCGTAGCGGTAACACCGCCGCGGGCGGCTCCACCCGGCAGGCGCCGGGCGGTGGCGTCCCGTTGCAGTCACAGCCGCGCGCCGCCGGGTCCATGGCCCGCGTCGTGAGCGCGTAACGCAGGAAGCGCAAGGCAACGCCCGACAACGCACGCGCGGAAGCACTCGAAGCCCGTTCGGGAGCCGCACAAAAGCGCGCGGGACAGTCCCTGGTGGCCGTCCCGCGCGCTCGTGCTCGCCGTACGTCTGGTCATTTTCCAGCGAGACCGGCGCTTTGGTGGCAGTCTGCTGAGACGTAGATACGCAGAGCTACGCCAAGTCACAGCTAGGCAGCCGGAGGTGCAGTTTCCGTGGCGTCCAACGTCAACCCCACCGTCAGGCGACGCAGATTGGGCCAGGAGCTGCGGCGACTGCGTGAGCTCAAGGGCATGACGGCGGAGGAGGTGGCGGAACGGCTGCTGGTCTCGCAGTCGAAGATCAGCCGCCTCGAGAACGGCCGCCGTTCCATCAGCCAGCGCGACGTCCGCGACCTGTGCGGGGTGTACGAAGTCGAGGACCACCGCATCGTGGACTCGCTGATGCAAATGGCCAAGGACTCGCGCCAGCAGGGCTGGTGGCACGCCTTCGGCGACATCCCGTACAGCGTGTACATCGGCCTGGAGACCGACGCCGCCTCCCTGCGTGTGTACGAGCCGCAGGTCGTGCCGGGCCTGCTCCAGACGCGGCGGTACGCGGAGGCGCTGATCACCGGCGCGCTGCCGGAGAGTTCGCCGGCCGACATCGAGAAGCGCGTCAACGTCCGCGCGCGCCGCCAGGACCGCATCAAGGAAGCCGACCAGCCCCTGCGCCTGTGGGCGGTGATCGACGAGGCGGCGCTGCGCCGCGTCGTCGGCGACAAGCAGCTGATGATCGAGCAGCTGGAGCACCTCGTCGAGCAGTCGCAGCAGCCCCACGTCACCGTGCAGGTGCTGCCGTTCGACATGGGCGCGCACCCGGGGATCAGCGGGCACTACGCGATCCTGGAGTTCCCGGACGCCTCGGACTCGTCCGTCGTCTACATCGAGGGCGTCACCAGTGACCTCTACCTGGAGAAGCCGAACGACGTGCAGCGGTACAGCGTGATGTACGAGCACCTGCGCGCCCAGGCCCTGAACGCCGACCAGACACGGCAGTTCATCACCGACGTGATGAAGGACTACGCACGCTGATGTACAGGGGCCCCTACAAGAAGGCCGGCAAGGTACACCCCTGCCGGCCTTCAGGGGAAGCCTCCATGGAATATGCCATCCAGTCGAGTGAATGACGGGCCCGCGCTCCGGGGCCGGCGAGTAGCGTCGATCACGCCAGCACGACCGACTCGCGACCCATCGCGGTCAGAAACCGGAGCGAAGAAGATGGCCATTATTCAGGGCGCCACGGACACCTGGACGAAGTCCTCGTACTCGGGCGGGAACGGCGCGTGCGTCGAGGTGAAGTCCCCGGTGGTTCAGGAGATCGCGGTGCGGGACTCGAAGGTCCCGGCCGGTCCGTCGATCACCTTCGTACCGGAGTCGTGGAACGCGTTCGTGCGTGAAGTGAGCACGGGCGCGCTCTGAGCAGCGGCCCACCTCGCCGCTACCGCACCACCCCGCGTCACCGCATCACCGAAAGAGCCCTCTCGACTGGCCCGCCGTCCCGGCCGAGGGGGCTCGGTCATGTCTCCGGAACATCGGACCACCGGGGCACCGGGGCACCGGGGCACGGGAACAACCGCAAGGGACCCGCATCCCCTGCCGACGAAGCGCCCCCACATCGTGGGACCGCCCTCGCGCACACGCCAACAGCCCACCGGGTCAAGAGCGAGTAAAATCGTCCGCCTTGCTGACTCGCGTTCACATTCATGACCCGGAAACTCTTGACCGTCCGGGCGAACAAACGATTCAATCCCCCAAGTCCCCGCTCCCGCACGGGGTTTCCCGCTGACCGGCGAAGCGCCTCGACGTTCACGATGCGGACCCCTGGAGGGGACACATGAACAGTCTGGACTGGGCCGTACTCATCGGCTACTTCGGCGTGATGGTCGCGATCGGCCTGTGGTCCCACAAACGCGTGGACGACGTCGGCGACTTCTTCACCGCCGGCGGCAAGATGCCGTGGTGGCTGTCGGGCATCTCGCACCACATGTCCGGCTACAGCGCGGTGATGTTCACCGGATACGCGGGCATCGCGTACACCTACGGCGTCACCTCGTACGTCACGTGGTCCTTCCCCATCGCGATCGGCATCGCCGTCGGCGCGCACCTCTTCGCGCCGCGCCTCAACCGCCTGCGCTCCCGGCTCGGAGTCGCGTCGCCCCTCGAGTACCTGAAGAACCGCTACAACCTGCCGACGCAGCAGGCGCTCGCCTGGTCCGGGGTGCTGCTGAAGATCGTGGACGTGGGCGCGAAGTGGGCGGCGATCGCGACGCTGCTCTCCGTCTTCACCGGGATCTCCCTCAACGAGGGCATCCTCATCACCGGTGTCATCACCGGCATCTACTGCACGGTCGGCGGGCTGTGGGCCGACGCCCTCACCGAACTGGGCCAGTTCATCATCCAGTTCTTCGCGGGCATCGCCATGCTCGTCGCCGTCATGGCGAAGCTCGGCGGGTTCAGCGCGCTGTGGACCGTGTGGGACCGGCCCGAGCTGCAGGGGCACACGGCCCCGACCGCCGGGCCGTACACGCTGACGTTCCTCCTCGCGTACCTCTTCATCAAGACCTTCGAGTACAGCGGCGGCATGTGGAACCAGGCCCAGCGCTACATGGCCACGCCCACCGCCCGCGAGGCCACGCGCTCGGGGCGGCTGTCTGCGGTGCTGTGGCTGGTCTGGCCGCTGGTCCTCTTCTTCCCGATGTGGGTGGCGCCGCTGCTGGTCACGCCCGAGAAGCCGGACGCGTCCGACGCGTACGCGCTGATGACCGAGCAGCTGCTGCCGCACGGGCTGCTCGGGCTGGTGATCGTCGGCTTCTTCTCGCACACGATGGCCATGTGCTCGTCCGACGCCAACGCCATCGCCGCCGTCTTCACCCGCGACATCGCGCCCGCCCTGTCGAAGGCGGCGCGCGGCTGGTCGCACCGGGCGGGGCTGCTGGCGGCGCGCTGGTCGACGATCGCGTTCCTCGCGCTGTCGATGGCGGTGGCCACGCAGGTCAACTCCCCCACCTTCGGCGACATCATCACCGTCGTCATCAAGTGGGTGGCCGGCCTGATGGGCCCCATCGCCATCCCGTTCATGCTCGGCCTGCTGCGCGTCTTCCGCAGGTCCGGCCCGACGGCCGCGCTCGTCTCGTGGGCGGCGGGCCTGTTCACCTTCTGGCTGACGAACTACGGGCTCGACGGCATCGAGCTGCAGATCCAGATCGTCTCGCCGGTCGCGACCTCGCTGGTGCTGTACGTCCTCATCGGCTTCCTCAAGCCGGAGGACACCCCGGAGCGGGACCGGGTGCTCGACCGGCTCCACTCCGACGACGGCAGCCCGGCGGCGGCCACGGTGGCGCGTCCGCCCCGTCAGCCCCTCGGGTAACGGGCCAGCCAGCCCGGCGACGACACCCCGGGGCCGTGCAGGGCCGGGCCCTGCGTCATCTCCATGGCGAAGTCGTCCGCCAGCTCCAGGACCGTCGACCGCCCTTCCAGCTCGGCCAGCCAGGCCGGCGGCAGGGCGGTCTCGCCGTGCAGGGCGCCCAGCAGCGCGCCGGTCAGCGACCCGGTGGCCTCGGACGGGCCGTCGTGGTTCACCGCGAGCCGCAGCCCGTGCCGTACGTCCTCGCTGACCAGCGCGCAGTAGACGGCGATGGCCAGCGCGTCCTCGGCGTGCTCGCCGTCGGTGTCGCCGAGCGACGCGATCCTCGCCGGGCCGGGGATGCCCTGCCGTACGGCGCCGAGGGCGTGCTTCAGCGCCTCGGCGACCGGCTCGTGGCCGGGGCGGGCGGCGAGCTGGACCAGCGCCCGCTGCACCGAGCCGTCGAGGGTCTCGCCGCGCGCGAGGCCGTGCACGATGACGGCGAACGCCCCGGCGGACAGGTACGCGGCGGGATGCCCGTGCGTCTGGGCCGCGCACTCGACGGCCAGCTGGCACACCAACTGCGGCTCCCAGCCGACCAGCAGCCCGAACGGCGCGGAGCGCACGACGGCCCCCGCGTCCCGCGCGGCCGGGTTCTTCGGCTGGTCGAGCGTGCCGAGGACCTCGTCGGCGAGCCCGGTCAGCGTCGCCCGCGCCGGGTCGCGGCGCGCGTACAGCCACTCCTCGCAGGCGAGCCAGCCGTTGTCCTTGCGCCGCTCGTCCGGGCCCCAGTCGCGCTGGGTGGCCGCCCACCGCAGATGGGCGCGGTGCACGTCGGAGGGCGGGTGCCAGGCGCCGGTGTCGCGGCGCACCTGGGCGCGTATCAGCCCGTCGACGGTGAAGAGCGTGAGCTGCGTGGCCGAGGTGACGGCGCCGCGCCGCCCGTACGCGGGCGCCAGGTCGGCGAGGCCGTCCGCCCCGTGGGCCGCGCGGATCGCCTCCACGGACAGCGTGGAGACGCCGGCCCCGAGGGCGTCACCGATGGCGGCCCCGAGCAGGCACCCCCGCACCCGGGCCCGGAAGTCCTGCTGCTCGGCCCGGCCCCAGACAGCCGTGGCTGCTGCACACACCTCGCGCCCCTTCCGTCCCTGTCGGCCGTCGCTCTCACCTGCGTCCGGCGCGCAGCACTGTAATCGAACGCGTGGCGGTCATCCCGGCGAGAGCCTCATGTGGCCGTTTCGTCCCCGGGGCCCCCGGACAGGATGCGCTCCCGCTGCTCCGCCGCCCAGGTGTAGCCGGGCTCCAGCGACAGCGCCTCGTCGAGGTCGCGCAGGGCGTCGGCGCGGCGGCCGATCGCCTCGTACGCCAGGGCCCGGCTGCCGTCAGTCTGTCAGCACCGGCAGCAGCTCCGGCAGATGTCCGTCCGACGCGGCCGCCGCGCGCTGCCGCTCCTCCGGGACCTCGCCGTACAGGGTCGTACGGGGGCGGGCCGGGCGGCCGGCGGTCTCGGCGATGGCGACGAGGTCCTTGATGGAGCGGTACGAGCCGTAGGAGGAGCCCGCCATGCGGGAGATGGTCTCTTCCATGAGGGTGCCGCCGAGGTCGTTGGCGCCGGAGCGGAGCATCTCGGCGGCGCCGTCCGCGCCCAGTTTGACCCAGCTCGTCTGGATGTTGGGGATGTGGGGGTGGAGGAGGAGGCGTGCCATGGCGGTGACGGCGCGGTTGTCGCGGGCCGTCGGGCCGGGGCGGGCGATGCCGGCCAGGTACACCGGGGCGTTGGTGTGGATGAAGGGCAGGGTCACGAACTCCGTGAAGCCGCCGGTCTCCTGCTGGACGCGGGCGAGGGTACGCAGGTGGCCCAGCCAGTGGCGGGGCTGGTCGACGTGCCCGTACATCATCGTCGACGACGACCGGATGCCCAGCTCGTGGGCGGTGGTGATCACCTCGATCCAGGTGGCGGCCGGCAGCTTGCCCTTCGTCAGCACCCAGCGGACCTCGTCGTCGAGAATCTCGGCGGCGGTACCGGGAATCGAGTCGAGCCCGGCCTCCTTGGCGGCGGTCAGCCACTCGCGGATCGAAAGCCCCGTGCGGGTCGCACCGTTGACGACCTCCATCGGCGAGAAGGCGTGGACGTGCATGCCGGGGACGCGGGCCTTCACGGCGCGGGCGATGTCGAAGTACGCCGTGCCGGGCAGGTCCGGGTGGATGCCGCCCTGCATGCAGACCTCGACCGCGCCGACGTCCCACGCCTGCTGCGCGCGGTCGGCGACCTGGTCCAGGGAGAGGGTGTACGCGTCGGCGTCGGTGCGGCGCTGGGCGAAGGCGCAGAAGCGGCAACCGGTGTAGCAGACGTTGGTGAAGTTGATGTTGCGGGTGACGATGTACGTGACGTCGTCGCCGACGGCCGACTTCCGGACGTCGTCCGCGACCCGGCAGAGCGCGTCGAGCGCGGGCCCGTCCGCGTGCAGCAGCGCGAGGGCCTGGTCGTCGGTGAGGAGCGTCGGGTCGTCGGCGGCCACCGCGAGCGCCGCGCGCACGTCGGTGTCGATGCGCTGCGGCACCATGCCGGGCGCGGCGGCCTCGCGGAGGGCCTCCCAGTCGCCGTACACCTCGTCGAAGTCGTCCCGGCGGTCGGCCGTACGCCCCTCGGTGTCGATGGTGCGGTGCAGGTCGGTGCGGCCCGAGCCGGAGCCCGACGCGGTGAAGCCCTCGTCCGGCTCCTGCCACGGCAGCCCGCGGACCTCGGCGTCCGGGTTCGCGAGCCCCGTCTCCGGGTCGGCCAGCGCCCGCACGTGCGGCAGCAGCCGCGGGTCGAGCCACGGCTCTCCGCGCCGTACGAACTCGGGGTAGACGCAGAGGCGTTCGCGCAGTTCGAAGCCGGCGGCCGCGGACTGCTCGGCGAGCGCGTCGATCCGCGGCCACGGCCGCTCGGGGTTGACGTGGTCGATCGTGACCGGGGACACGCCGCCCCAGTCGTCGATCCCGGCGCCGATGAGGCGCGCGTACTCGCCGTCGACCAGGTTCGGCGGGGCCTGCAGACAGGCCGACGGCCCCATGATGTGCCGGGCGACCGCCACCGTCGCCACCAGGTCGTCGAGCTCCGCGTCCGGCATGCCGCGCATCGCCGTGTCCGGCTTGGCGCGGAAGTTCTGGATGATCAGCTCCTGGATGCCCTGGTACGCGCGGGCGACGCGGCGCAGCGCGAACAGCGACTCCGCCCGCTCCTCGTACGTCTCACCGATCCCGATGAGCAGCCCGCTGGTGAACGGCACCGACGACCGCCCCGCGTCCTCCAGCACCCGCAGCCGCACGGCCGGCTCCTTGTCGGGCGAGCCGTAGTGGGGACCGCCCGGCTCCGACCAGAGCCGGGTCGCCGTGGTCTCCAGCATCATCCCCATGGACGGCGCCACCGGCTTGAGCCGCTGGAAGTCGGTCCACGACATCACACCGGGGTTGAGGTGCGGCAGCAGCCCGGTCTCCTCCAGGATGCGGATCGCCATGGCCCGTACGTACGCGAGGGTGTCGTCGTAGCCGTGCGCGTCCAGCCACTCGCGCGCCTCGGGCCACCGGTCCTCCGGCTTGTCGCCCAGCGTGATCAGGGCTTCCTTGCAGCCGAGCGCGGCGCCGCGCCGGGCGATGTCCAGCACCTCGTCCGGCGACAGGAACATCCCGTGACCGGCTTTCCTCAGCTTGCCGGGCACGGTCACGAAGGTGCAGTAGTGGCACTTGTCCCGGCACAGCCGGGTCAGCGGGATGAAGACGCTCTTGGAGTACGTGATGACCCCGGGCCGCCCGGCCGCCGCCAGCCCCGCGTCCCGCACCCGCGCCGCCGACGCGGCCAGCTGCTCCAGGTCCCCGCCGCGCGCCTGCAGCAGCACGGCCGCCTCGGCGACGTCCAGCGCCACGCCGTCTCTCGCGCGCTTGAGGGCACGGCGCATGGCGTTTTCGGTGGGCTGACTGGTCGGGCGTTCGGGCTGGTCATCGGTCATGGTCCCGAGCATACGAGCCGCTCCCGCCACGCAGGTCCGGCTACAGGTACTGCGCGTACTCGTCCAGCGCCCGCAGCACCTCCGCCTCGGGGGCGGACGGGAGTTGGAGCACCACCTCGGTGATGCCGAGGTCCGCGAAGTGCGCGAGCTTGCCCGCGGTGGGGCTGATCCCGCACGGGACCACGCGCAGGGTCTCGGGGTCGCGGCCCGCCTTCTCCCAGACGTCGCGCAGCACGGGGAGCGTCTCCGTCAGACCTCGGCCGCCGATCGGGATCCAGCCGTCGGCGTACTCGGCCATGTGCGCGAAGAGCTTGGGGCCCGCCGCGCCGCCGACGAGGATGCGCGGGGCGCCGCCGGCCGGCTTCGGATACGCGAAGGAGGCGCGCACCGAGCAGAACTCGCCTTCGTACGCGGTCGGTTCCTCGGCCCACAGGGCGCGCATCAGCGCCACGAAGTCGCGGACGCGCTCGCGCCGGGTGCGCCAGTCGACGCCGTGGTCCTCGGCCTCCTCGCGGTTCCAGCCGTGGCCGACGCCGAGGGTGAAGCGGCCGCCGGAGAGGTGGTCGAGGGTGGCGACCTGCTTGGCCAGGTCGATGGGGTCGTGCTGGGCGACCAGGGTGATGCCGGTGCCGAGGGTGAGCCGTTCGGTGACGGCGGCGGCCTGGCCGAGCGCCACGAAGGCGTCGAGGGTGCGTCCGTACTCGGGCGGCAGCACGCCGCCGAAGGGGTACGGGCTGGTCCGCTCGATGGGGATGTGGCTGTGCTCCGGCAGGTACAGGCCGGCGAATCCGCGCTGTTCCAGCTCCCGCGCGAGGCGGACGGGGGTGATCGACTGATCGGTCAGGAAGATCGTGGTGGCGATGCGCATACGGCCAACGTATGGCGTGCCGCGGCGATTTCCGAGACCGTCGGCGTACGTTGCCGACGCGTTCACCGCGTCCGGGAAGGGTGGTCGCATGCTGGACAGACGCGGGTTCGTGGCGGGTGCGGCGGGTGTGGTGGGTGCGGTCACCGTCCCGGGGGTGAGCTTCGCGGGCGGGCGCACCGAGGTCGTCGTGCGCGGCACGCTGCCGCCCGGCTCACCCGATTACGTGTACGTGCCGGTCGAGGTCCCGCGCGGCGTGCGCGAGCTGAGGGTGTCGTACGCGTACGACCGGCCCGCCGTGCCCGCCGGGACGCAGGGCAACGCCCTGGACATCGGCGTGTTCGACGAGCGCGGCACCGAGCTCGGCGGGCGCGGCTTCCGGGGCTGGTCGGGCGGCGCCCGGTCGGAGTTCTTCCTCCGCGCGGACGCGGCGACGCCCGGCTACCTCCCGGGGCCGGTGCGCCCCGGCACCTGGCACATCGCGCTCGGCCCGTACACCGTGGCCCCGCAGGGGCTGGCGTACACCGTGACGGTCGGTGTCGCGTACGGCCCCACGGCCCCGGCCCCGCGCCCCGTGTACCCGCCGGAGCGGGCCCGGGGGCGCGGGCGGGCCTGGTACCGGGGCGACTGCCACCTGCACTCGGTGTACTCGGACGGCCGGCGCACCCCCGCCGAGATCGCCGCCGCGGCGCGCGCCGCCGGGCTGGACTTCATCAACACCTCCGAGCACAACACGCACGCGGCGCACGCGGCCTGGGAGGGCCTGTGGGGCGACGACCTGCTGATCCTCACCGGTGAGGAGGTGACGACGAGGACCGGCCACGTCGTGGCCGTGGGCACCGACCCGGGCACCTTCGTCGACTGGCGCTACCGCGCGCGGGACAACCGCTTCGGCCGCTACGCCCGCGCGATCCGGCGCGCCGGCGGACTCGTCGTACCGGCGCATCCGCACGCCACCTGTGTCGGCTGCGCCTGGAAGTACGGCTTCACGGAGGCGGACGTGGTGGAGGTGTGGAACGGCCCGTACACGCCGGAGGACGAGGTCGCGCTCGCCGACTGGGACGCCACGCTGGCCGGCGGAGACGGCTGGCTGCCCGCGATGGGCGGCAGCGACGCGCACCGCGAGCCGCAGAGGGTGGGTGAGCCGCAGACCGTCGTGCTCGCCGACGAGCTGTCGCGCGAGGCGATCCTGACGGGGCTGCGGGCGGGCCGGTCGTACGTCGCGGAGTCGGCGGCGGTCTCGCTGGCGTTCTCGGCGTCGGGCGGCCGCGGCGAGCACGCGGGCATCGGCGAGCGGCTGCGCGTGGCGTCGCCGGACGCGCCGGTGACCGTACGCCTGGAGGTGGCGGGCGCGCCGGGCTGCGCCGTCCGCTTCGTCACGGACCAGGGCGTGCTGCACTCGGCGGCGCTGCCCGCGTCGGGGGCGGGCGCGGTGGAGTGGTCCACGACGGCCGCGTACGCCGCCTACGTACGGGCGGAGGTGCGCCACCCGGGGGCGGGGCTGCCGGGCGGGCCGCCGGGGGCGCTGGCGGCGTTCACGAACCCGGTGTTCCTGGGGGAAGCGCGATCGGGGTGACTCGGTCGGGGGTGACTCAGTCGTTGACGGTCGTGAGCAGTACCGCCGTGTCCGTCACCGCCCTCAGCCCGTGCCGCTCGTGCGGCAGCAGGTACAGGGCGCCCATCGTCAGCTCGGTGTCCCCCGACGCGGCGGTCACCGCCACCACGCCCCGCAGCACCTGGAGCGAGGAGGCGGGCGGCGGGTTGTGCTCGTCGAGCGTGGTGCCCGCGGTGAGCGCGATGACGGTCTGGCGCAGGGGCGCGTCGCGCAGGATCAGGTTGGTGCTGCGGCCGTGCTCGTCGGCGTGGGCGGCCTTCAGGTGTTCCTCGGCGATGTCGTTGAGGTCATACATACGCTCCACCTTGCCCCGCGGCCGGTTTGTACGCATACGGAAGGGCGGCCACCGTGCCGTCCCACGGTGGCCGCCCTTCCGGCTCAGCTGGTCTGTGTCGGTCCAGGCCGTTCTCCGGTCAGTCCTCGACGACCAGCGCGGGGGTCTCCTGCGTGAGGACCTCGCCCCGGAAGAACGCCGGGCTGCGGCGCTGCATCACCAGCATGATCACCACGCCGAGCAGCAGCAGGCCCACACCGATCACGAAGACGGAACCGATGCCGAACACCGACGAACCGCTGCCGTAGGCCGGGTCCCAGATGTCGTACAGCGTCTGACCGAAGACGGCCGTGAGCATCAGGCCGCCGAGGCCCGGGAAGATCCCCTTGACGGCCAGGTCGCGCACCGAGCGGCGCAGCTCGCGGCGGAAGAACCAGACGCAGGCGAAGGCGGTGATCGCGTAGTAGAAGCAGATCATCAGACCGAGCGCGTAGATGGTGTCGATGAGGACGTTCTCGCTGACCAGCGACATCACCGCGTAGAAGACTCCGGTGGCGATGCCCGCGATGACGGTGGCGCGGCCGGGGGTCTTGAAGCGGGGGTGGATCTTGGCGAAGGAGGCCGGCATCGCCTGGTAGGTGCTCATGGCCAGGGCGGTGCGCGCCACCGGGATGAAGGTGGTCTGCAGGCTCGCGGCGGCGGAGGCGACGACGGCGAGGAAGAGCAGGACGCCGAGGCCGGAGCCCATGATCGGTTCGGCGAGCACGGCGAACACGTTGTCCGCGGTGTCGGGGTTGCCGAGGCCCGTGCCCTTCTCGCCGATGCCCGCGTACATCTGGGAGGCGATGGCGATCATCAGGTACGAGGCGACGATCACGACCATGGCGAGCATGGCGGCGCGGCCGGGCGTCCGGGCGCTGCCGGTGCTCTCCTCGTTGATCGACAGGCAGGCGTCCCAGCCCCAGTAGATGAAGATCGACAGGGACAGGCCCGCGGTGAAGGCGGCGAAGGACTCCACGCCGAAGGGGTTCATCCAGGACCAGGAGAAGTCGAGCGACCCTGCGACCTCGTCGGCCTTGGTGATCGCCATGAAGGCGAAGATCACCAGGACGGTGAGCTGGAGACCGACCAAGGCGTACTGGACCCACTTGGTGGCGGTGATGCCCCGATAGCTGATGGCCGTGGCGACCGCGATGAAGGCGAGGGTGGTGGCGATGTGCGCGGCCTTGTTGCCGTCGAGGGCAGCGATCGATTCGCTGCCGGTCACCTCACCGAGGAGCAGGTAGAAGTAGGAGGTGGCGACACCCGCGAGGTTGGAGAGCACCACGATGGTGGCCACGAGCAGACCCCAGCCGCACATCCAGCCGACGCGCGGACCGAACGCCTTCACCGACCAGGTGAAGGAGGTGCCGCAGTCGGGCACCGCCCGGTTCAGCTCACGGTAGGCGAACGCCACCAGGAGCATCGGGAGGAAGCCGGCGAGGAAGATCGCGGGCATCTGGAGGCCGACTTCGCTCACCGTCGGGCCGAGGGTGGCAGTGAGGCAGTAAACGGGGGCGACGGTGGATACGCCAATGACGGCGCCGCCCATGAGGCCGACCGAGTTGTCGCCGAGCCCCTTGCTGCGGACGCCCCCTTGGGAGGCGCCCCTTACCGTGTCTCCGGCCTGGGGCCGTGCTTCCAGCTGAGTCATGGGAAGGACGTTAGGCGCTGCGGTTTCCACATCCGGAAGATCGGAATCCGTGATCTTCTCCTTGCATTGCGAGGCGATGAGGGCCGAGTGGTCAAGGATTCAAAGACCCGTAGCCCCTGCGGTCGACCAATCGACAGGCCACTAGTCGGTCGTTCGATATACGGGAACCGCAGCCGTGTCCGTTTTGTTCCCTTTCAAAATTTCCCAAGACTTTTTTCGGCCGTTGTGGAACCTTCTTTCGGCCAAGGCCAGGGGCGTCCCCGGCGCGGACGGCCTGCCCGCGTTGCGGAACCGGCAACAACCGTTGCCGCGCCGAGGAGACTGCGGTGAGCTGATCCCATGGAACGGCAGCCCTCCGACATCGCCGACGTCCTCGCCGACGTCGGCCCGCGCCTCAGGCGCCTGCGCACCCGGCGCGGCGTCACCCTCACCGCGCTCGCCGAGGCCACCGGCATCTCCAAGAGCACCCTGTCCCGCCTGGAGAGCGGGCAGCGCCGCCCCAGCCTGGAGCTGCTGCTGCCCATCGCCCAGGCCCACCAGGTCCCGCTCGACGAGCTCGTCGGCGCCCCCGAGGTCGGCGACCCGCGCGTCCGCCTCGCGCCGCGCCACGCGCACGACGGCAAGGTGGTGGTCCCGCTGACCCGGCAGCCGGGGCCGCTCCAGGCGCTCAAGGTCGTCATCCCCGCCGACAAGAGCGAGCCCGACCCGCGCGTACACGAGGGATACGAGTGGCTGTACGTCCTCGCCGGGCGCCTCCGGCTGGTGCTGGCCGAGCACGACCTGATCCTGGGGGCGGGCGAGGCGGCCGAGTTCGACACCCGCATGCCGCACTGGTTCGGCTCCGCGGGCGACGGACCCGTGGAAATCCTCAGCCTGCTCGGGCGCCAGGGGGAGCGCATGCACTTCCGCGCCAAGCCGCGCCGCGCGCGGGCGCCGGAGGGCTCCGGCTGACCTCTGCCCGGCCGTCTCCCGGGCCGCCTCCCGGAGGACTTGTCACGACCTTGTGCAGAGCGTCACCCCCTGCTGACGCATACGCCATCGACAAGGCAGACTGTCGAGGGCGAATCCAGCGGTACGGGGCAGGGGGAGCTATGGACCGTGAAAACGGCCCGCGAGTGCCGGAGCAGCGACGCGCTCCGCGTCCGGGTCCCGCCGACGTACGCGGTGACGCACGCGGCGACCTGCGCTTCGCCGTGCTCGGCCCCGTCCGCGCCTGGTACGACGGCGAACCCCTGCCCTCCGGGTCCCCGCAGCAGCGGGCCCTGCTCGCCGCGCTGCTCCTGCGCGACGGGCGTACGGCCACGGCCGCCGAGCTGATCGACGCCATCTGGGGCGACGAACCGCCCTCGCAGGCGCTCGCCGCGGTGCGCACGTACGCCTCGCGCCTGCGCAAGGTCCTGCCGGACGGCGTCCTGGTCAGCGAGTCTGGCGGGTACGCCATCCGCGGCCGCTCCGACGCCCTCGACCTCAACGTCGCGCAGGAGCTCGCCGCCGAGGCCGAGAAGGCCCGGGGGGCCGGCGAGCGGGGCCAGGCGCGGGTCCTCATCAACAAGTCGCTGGGCCTGTGGGACGGCGAGCCGCTCGCCTCCGTACCCGGGCCGTACGCCGAGACGCAGCGCGCCCGCCTGGAGGAGTGGCGGCTGTCGCTCCTGGAGATCCGGCTGGACCTGGACCTGGAGTGCGGACACCACGCGGAGGCGGTCTCCGAGCTGACCGCCCTGACCGCCGCGCACCCGCTGCGCGAACGGCTGCGGGAGCTGCTGATGCTGGCCCTGTACCGCAGCGGGCGGCAGGCGGAGGCGCTCGCCGTGTACGCCGACACCCGCCGGCTCCTCTCCGACGAGCTGGGCGTCGACCCACGGCCCGAGCTGTCGCGGCTCCAGCAGCGCATCCTGCGCGCGGACGAGGAGCTCGCGTGCCCCGTGGAGCAGCCGCCCACCGCGCCCGCCCCGTCCCGCCCGGCACAGCTGCCCGCCACGGTGCCGGACTTCACCGGCCGGGCCGGGTTCGTACGGGAGCTGGGCGACCGGCTGGCGACCGCCGAGGGCTCCGTCATGGCCGTGTCGGCGCTCGCGGGCATCGGCGGCGTCGGCAAGACGACCCTCGCGGTGCACGTCGCCCACGAGGCCCGGCCGCACTTCCCGGACGGCCAGCTGTACGTCGACCTCCAGGGCGCGGGCGCGCGGGCCGCCGAGCCCGAGACCGTGCTGGGCGCCTTCCTGCGCGCCCTCGGCACGCCGGACTCCGCCGTCCCCGACACCCTGGAGGAGCGCGCCGCCCTCTACCGCTCGACGCTCGCCGGGCGGCGGGTGCTTCTCCTCCTCGACAACGCGCGGGACGCCGCCCAGGTGCGCCCGCTGCTGCCCGGCGCGGCCGGCTGCGCGGCCCTCGTCACCAGCCGCGTCCGCATGGTCGACCTCGCGGGCGCGCACCTCGTGGACCTCGACGTGATGTCGCCGGAGGAGGCGCTCCAGCTCTTCACGAAGATCGTCGGGGTGGAGCGGGTGCACGCGGAGCGCGAGGCGGCGCTCGACGTCGTGGCCGCGTGCGGCTTCCTGCCCCTCGCGATCCGCATCGCCGCCTCCCGGCTGGCGGCGCGCCGCACGTGGACGGTCTCGGTCCTCGCGGCCAAGCTCGCGGACGAGCGCCGCCGGCTGGACGAGCTCCAGGCGGGCGACCTCGCGGTGAAGGCCACCTTCGAGCTGGGCTACGGCCAGCTCGAGCCCGCCCAGGCCCGCGCTTTCCGCCTCCTGGGCCTCGCCGACGGCCCCGACATCTCCCTCGCGGCCGCGGCGGCGGTCCTGGACCTCCCCCTCCAGGACGCCGAGGACATCCTGGAGTGCCTGGTCGACACCTCCCTCCTGGAGTCCGCCGCCCCGGGCCGCTACCGCTACCACGACCTCGTACGCCTCTACGCGCGCGCGTGCGCCGAACGCGACGAGCAGCCGCCGTCGGAGCGGGAGCACGCGATGGCGCGGCTGCTGGACTTCTACCTGGCGACGGCGGCGCGGGTGTACGCCGTGCAGCGGCCGGGCGACCGCATGGTGGACCACCTCAGGCCCGCGGCCTACCCCGGTCTGGAGTTCTCCGACCGCCACCAGGCGCTGGACTGGCTGTACACCGAGGCCAACTGCCTGCTGGCGTGCGCACGGCAGTCGACGGCCGGGCCCCGGCTCTCCACCGCGGTGGACCTCCTGTGGGCCGCCCAGGACCTCGCGGAGTCCGGCGCCAACTCCAAGGTGTACGAGACCGCCGCCCGCACCGCGCTCGAAGCCGCCGTCGCCGCCGGGGACCCGCGGGTCGAGGCACGGGCCCGGACCTCGATGACCAACGTCCACCTGGTGGCGGGGCGTTACGAGGAGGCGGACCGGGAGGCGGAGAACGCCTCGCTCCTCGGGCTCGCGGCACAGGACCCGGCTCCGGTGTACTGGGCCGACAACGACCGCGGCATCATCGCCGCCATCCAGGGGCGGCACGAGGACGCGGAAGGGCACCTGGTCAAGGCGATGGAGAGGTCCCGCCTCGACGGCAACCGGCCCGGCGAGGCCAGCGCCCTGTGCAACCTCTCCCGTATCCGGCTGTCGAACGGCGAGGTGGAGCAGGCGATCTCCCTCGCCCGGCAGGGCGCGGACCTCTACGAACAGATAGGACACACCCTGCGCCTGGCCAACGCCCGCTACGCCCTGGGCATGGCGCTGACCCAGGCGCGCCGCCACACGGAAGCCCTGGCGGAGCTGGACAAGGCGCTGCACGGCTTCGAGACGAACCGGCAGCGCCTGTGGGCGGGGACGACCCACTTCCGCATCGCGGAGGCCCACCTGTCCGCGCGGCGCCCGGCCCAGGCGGCCCAGCACGCGGAACAGGCGCTCGCCATAGGCTGCATGGGCGGCGACCGCACCCGCGGCAACGTCCTCACCACGCTGGGGAAGGCGCTGGACAGCCTCGGCCAGATGGACCGTGCGCGCGCCTGCTGGCGCGAGGCGCTCTCCCTGCACGAGCAGTCGGGCGCCCCGGAGGCCGCTGAGGTCCGGGAGCTCCTCACGGACCTCACGACCGCCTAGCGGACCCGGCCCGGCGGACACGACCCAGGGCTGCGATCAGGGCGTTCATCAAGTGTTTATGCCGGTCCGGCATGCTCGGAACCAGTCGATCCGTCGCGACGGGGGAGCGGACGGATCGCCGGGACCTCCAGCTCGGAGGGGGGCGAGTGGTCCCCTAACCTTCTGTCCGGCGGCCCTCGGGGGAGTCGCCGGGCAGAAGACAGTTCACACCAGCACAGCGATCCCACGGGGGAACAGACATGAGCGGTTCCGCGAAGAAGAACCTCGACGACATCACCACCATGGGCGACCACCACATGCCGGCGCCGCCGGCCAAGGAGCCCGCCGTCACTACCCTGGGCGACCACCACATGCCGGCGCCGCCGGCCAAGGAGCCCGCCGTCACTACCCTGGGCGACCACCACATGCCGGCGCCGCCGGCGACCGCCCCGGCCACCGTCCCGGCCACCACCGACGAGACGATCACCACCATGGGTGACCACCACATGCCGGCGCCGCCGGCCAAGGAGAGCTGACCCAGACCTCTGTCACGACGGGGTGCGGCCGCGGCGGTGCGGAGGGGGAGCCGCCGCGGCCGCGGTACGTGGCACGGCACACGGAAGGGCCGGACCTACGGGTCCGGCCCTTCCGTCGTCCTGTGGCGGCGATCCCCGGCCCGGCGTAGCGTCGGGGACGAGAGCCGGACCGCAAGGGAGGCCGACGATGATGCGTAACGTCATCGGCAGTGCGCTCGCTCTCGTCGGAGCGGCGGCCGCCGTCTGGAGCCCCTTCCGTGCCTGGTACGACGGCCGTCTCGGACGTGACTACCGCGTCGCCGACCTCTTCACCGGCATCACCGGTACCCGGTCGGACCTGTGGATGTCGATCCTGCTGCCGCTCGCCGTCGGCGCGCTGGTCGCGCTCGTCGGAATCGTGGCGCGCTCGCGGGCGCTGGTCGGGCTGGCCGGGTTGGTCGTGCTGGGCTTCACCGTGCTGTGGATGGTGCGGCAGGCGCAGGTCGCGGACGGGCTGGCCTTCGACGACCCGGGCAGCGCGGGAGTGGGCTGGGGCGTGGTCATCGCTCTGGCAGGCGGGGCGCTGCTGCTGCTCGGCGCCGCGGTGATGCGCGGCCGCCCGCGCCGCCGCAAGCACCGTGAGCCGTACGTCGAGGGCCCGCCCCGGGACGACGCGCCCCGGGACGACGGGTACGTCGGGCCCGGCCCCGAGGGGCCGGGACCTCCGCACCGGGGCTAAGGGGCGCTGCGTCCCGTCGCCGTGCCCTTCACCGCGTCCAGCGCGTACACGCAGCGGTCCTTGCTGCACGCGTAGACGACGCCGCCGCGCGCGACCAGCGAGCCGGTGATCTCACCGCCCGTCGTGAGCTTCCAGCGCAGCTGGCCGCCGCTCGCGTCCAGGGTGTACAGGACGTGGTCCGCCGAGCCGAAGTGGAGGCGGCCGTCGGCGACGACCGGGCTGCCGATGACGCTGCCGCCCGCCGCGAAGCGCCACTTCGGGGTCCCGGTGACCGCGTCGAGCGTGTACACGGCGCTGCCGCTGCCGACGTGGATGTTGCCGTCCGCGACGAGGACGGGCTCGGTCGACGGGCGGGACTCGGTGGCGATGCGCCAGCGGTCCTTGCCGGTCGTGGCGTCGAGCGCGTACACCGTGCCGAGGTAGTCGGCGAGGTACACGCCGCCGCCCGTGACCGCCGGGCCGGGCGCGAAGGCGGGCGGCGAGAGGAAGACCGCCGGGGCCTCGAAGTGCCAGCGCACGTGGCCGGACATGATGTCGACGCTGAGCACCCGGGTGCCGGCGGCGACGTAGACGTACCCGTCCTCCGCCGGGGTGACGCGCACCGGCACGCCGCCGCAGGAGGCGGCGTCGCCGATCGGGTACGACCAGCGCTCGGTGCCCGTGCGGGCGTCGAGGGCGCGCAGGCGGGCGTCCTGCCAGACGTAGACGGTGTCGCCGTGGAGGACGGGGCCGCCCTCGGGCGTCTCGAAGTCGGTCTGCGCGCCGGTGATCTCCCACAGTTTGGTGCCGTTGGAGGCCTCCCAGCCCTGGACGCCGCCGCCGCGGGTGGCGGTGACGACCGTGCCGCGGTCGACCTTGAGCGCGTACACCCAGGCGTCGGTCATCAGGCGCCACCGCTCGCTGCCGTCGAGGGCGTCGAGCGCGTACAGGGACGGCCCGTCGGAGGCGTGGATACGGCCCGAGGCCACGGCCATGGACCAGGCCACGTCCCGCGTCTTGAACTGGCGGCGGCCGCTGGCCACGTCCAGGGCGTGCACCTCGAAGGAGGTGACGTAGAGCAGGTCGCCGTCGACGACGGGCGTGCCCCACACGTCGTTCGACATGCGGAAACGCCAGGGGCGCCAGTGGCCGGGCCCGGCGTTCTCGGGCGCGGGCGGCGCGGCCTGCGCGGGTGGGGCCGACGGGAGCGGCGGGCCGCTGGGCGGGGCGGGCTCGGCGCCGTTCGGCAGGCCTGCGGGCGGGCGGACCCAGCCGGTGGTCGCGGGTCCGGCGGATCCCGCCGCGGCGAGCGCGGTGCGCGTGTCGGAGACCCGGGGGCCGGGGCCGATGGGGACCCGGGCACCTGGGAGCCGCACGCCCGCCCGGTCCGGCACGGGCGCGGGTGCCGGCGGTGCCATCTGGCCCGTACGGGGATCGACGGCGCCGCCGCTGCGGCCGTCGGCGGCGTCGGCGCGCCAGGCCGCGTCCCAGTCCCGGCCGGGCGCGGGGGCCTGGGCGGGGGCCTGCGCGGGCGGTGCCGACGGGGCCGGGGGCGCGGGAGCGGGAGGCGGCGGGGTGGTCGGGCGGCCGCCCCGGCGGGCCTCGATCATCGCGGTCGCCCGGGCCGGCAGCCACGCCGACGCCGTACCGCTGTCGTCGCTGCCGGAGCCGAAGAGGTGCGGCGCCAGCTGGGCCTGGAGGTCCGCGGGCGTGGGCCGCAGCGCGGCCTCCGTCTGCATGCAGGACTCGATCAGCGGGCGCAGCTCGTCCGGCAGCCCCTCCAGGTCCGGGCCCTCGCGCAGCAGCATGAAGACCGTCTCGACCGGGTTCGCCCCGTGGTACGGCGCGTGCCCGGTCGCCGCGAAGACCAGCGTGGAGCCGAGCGAGAAGACGTCGCTCGCGCCCGTCACGCTGCGCGAGTCCTTCGCCTGCTCGGGTGACATGTAGGCGGGCGTGCCCACGGCGACGTTGGTCATCGTCAGCCGGGTGTTGGAGACGCCGGACGCGATGCCGAAGTCGATGACGCGCGGCCCGTCCTCCACGACAAGCACGTTGGACGGCTTGAGGTCGCGGTGGACGAGTCCGGCGCCGTGGATGGACTGGAGGGCCTCGGCGATACCGGCCGCCAGCCAGCGCACGGCCGGGGCGGGCAGGGGGCCGCACTCGTTCACTATCTCTTCGAGGGAGGGAGCGGGGACGTACGCCGTGGCCAGCCACGGCACCGCCGCCCTCGGGTCGGCGTCCACCACGGCCGCCGTGTAGAAGCCGGACACCGCCCGCGCGGCCTCCACCTCCCGCGTGAAGCGGACGCGGAACAGCTGGTCCTCGGCGAGCTCGGTCCGTACGGTCTTGATCGCCACGCGCCGCCCCGACGCCGACCGCGCCAGATAGACCAGGCCCATGCCGCCGGCACCGAGCCGGCCGAGCACCTCGAAGGGACCGATCCGCCTCGGGTCGTGCTGCGTGAGCTGCTCCACTTGCCTGCCACCTCCCCGTAGGGGCCATCAAGGTACGGCCCCGTCGCCCCTGATTCTTCCTGTCCGAGGCGGTGGTTGCGAACCCGGGGGCGGATCGGGGTGTCTCACCTCGATCCGGACACAGCGGTGAGGTGAGTGGAGGCTTGCAGGGCCGTTACGCCGCCTTGGGTTCGGCGAGCACGGCGAAGACCGCTCCCTGGTTGTCGGCGAGGACCGCGATCCTGCCGTACGGGGTGTCGAACGGCTGCTCTGTGACGCGGCCGCCGAGCCGCTGCGCGGCCGCGGCCGTGTCGTCGCAGTCCTCGACGGCGAAGTAGACGAGGAAGTGGGCGGGCATCTCGGCCGGGAAGGCGTCGGTGATCACGCTGCGCCCGCCGATGGCGTTCTCGTCGCTCGCCTGCGTACCGGCGGGCGACCAGACGCGGAAGTCGATCGAGGCGTCGTCGAGGTCGCGCACCTGGAAGCCGAAGACGGTCTCGTAGAAGGAGTCGACGGGGTCCTTCTGGCGGGTGTAGACCTCGGTCCAGCAGAAGGAGTTCGGCTCGCCCTGCCTCTCGAAGCCGTTGTGTTCCCCGGCCTCCCACAGGCCGAAGACGGCGCCGCCGGGGTCGACGGCGAGCGCCATGGTGCCGTACGCGCCGACGGGCACGGGGTTCGTCACCATCCGGCCGCCCGCCTCCAGGATGCGGCGGCTGGTGGCCGCGGCGTCGGGGGTGGCGAAGTAGACGCCCCAGACGGTGGGCATCCGGCCGTCCCGCTTGGGCGCGAGGCCCGCCACGCGCTGACCGTCACTGTAGGCGTTGGTGTAGTCACCGTGAGCCTCGTCGCCGCCGTCGAACGTCCAGCCGAAGAGATCGCCGTAGAAGCGCTTGCCCGCTGCGAGGTCGGGGAGCATCACGTCCACCCAGCACGGCGTGCCCTCTGTGAATGCGGCCATGGAGCTGATCCCTTTCCTCGTCGGGCCCCAGAGTCAAGTTAACGGCGCGCCGCCGGTACCGCTCGCTTGTCCACGGAAGTTTTCCACAGCCTGTTGATAATCTTACTTGGCTGGAAACTGCCCTTCGGCGGACCTGGAGGGGCCTGAGCGCACCGCAGGCGCACCCTGAGCCGTCCCTGCCGGAGAATCCCTGTACACAGGCCCATATGGGCCCTCCGTAACCGCCCGTAGGCACCTGCGGCACCTGCGTCACGGGGCCCCGGAGAGGCCCGCACCCCATTTGCAGTCGGCCGAATAGCGCCCTGATCCCCCCTCGGTAAGCTGACGGCATGACAGGACAAGTACGCACCGTCGACGGCCGTGTGGCCGGCCGACGCGGCCAGGCGACGCGGCAGAAGCTGCTCGACTGCCTCAGCGAGATGCTCCGCTCCTCGCCGTACCGGGACGTCAAAGTCATCGACGTGGCCCGGAAGGCGGGCACGTCCCCCGCGACCTTCTATCAGTACTTCCCCGACGTCGAGGGCGCCGTCCTCGAGATCGCGGAGGAGATGACGAAGGAGGGCGGGGCCCTCTCCGACCTCGCCTCCGGCCGCACCTGGGTCGGCAAGGCGGGATGGCAGTCGTCGGAGGAACTGGTCGAGGGGTTCCTCGACTTCTGGCGCAAGAACGACGCGCTGCTGCGGGTGGTGGACCTCGGCGCCGCGGAGGGCGACAAGCGGTTCTACAAGCTCCGCATGAAGATCCTCGGCTCGGTCACCAGCTCCCTCACCGACGCGGTCAAGGAGCTCCAGTCCAAGGGCCGGGTCGACAAGGACGTCAACCCCGCGGCGATCGCCGGAGCCCTGGTCGCCATGCTGGCGGCGGTCGCCTCGCACCAGAAGGCGTTCCAGACCTGGGGCGTCAAGCAGAACGAACTCAAGCCGAACCTGGCGCTGTTGGTGCACCTGGGCGTCACCGGCAAGAAGCCCACCAAGTAGCCCACGCTTTCCCCCACCGGGGTCCCACGCGCCGCCTGCCGCCGCCTGCCGCCTGTCCTGTCGCGCGCGGGCGCCGATGATGTCCCCATGACAGAGCGCTTCCACGAAACCCTCCGCTCCCTGCGCGTATGGGACACGGACCTGCCCGACTTCGACCCGGACAGCGCGCCCGAGGCGCCGCTGCCGCTGTTCCGCGCGTGGTTCACCGCCGCGGCGGACGCCGGGCAGACCGAGCCGCACACGATGGCGCTGGCCACCGTCGACGCCGACGGGCGCCCCGACGTACGGACGGTGATGCTGCACGACGCGGACGAGCGCGGCTGGCACTTCGCCTCGCACGCCACCAGCGCCAAGGGCCGCCAGCTCGCCGCCGCCCCGCACGCCGCCGTCACCTTCTACTGGCCGGTCCAGGGCCGCCAGGTCCGGGTCCGCGGCCGCGTGACCCCCGCGCCCGCCGAGGAGGCGTACGCCGACCTGCACGCCCGTACGACGGGGGCGCTGGCCGCCGCGCTGGTGGGCCGCCAGAGCGAGGTCCTGGACTCCCTGGCCACCCTGACGGAGGCGAGCGAAGTTGCCTGGGTCCAGGCGGAGGCGGAGCCGGACGCGGACGTGAAGACCTGGACGCTGTACGTGCTGGCCCCCGACGAGGTCGAGTTCTTCCAGGGCGACGCCCGCCGCCGCCACGTACGGCTCCGCTACCGGCGGCGTACGACGGCGCACGAGGCGACCGCGTGGGAGCGGGAACTGCTCTGGCCGTAGGTTGCGTCCCGCGCCGCGCAACCCCACGGCCCTCCCCGACGTCGACACCTATGACCGCACACGACCAAGGGGGATACGCATGGCCGTCACGCTGGGCGAGGAGATCGCGCTGCTGTCACTGGACGACGAGTCGGGTGCCACGAAGGAACGGGCATCCGCCGCCTGGGCGGTCGCGGGCGGCATCCTGCTGGAGCTGACCATGGCGGGGCGCGTCACCGTGACCGGCGAGCGACTGGCCGTGGTCGACACCACGCCGACGGGAGACACGCTGCTCGACGGGCGCCTGCGGCTGCTCGCGGAGTGGACGCGGAGCAACCGCGGGCGCAAGGTCACCGACTGGCTGGCCAAGGACCAGTCGAAGGCCACGCAGGCGACGGTGGAGAGCCTGTGCGAGCGCGGTCTCGTGGTCGAGGAGCGGCACCGGGTGCTCGGACTCTTCCCGGTACGGCGCTATCCGGAGGCCGACGGCTCGGTGGAGCGCGAGCTGCGCGAGCGCCTCGCGTCCGCGGTCCTGGAGGGCGCGCAGCCGGACGAGCGCACCAGCGGCCTCGTCGCCCTGCTCCACGCGGCGCGCCTGCACCACCTGGCCTTCCCCGAGCTGCCGCGCAAGCAGGTCGAGGCCCGCATGGCGGAGATCGCCGAGGGCCAGTGGGCGGGCGACGGCGTCCGCGAGGCCATCCGGAACATGCAGGCGGCGCTGGTGGCCATCACCGTGGTCACCGCCGCCACCGCCGCCCTCTGACGTCAGGCCGTCGCCGCCCCCGCGACGAACGTCAGGCGGCCGGCTTGCGCGCCTCGATCAGGGAGCGGGACGAGTGTGCGACGAACGGCCCCTCCGCCTCGATGCGTTCGTGCAGCTCGCGCAGCTTGTCGCGGTACGCCTCGACGGTGAAGCCGGGCACCATCCAGATGACCTTGCGCAGGAAGTAGACGACGGCGCCGATGTCGTGGAACTCGGTGCGCAGCCGCTCGCTGCGCAGGTCCACAATCTCCAGGCCGGCGGCGCGGGCATCCGCGCTCTCGTCGTCGGGGTGGCGGCCCCGGCGGACCTCCTCGGGCTGGGGGCCCAGGAAGAACTCGACCAGTTCGAAGACGCTCGCGGGCCCGACGTGCTGGGCGACGTACGAGCCGCCGGGCCGCAGCACCCGCGCGATCTCCGTCCACCACACGGTCGCCGGGTGGCGGCTCGTGACCAGGTCGAACGCCTCGTCCGCGAACGGCAGCGGCGGCTCGTCCGGGTCGGCGACGACGACCACGCCCCGCGGGTGGAGGAGCCGGGTCGCCTTGACGAGGTTGGGCGGCCACGACTCGGTGGCGGCCATCGTGGGCGGGAACCTCACCGCCCCGGCGAGGACCTCGCCGCCGCCGGTCTGGATGTCCAGCGCGGCGGACACACCGGGGTCGGCGAGCCGCTCGCTCATCACCCGTTGGTACCCCCAGGAGGGGCGCTGCTCGGTGGCCCGGCCGTCCAGCCAGGAGAAGTCCCAGCCCTCCACCGATACGGCGTCGGCCTCGGCCACCAGGTCGTCGAAAGTGTGTGACATGCACACCATTCTTCGACCCGGCGGCCGAGGCCGCGAACTGTTATTCGCGGTCGGCTACCGCGATGGGCTATCGCCGTCGGATCAGCCGTTCAGCACCAGCTTCGACGTGTCGTTCCGGTGGTTCGGGTCGAAGGGCAGGGGCTGGGTGCCGTACGGGGGCTTCAGGGCCACCGCGCCCGCGGAGCCCGCGATGACGGTGTCGATCCGCAGCTCGAAGGGGAACGTCACGGTCTGGTTCTCGGCCACCCACATGGGCAGGTCGCACACATAGCGCGGGGCGCCGGCGGGACCGCCCTCGTACCAGCTGCCGTCGAGGGTGCGGGGCTGGCAGTTCTCCGGTACGGACGTGACGGTGGCACCCTGGGGCACGGTGAGGTCGACCAGGCCGACCGGGTCACCGGAGCCGAGGTTCGCGATCCACGCCGGGCCGCGGTTGCGGAAGGTCAGCGCCGCCTTGACGGTCTCGCCCGCCGCGCCGCTCACCTTGGCGCCGCGCACGGCGAAGTCGGCGGTGTTGACGGCCTGGACCCCGACGACCGCGCCGTTGTCCTCGGGCGCCAGGTCCTCGGCGCCGCCGCGTGCCGAGACGTTCAGGTCGACCCGCTCGTTGAGGGCGTACGGGGCCACGGTGGCGCGCAGCGGCTGCGGCAGCGTGAAGGTCGCGCCGGGCGCGAGGACGTCGTCGAACGCGCAGTCCACCCGGGTGACGGGCTTGACGGTGCCGCCCTCGCCGACCGGGGTGCTGGTGCACCGGGGGTCGACCGTGCCGAGGTCGAGGCCGCGCGTCACGTAGAAGGTGGCCTGGAGGCCGTTGGCGGGCTGGTTGCCGTTGTTGACGACGGAGAACGGCACGGGCACGGTGCTGCCCGGCTGGACGCCCTCGACCGGAGCGGGCCGCTCCACGACGAGGTCGGGCCCGGCGCCCACCTTGACGGTGGTCTCGTACCCCTCGGGCGCCGTGAGCTGTCCGCCCTCCATCGTGGTGGCGGCGGTGGCGCTGTAGGTGATGCGGCCACTGGCCCCGGCGGCCGCGTCGGCGGCGGCCCGGATCTGGAGGGGCACCGAGGTGATGCCGGTCAGCGGCACCTCCGGCACGCTGCACACGGCGGTGGTGCCGGAGGGCGCGCAGTTCTCGGGCCATACGACGTCGGCGACCCCGGCCAGGCCGGAGACGTCGACGGTGAGGCGGCCGTCGGTCACCTGGAAGCCGCTGTGGTCGTGGTAGAGCCCGAGTCCGAGGGTGCGGGTCGCGGGCTCCTGGCCGGGGCCGGCCGCCGTGGGCACCACGGCCTCGTACGGTGCCACGATCCACAACTGGTCGCTGTCGGCGAGCGCCGGCGTGGCCATCCCCACCGTGACCAGCCCGGCCGCGGCCACGCACGCGGCGCCGAGGCGCACGGTGCGGCCGCGGACTCGCCCGGCGGAAGGCGTCGGCGTTGTCATGTGACTCCCTGCGGTGTTCGGCGGATCCGCTCGCCGGATCCGCTCCTGCTGCGATCCGTCGAGTGGATCACCGCAGTACTGGACCACCGAGACCGCCGAACAGTTGTACGCATCGGCCTGAGTTCCGAGTTGACGTCCCGTCACGGGCCTCACGCGACGGCGAGGGCCTTCCGGCGCCGGATCACCAGCGACATGAGGGCCGCCGCCGCGCACAGGGCGCCCGAGGCGTACCAGACCACGTTGTACGAGCCGAAGGCGTCGCGGGCCGCGCCGCCCGCGAAGGCGACCACGGCCGCGCCGACCTGGTGGGAGGCGAGCACCCAGCCGAAGACGATGGCGCTGTCGTCGCCGTAGTGCTCGCGGCACAGGGCGATCGTCGGCGGCACGGTGGCCACCCAGTCCAGGCCGTAGAAGACGATGAAGAACACCATCGGCGGGTGGACGGACGGCGCCAGCAGCATCGGCAGGAACAGCAGCGAGACCCCGCGCAGCGCGTAGTACACCGCCAGCAGCCGCCGCGCCTCGAAGCGGTCGGTGAACCATCCGGAGGCGATGGTGCCGACGACGTCGAAGACGCCGATCACCGCGAGCAGCGAGGCGGCGGCCGTGATGGGCATGCCGTGGTCGTGCGCGGCCGGGATGAAGTGCGTCTTCATCAGGCCGTTCGTCGAGGCGCCGCAGATCGCGAAGGTGCCGGCGAGCAGCCAGAACGGGCCGGTGCGGGCGGCCGAGAAGAGGACCGTGACCGCGCGGCGCGCCGCCCCCGGCACGGGCGCGGGCTTGGCCACGAACTCCGGTGACCCGTACGGCGCGAGGCCCACGTCCGCCGGGTGGTCGCGCAGCAGCAGCCAGACGAAGGGGACGACGGCGAGCGCGGACAGCGCGACCGTGATCGAGGCCGGGCGCCACCCCTCGTTCTTCACCAGCCAGGACAGCAGCGGCAGGAAGACCAGCTGCCCGGAGGCACCGGCCGCCGTGAGGACGCCGGTGACCAGGCCGCGCCGGGCCACGAACCACCGGTTGGTCACGGTCGCGGCGAAGGCGAGCGCCATGGAGCCGCTGCCGAGGCCGACGAGGACGCCCCAGAACAGCACGAGTTGCCATGCCGCCGTCATCCACACCGTGAGCAGCGAGCCGGCCGCGATGACGCTCAGCGCGACGGCCACGACGCGGCGGATGCCGAACCGGTCCATCAGCGCGGCCGCGAACGGCGCCGTCAGGCCGTACAGCGCGAGGTTGACCGAGACGGCGAAGCCGATCGTGCCGCGCGACCAGTCGAACTCCCGGTGCAGCGGATCGATCAGCAGGCCGGGCAGCGACATGAAGGCGGCCGCGCCGATGATCGTCACGAAGGTGACGGCAGCGACGAACCACGCGCGGTGGAAGCGGGTCGGGCGGGGGCGGGGGCGGGCGGCAGGGGCCTCGGCCCGGCCAACACGATCGGGAGTTGTCTGGGTCACGTCACCCACTGTGCCGGGCGGCCCCACGACCGGCCACTGGCCCGAATGACAGCTTTCGCTATGATCGGGCCATGGCCTCTCCGCAGCGGCACCGCGTCGTCGTCCTCGCCCTCGACGGCCTCCTCCCCTTCGAACTGGGCATTCCCCACCGCATCTTCGGCCTCGCCCGCACCCCCGAGGGCCGCCGCCTGTACGAGACACTCACGTGCGGAGTCACCCGGGACCCGGTCCGTACCGACGCCGACTTCGCCATCTCCGTCGAGCACGGCCCGGAGGTGCTCGCCACCGCCGACACGGTCGTCATCCCCGCCTCGTACGAACTGGGCCCGGTCTACGAGGAGGGCAGACTCACCGGTGAACTGGCCGCGGCGCTCGCCCACATCCGGCCCGGCACCCGCCTCGTCGCCATCTGCACCGGCGGGTACGTGCTCGCCGCCGCCGGGCTCCTCGACGGGCGGCCGGCCACCACCCACTGGGCGTCCGCCGACCACTTCCAGGAACTCTTCCCCGCCGTCCGGGTCGACGCGGACGTGCTCTTCATCGACGACGGTGACGTCCTGACCTCCGCCGGGGTCGCCGCCGGTATCGACCTGTGCCTGCACATCGTGCGCCGCGACCACGGCTCGGCCGTCGCCAACGACGTCGCGCGCCGCACCGTCGTACCGCCGCACCGCGACGGCGGCCAGGCGCAGTACGTCCAGCGCCCGATCCCCGAGCCCGCTCAGCGCCACACCACGGCCGCCGCCCGCGCGTGGGCGCTGGCCCACCTCCACGAGCCGGTCCAGCTGCGGGACCTCGCCGAGCGGGAGTCGATGAGCGTCCGCACCTTCACGCGCCGCTTCCGCGAGGAGGTCGGCGTCAGCCCGGGCCAGTGGCTCACCCAGCAGCGCGTCGAACGCGCCCGCCACCTGCTGGAGTCGACCGACCTCTCCGTCGACCAGGTGGCCGTGGACGCCGGGTTCGGCACCGCCCAGTCGATGCGCCAGCACCTCCAGGCCGCGCTCGGCGTCCCGCCGACGGTCTACCGGCGTACGTTCCGGACGGGACACGCCACGGTGTGAGGGAGGGGTGGCGGCGCGCTCATGCGCGCCCCGAGCACGGCACGGCGGCCGCCACCGCAGCGATCCGCGTTCGCCGAGGACGTGGACACGGGTGTCGTCACGTCCTCGGCGTCCCCTCGCCGCGTATCGCTGCTCCCAGAGTGATCAGACGGCCACGCGCCGTCAACGGCTATTCGAGGGGTGTGCCGTCAGGGACCTGGGCGTGACGGCGCACGACGGCTCGTACACACCCGGTTCACGCGCCCCGCGGGTCACGACGGGTGCGCCCCGGTCCACTTCGCACCAGATGCGCTTGCCGGCCCCCTCGGCCTGCCAGCCCCAGCGGTCGGCGAGGCCGTCCACCAGCTCCAGCCCCCGCCCGTTGGTGTCGTCGCCGCCCGCGTGGCGCTGCCTCGGCGGGCAGGAGCTGCGGTCGGCGACCTCCACCCGCACCGTCCCGGCCTCGGCGGAGCCGGCTCCGAAGAGCATGCGCAGCACGGCCGGGCAGCCGGTGTGCACGACGGCGTTGGTGACGAGCTCCGAGATGAGCAGCACCAACGTCTCGGCCAGCGGCTCGTCCTCCCCTATGCCGGAACCGGCGAGCCGGGACCGCGCCCATCTCCGGGCGCGCCCCACCTCGGCGGGATCGGGTCCGATCTCCAACTGAACCTGAAGCACCTGCACCGCTCACACCATCCGAACCGGCGGACACATCGCCTCGCGCCTCACAGCGACCACAGCCGAAACAGCCGTCACTGAACGTGATTTCCCTGTGGGACAGCATGGTTGACGTACAGTCACCGCAACAAGCGCTTCGGGCATATTCCCGCGCGAAGGAGTACGGCTGGGGCATACTGTGCGACGCACACGGCGGGTAGTCGAACAGGGGCGCGCATCGGCGCCGGAACGCCCCGGTCTGTGCACCACTCGCATCTCACCGAGCGTACCCGAGCGGGGTGCCGACCCCGGGCTCTGACGGGTGCGGCGAGGACACGACCCGGTATCGGTACGCGGTCACAAGCGGTGACGACCGGCCGTCAGGTCTCCTTCGTGACGAAGTAGCGGGCGAAGGCCATGACCGCCTCCTCCTTGTCGACGCTCCCGCCGCGGTCCACGTCCAGCGACTCGGCCGTCAACGCCGCGGTGTGCGGCTCGACTCCGAGCACCCGCAGGGCGCGCTCCAGCTCGGCGACCTCCGCGCGGCCGTCCCCGTCCCGGTCGGCCACCGTGAGCACGGCGCACACGAAGGGGCGGGCGATCTCGGCGAACCGCTCCGGGTTGTCCCGCAGCCGCTTGACCGCTCCGTGGACGAACTCCGCGCGTGTCACCCGCTGGTCGCCGTCCACGTCGGCGATGCCGGCCAGCCCCTGCCAGAACGCCTCGGCGCCGACCGCCAGCGCCTGGCCCTTCTCGGAGCGGAACGGCGTCTCGAACGCCTCGAGCAGCCGGGAGGCCGCGGTGGTGAAGTCCTCACGGGAGATATACCCGTTGCCGTCCTGGTCGAAGGCGTCGAACCGGTCGGCGATCCGGCGCTGGTACAAGTCCTCTGCGTCCATGCCCGGGAGGGTACGACGCGGACGGGGCGACGTCACGCGCCGAGCCACGTCACGCGAAACGGCGGCGTCACGCGGAGAGCGGCTCGGCCTCGTCGGCGGTGGCCGCGTCGACGTCGGCGTACACGGCGAACAGCCGCCGTACGCCGAGGGCGGCGAGGACCCGGTTGACGTGCGAGCCCTCGACGGCCCCCTGGGCTGGGAGTATCAGGCGCAGCCGGCCGCGGCAGGAGTGCAGCAGGCGGCGCGCGGCGATGAGCACGCCGACGCCGCTGGAGTCGCAGAACAGCACCTCGGACAGGTCCAGGACGACGTCGTGGCGGCCGGCGGCGACCGCGTCGTGGACGCGGCGGCGGATCACGGGCGAGGAGACCAGGTCCAGTTCGCCGCTGATGTGCAGCACGGTCCAGGCGCCGTGCTCGACTTCGTTCACCGTGAGCGTCGTCACGCGCCCCACCTTCCGTCGTCGTCGAACCGGAGCCGTTGCTTCCTTTCGCGGGCTGCTGCCCCACCCGCCCACGCTGAAACCCGGTTCGCACAGTCTGACGCTTTCCCGGGCAAAGGCGGGTGCGTTGTCAGTGTCGCCCACTACATTCGGAAGGAGTCGGACCGGGAGGGCTCCGTATGGCGAAGGACACACCACCGCGCTGGGACCGCAGGATGCAGCAGCGCCTCGCGCGCGGCGAGGCGGCCGCGCTGGGTGAGCTGTACGACCGGTTCGCCTCGCTCGTCCACAACACCGCGCACCGCGTCCTCGCCGACGAGGACGCCGCGGACCAGGTCACGCGCGAGGTCTTCGGGTACGTGTGGGAGAACCCCGACGCGTACGACCCGCGACGCGAGGGCTCCATGCGCTCCTGGATAGCGCGGCTCACGCGCAGCCAGGCCGTGCACCGGCTGCGGCAGGCGGAGGCGGCCGCGTTCACGGAGCGCGGCGAGGGCACGCCGGAGGAGCTGGAGCAGAAGGTGCGGCGCGCGGCCGTGGCCGCCCGTGCGGACTACATCGTGCAGTCGATGCCGACGCCGCTGCGCCAGGCGCTGGAGCTGGCCTACTTCCAGCGCCGGGACTACCGCCAGACGGCCGCCGATCTCGGCGTGACGGAGGACGAGGCCCGGCGCCGGCTGCGCCTCGGCCTGCAGCTGCTCTCCACGGCGAACACCCGGCCGGTGGACGGGCGGGCGCTGTGACGGGGCCTTTGGACGGCGGCAGCCGGGACGACGGGGAGGACGAGGTGCGGGGCGCGCCGCGCATACCGGCTCCGCGCCGGGCCGCCGACAACTACGACCCGCTGCCTCCGCCGCCCACGCCGCCCGCCGCACCGAGATCCGCACCGGAGCCCGCAGGCGCGCCCGCGCCGGAGCCCGGGCCGGGGCCGGCGCCGCCCGCGCTGCCCCACACGATCCTCAAGTCACTGCTGGGCGCGTGGGCCCTGTCGGCCTGCTCCGTCGAGGAGACCGCGGCCGTCGAGGCCCATCTGACCGAGTGCGCGCCGTGCGCGGACGAGGCGCTGCGGCTGCGCGACGCGGTGGCGCTCCTCCACCACGAGCGGGACCTGGACCTCGACCCGCTGCTGCGCTCGCGGGTGCTGGAGAACTGCCTGGGCCGCCGCCCGGCCCGTATCCCGGTGCCCGACTGGGCCGGTCCGTACGACGCGGAGACGGCGCGGCTCGACGCGCTGCTGCGGGACATCGGCGACTCCGACTGGCACGCGCCGGTGCGGCTCAAGTGGTTCGAGCAGGAGCGGCAGGTCGGCCGCCGGACGACGGTGGCCGGGGTCATCGGCCATCTGCTGGCGGTGGACGGCCTCGTCGGATCGGCGCTCGGCCTGGGCGACCCGCTGGTGGAGGAGGTCCCGGGCAAACCGCCGGGCCCGCTCGCGCCGGTCGACCCGTCGGAGCGCACCGAGGCGTACTGGCGCGCCGCGCACCACCCGCCCACGCGGGCGATCCGGGAGCCGTGGCGCGACCAGAGCCACGCGCTGATCCGTACGGTCTCCTTCGCCGGGCGCGGCGTGTCGGAGCTGTCCGTGTCGTACGGCGACTTCGCGCTGCCGATGCGGGACTCGCTGCTCGACCGGGCCTTCGAGTGCTGGGTGCACGCGGTGGACATCGCGGACGCCGTCGACTATCCCTACAAGCCGCCCAGCGGCGCCCATCTGCACGGCATGATCGACCTCGCGGCGCGCCAGCTGCCGGCCGCGCTCGCCTACCGCCGCCGTGCCGGGCTCGCGGCCCCGCCCCGCCACCTGGTCGCGGCCGGCTCCCCGGGCCGGACGCTCCACCTGGAGGTCGAGGGCTCCGGCGGCGGCCACTGGTACATCGCGCTGGACTCCCCGGCGGCGGTGGGCTGCGCCGAGGAGTCGGTCGCGCTGGTGGCGCTGGACGCGGAGGAGTTCTGCCAGCTGGTGGCAGGGCACGTCTCCCCGGAGGAGGCGGCCGTGGGCCAGGACGGCGACCGCGAGGCCATCAAGGACGTCCTCTTCGCGGCAGCCTCCCTGAGCCGGATGTAGCCACCGGGGAGAGGGGCTTACTCGAAGACGACCGTGCGGCGGCCGTTCAGCAGGATGCGGCGTTCGGCGTGCCACTTCACCGCGCGGGCCAGCGCCTGGCACTCGACGTCGCGGCCGATCGCCACCAGCTGCTCCGGAGTGACCTGGTGGCCCACCCGCTCGACCTCCTGCTCGATGATCGGGCCCTCGTCGAGGTCGGCCGTCACGTAGTGGGCCGTCGCGCCGATCAGCTTCACACCGCGCGCGTGCGCCTGGTGGTAGGGCTTGGCGCCCTTGAAGCTCGGGAGGAAGGAGTGGTGGATGTTGATGACGCGACCGCTGAGCTGCTTGCACAGGTCGTCCGACAGCACCTGCATGTAGCGGGCCAGCACCACCAGCTCGACGTTCTCGCCGCGCACCAGCTCCAGCAGCTCCGCCTCCGCCTGCGCCTTGGTGTCCTTCGTGACCGGAATGTGGTGGAAGGGGATGTCGTACGAGGCGACGAGCTCGGCGAAGTCGGTGTGGTTCGAGACCACGGCCACGATGTCGACGGGCAGGGCGCCGATACGGGTGCGGAAGAGGAGGTCGTTCAGGCAGTGCCCGAACTTCGACACCATCAGCACGACCCGCATGCGCTCGTCGGCGCGGTGGATCTGCCAGTCCATGTCGAAGGAGTCCCCGACCGCCGCGAAGCTGGCGCGCAGCTTCTCCACGGTCACCGGGGCCTCGGCCGTGAAGTGGACGCGCATGAAGAAGAGACCCGAGTCCCGGTCTCCGTACTGCTGACTGTCCTCGATGTTGCAGCCGGTGATGAAGAGGTAGCTCGATACGGCGTGCACAATGCCCTGTTTGTCCGGGCAGGAGAGCGTGAGGACGTACTGGTCAGTCATCCTCGCAGGATGCCACATTCCGCCGGCGCCCCCGCCGCCGGTCCGGCACACGGGACACCACTCCCCCGCCGGGCAGCGCCACGCCGCACCCCCGGGGCTACGCCGCGCCCGTCATGATCCGCAGCACGTCGAGCGGGCGCGGCGGCTCGTCCGGGTCGTCCCCGTCGTTCACGGCCAGCCGCACGTGCGCGTCCCGCGCCGCCCGCACCGCCTCCGGCCAGCCGTGGTGCGCCATGTACGTGGAGACCGGGGCGTCCGCCCCGACCTGGTGCATGATCCGCAGCACCCGCAGCACGGCGACGTCCACCAGCGCGGCCTCCGCCGAGTCCCTGAATATGGTGCCGACGTACTTCTCGGCGGACCAGTTGTCCAGCCAGGTGTCCTCCACCAGCCGGTACACGGCGTCGGTGACGTCCCCGTACCCCTCACGGCCGGCCAGCCAGCACTCCTGGTGGAACACCGGGTCGGAAAGCATGTGCAGCGCCGAGCGCACGTTCGTGCGCCAGCGCCACCACGGCATGTCGTTGAGCGGCATGCCGCCCATGGTGGAGGAGCGACGGCCGCGACGGGAAGAGTTCACGGAACTGGACACGTTTCGATCGTACGTTCCCCCGCAGTACGGACAGACCGCACCCCGTAATTCACCTCACCGTCACCCTGCGTCGAAGTGTCCACACTGCCGCGTTACCCATGGGGCGGAATTGTGCGGGCCATGACCGGTAGCGGTAACGGCAGGTACGGCGGCTGGACCACACGACGCTTCCCTACGATCCTCACCCTCAGGGCTGCGACGGCACTCGTCTCGGCCTGTCTCGTCACCGGCTGCGGGGTGATCCCTGGAGCCACGGGGGGCTCCAGGGACCCCGTCACCGTGATGACCTGGGCGCCGGAAGGCACCCGCGCGACCAACATGCCCGGCATGCCCGCCATGGCCCAGGCGTACGCCCGCTGGGTCAACTCCCGCGGCGGCATCGACGGCCACGAGCTCCGCGTCCTGACCTGCAACGAGCGCAACGACCCGGCCGGCGCCGCCGCCTGCGCCCGGCGCGCCGCCGAGGAGGGCGCGGTCGCGGTCGTCGGCTCGTACAGCCAGCAGGGCCGCGCCTTCATGGCGCCGCTGGAGGCCGCCGGCATCCCGTACATCGGCGGGTATGGCGTCTCCGACGACGAGTTCACCAGCTACCTCTCCTACCCGGTGAACGGCGGCCAGCCCGCGCTGCTCGCGGGCAACGGCATGCAGCTCGCCGAGGCGTGCGAGCGCGTCTCGCTCGTCCGGCCCGACTCCGTCACCGGCGACAACCTGCCGCACCTGCTCAACTCCGGCCTCGCCCAGCGCCATCACCGTATGGCCGCCGACATCCCGGCCGCCGAGGACGCCGGCGAGTACGCGGCCGCGGCGCGGCAGTCCCGCAAGCGCGCCGGCGAGGAGGGCGGCTGCGTCACCGCCGCGCTCGGCGAACGCACCGCGAACTTCTTCGACTCCTTCCGCCGCCTGCCCTCCGACGGGCGCGAGGTCAAGGTCTCCTCGGTCCTCGGCAGCGTCGACCAGCCGCTCGTCGACCGCACCGGCGGCGCGAACGGCCCCTTCGAGGGCGCGTACATCACCGGCTGGTACCCGGAGGCCGGCGATCCGGCCTGGGCCCCGATGCGGCAGGTCGTCCGCGAGCACGCCTTCGGCGACAACCGCATCGACCCGGCCGACGCGGGCGTGCAGACCACGTGGATCGCGTACACCGTCCTGCGCCGGGTGATCGAGGCGCTCCGGACGGAGGAGATCACCGCCTCCCAGGTCTCCCACGCCCTCGACCGCGGCGTCGAGGTCGACACCGGCGGCCTCACCCCCAAGCTGCGCTGGCGCTACGAGGACATGCTCGGCACGCCGGGCTTCCCGCGGATAGTGAACCGGGGCGTCACCTTCCAGGTCGTACGCCAAGGGCGCCTGGTCGCGCAGAAGAAGGGCTTCGTCGACACGGGCGCGACCCTGCGCGAGGCACGCTCCCTCTGACGCTCCTTCCGGCGCTCCCTCAGAGCTGGTGGGGCTGGCGCGCGGTCAGGCCGTACGTACCGGCGATCTTGTTCCACAGGCCGGAGGCCTGCCGCTTGGCGGCCGTGGCCTCCCCGCTCGCCGCGTTGGCCCGGGCGGTCTCGGCGGTGTTGCGCGCGCGGCCGTCCTTGCAGCCCTTCTTGTCCTTCACCTGGGTCGCCCAGGTCGCGTAGTGGTCGTCGGCGGACGCGGACGCCTGCCACGCCTTGGTGAGGGCGGCGGTCAGCGCGGCGTGGTCCGGGAGCTTGTCGACCTTGAGCCCCTGGAGCTTGGTCACCAGGCCGCGGCGCTGGTTCGCGGCGCCGCGCAGATCGGAGGCGGCCTGGTCGAGCTTGTCGCACCGCTTGATGTTCTCGACGGAGCGGATCACCGCGTCACGGCTGTCGCTGCTCTCGGCGAGCAGCTTGTCGAGCGCCTCGGCCTGTTCCTTGACCGGGTCGGCGGCGGCCTCCGGGGCGCTGCCGTCGGCGGGCGCGGGGGACGTGGCCGCGGCGACGCTCGTGTGGTCGCCCTTGGCGTCCGCGTCGTCACCACCGCCGCTGAGCAGCGCCCCGGCGCCGAGCCCGACGACCGCGCAGCCGACGACGACTCCGGCGATGAGCATCACCTTCGGCCTCCGCCGCGACGCGGGCGCCGGCTCCTGGTACGCCTCCGTGTACGGCTGCGGGGGCTGGTGCTGCGGGTGCTGCTGGTACGCGGGCTGCTGCGGGTACTGCTGCTGCGGCATGTGCTGCGTGGCGGCCGCGCCCGGCTCGTCGCGGAAGAGGTTGTCGAACTCGGCCGGCGGCTGCCGCTCGTCGGGCGTCCCGGGGCGGATGCCGTACGGCGCGCCGGACGGCTGCGGCGGAACGGGCGGCAGGTACGCCGTCGCCTCGGCGTCGGGCCCGGCGGGCGGCATCGGCCGGGCGACCGGCGGCAGGTACTGCGTGGCGTCCGCGTCGGACGCCCCGCCGGTGGGCATCTCCGGCGGCAGCGGCTGCGCGACCGTGCCGTACTGGGGCTGCGGCTGGTGCTGCTGAGGCGGCAGCGGCTGCTGGTGCTGGTGCTGCGGCGGGTACTGCTGGTACGGCCCCGGCGGGTACGCCCCGGGCTGCTGGGGCCCCGGCTGCTGCGGCTGCGCAGATGCCTCCTGCCCGCCGCCCGGCGGGCCCCAGGGACCGCCCCACGGCTGGCCCCCGGCCGGCCCGGCACCCGCCGGACCCGGGCCCTGGCCCGCGCCCCAGGTCTGGCTGCCCTCGGCGGGCAGCACGACACCTTCGTGCGCGGGCCGCGCCGCCGGAAGGTGCGGCTCCTGACCCTGTCCGCTCTGCGTCACCGGGACTCCTACGTGTGTACCTACGGAATCGTCGGTTCACGCTACCGGGTGACTCCCAGCCCGCGCACACCTGTGTGGCAGCAGTAACAAGAACCCTTCCGCGAACGCTGATAAGCCGGGCCAACGGGGCCGGGCCAACGGGCAACGGCCCCACCGGCCTAGGCGGCCTGGAGCTCCAGCCGCGCGCCGAACTCACGGACCGCCGGCTCGTCCGCGTACGGCTCCAGCCGGTGCTGGAGGTCCTCCAGGTACTCCGCGCCGCGCGACGAGCGCAGCGTGCCGAGCAACTGCGCGGCGCGGGTGCCCGTGTGGCAGGCCTGTTCGACCTCGCGCTGCTGGAGCTGGGCCGTGGCCAGCAGGACCAGTCCAATCGCGCGCCGCCGCGCCCGCGACTCCGGGTGCCCGTCGAGCGCGTCGCCCGCCGCCCGCGCCGCCTCCTCCGGCCGCCCCAGGTCCCGGTAGCAGTGGGCCAGTTCGTCGGCGAGGTACGCGTGGTCGAAGTGCGCGATCCACGCCGGGTCGTCCCCCGCCTCCGGGTCGGCCCGGTCCAGCGCGGCCACCGCCCGGCCCACCACCTCCTGGCAGGCGCGCGCGTCGCCGAGCAGCGCGTGCCCGCGCGCCTCCGCCGCCAGGAACATCGCCTCCGCCCGCGGCGTCACCTGCCCGCGCGCGCCCTCCTGCGCGGCCCGCGCGAGCTGGGCGATCTCCCGCGGGTTGCCGAGCTGGGCCGCCAAGTGGCTCATGGACGCGGCCAGTACGTACCCGCCGTACCCCCGGTCCCCCGCCGCCTGCGCGAGCCGCAGGGCCTGGATGTAGTACCGCTGCGCCAGCCCCGGCTGGCCGGTGTCCACGGCCATGTACCCGGCGAGCTCGGTCAACCGCGCGACGGCTCCGAAGAGTTGGCGGCCGACGGCGTCCCGGTACGAGCCCGCGAGCAGTCCGGACACCACGCTGTTGAGGTAGTGCACGACCACCGGCCGCACGTGCCCGCTGCCGAAGCGGTGGTCCAGCTCCACCAGCGCGTCCGTCATCGCCCGTACGGCGTCGACGTCGGACATCCCGACGCGCGCACCGGTCTGCCGTGCCACGTGGGGGTCGGCGCCCGTGATGAGCCAGTCGCGGCTGGGCTCGACCAGCGCGGAGGCGGCGACCGTCGAACCGGACAGGAAGTCGCGCCGGCCCACGTCGCTGCGCCACAGCTCGCAGACCTGCTCGATGGCGCCGAGCACCGTGGGCGCGAACTGCAGGCCCACGCCGGTGGCGAGGTTCCTGCCGTTGGCCATGCCGATCTCGTCGATCGTGACCGTGCGGCCCAGCTTGCGGCCCAGCGCCTCGGCGATGATGCCGGGGGCCCGCCCGCGCGGCTGCTGCCCGCGCAGCCAGCGCGCCACCGAGGTCTTGTCGTACCGCAGATCGAGTCCGCGCTCCTGCCCGACCATGTTGACGCGGCGGGCGAGCCCGGCGTTGGAACACCCCGCTTCCTGGATGAGAGCCTGCAGCCGTTCGTTCGGCTGACGGGCGACGAGCGGCCTCGCTGCCATGACTACCCCCTGTTGCGCCGGTGATCAGTCCGTTGATCACTGCCCGGCTGATATGCGAAGAATGCAGAAGTTGACGTCGGATCGCTGCCTTGTGCCGAGACAGGCGTCATGCCATGCAATGCCGTTCAATGACGCGCATTGGCATGCAATGACGTGCAATACCTTGCAATGGCAGGAGACTGCCATATTTACGGCCCGGCTCCCACCGACTGTGGCTACCCGCCGCCCGCTCCCGGCCCTCCCGCGCGCCCCCGGCCGTGCCTCCATGCGCCCCGGATGGCGAATCGATGCTCCTCCGGCTCCCCGCCCGCGCCCCGTAACCCCCCGGTTGACCGGTAGTTGAGCTGACCGTGGAAGAGACCATCGGAGTCACGGACGCCGCACGGATCCCCCAGCAGCGAGGCGAGCAGATGCTGGACGCCGCCGTGCGGTACGCGGAAGAGCGGCACTGGGAGGTGTTCCCCGGCACCTGGCTGGAGCCGGTGGACGGTACGGAGCGGTGCTCGTGCGGCGAAACGGCCTGCCCGGCGCCGGGCGCGCACCCGGCCCGGCCGGACTGGGCGACGCAGGCGACGGGCAGCGCCGTCGCGGCCCGCCGCATGTGGGGCAAGCAGCCCCGGGCGTCGATCCTGCTGCCGACGGGGCGCACCTTCGACGCGCTGGACGTGCCGGAGGCGGCGGGCTTCCTGGCGCTCGCGCGGATGGAGCGGATGGACCTCACGCTCGGCCCGGTGACCTGCACGCCGAACCGCCGGATGCAGTTCTTCGTCCTGCCGGGCGGCGCGGCCAAGGCGGCCGATCTGGTGCGGAAGCTGGGCTGGTCCCCCACCTCCATCGACCTCGTCGCGATGAGCGAGGGAAGTTACGTCGCGGCCCCGCCGACCCGGATCGGCGGCCACGGCGCGGTGCAGTGGGCCCGCCGCCCGACGCCCGCCAACCGCTGGCTGCCCGACGCCGAGGAGCTCATCAGCCCGCTGGCGTACGCGTGCGGGCGCGAGGCGGCCGCTGCCCGCTCCCGGAAGGGCTGACCAGCGCGAACTGCCGGTCGCGGCCCCTGCACCGGCCCGGGCGGCGTCCGTAGGCTGGCCCCGTACCAACAGGTACGCGGATACGGGGACTACGGAAGGCAGTGACCATGCCGGACGACGAGACGAGGGGCGCCGCGCCCGCCGTGCGGGTCGAGGGACTGTGGAAGAGGTTCGGCGACCACACCGCCGTGGCGGGGATCGACCTGCTGCTGCCCGCGGGCCGGTTCATAGGGCTCGTGGGGCCGAACGGCGCGGGCAAGACCACGACGCTGTCGATGGTGACGGGGTTGTTGCGGCCCGACCAGGGCCGGGTGGAGGTGGCCGGGCACGACGTGTGGCGCGACCCGGTCGAGGTGAAGGCGCGCATCGGGGTCCTGCCCGAGGGGCTGCGGCTGTTCGAGCGGCTGTCGGGGCGTGAACTCCTCGCGTACACCGGGCGGCTGCGGGGGCTGCCGGGCGACGAGGTGGACAAGCGGGCGGCGCAGCTGCTGGACGTGCTCGACCTGGCGGGCTCCCAGCACAAGCTGGTGGTGGACTACTCGACCGGGATGCGCAAGAAGATCGGGCTGGCGGCGGCCCTGCTGCACAACCCCGAAGTGCTGTTCCTGGACGAGCCGTTCGAGGGCGTCGACCCGGTGTCGGCGCAGACGATCCGGGGGGTGCTGGAGCGGTACACCGCTTCCGGCGCGACGGTGGTCTTCTCCAGCCATGTGATGGAGCTGGTGGAGTCGCTCTGCGACTGGGTCGCGGTGATGGCGGCCGGCCGGATCCGCGCCCAGGGCACGCTGGCCGAGGTACGCGGCGAAGCGCCGTCCCTCCAGGCCGCGTTCCTCGAACTGGTGGGCGCGCGGGGGCGGGACGCGGGCGAGTCGCTCGACTGGCTGGGCGGTGGCCGGTGATCTCGGTCTTCGTACGGCTGAAGCTGTCGCTGCTGCGCAACGGGCTGCGGCAGTCGGCGGGGCGTACGGCCGTGTACGTCACGTCGATGGTGTTCACGCTGGTGTGCGCGGCGGGGCTGTTGCTCGGTCTGGTGCTGCTGCGCGGGCACACGCAGGCGGCCGCGGTGGTGGTGTTGCTGACGGCGGTGCTGGCGCTGGGCTGGGCGGTGGCACCGCTGTTCTTCCCGGGCGGTGACGAGACGCTCGATCCGACGCGGCTGGTGATGCTGCCGCTGCGGCCGGGGCCACTGGTGCGGGCGTTGCTCGTGTCGTCGCTGGTGGGCATCGGGCCGCTGTTCACGCTGTGCATGGCGGTGGGCGCGGGGTTCGCGTTGGCGCGCGGGGCGGCCGCCGTGGTGGTGGCGGTGGTGGCCGTACCGCTGGTGCTGCTGGTGTGCGTGGCGCTGGCGCGGGCGGTCGCGGCGGCGAACATCCGGCTGCTGACCTCGCGTCGGGGACGGGACCTGGCGGTGCTGAGCGGTCTGCTGATCGCGGTGGGCGCCCAGGTCGTCAACTTCGGGGTGCAGCGACTCACCCGGTCGGGCGGGCTGGCGGAGCTGGAGCCGCTCGCGGAGGTGATGCGGTGGATCCCGCCGGCGTCGGCGCTCGGTGCGGTGGAGTCGGCGGGCGAGGGCGCATACGGGGAGGCGGCGGCCGGGCTGCTGCTGGCCGTGGTGGCGCTGGCCGGCCTGTTGTACGGGTGGCGGCGCAGCCTGGTGCGGCTGATGACGACGCCGGACGGCTCGACGCTGGCGGCGGCCTCGCGTCCGTCGCGCCGCGAGTCGGCGGCAGCCGGGGGGCTTTCGGGGCGGCTGTGGCCCGAGGGGCGTACGGGCACGGTGATGCAGCGCAGCCTGCGGTATGTGTGGCGGGACCCCAAGACCAAGGCGGCGTGGGTGACCTCGCTGGCGATCGGGCTGATCGTGCCGCTGTTCAACGCGCTGCAGGGCACGGGCTCGGTCTACTTGGCGTGCGTGGCGGCCGGAATGCTCGGCATCCAGATGTACAACCAGTTCGGGCAGGACACCTCCGCCTTCTGGATGGTCGCGATGGCGATCTTCTCGACGCGGGACGCCTACGACGAGCTGCGGGCGCGCGCCGCCGCGCTGCTGCTCATCACCGTGCCGTACGTGGTGCTGGTGACGGCCCTGACGGCGGCGATCCTGGGCGACTGGGCCGGGCTGCCGGAGGCGCTGGGCCTGTCGTTCGCGGTGTTGGGCGCGATGCTGGGCACGGGCGCGGTGGCGTCGGCCCGCTTCCCGTACTCCATCCCGCAGGACAGCGGCTACAAGAACGTGGCGCCGGGGCAGGCGGGGCTGGCGTGGATGTCGCTGCTGGGCGGCATGCTCGCGGCGGCGGTGCTCAGCGCGCCGCTGATCGGGCTGACGGTCGCGCTGCACGTCACCGGCGCCGCGTCATGGCTGTGGCTGGTGCTGCCGCTGGGCGTCGCGTGGGGCGCGCTGCTCACCTGGGCGGGGCTGCGGCTGGCGGCGCCGCGCACGGCGGAGCGCCTGCCGGAGATCCTGGCGGCGGTCAGCAAGGGCTAGGGGGTGTCGCCGAGCTCCGTGAGGAAGGGCTCCAGCACGACGCGCCAGGCGTCCGGGCGGTCGTAGTGGACGAGGTGTCCGGCGTCGGGCACCTCGGCGTACCGGCCCTGGGGCAGGACGCGGACCATCTCCTGGGCCTCCGCGCGGCCCAGTTCGCCGTCGAGGCCGCGGACGACGAGGGTGGGGCAGTGGACTTGGGCGAGCGCGTCCCAGTGGGCGTCGTGGACCCAGGTCTCACGGGAGGTGAGCATCTGGCGCCGGGAGAAGAGCGGATACCAGCCGTCCTCCCGCTCGGCCATCACCTCGGCGAAGAACGCGCCGCGCGCGGGGCTGGGCCGTTCCAGCCGGGGGTCGTCCTCGCCGAACCACTTGCGTACGTCGGCGAGGGTGGCGAAGGGGACGGGCCAGGAGCGGAACCACTGCTCCCACTCGCGCTGGGAGGCGGCGCCGAGCGCGGAGGCGCGCATGTCGCAGATGACGAGGGCCCGGACCAGGTCGGGCCGCTCGGCGGCGAGCTGCCAGGCCGTCAGGGCGCCCATGGAGTGGCCGATGAGGATGGCGGGGGCGAGGCCCAGCTGCTCGATCGCGGCGGCGGCGTCGGCGACGTACGCCTCGCGCGTGAAGGGGCCGTCGGCGGGCTTGTCGCTGTGGCCGTGGCCGCGCTGGTCGAGCGCGACGGCGCGGTGCCGCTCGGCGAGCCAGCGGGCGGTGCCGGCCCAGTGGGAGGCACGGCCCATCAGGCCGTGGAGGAGCAGGACGCCGGGGACCGCTTCACCCGCCGCCTGGTCCTTGGGCGGGTCGGCGAACTCCCAGGCGGCGAGGCGTAAGCCGTCGGCCGCGGTCAGGTCGATGCGTCGCACCATGCGTCCTGGCACCCCCTTCTCTCTCGTCCGTCTCGCTGTCTCGTACTGGCGCCCACAGTATCGAACTCGCATTCGAAAATCGGGTTCTGGGGCATAACACCGCTCGTTCGAGTGACGCCGCTCAAGGATTGACGGGCGTGACCGAGGGGAGATCTTCATCGGGAGGCGGACCGCTCGGGGAAAACCGGTCCGAGGGGGATGACCCTGAGAGCTCGGGGCTCCGGGTCAGCACAGGGGAGGCAAGGCCCCGGCGCCGAAAGGCGCCGGGGCTTTCCGTATGCCCAGGCCCATGCCACCGGGGCACGCGGTGTACCCGCGCGCCCCGGACGCCGGTGCGGCGCATCCCGTGCTCCCTCCCCGGGCCCGCGGCCCCGGCTCGCACCTCAGGTCATATGCCTGGGCCCAGCGTGGCACGCGGAAGGGCGCGTGCGCTGCCATTCCGGAAGTAACCGGAGGTAAGGGGTGCTGCCCCCTGCCGCCTACCGCTTGGCGACGAAGACGTGGGAGGCGACGTCCGCGCCGAGCTCGGCGGCCTCGCCGCCGCTGCCGACCAGGACTCCGCCGGGGGACTCCGTCACGCTGACCACCGAGCCGGGCTGCACGCCCGCGCGGCGCAGCGTGTACATGAGCTGGGCGTCCGTCTGGATCGGCTCGCCGATCCGGCGGACCACCACGGTCTTGCCCTCCGTGCCCGCGTCGAGCTCGGCCAGCGACACCATGCCCTCGTCGAGGAAGGCCTCCGCGCCGGCCTCCTCGCCCAGCTCCTCCAGGCCCGGGATCGGGTTGCCGTACGGCGACTCCGTGGGGTGCCGCAGCAGCTCCAGGACGCGGCGCTCGACGGCCTCGCTCATCACGTGCTCCCAGCGGCACGCCTCCGCGTGGACCTGCTCCCACTCCAGGCCGATCACGTCGACGAGCAGGCACTCGGCGAGCCGGTGCTTGCGCATCACGCGGGTGGCCAGCCGGCGGCCCTCCTCGGTGAGCTCCAGGTGGCGGTCACCGGCCACGGTGACCAGGCCGTCGCGCTCCATGCGGGCGACCGTCTGGCTGACGGTCGGGCCGCTCTGGTCGAGCCGCTCGGCGATGCGGGCGCGCATGGGCACCACACCTTCCTCCTCCAGCTCGAGGATGGTGCGGAGATACATCTCCGTGGTGTCGATCAGTCCGGACATACATGCCCCTCGATTCGTGCGCTGGCCCTTCCTCAATTCTGACGCATCGCACTGACAACCGTCTTCGGCAGGCGGGGAGCCGGTATTGACAGACCAATGGTCCAGACCGCAACGTGAGCGCGGGACGACCGAGCGCCACGAGGAGAAGGAGCTCCGAGCCATGGGCGAGAGCAAGCTGGCCGGCCGGTACTTCGACGCCGCGATCGGTCTGCTGCAACGGGTGCGGGACGAGGAGGCGGAGAACGTCGCCGCCGCCGGCGCCGCCATCGCCGACACCGTCGCCGCGGGGGGCCGCCTCTTCGCCTTCGGCGCCGGCCACTCCTCGCTCGCCGCCCAGGACGTGGTCTACCGCGCCGGTGGGCTCGCGCTGGTGAACCTGCTCGCCGTGCCGGGCGTCGTCGGCGTCGACGTCATGCCCGCCACGCTCGGCTCCGCGCTGGAGCGCGTGGACGGCCTGGCGGGCGCGGTCCTCGACTCCTCACCGGCCCGCGCCGGTGACCTGCTGATCGTCGTCTCGCTCTCCGGCCGCAACGCCCTCCCCGTCGAGATGGCGATGAACGCGCGGGCGCTGGGCCTGAAGGTCGTCGGCGTGACCTCGGCGGCGTACGCGGAGGAGACGAAGTCCCGGCACGCGTCGGGCACCTTCCTGAAGGACCACTGCGACATCGTGCTGGACTCCAAGATCGCGGTGGGCGACGCGGAGCTCACGCACGAGGGCGTGGAGGCACCCTTCGCCCCGGCGTCCACGGTGGTCACCAGCGCGCTGATGCAGGCGATGATGGCGGCGGCGACCGAGGCCCTGGTGGCCCGCGGCATCGAGCCGCCGCTGCTCCGGTCCGGCAACGTCGACGGCGGGCACGAGTGGAACGGCCGCGTGATGGGCGAGTACGCGGACCGGATCTTCTTCCGGCACTAGGGCTTTTCGAAACGGATCCGGACCGTCAGGCCGCCCGACGGGGGCGGGTTCGGGGTGGCCGTCGCCGTCGCTCCGTGGGCGTGCGCGATCGACTCGACGATCGAGAGGCCCAGCCCCGCGCCCTCGCCCCCGGAATGGTGGAAGGGTTCGAAGAGGAGCGGGACCGCGTCCGGCGCCACCTCGGGGCCCGTGTTGGAGACCTCGACGCCCGACGGGCCCGTCCGGAGGCGGACGCGGCCGCCCGGCCGGTTGTGGCGGACGGCGTTCGCGACCAGGTTGTGCACCAGGCGGTCCAGCAGGACCGCGTCCCCCGCGACCGTGAGCGGCCACGCCGCGGTCTCGACGGTCACCCCGCGCCGCGCCGCCTCGGCCGCCAGCGCCTCCGCCGCCGTGCGGGCGACCTCGTCGACGCGTACCGGCTCGCGGCGCTCCAGGCCCTGGTCGGAGGCGGCCAGCAGCAGCAGCCCGTCGATGATCCGCTCGCTGTCCTCGGCGACGGCGAGCAGCTTCGTACGGATGCGGGCCACCCGCTCCGGGTCCGGCTGCCCCGCCAGGCCGATCTCCGCCGCGGCCCGTTGCACCGCCACCGGCGTACGCAGCTCGTGCGCCGCGTTGGCCGCGAACCGCTGCTGGGCGGAGACCAGCCGCTCCATCCGCTCCATCATCCCGTCGAACGTGTCCGCGAGCCGCTTCAGCTCCCCCGGCGGCCCGGTCAGGCCGATCCTCTCGTGGAGGTTCTCGCCGGACAGCCGCCGCGCCGTCTCGGTGATCACCGCGACCGGCCGCAGCACCCTGCCCGCCACCCACCACGCCAGCGCCACCGACGCCATCGCGTACATGCCGAGGGCCGTCAGCGACACGGTGAGCAGCCGGCCCAGCGCGGCCTCCTCTGCGGCGTCGCTGAGTTCCCGGGTGACCCTGTACGCGCGGACGGCCGCGTCCGGGGGCACCGGCCCGGGGCTGGCCGGTACCGCCGAACTGCTCGGCTGCGGCCACGGCACCGCGGCGTCGAACGACCGGCCCGGTACGGCCGTCGTCACGGCCGTGCTGATCGACGAGTACAGCCCCTGGCGTACGAGCAGGTACACCACGCCCGTGAGCAGCACCCCCGCCACCACGAGCAGCCCGCCGTACAGGGCCGTCAGCCGGCCGCGCTCGCTCGTCACGAGCTTCACGAGGCGATCCGGTAGCCCGCGCCCGGCACCGTCTCCACCACCGGCGGCTCGCCCAGCTTGGCGCGCAGCTTGCTCAGGGTGACCCGTACGGCGTTGGTGCGGTAGCTGGTGTGCTCCTCCCACACCTGCTCGATCAGGTCCTCGCCGCTGACCACCGCCCCGTCCGCGCGCAGCAGCGCCTCCAGGACGGCGAACTCCTTGCGGGACAGGTGCAGCGGCCGGCCGTCCCGGTCGGCGTGGCGGCGGGCCGTGTCCAGGACGATCCCGGCCCGTTCGATGACGGGCGGCAGCGCGGGGCGGGCCCGGCGGCCGAGGGCCAGGACGCGTGCGAGGAGCTCGTCGTACGCGAACGGCTTGGTCAGGTAGTCGTCGGCGCCGAGGCCCAGGCCGTCCACCCGGTCCCGTACGGTCCCGGACGCCGTCAGCATGAGGATGCGCGTCAGGAGCCCCTGCCGCACCACCCGGCGGCACACCTCGTCGCCGTGGACGCCGGGCAGGTCCCGGTCCAGGACCATCACGTCGTACGCCCCGAAGAGCAGCTTGCGCAGCGCCTCGGCGCCGTCCGCCGCGACGTCGACGGCGAGCGCGTCACGGCGCAGCCCCTCGGCGATCATCTCCGCGAGGAACTCCTCGTCCTCCACCACCAGTACGCGCATGGGTCCCTGTGTAGCCCAGGGGCACCTTTCGTCGGTGTAAAGGCGGCGCTGAGAGAAACGAAACACCGGTCGGCGCCACGCTCCCGGTCATGAGAATCCGACAGATCCGCCACTGCACCGCTCTCGCCGCCCTGGCCGTCCTGGCCGCCGCGTGCTCCGGCACCGGCGCCGAAGCCCCCAAGAGCGACGACGTCAGCGGCGAGGGCAAGAAGGCCGACCAGGCCCTGGAGTACCGGAAGTGCCTGCGCGACCAGGGCCTCGACGTACCCGAGCCGAAGCCCGGCCAGGATCCGCGCTCCATCGCCATCGGCGGCGACCTGAGCCAGGAGCAGATGGAGAAGGCGTTCAAGGCGTGCCGGGGCAAGGGCGGCGGCGGGACGGGGAGCTCCGGGGAGCTCACCCAGGCCGACAAGGACAAGGCGCTGGCGTTCGCCCGCTGCATGCGGGAGAACGGCGTCAACACGCCCGACCCGAAGTTCGACGGGGCGGCGCAGCAGGCGATGCCCATGCCGACGGCCGGACCGGAGAAGGAGACGTTCGACAAGGCGATGAAGGTGTGCGGGGGCGAGGCCCGGTGACCCGCCGCCGCCTCGCCGTCGCGATCGGCGCCCTGGTGGTGCTCGCGGGCAGCGGCGCCGCCGTCACCGCCTACCGCGCGCCGGAGCGGGAGTCCGCGCCGGAGAAGACGGCCACCGCCACCGCCGCAGTCGAGCGGGGCGACCTCAGCGAGAGCAGCCGGCGGACCGGCACCCTCGGCTACGCCAAGGAGCGCCGTATCAACGCGGGCCCCCTCTCCGGGACCCTCACCTGGATCGCGGGCGCCGGCTCGACCGTCGCGCGCGACGAGCGGCTGTACGAGGTCGACGGCACGCCCGTACGCCTGCTGTACGGCACCGGACCGATGTACCGGACGCTGAAGCCGGGCGACGAGGGGCGGGACGTCGAGGAGCTGGAGGAGAACCTCCGCGACCTCGGGTACGGCTCCGGGCTCGCGGTCGACGAGAAGTACACCGACGGCACGGCCGAGGCCGTCAAGCGGTGGCAGAAGTCCCACGGCCTGAAGCGCACCGGGCACATCGGCCCGGACCAGGTGGCGTTCGCGTCCGGCGCGGTGCGGGTGAAGGAGGCGGGCGCGGCGGTCGGCGAGCCGGTCGGGCCGGGCAAACCCGTCCTGACGGTCACCGGCGCCGAACGCACCGTACGGTTCCAGCTCCCCGTCGCCGACGGCTCGCTCGCGAAGACCGGGACCAGGGTCACGGTCGAGCTGCCGGACGGCACGGTCGTACCGGGCAAGGTCACGGGGGTCGGGAAGACGGCGAAGGCGGGCGAGGACGCCCAGGACAAGACGCCGAAGATCGACATCACGGTGTCGTTCGACGATCCGGACAAGGTCAAGGCTCTCGACCAGTCGCCGGTCACCGTCAACCTCACCGGCGAGACCCGCAAAGGCGTCCTGTCCGTGCCCGTCAACGCGCTGCTGGCCCTCCCCGGAGGCGGTTTCGGCGTCGAGGTCGTCGACGGCGAAGGCCGCAGCCGGGACGTGAAGGTCGAGCTCGGCATGTTCGCCGACGGCCGCGTGGAGGTCAGCGGCGGCGGGCTGCGCGAGGGCATGAAGGTCGGGGTGCCGTCCCTGTGAGCACGGTCGTACGGCTCTGCGGGGTCACCAAGGAGTACGCGGGCGGCGTCACGGCGCTGGCCGGCGTGGACCTCACCGTCGGGCAGGGCGAGCTCGTCGGGATCGTCGGCCCGTCCGGGTCCGGCAAGTCGACGCTGCTGCACATCGTCGGCACCCTCGACCGGCCGACTGCGGGGAGCGTGGAGATCGCAGGGCACGACGTGGCGGCCCTGTCCGACCGGCGCCTGTCGGCGCTGCGCGCCCGGCACATCGGCTTCGTGTTCCAGGCGTTCCACCTGGTGCCGGGGGTGAGCGCCCAGGACAACGTCGCCGAGGGGCTCCTCTACTCCGGCCTGCCGCGCGCCCGGCGCCGGGCGCTGGCCGCCGAGGCGCTCGCCCGCGTGGGGCTCGCCGACCGGCTGAAGCACCGGCCGCACGAGCTGTCCGGCGGGCAGAAGCAGCGCGTCGCCATCGCGCGGGCGGTCGTCGGGCAGCCGGACCTGCTGCTGGCCGACGAACCGACCGGGGCGCTGGACTCGGCGTCCGGGGAGGCCGTCATGGAGCTGCTGCGCGGCCTGAACGCGGAGGGCGCCACGATCGCCGTCATCACGCACGACACGGAGATGGCGGACCGGCTGCCGCGCCGGGTGCGGATCCGGGACGGCCGGATCGTCGCGGACGTACGGGAGGTGGCGGTCTGATGTCCTCCCGTACGCGTACGGAACCGACGGCGGCGCGGCCGAAGACGGCACGGCTGAAGGCGGCGCGGCTCGGGCCGCGCGACGTCCTGCACGTGGGGTCGGCAGGGCTGCGCAGCCGGCCCGTGCGGATCGTGCTGTCCGCGCTCGGCATCGCCATCGGGATCGCGACGATGATCGCCGTGGTGGGGATCTCGGCGTCCAGCAAGGCGCAGTTGATGCGCCAGCTGGACGCACTGGGTACGAACATGCTGGTGGCGACGCCCGGCGAGTCGATGTTCGCCGGGCAGGAGGTCAAGCTGCCGAAGGACGCGCCCGGGATGGTCGGCCGCATCGACGGCGTCGAACACGTCGGCGCGACGGGCGATGTGGCGCGGTCGGTGCGCCGCTCCGAGAAGATCCCGGAGGAGGAGACGGGCGGCATCGCGGTCAAGGCCGCCACGGAGGAGCTGCTGGAGGTCCTGCGCGGCGAGGTGGCGCGCGGCACCTGGCTGAACGGCGCCAACGGCCGCTATCCGGCGGTGGTGCTGGGCCATGTCGCCGCCGAACGGCTCGGCGTCACCGAGCCGGGCCGGCAGGTGTGGCTCGGCGACCGGTACTTCACGGTCGTCGGCGTCCTCGCCCCGCTGCCGCTCGCGCCGGAGATCGAACGCTCGGCTCTGGTGGGCTGGGCGGCCGCGGAGGAGCTGCTCGGCTTCGACGGGCACCCGACGTCGGTGTACGAGCGGTCCACGGACGCGTCGGTACGGGACGTCCGTGCGGTGCTCGCGGCGACCGTGGACCCCCGCAGCCCGCAGAACGTGCGGGTGACCGACCCCTCGTCGGCGCTGCGGGCCAAGGCGGCGACGGAGGGCGCGTTCTCCACGCTGCTGCTGGGGCTCGGCGGCATCGCCCTGCTCGTGGGCGGGGTCGGGGTGGCCAACACCATGATCATCTCGGTCCTCGAGCGCCGCCACGAGATCGGCCTGCGCCGCTCGCTGGGCGCGACGCGGGGCCAGATCCGGGTGCAGTTCGTCACCGAGTCGCTGATGCTGTCGGGCCTCGGCGGCGTCGCGGGCGTGGCCCTCGGCGCGGCGGCGACGGGCGCGTACGCCGCCTCCGGCGGCCTGCCGTGGGTCGTCCCGCCGTGGGCGGTGGGCGGCGGCTTCGCCGCGACCCTGGCGATCGGCACGGTGGCGGGCCTGTACCCGGCGGTGCGGGCGGCCCGGCTGTCACCGACGCTGGCGCTGCACGCGGGGTAGCGCCCGGGCCTGCGGGGCGGGGGCCCGGCGGTTCGGGACGCCTCAGCCGTCCAGTACCGACGCCAGGTCCACCGACCCCGCCACCCGGACCGCCACGCTCTCCGCGTACGCCGCGTCCGGGCGCTCGAAGGCGGGTCTGGCCGCGCAGCGGAGGAAGGTCACCACGCCCAGGGTGCGGCCCCGGCTGCGCAGGACCACGCAGAGGGCGTGGGCCGCGTCCCGGGGCCACTGGCGTTCCGCGGCCCAGGTCTCGGACGTGGCGCTGGCCCGTACCGAACCGGCGCGGTCCACCGCCTGGAGGGCCGGGTGGCCGGGGCCGTACCGCACGGGGATGCCCCCGCCCGCCACGCGAGCGACGGGGCCGGGCGCGCCGGAGGGCGACGCCGCCGCGCGGATGAGGCGCTCGCCCCGAGCCGGGTCGAGCCGGTCGAGCAGATCCAGCACGACGTGGTCGGCGAATCCGGCGAGCGCGAAGTCCAGGTACACGGCCGCCGCCTGCATCGGGTCCTCGCACTCCGCCGCCGCCGCGCCCGCGCGGTGCAGCTGGCTGGAGCGGAACCGCAGCCGGTCGGCCTCCTGTTCCGCGAGCTTCGCCTCGGTCACGTCCTGGAACAGCCAGCCGACGCCCAGCGGCACCGGCTCCTCCGCGAGCGGGGACGCCAGCCGCAGGAAGCCGCTGCGCCAGCACCGCCGCCGCTCGCCCTCCGCCGTCCGCACGGTCACCCACAGCTCGGCGAGCTCCCGGGGCGCGCCCTGCGCCAGGACGTGCTGGAGCGCGCCCTCCAGCTCCTCCACACCCTGCACGACCAGCTCGCCGAGCGGCCGTCCCAGCACCGCCGTACGCCCGGAGCCCAGCGCCCGGGCGGCGTGCGCGTTGACGACGGCGGGGCGCAGGTCGACGTCTACGAGCACCACGCCCCAGGCGGCGTCCTCGAACAGCGCCTCGCTGAGCGCGATGGACCGCTCCAGGTCGATCTGCGCGTGCACCTCGCTGAACGCGCAGTACACCCCCGCCGGGCGGCCGTCCGCGCCGCGCACGCCCGCCGACTGCGTCCGTACGAGGACCCGGCCGCCGTCCTTGCGCAGCAGCGGGAACTCGTGCACCTGCCGCCCGGGCGCCCCCATGACCGCGGCCAGCCGCTCCCGCACCTCCTCGGCGTCCTCGGCCCGCGCGGCCCACCCGCCGAGCCCGGGCCGCCCGACGGCCTCCTCGGCGGTCCAGCCGAGGATCCGCTCGGCCTCGCGGTTCCAGTGGGTGACCACCCCGTCGGCGTCGAACGCACAGAGCGCCGCGTCCATCCCGTCCAGCAGCGCGGCGAGCAGCTCGTCCGATCCGCGCTCACCGGTCGCCGTCTCGCTCTTGGACGCAGTCATCCCGGCACCCCCTGCAGGACGTGTCCCAACCTGTTCTCCTGTACTCACCTGCGGTCATTGAACTGGAAGGTGACCCAGGACACAGCCCGTTCGCGAAAATGCGTTGTGCGGCCGCCGGACCCGTTCTTAATGTGTGGGCACACAGGAAAGGAGGTGATCCGGAAGTGGTTTCTTTTCGGATGCGTGAGGTGACTGCGGGCTGAGGCCTGTTGTCGCACTCTGTGCAAAGGCGGCAGGCCTCCTGCCGTAATCCCAAGCAGTCACCGGCCCGCGGGCTCGTCGGCACATCCGGCCGACCCCTCCGTCCAGGAGGGACCAGAGCCCGCGGGCTTCTGCGTACCCGGGGCTCTGTTTCTGAGTACGAGCCGCACACGAGATGAGTACGCGGCACGGTACGGGCGGCCGGACGCGGGCGGCAGCATGGCAGCCATGACGACCACCACCTCCGAGACGACCGCCACCGACGATCCCTTCGCCCCGTCCACGAGCGCCCTGCGCATCTTCGCCGGGTTCGGGATCCTGCTCCTCGCCGGCGCCTTCGTCGCGACCCTCGTCATCGGCATCAACCAGGCCTACACCGGCGATGGCGCCAACGGCCCCCTCTTCGGAGCGGCGCTGTGGTCGATCGGGCTGTCCGGGCTCGTGGGGCTGGTGGCGCTGTGCGCGCCGCGGGACGTGATGGACTACGCCGCCCGGCGCGGGGCGGTGTTCATCCAGTACGCGCTGGCTTTCGGCGGGCCGGCGCTGGCCGCGATCGACTTCGCGTGACCGGGTGAGGGGATCCCCTCAGGGCGAGAGGCGCTCCACGCGCCAGGAGGCGTCCTGCCGGACGTACCGCAGCCGGTCGTGCAGCCGGTTCTCGTGGCCCTGCCAGAACTCGACCGTCTCCGGGGCGACCCGGAAGCCGCCCCAGTGCGGCGGCACCGGCACCTGCTCGCCCTCCGGGTAGCGCGCCGCGAGCTCCTCGAAGCGGGCCAGCAGCTCGGCCCGCGAGGCGATCACGGACGACTGCTCGCTCGCCCAGGCGCCCAGCTGGGAGCCGTGCGGACGGGTGCGGAAGTACGCGGCGGTCTCGTCGCGGCCCACGCGGGACGCCACGCCCGTGACGATGACCTGGCGGGCGACCGGGTGCCAGGGGAAGAGCAGCGAGAGGTGCGGGTTGGTGTCGAGCTCCATGCCCTTGCGGGAGCCGTAGTTGGTGAAGAAGACGAAGCCGCGTTCGTCGTAGTGCTTGAGCAGCACCGTGCGCGACGAGGGGCGCCCGTCGGGCGAGGCCGTCGAGACGATCATGGCGTTCGGCTCGTGGATCACACCGCTGCCGGCCACTTCCTTGAACCAGCGGTCGAACTGGTCCATCGGCTCGGCCGCGAGGTCCGCCTCCAGGAACACGGCGGTGCGGTACTGCTCGCGCATGTCGGCGGGATCGAGAGCTGCTGGATCGAGAGCGTCTGTCACGGGCCCCATCCTGCCGCAGCAACCCAGCCTTCCCGGCACCGAGTGTCGGTAATCCTTCCTGCCCGGTTCGGCGGAGTGTGCCGGATGTCACGCTTCCCCGCATCGGGGGAACCCGACAGACTCATGGGCTGGGTCACTGTTCCCTCCCTACGACGGTGCTGGATGACCACCTGCCGTATGGGGTATCACCGCACCCCCCGGAACTCTCACCGGAAGACTCACCTCACGAGGAGCCGCCTGATGTCCGACTTCGTACCCGGACTCGAAGGAGTCGTCGCGTTCGAGACGGAGATCGCCGAACCGGACAAGGAAGGCGGTGCGCTGCGGTACCGCGGCGTCGACATCGAGGACCTCGTCGGTCACGTCTCCTTCGGGAACGTGTGGGGCCTGCTGGTCGACGGGGCGTTCAACCCCGGCCTGCCGCCGGCCGAGCCGTTCCCGATCCCGGTGCACTCGGGCGACATCCGTGTCGACGTGCAGTCGGCGCTGGCCATGCTGGCCCCGGTGTGGGGCCTGAAGCCGCTGCTCGACATCGACGAGGAGCAGGCCCGCGACGACCTCGCCCGCGCGGCCGTCATGGCACTGTCGTACGTCGCCCAGAGCGCGCGCGGGCAGGGCCTGCCGATGGTGCCGCAGAGCGAGATCGACAAGGCCCAGTCCGTCGTCGAGCGGTTCATGATCCGCTGGCGCGGCGAGCCGGACCCGAAGCACGTCAAGGCCGTCGACGCGTACTGGACGTCCGCCGCCGAGCACGGCATGAACGCCTCCACCTTCACGGCCCGCGTCATCGCCTCCACGGGCGCCGACGTGGCCGCGGCCCTCTCGGGCGCCGTCGGCGCCATGTCGGGCCCGCTGCACGGCGGGGCGCCCTCCCGCGTCCTCGGCATGATCGAGGAGATCGAGCGCACCGGTGACGCCGGCGCGTACGTCCGCCAGGCCCTCGACAAGGGCGAGCGCCTCATGGGCTTCGGCCACCGCGTCTACCGCGCCGAGGACCCGCGCGCCCGCGTGCTGCGCCGCACCGCCAAGGAGCTCGGCGCGCCGCGCTTCGAGGTGGCGGAGGCGCTGGAGAAGGCCGCCCTGGAGGAGCTGCACAACCGCCGCCCGGACCGGGTCCTGGCAACGAACGTCGAGTTCTGGGCGGCGATCGTGCTGGACTTCGCGGAGGTCCCGGCGCACATGTTCACGTCGATGTTCACCTGCGCCCGCACGGCCGGCTGGAGCGCCCACATCCTGGAGCAGAAGCGCACCGGCCGCCTGGTCCGCCCCTCCGCCCGCTACGTGGGCCCGGGCTCGCGCAGCCCGCGCGAGATCGCCGGTTTCGAGGACATCGCCGACTGACGCCGGTACCGATACGGCGACGGCGCCGGCCCCCGCGCGGGGGTCGGCGCCGTTCGCGTACGTATGCGGGCTCAGAGGCTGAGGAGCCGGACACGGTCACCGCAGAGGCGGGACATGTCGTCGATGTCGGACGTCAGCATGGCGACCGGCCGGGGCTGGCGCAGCGCCATCTCGGCGACCGTGGCGTCGATGGCGTACTTGTGGCCATGCAGGCCGGTGTCCTTGAGCAGCCGGGCGGCGGCCCTGGCGGACTGCTCGGTGACGGGCTCGACCTTGCAGCGGGACAGCAGCCACTGGAGGCGCGGGAGGTTCACACCGTCGTACATCACCTCGACGATGGTGTTGGCGCAGACCACAAGCCTGGCACCCACGTCGTAGAAGACCTGGATCTTCGTCGCGACTTTCCGGTCCCGGGCGATCCAGGCCGACAGGCCCTCCGAGTCCAGGACGACGGAACTAACGTGGTCGCTCAAGCCGCCCTCGCCGAGTGGTGTCCGGCGTCGGCATCGAGCGCCCCGAAGATCTCCGCGCGTGCCTCAGCGAGTTCCTCCTCGGTGAAGGCGCCGTACTCTTCCTGATAGAGCCGCAGCTCCTCACCCAGCAGGTCGTGCCGCACCCGTTCGGCCACGGCCTCCGCCACGAAACCGGACACGTTGTCCGTCGACTTCTTCAGTATCTCCACCAGAGCACTGGGGAGCGTCACGGTGATGCGTGTGGTCTCAGCCATGCGACAAGCCTACCGAAGGCGCGCATACCGCGATATGCACGATCGGGTGAACTTCCTGTCAGCCCAGCACCTCGTCCAGCAGCGCCCCCCACTGCGCCACCACCCGGTCCCGCCGGGCCCGGTCGTCCGTGAGCAGGTTGGCGAGGCCGAGGCCGCGGGCCATGTCCAGGAGGCCCTGGACCGTCTCGCGGACGCCCGGGCGGGACTCGTCGGCGGCGAGGAGTTCGACCGCGATGCGGTGGGTCTCGCGGCCGACCTTCGCCTCCAGTTCGGTGACCCGGGGGCGCAGCTGCTCCTCGTTGGAAGCGGCCACCCACAGGTGCAGGGCCGCCCGGAACAGGGGGCCCGTGTAGAGGTCCACGAGGGCCGCGACGACCGCCGCGCGGCCCTGGACGGGCAGGGCGCGCAGGGCGTGGGAGCGCTCCTCGGCGACGTACTCGACGGCCGCCGTGAAGAGGTCCTCGCGGGTCGGGAAGTGGTGCTGGGCGGCGCCGCGCGAGACGCCGGCGCGTTCGGCGACGACGGAGACGGTCGAGCCGGCCCAGCCGTGTTCGGCCAGGCAGGCCACGGCCGCCTCCAGGAGCCGCTGCCGGGTGGCCCGGCTGCGGTCCTGCTTCGGCGCCTTGGCGGCGTTCGGCGTCTTGGTCGTGGCGGTGGTGGTCACAACACCCATGCAGCGTCCCGTCGCTCCAGGAAGGCCGTCATCCCCTCGCGGGCCTCCGCCGAGGCGAAGAGCGAGGCCGAGCGCTGTACGAGATCCTCCGCATCGCGCTCGAAGGTTTCCAGCACCCTAGCCGTGACCAGCCGCTTGCTCTCCGCCAGCCCCTGCGGTGAGCCCCGCCGCAGCCCGTCCAGGACGGGGGCGAGCGCGGCGTCCACGTCGTCCCCGACGACGGTGACGAGGCCGATGCGGGCCGCCTCCGCCGCGTCGAACCGCTCCCCGGTCAGGTAGTACCGGCTCGCGGCCGCCGGGTCGAGGCGCGGCAGCAGCGTCAGCGAAATGACGGCCGGCGCCACCCCGAGGCGGGCCTCCGTGAGCGCGAAGTCGGCCTCCGCCGCGGCCGCCACGATGTCGCAGGCCCCCACCAGGCCGAGGCCCCCGGCCCGTACGTGCCCGGTCACGCGTGCCACCACCGGCTTGGGCAGCTCCACGATCGCCCGCAGCAGCGCCACGAAGGTGTACGGGCTGGGCGGCGCCTTCAGGTCCGCGCCCGCGCTGAACGTCGGCCCCGCGTGCGTGAGCACCACCGCCCGTACCGCGGGGTCCTTGCCGCAGGCCTCCAGCGCCTCCGCCAGCTCGCCGACGACCCGCGCGGAGAGCGCGTTGCGGTTGTCCGGCGAGTCCAGCGTCAGGGTGGTGATGCCGCGCTCGTGCGCGGTGGTGACGAGACTGGTCATGTGCCTTCTCGCTCCCTCGGTTCCCTCAGTTCGCGCCGGAGGATCTTCCCCGAGGCCGCCCTCGGCACGCCGTCGACGAATGCGACCCGCCGGATCTTCTTGTACGGGGCCACCTTCCCGGCCACGAAGGCGATGATGTCGTCGGCCGTCGGTTCGGTGGCGCCGGGCTGCCGTACGACGTACGCCTTCGGCACCTCGTTGCCGTCCTCGTCGTACACGCCGATCACCGCCGCGTCCGCGATGGACTCGTGCGTCAGCAGCAGCGCCTCCAGTTCGGCCGGGGCGACCTGGAAGCCCTTGTACTTGATCAGCTCCTTGACGCGGTCGACGACGTACAACCAGCCGTCGGCGTCGACGCGCCCCACGTCGCCGGTGTGCAGCCACCCCTCCGCGTCGATCATCGCGGCCGTCGCGTCCGGACGGCCCAGATAGCCCTTCATCACCTGCGGCCCCCGGATCCAGATCTCGCCCTCCTCCCCCGCGCCCAGGTCCTTGCCGGGGTCGTCGAGGGACACGATCCGCATCTCGGTGCTCGGCAGCAGCTTGCCGACGGCTCCCGGCGGGGTGTCGGGGGCCGTCAGCGGCACCACGTGCGTGGCGGGCGACAGTTCCGTCATGCCGTACGCCTGCCGTACGGGCGGCAGCCCGAGCCGCGCCGCGCAGGCCCGGGCGAGGTGCGCGTCGAGCGGGGCGGCGGCGCTGAGGACGTACTCCAGCGACGACAGGTCGTACCGCTCGACCGCCGGGTGCTTGGCGAGCGCGAGGACGACCGGCGGGGCCACGTACAGGCCGTTGACGCGGTGCTTCTCGATCGTGCCGAGGAACTGGTCCAGTTCGAAGCGCGGCAGCACGACCACGGTGGCGCCGTGCCGCAGCGGCGCGTTCATCAGCGCCGTGAGGCCGTAGATGTGGAAGAACGGCAGGATGGCGAGGATCCGGTGGCCGGGTCCCACCGGCACCAGCGGGTCCAGCTGCGCCAGGTTGGTGGCGATCGAGCGGTGGGTGAGCATGACGCCCTTGGGCACGCCCGTCGTCCCCGAGGAGTACGGCAGGACGGCCACGTCCTCGTCCGGGTCGATCGCGACGGACGGTTCCGGCGCCGTCGAGCCCAGCATGTCCAGGACGGAACGGTGCCCGTCCGCCTGGTCGCAGACGAAGATCTCGCGGACGTCCGTTCCGCGCGCGGCGCGCCGGGCCGTCTCCAGGAGCGGTGAGACGGTGACCATCCAGCGGGCGGCGGAGTCCCGCAGCTGCCGGGCGGCCTCGTCGGCCGTCGCCAGCGGGTGGAGGGTGGTGACGGACGCGCCGGCGCGCGTCGCCGCGTAGAAGACGGCCGGGTAGACGACGGTGTTCGGGCTGTGCAGCGCCAGCACGTCGCCCTTGCGGACGCCCGCCTCCGCGAGGGCGGCGGCGATCCGGCGGTGGTACGTGTCGAGCTGGGCGTACGTGACGGACAGGTCGCCCGTGCCGTCGACGAGGGCGACGGTGTCGCCGTACGAGGGGGCGTCGCCCAGCACGGCGTCGTGGATGGGCAGAGACAGGGGTGGGACGTCCGCGTACTCGCTGTGGAACACCATGAACGGCTCCTGTCAGTACGACTTGGGCAGTCCGAGCGATTGGTGGGACACGTAGTTCAGAATCATTTCCCGGCTGACGGGGGCTATCCGTGCCACGCGCGAGGCGGTGATGAGCGAGGCGAGGCCGAACTCGCGGGTGAGGCCGTTTCCGCCGAGGGTGTGGACGGACTGGTCGACGGCCCGCACGCACGCCTCGGCGGCGGCGTACTTGGCCATGTTGGCGGCCTCGCCCGCGCCGACGTCGTCCCCCGCGTCGTACAGGTCGGCCGCCCGCTGCATCATCAGGCGGGCCAGCTCCAGTTCGATGTGGACCTGGGCGAGGGGGTGGGCGATGGCCTGGTGGGCCCCGATGGGGGCCTTCCACACCTGGCGCTCCTTCGCGTACGCGACCGCCCGCGCGACCGCGTAGCGGCCCATGCCGACGGCGAAGGCGGCGGTCATGATGCGCTCGGGGTTGAGCCCGGCGAAGAGCTGGAGCAGGCCCGCATCCTCGTCACCGATGAGCGCGTCCGCCGGCAGCCGTACGTCGTCCAGCGTCAGCTCGAACTGCTTCTCGTGGGCGTGCAGTTCCATGTCGATGGGGCGGCGGCCGAAGCCGGGCGCGTCGCGCGGGACGACGAACAGGCACGGCTTGAGCTTCCCCGTGCGGGCGTCCTCCGTACGGCCCACGATCAGCGTCGCGTCGGCGATGTCGACACCCGAGATGAACACCTTGCGGCCGGTGAGCACCCAGTCGTCGCCGTCGCGGCGCGCGGTGGTGGTGATGCGGTGCGAGTTGGAGCCCGCGTCGGGCTCCGTGATGCCGAACGCCATGGTGCGGCTGCCGTCGGCGAGCCCCGGCAGCCAGCGCCGCTTCTGCTCGTCCGTGCCGAAGCGGGCGATGACCGTGCCGCAGATCGCCGGGGACACCACCATCATCAGCAGCGGGCAGCCCGCCGCGCCCAGCTCCTCCAGGACGATGGACAGCTCGGCCATGCCGCCGCCCCCGCCGCCGTACTCCTCGGGGAGGTTCACGCCGAGGTAGCCGAGCTTGCCGGCCTCGGCCCACAGGGCGTCGCGGGACTCGGGGTCGTGGGTGCGTCCGTGGCGCCGGCCGAGGGCGGCGACGGCGGTGCGCAGGGCGTGGTGCTCCGCGTTCTCGGTGACTCCGGTCATGCCTGTTCCTCCTGTACGTCCTGTACGACGGCGAGCAGGGCACCGACCTCGACCTGGCGGCCGGGGACGGCGTGGAGCGCGGTGAGCGTGCCGGAGGCGGGAGCGGTGATGCGGTGCTCCATCTTCATGGCCTCCAGCCAGACGAGCGGCTGCCCCGCCTCGACCCGGGCCCCGGGCTCGACGTCGGCGACCCGGACGACGGTGCCGGGCAGGGGCGCGAGCAGCGAGCCGGGCGCGGTGCGCTCGGCGGGGTCGGTGAAGCGGGGGTGGGCGGTCAGCCGGTACGGCCCCGCGTACACGGTGCCGTCGCCGTACGCGGCGACCTCGAAGTGCCGGACGACGCCGTCGACTTCGAGGCTCACGCGCTCGGGCGACACGGCCACCACGCGCGTGTGCGGGTGGGACTCGACGGTGAACCCGCCGTCGCGGGTGGGGCGGTAGCGGATCTCGTGGTCGCCGTACCGGGCGCTCTGTGGCTGTGACGGTACGTTGCGGAAGGCGCCGAACCGGCTCCCCGTGCGCACGGCGTCCGCGAGGGCGGCGGCCACGGCCCCGTCGGCCTCGCCCGGTGCGGGCGTGGTCAGTTCGGGCAGGTTCCGCTCGTAGAACCCGGTGTCGAGCCGCCCCGCCACGAAGTCCGGGTGCCGCAGCGACCGTACGAGCAGGTCCCGGTTGGTGACCGGCCCGTGCACCCGGGCGCGTGCCAGGGCGTGGGCCAGCTTGCGGACGGCTTCCTCGCGGGTGGGCGCGTGGGCGATCACCTTGGCGAGCATGGCGTCGTAGTGCGTGCCGACCGTGTCCCCGGCGGCGTACCCGGCGTCCACGCGGAGCCGGTCGCCCTCCGGGAGGTCCAGCGCGTGCACCACGCCCGTCTGCGGGGCCCAGTCCCGGGCCGGGTCCTCCGCGTACAGGCGGGCCTCCACGGCGTGGCCCGAGGGGGCGGGCGGCTCGGGCGGGAGCGCGGCGCCCTCCGCGACGGCGAGCTGGAGGGCGACGAGGTCCAGGCCGAAGACGGCTTCCGTGACGGGGTGTTCGACCTGGAGGCGGGTGTTCATCTCCAGGAAGTACGCCCGGTCTCCGGAGACCAGGAACTCGACCGTGCCCGCGCCCACATACCCGACCGCCCGCGCCGCCGCCACCGCCGAGGTGTGCAGCGTCGCGCGCAGCTCCGGGCCCAGTCCCGGCGCCGGGGCCTCCTCGACGACCTTCTGGTGCCGCCGCTGGAGCGAGCAGTCGCGGGTGCCGAGCGCCCACACGGTGCCGTGGGTGTCGGCGAGGACCTGGACCTCGACGTGGCGGCCCCGTTCGACGTACGGCTCCGCGAACACCTCGCCGTCGCCGAACGCCGAGCGGGCCTCGGCGGTGGCCGCCGCCAGCTCGCCGGGGAGCGCGGCCAGGTCCCGGACGACCCGCATGCCCCGGCCGCCGCCGCCCGCCGCCGCCTTGAGGAGCAGGGGGAGGTCCGCGTCGGTGGCGGTCGCCGGGTCGACGGCGTGCAGCAGCGGGACGCCCGCCGCCGCCATCAGCTCCTTCGCCCGCGTCTTGGACGCCATGGTCTCGATCGCCTTGGGCGGCGGGCCCACCCACGTGAGTCCGGCGTCCAGCACGGCCCGCGCGAAGTCGGCGTTCTCGGACAGGAAGCCGTACCCGGGGTGGACGGCGTCCGCGCCCGCCGCGAGGGCGGCCTTCACGATCAGGTCGCCGCGCAGATAGGTGTCGGCGGGTGCCGCTCCCGGCAGCCGTACGGCCGTGTCGGCCTCCCGTACGTGCAGGGCGGACGCGTCCGGGTCCGCGTACACCGCCACCGTGCCGACGCCGAGGGAGCGGCAGGTGCGGAAGACGCGGCAGGCGATCTCCGCGCGGTTGGCGACGAGAAGAGAGGAGATCATCAGGGCCTCACATCCGGAAGACGCCGAAGCCGCCGCGCGCGCCTTCGACCGGGGCGGTGTGGATCGCCGACAGGCACAGGCCGAGGACGGTGCGCGTGTCGCGCGGGTCGATGACCCCGTCGTCGTACAGCCGCCCCGACAGGAACATCGGCAGCGACTCCGCCTCGATCTGCTGCTCCACCATGGCGCGCAGCGCCGCGTCGCCCTCGTCGTCGTACGGCTGCCCCTTGGCGGCCGCCGACGCGCGGGCGACGATCGACAGGACGCCGGCGAGCTGCTGCGGGCCCATGACGGCGGACTTGGCGCTGGGCCAGGCGAAGAGGAACCGGGGGTCGTAGGCGCGGCCGCACATGCCGTAGTGGCCGGCGCCGTACGAGGCGCCCATGAGGACGGACAGGTGCGGGACCTTCGAATTGCTGACCGCGTTGATCATCATCGCGCCGTGCTTGATGATGCCGCCCTGCTCGTACTCCTTGCCGACCATGTAGCCGGTGGTGTTGTGCAGGAAGAGGAGCGGGATGTCCCGCTGGTTGGCCAGCTGGATGAACTGGGCCGCCTTCTGGGACTCGGCGGAGAACAGCACGCCCTGGGCGTTGGCGAGGATGCCCACCGGATAGCCGTGCAGCCGCGCCCATCCCGTGGTGAGCGAGGGCCCGTACAGCGGCTTGAACTCGTCGAAGTCGGAGCCGTCGACGATCCGGGCGATGACCTCGCACGGGTCGAAGGGGGTCTTCAGGTCCCCGGGCACGATGCCAAGGAGCTCTTCCGGGTCGTACTTCGGCGGCTCGGCCGGGCCCGGATCGGGGTGCGCCTTGCGGTGGTTGAGGCGGGCGACGATCCGGCGGGCCTGGCGGAGGGCGTCCGGCTCGTCGACGGCGTAGTGGTCGGCGAGGCCCGACACGCGCGCGTGCATCTCCGCGCCGCCGAGGGACTCGTCGTCGCTCTCCTCGCCGGTGGCCATCTTCACGAGCGGCGGGCCGCCGAGGAAGACCTTCGACCGCTCCTTGATCATGACGGTGTGGTCGGACATGCCGGGCACGTAGGCGCCGCCCGCCGTCGAGTTGCCGAAGACGACGGCGACGGTCGGGATCCCGGCGGCGGACAGGCGGGTGATGTCCCGGAAGAGCGCCCCGCCCGGGATGAAGATCTCCTTCTGGGAGGGCAGGTCGGCGCCGCCGGACTCCACGAGCGCGATGCACGGCAGCCGGTTGGCGTACGCGATCTCGTTGGCGCGCAGGGCCTTCTTCAGCGTCCAGGGGTTGGACGCGCCACCTCGTACGGTCGGGTCGTTGGCGGTGATCAGGCACTCGACGCCCTCGACGACGCCGATGCCGGTGACGATCGACGCGCCGACGGCGTAGTCGCTGCCCCAGGCGGCGAGCGGCGACAGCTCCAGGAACGGCGCCCCGGGGTCGAGGAGCAGCTCGATGCGCTCGCGGGCGAGGAGCTTGCCCCGCGCGCGGTGGCGTGCGACGTACTTGGGACCGCCGCCCGCCAGCGCCTTGGCGTGCTCGGCGTCGAGCTCGGCCAGCTTGGCGAGCATGGCCTCGCGGTGCGCGGCGTAGTCGGGCCCGGCGGTGTCCAGGCGCGAGGGGAGCACGGTCACAGCAGGGCCTCCGGGATGTCGACGTGGCGGGCGCGCAGCCATTCGCCGAGGCCCTTGGCCTGGGGGTCGAAGCGGGCCTGGGCGGCGACGCCCTCGCCGAGCAGGCCCGTCACGACGAAGTTCAGCGCGCGCAGATTCGGCAGGACGTGCCGTACGACGTCCAGGGGCGCGGCTTCCGGGAGGAGCTCGCGCAGCCGGTCGGCGCTGAGGGTGTGGGCGAGCCAGCGCCAGGCCGCGTCCGTGGTCACCCACACCCCGACGTTGGCGTCACCGCCCTTGTCGCCGCTGCGGGCCCCGGCGACCAGCCCGAGCGGGGCGCGCCGTACGGGGCCGGGCGGCAGCGGTTCGGGGAGCGGGGGTTCCGGTACGGCGGCCAGGCTCCGCGTCCGTACGGGCGCCGGGATCGTGACGCGCTCGCCGTCGGGCAGCACGGCGGTGTGCGTGACCGTGCCCGCGTCGACGTACGCGGCCTCGAAGACGCCGTACGGGGTGCCCTTCCCGGGCGGGGCCGTCACGTGGAAACCGGGGTAGCTGCCGAGCGCGAGCTCGATCGCCGCGCCGCTCACCGCCCGCCCCACCACCTCGGGGTCGGTGTCGCGGACGACGAGCCGCAGCAGGGCGCTGGCCGTCTCCTCGGTGGCGGCGTCCTCCCGGTCGGTGCGGGCGAGCTCCCAGCGCACCTCGGCCGGTTTCACGGGGAGCGCGTCCTCGACCTGCGCCCGCACCAGCCGGGCCTTGGCCTCGATGTCGAGGCCCGTGAGCACGAACACGACCTCGTTGCGCCAGCCGCCGAGCCGGTTCACGCCGACCTTCAGCGTCGGGGGCGGCGGCTCGCCCCGTACGCCGGAGATCCGGACCCGGTCCGGCCCGTCCGGGGCGAGGCGCACGGTGTCCAGCCGGGCCGTCGTGTCGGGGCCCGCGTACCGGGCCCCCGCCGTCTCGTAGAGCAGTTGGGCGGTGACCGTTCCGACGTCCACGAAGCCGCCCGTACGGTCGTGTTTCGTGATGACGCAGGACCCGTCCTCGTACAGCTCGGCCAGCGGGAAGCCGGGCCTGCGCACGTCGTGTCCGTCGAAGAAGGCGTAGTTGCCGCCCGTCGCCTGCGTCCCGCACTCCAGGACGTGCCCGGCGACGACCGCGCCCGCGAGCCGGTCGTACTCCTCGGGGCCCCAGCCGAACCACCAGGCGGCGGGCCCGCAGACGAGCGCCGCGTCCGTGACCCGGCCGGTGACCACCACGTCCGCGCCACCGCGCAGGCAGGCCGCGATGCCGCCGCCGCCGAGGTACGCGTGCGCCGCGAGGACGCCGTCGCGCGGCGCGGGCAGCCGGTCGCCCTCCACGTGCGCGACGCGCACCTCCGGCAGGCCCAGCCGGGCGGCGAGCGCGCGCAGTTCCTCCGCGAGCGACGCCGGGTTGAGGCCGCCGGCGTTGGTCACGATCTTCACGCCGCGTTCGTGGGCGAGGCCGAGGCCCTCCTCCATCTGCCGCAGGAAGGTCTTGGCGTACCCGAGCACCGGGTCCTTCATCCGGTCGCGGGCGAGGAGGAGCATGGTCAGCTCGGCAAGGTAGTCGCCGGTGAGGACGTCGAGCTCACCGCCGGTGAGCATCTCGCGTACGGCGTCGAAGCGGTCGCCGTAGAAACCGGAGGCGTTCCCGATCCGCAGCACGCTCACTGGGTGCCCGCCTGCGGGCCGCGGCCGGGTCCTGCCGGGCCCGCGAAGGCCTGCGCGATGTCGAGCCACCGGTCGGCCTCGGCGCCCTCGGCCCGTACGGCCACGTCGTCGCGGTGGGCCCGCTGGGTGACCAGCAGGCAGAAGTCCAGGGCGGGCCCGGACACATGCTGAACGGCGTCCTTCGGCCCGTACGTCCACAGCTCGGTGCCGTCCGGCGCGGTGAGCTCCACCCGGAAGGGCTCGGCGGGCGGCGTCAGCCCGCGTACGGCGTAGGCGTAGTCCCGGGCGCGTACGCCGATCCAGGCGACGTGCCGCAGGCGCGCGGTCGGTTCCCGTACGGCTCCGAGGGCGTCGGCGACGTCCTGGCCGTGCGCCCAGGTCTCCATCAGGCGGGCGGTTGCCATGGACCCGGCGCTCATGGGCGGCCCGTACCAGGGGAAGCGGGCGCCGGGGGGCGCGGTGCGCAGCGCGTGCTGGAGGCGCTCGCGCCCCTCCCGCCAGCGGGCGAGCAGCTCGTACGGGGGCCCGGCCGCCCCCTCCTCCGCCCCCTCGTCGACGAAGGTGTCGGGCGCCTTGAGCGCCTTTTCGACATGCGCCGCGAACGCCTCCGGGTCGGTGGCGGCGAGCAGGGCCGCGGCGTCGGTCCACGCGAGGTGCGCGATCTGGTGGGCGACGGTCCAGCGGGGCGCGGGGGTGGGCGTGGCCCACCGGTCCGGTTCCAGCTGCGCGAGCAGCCGGTCGAGCTCCTCGCTCTCGTCGCGTAGATCGTCCAGCAAGGCGTGGGACACGGTGCGCTCCCTCCGGGACACGGGCACGGAAAACGCGGTGCGTGCCCCGGAGCATGGCAGCGCCCGGAGAAACAAGCAAGCGTGCTTGCTTTACTTTTTACGGGCGCCCCGGCGGGCCTGCGACCGCACGGCCCCCATGCTCGCCGCGACGACCAGCGCGATCGCCAGCGCGTCGGTGAGGGACATGGCCTGGCTCAGCACCAGGAACCCGGCGGTCGCGGCGATCGCCGGCTCCAGGCTCATCAGGATCGCGAACGTCGGCGCGGGCAGGCGGCGCAGCGCCAGCAGTTCGAGGGTGTACGGCAGGACGGACGACATCAGCGCGACCGCGAGGCCCAGGCCGATGGTCGACGGCACGAGGAGCTTGCTCCCGGCCTCGGCGATGCCGAGCGGCAGCGTCAGCACCGCACCCACGGCCATCGCCAGTGCCAGCCCGTCGGCCTGCGGGAAGCGCCGTCCGGTACGCGCGCTGAAGAGGATGTACGCGGCCCACATGGCCCCCGCCGCCAGCGCGAACGCCGCGCCCAGCGGGTCCAGCCGGTCGAATCCGCCACCGCTCAGCAGCACCACTCCGGCCAGCGCGAGCCCGGCCCAGACGACGCTGACCAGCCTCCGCGAGGCGACCACCGACAGCACGAGCGGCCCGAGCACCTCCAGGGTGACGGCGGCGCCCAGCGGGATGCGGTCGATGGACAGGTAGAAGAGGACGTTCATCGCGGCCATGGCGGCGCCGAAGGCGACGACCGTGCCCCAGTCGGCGCGCCGGTACCCGCGCAGCCGGGGCCGGCAGACCAGGAGCAGGACGACGGCGGACAGCAGCAGCCGCAGCGTGACGACCCCGATGGCCCCGGCACGCGGCATGAGCAGCACGGCGACGGCGGCCCCGAACTGCACGGACAGCCCGCCCGCGACCACCAGCGCGACCGGCCCGAGCGCGGCGCGCCTCCCGGGGGCCCGGTCGGGGTGCGCGGCGGAGACCTCGGGCAGCGCGACGGCGGAGGCGTCGGCGACCGCCGCGTCCGGGCGTGCGGTGTCGTTCACCGGGGGAACCTCGACTTCTTTCTCTTCGACAAGTGCATCAGGTTGCACCCCTAGTCAAACACACTGCACCAAAACGTGGGTTTCCCTTTCTCCACCGTAAGCGGGGGCTTCAGCTCCCCAGCCCCTCCGCCAGCACCTCCGCCAGGTGCCTCCCCCGCCGCCCCGCCAGCTGGTCCAGCTGCGTGCGGCAGGAGAAGCCGTCCGCGAGGAGTTCGGTGCCGGGGGCGGCGGCGCGGACGGCGGGGAGGAGCTGGTCCTCGGCGCAGGCCAGGGAGACGGCGTAGTGGCCGCGTTCGAAGCCGAAGTTGCCGGCGAGGCCGCAGCAGCCGCCTGCGAGGGTGCCCGTCAGGCCCGCGCGTGCGCGCAGGCGGCGTTCGGCGGCGTCGCCGAGGACCGCGTGCTGGTGGCAGTGGGTCTGGCCCGCGACCGGGCGGTCCAGGCGCGGGGGGCGCCAGTCGGGGGCGTACTCCTCCAGGGCCTGGGCGAAGGTGCGTACGGAGTCGGCCAGGCGGCGGGCGCGCGGGTCGTCGGGGAGGAGCTCCGGCAGGTCGGTCCGCAGGGCGGCGGCGCAGCTCGGTTCGAGGACGACCACCGGCTTGCCCGCGAGGGGCTCCATGGTGTCGAGCGTGCGGCGCATGACCGTACGGGCCCGGTCGAGCCGGCCCGTGGAGACGTACGTCAGGCCGCAGCAGACCCGGCCGGGCGGGAGGGCCGGGTTCAGGCCCGCCGACTCCAGGACCGCGACGGCCGCGCGGCCCACGGAGGGCGAGAGGTGGTTGGTGAAGGTGTCGGGCCACAGGAGGAGGTCGCCGGCCCCGGTCCCGCGGCGCCGGAACCAGCGCGTGAACGTCTGCGGCGCCAGCCGCGGGAGGTCCCGCTCCGGCGCGATGCCCGCCAGCCGCTTCGCCACCGCCGCCAGCGGGCGCACCCGCGCGGCGGTGTTCAGCGGCCGGGCGAAGGGCGCGGCCAGGCGGAGCCACTGTGGGAGCCCGCCCATCGTGTAGTGGGCGGCGGGGCGGAGCCGTCCCGCGTAGTGGTGGTGCAGGAACTCCGCCTTGTACGTCGCCATGTCGACACCCACCGGGCAGTCGCTGCGGCACCCCTTGCACGACAGGCACAGGTCGAGCGCCTCGCGCACCTCCGGTGAGCGCCAGCCGTCGCGCACCACCTCGCCCGCCAGCATCTCGTGCAGCAGCCGGGCGCGCCCGCGCGTGGAGTGCTCCTCCTCGCCGGTCGCGCGGAACGACGGGCACATCACGCCGGCGCCCTGGTGCGGCCCCGCCACCCGGCACTTGGCGACGCCGACGCAGCGCCGTACGGCGGTGGCGAAGTCGCCGCCGTCCTGCGGGTAGCCGAAGGCCACGTCGACGGGCTCGCGCGGCAGGACGTCGAAGCGGAGGTTCTCGTCGAGGCGGGCGGGCCGGGCGAGCATGCCCGGGTTCATGCCGCCGTCCGGGTCCCACAGGTCCTTGAACCGGCCGAAGAGGTCCGTCAGTTCGTCCCCGTACATCCTCGGCAGCAGCTCCGCGCGCGCCTGCCCGTCGCCGTGCTCGCCGGAGAGGGACCCGCCGTGCGCGACGACGAGGCCGGCGAGCTCCTCCGAGAACCGCCGGAAGCGCCGTACGCCCTCCGCCGACACCAGGTCGAAGTCGATACGGGCGTGGACGCAGCCCTCGCCGAAGTGGCCGTACGGCGTGCCGCGCAGGCCGTGGGCGGCGAGCAGCGCGCGGAAGTCGCGCAGGTACGGGCCGAGGCGCGCGGGCGGTACGGCGCAGTCCTCCCAGCCGGGCCACGCCTCGGCGCCCTCGGGGGTGCGCGTGGCGGTGCCGGCGGCGTCCTCGCGCACCCGCCACAGGGTGCGCTGGGCGGCCGGGTCGGTGACGACACGGGCGTCCACGGCGTCGGCGGCGCGCACCAGCGCCTCGGCGTTCGCCCAGGCCTCCGCCGGGGTCGCGCCACCCGTCTCGACGAAGAGCCACGCGCCGCCCCGGGGCAGCGAGGTGCGCGCGGCCGGGTCCCGGACCAGGTCCTCCGCCATGCCCTCGACCGTGAGCGGCCCGTGCGGCAGCAGGCCGGACGCCGCCTCGGCGGCCGCGCTCTCGTCGGCGTACCCGAGGACGGCCAGCGCCCGCGCCGGCGGTGACTTGACCAGCCGTACGGTCGCCTCGGTCACCACCCCCAGGGTCCCCTCGCTGCCGCAGAAGGCGCGGGCGAGGTCGGTGCCACGCTCGGGGAGGAGGGCGTCGAGGGCGTAACCGGAGATGCGGCGCGGCAGGCCGGGCGGAAAGCCCGTACGGATCGCCGCCAGGTTCCCGCCGACCAGCTCCGCCAGCCCGTCCGGCGCGCCGTCCCAGCCGTGCCCCAGGCGCCGTTCGGCGCCGCCGCCGTACGTCACGACCGACAGGGCGCGGACGTTGTCGGCGGTGGTCCCCCAGGCCACCGAGTGGGCACCGCAGGCGTTGTTGCCGATCATTCCGCCGAGGGTGCAGCGGCTGTGTGTCGACGGGTCGGGCCCGAAGGTCAGGCCGTACGGGCGTACCGCCGCGCGCAGCTCGTCCAGGACCACGCCCGGCTGCACCACCGCCGTGCGCGCCTCCGGGTCCACCGCGAGGATGCCCCGCATGTGGCGGGTGAGGTCCAGCACCACCCCGGTCCCGGTGGCCTGCCCGGCGGTCGACGTCCCGGCGCCGCGCGGGACGACGGGCACGCCGTGCGTCCGGCACACCTCCAGCGCGGCCGCCACGTCCGCCGCGTCGCGGGGCGCGACGACGCCGAGCGGGACGCGGCGGTAGTTGGACGCGTCCATGGTGTGCAGCGCGCGGGCCGCGGTCCCGAAGTCCACGTCCCCGCGCAGGGCGGCGCGCAGTGCGCCTGACAGGTCCTTGTGCCGCCGGTCGCTCATGGGGTCAGGATGCCTCGCCTCTCCCCGGCCCGCGATCACGAAGCGCATGGGCGATGAAAGAAATCCTCAACGGACCTTTCCCAACTGATCGTCAACTCTCCTATAGTGACCAGGAATTTGCCGCTCCGCGGCACCCCGGACCCCGCCCCGCCCCCGCCCCGAGGACTGACGACGTGCGCCTTTCCCTCCTCCGCCCGGTACGGGCTCCGCTGGTGTGGGGCCCGGCCGCGGCCGCCGTGCTGGCGACGGCCGCGTACACCCTCGGCGCCAGGCGCCGGCCGCGTACGGACAACACGGCGCTCGCCGCCGAGGCCGACCGCGCCCGCGGAGCCGTGGACCGCGCCCGGGAGGATGCGGACCGGGCGCGGGAGGAAGCCGACCGCGCACGTGCCGAGGCGGAGGCCGCCCGCGCAGAAGCAGACCGCGCCTGCGAGGAGGCCCGGCGCAGTGAGCGGAACCGGGCCGCCGCCGTGGCCGCCTGCGCCAACGCCGCCGGGCGCATGCAGGCCCTCGCCACGAGCATGCTCGCCGACCTGCGCGAGATGGAGCACCGGCACACCGACGAGGACGTCCTCGCCGACCTGCTCCACCTCGACCACCGCACCGCGCAGGCCGGACGCCTCGCCGACTCCCTGGCCGTCCTCACCGGCGCCCGCTCGGGCCGCCGCTGGGCGAAGCCGATCGTCATGGAGTCCATCCTGCGCGGCGCCATGGGCCGGATCGGCGGCTACCAGCGCGTACGGCTCCACTCCACCACGAACGCGGCGATCGCCGGCCACGCCGCCGAGGGCGTCATGCACGCCCTCGCCGAACTCCTCGACAACGCCGTCACCTTCTCGCCACCCACCGCCGAAGTACACGTGTACGTCGAGGAGGTCCCGACCGGTCTCGTCGTCTCCGTCGAGGACAGCGGCCTGGTGATGAGCGAGGTGCAACTGCGCCGCGCCGAGCACGCCGTCAGCACGGACCACACCGACCTGAGCGGCCTGTCCGGGACGCGGCTCGGCCTCGCCGTCGTCGGCCGGCTCGCCCGCAAGCACGGCCTGACCGTCTCCTTCCGGCCCTCCGCGCGCGGCGGCACCGGCGTGGTGGTGACGGTTCCGCAGGAGCTGATCACGCACGTACGCGTCCAGGACCCGGCGCCCCGCAACACCGCGCAGAACGCGCAGACAGCGCAGACCGCGCGGACCGGGACCGAGCCCGCCGCCCCCGAGCTCGGCGAGAGCGGCCTGCCCAAGCGCCGCCGCGGCCGTACCCTCGCCGCCGCACGGTCCGCCGCCCCGCCGGCCAAGGCGGCCCCGGCGGCCACGGAACCCGCCGCCCCCCGCCCGGCCGACGCGGCCGCCGCCACCCGCTTCCACAGCTTCCGCCAAGCGGTACGCACCACCACGGAAGGCACCCCCGAATGACCACTGCCACGACCGACGAGAAGCTCAACTGGCTGCTGGAGGGCCTCCTCGAGCGCACACCCGGAGCCCGCCACGCCCTCGTCCTGTCCCGCGACGGCCTCAAGCTGTGCCGTACCCCCGAGCTCTCCGTCGACCAGGCCGACCACCTGGCCGCCATCGCGGCCGGCATCCAGTCCCTGTCGCACGGCGCGTCCGTCGAGTTCGGCGACGGGAGCGGCGGCGTACGGTCCGCGATGGCGGAGTTCTACGGCGGCGTCCTGCTGATCGTCGAGGCGGGCGAGGGCGCGCACCTCGCCGTGGTCGCCGCCGAGGACGCCGACGTCGGCTTGGTCGGGCACGCCATGAGCGAGCTGGTCGAGCAGCTCGGCGAGCACCTGCGCGCCGAGCCCCGCACCCCGTGAGTCCGGGCAGCCACAGGGACGAGTCGCCGGACCGGCTGTACACCCTCACCGGCGGCCGCGCCCGCTCCGGGCCGGACTCGCCGTTCGACCTGGTGACCCTCGTGGTCGCCGAGTCCGAGCCGGTGCCCGGCATGCAGTCCGAGCACGCCGCCATCCTGCGCATGTGCCGCCGCCCCACGGCGGTCGTCGAGGTCGCCGCCGAACTCGCCCTGCCGGTGAGCATCGTCCGCATCCTGCTCGCCGACCTGCTCGGTACGGGACGGATCAGCGCCCGCCACCCGCGCACCTCGGCGGCGGCGTCCTCGTCCGCGTACGCCCTCCCCGACCCCGACATCCTGGAGCAGGTGCTCGTTGGACTCCGCAACCTCTGACGCTTCCTCTGACGCCTCGCAACGGGCGCCCTTGCGCGACACCGCCGACAACGGCCTGAAGATCGTCATCGTCGGCGGTATCGGTGTCGGCAAGACCACCCTCGTCCGCTCCGTCAGCGAGATCCGGCCCCTCGACACCGAGGAGACGATGACCCGCGCGGGCGAGCCCGTCGACGACGTCTCCGCCGTCGGCGCCAAGCGGTCCACGACCGTGGCGTTCGACTTCGGCCGCATCACGCTCGACGCCCACAACGTCCTGTACCTCTTCGGCGCCCCCGGCCAGGAGCGCTTCTGGTTCCTGTGGGACCGGCTCTTCTCCGGCACCCTCGGCGCCGTCGTCCTGGTCGACACCCGCCGCCTCGCCGACTCCTGGTACGCGATCGACCGCCTGGAGCACCACGGCACGCCGTTCATCGTCGCCTGCAACGACTTCGGCGGCCCGGTCCACACCGAGGCGCAGATCCGCGAGGCGCTCGATCTCGCCGACCACGTACCGCTGGTGGAGTGTGACGCGCGCGACCGCTCCTCCAGCAAGTACGTCCTGATCAACCTCGTCGAGCACCTCCGCACCCTCCACCTGGAACGCAGATGACCACCGCTCCCGCTCCCGCGCCCGTCCCGCTCTCCGGGCCCCGCTTCCAGACCGACCCCGCCCGCCTCTACCGCGAGCTGCGCCGCGACCACGGCTCCGTCGCCCCCGTCCTCCTCGACGGCGACATCCCGGCCTGGCTGGTGCTCGACTACCGCGAGCTGCACCGCGTCACCGGTGACCCCGTCCTCTTCAGCCGCGACTCGGCACTGTGGAACCAGTGGGACCGCGTCCCCGCCGACTGGCCCCTGCTGCCCATGATCGGCCGGAACCAGCCGTCCATCCTCTACACCGTCGGCGAACGCCACCGGCAGCGCGCCGCGATGGTCGGCCACGCGCTGGAGTCCGTCGACCCCTTCACCCTGCGCCGGTACGCCGAGGAGTACGCGGACGGCCTCATCGACGCGTTCTGCGGCACGGGCGAGACCGACATCATCGGCCGGTACGCCATGCTCCTGCCCGTACGCGTCCTGGTGAAGATCTACGGCGTGCCCGACGACCAGGGCCCCGGGCTCGTCACCGCCCTCAACGACATGATCGACGGCCGCGAGCGGGCCCTGGCGGGCCAGCGGCACCTGGCCGAGGCGATGTCCGCGCTGCTCGCCGCCAAGCGGGCGCAACCCGGCGACGACGTGGCGTCGCGCATGCTGGCCGACCCGTCCGGCTTCACGGCCGAGGAGATCGCCCAGGACCTGATGGTGATGATGGCGGCCGGGCACCAGCCGACCGCCGACTGGATCGGCAACTCGCTGCGCCTGATGCTGACCGACGACCGGTTCGCGGCCTCCCTCTCCGGCGGCCGGCACAGCGTCGCCGAGGCCATGAACGAGGTGCTGTGGGCCGACACCCCCACCCAGAACGTGGCCGGCCGCTGGGCCTCCCGCGACACCCGCCTGGGCGGCCGGTCCGTCAAGGCCGGCGACCTGGTCCTGCTGGGCCTGGCCGCCGCGAACGCCGACCCGCAGGTGCACATCGACAACTCCGCCCTCACCGGCGGCAACGGCGCGCACTTCTCCTTCGGGCACGGCGAGCACCGCTGCCCCTTCCCGGCGCAGGAGATCGCCGAGGTCATCGCCCGTACCGCGATCGAGGTGCTGCTGGACCGGCTGCCCGACCTCGACCTCGCCGTACCGGCCGAGTCGCTCACCCGCCGGCCCTCGCCGTGGCTGCGCGGCCTGACCGAGCTGCCCGTGACCTTCACCCCGACCCCCGCTCTCGGAGGCACTCCGTGACTGCTGAACCCCTGCACTTGGACCCCTTCGTCACCGACCTCGACGGCGAGAGCGCCCTGCTGCGCGCCGCCGGTCCGCTGGCCCGGGTCGTCCTGCCGGGCGGCGTGCCCGTGTGGGCGGTCACGCACCACGCGGAGGCGCGCGAGCTCCTCACCGACAAGCGGCTCGTCAAGGACATCAACGTCTGGGGCGCCTGGCAGCGCGGCGAGATACCGCCGGACTGGCCGCTGATCGGCCTCGCCAACCCCGGCCGCTCGATGCTCACCGTCGACGGCGAGGACCACCGGCGGCTGCGCGCCCTGGTCGCGCAGGCGCTCACCCCGCGCCGCGTGGAGCGGATGCGGGAGCGCATCACCGAGCTGACGAACGGCCTGCTGGACGAGCTCGCGGCCCACGGGAAGCCGGGCGGGACGGTGGACCTCAAGGCGGCGTTCGCGTACCCGCTGCCCATGTACGTCATCAGCGACCTGATGGGCATCGACCCGGCGGACCATCCGCGGCTGAAGGTCCTCTTCGAGAAGTTCTTCTCGACGCAGACGCCGCCGGAGGAGGTCGTGGCGACCCTCGGCGAGCTGGCCGGGATGATGGCGAAGGTGGTGGCCGCGCGCCGCGCCGAGCCGGGCGACGACCTCACGAGCGCGCTGATCGCCGCCTCCGAGGACGGCGACCACCTCACCGACGAGGAGATCGTCTCCACGCTCCAGCTGATGGTGGCGGCCGGCCACGAGACGACGATCTCGCTCATCGTCAACGCCGTGGTGAACCTCTCCACCCACCCGGAGCAGCTCGAACTCGTCCGTTCTGGTCAGGTCGGCTGGGACGCCGTCATCGAGGAGACCCTGCGCTTCTCCACCCCCACCTCGCACGTCCTGATCCGGTTCGCCACGGAGGACGTCGAGGTCGGCACGGGGGCCGACGTGCGGACCCTGCCCGCCGGTGAGGCGCTGATCGTGTCGTACGGGGCCATCGGCCGCGACGAGAAGCAGCACGGCCCCACGGCGGGCGTCTTCGACATCACCCGCTCCCCCATCCGGCACATCTCCTTCGGGCACGGCCCGCACGTGTGCCCCGGTGCCGCCCTGTCGCGGCTGGAGGCGGGAGTGGCGCTGCCCGCGCTGTACGCGCGCTTCCCGGGGCTGACGCTCGCCGTGCCGGCGTCCGACCTGCGCAACAAGCCGGTGCTCACGCAGAACGATCTCTTCGAGCTGCCGGTGCGGCTCGCCTGAGGCACCCGCCTCCCGTCCAGAAGCCGTCCAGGCGCCGTCCGGGCGTCTCATTTTCGTGTCTCATCCGACGGACACGGCGTTCCGCCGTGTCCGTCAGCGGCTAGGCTCCGGCCGTGGCTGAGATCCAGATTCCCACCGACATCAAGCCCGCCGACGGCCGTTTCGGCGCGGGCCCCTCCAAGGTGCGTACGGAGGCGCTGGACGCCCTGGCCGCCACCGGCACGTCCCTCCTCGGTACGTCGCACCGCCAGGCCCCGGTCAAGAACCTGGTCGGCGAGGTCCGCGAGGGCGTACGCGCCCTCTTCTCGCTGCCCGACGGTTACGAGGTGATCCTGGGCAACGGCGGCTCCACCGCCTTCTGGGACATCGCGACCCACGGGCTCATCGAGTCGAAGTCGCAGCACCTCTCCTTCGGCGAGTTCTCCTCCAAGTTCGCGAAGGCGGCCAAGCTGGCGCCGTGGCTGGAGGAGCCGACCGTGATCTCCTCCGACCCGGGCACGCACCCCGAGCCGCGGGCCGAGGCGGGCGTCGACGTGTACGCGTTCACGCACAACGAGACCTCCACCGGTGTCGCCGCCCCGATCAAGCGGGTCGAGGGCGCCGACGAGGGCGCGCTGGTCCTCGTCGACGCGACCTCCGGCGCGGGCGGCCTGCCGGTCGACATCACCGAGTCGGACGTCTACTACTTCGCGCCGCAGAAGTCCTTCGCCTCCGACGGCGGCCTGTGGATCGGCGTGTTCTCCCCGGCCGCGCTGGAGCGCGCGCAGCGGGTGCACGCGTCGGGCCGGCACGTGCCGGAGTTCTTCTCGCTGCCGACGGCGATCGACAACTCGCTGAAGAACCAGACGTACAACACCCCCGCCCTCGCCACCCTCTTCCTGCTGAACGAGCAGCTGAAGTGGATCAACGGCCAGGGCGGCCTGGAGTGGTCGACGGGCCGCACCGCCGCCTCCGCCCGCGCGCTCTACGGCTGGGCGGAGGAGTCCAAGTACGCGGCTCCGTTCGTCTCCGACCCGGCGAAGCGCTCGCAGGTCATCGGCACCATCGACTTCTCCGACGAGGTCGACGCCGCGGCGGTCGCCAAGGTGCTGCGCGCCAACGGCATCGTCGACACCGAGCCGTACCGGAAGCTGGGGCGCAACCAGCTGCGCATCGCGATGTTCCCGGCCGTCGAGCCGTCGGACGTCGAGGCGCTGACGAAGTGCGTCGACTACGTCATCGAGAAGCTCTGACCGAGACGTTCCGTACGCAACTCCGTACGTAACTGCGTACGTAAGAAGGGCCCGGCGCGGGAACGCGCCGGGCCCTTCGCGTGCGGCCGATAACCGCTCTATCGGCCCCGGGAGCCCATCCCTACCATCCGTAACGCGCGGATTGGCATGCGCACACCCATCCACGGTTGGACCCCCCACTTCGACCGAAGGCAACCGATCGGAGAACCATGTCCAGAGCAGCACGCGCGACCGCCGTCGGCGGCGCGGCCGCGGCCTTAGTGGCCTCCATAACCCTCTCCCCCGGCGCCTCCGCCGCCACGACGCGGGCCATCGTCGCCCCGCCCGACAAGATCGTGATCGAGATCGCGACCGTCAACGGCTCCGGCTGCCCGCTGGGCACCGCAGCCGTCGCCGTCGCCCCCGACAACACCGCCTTCACCGTCACGTACAGCGACTACCTCGCCCAGGTGGGCGTGGGCGCCGAGCCGACCGACTTCCGCAAGAACTGTCAGCTCAACCTGGTCGTCCACGTCCCGCAGGGCTTCACCTACGCCGTCGCCAGCGCCGACTACCGCGGCTACGCCAGCCTCGCGGCGGGCGCCTCGGCGGTCCAGAAGGCGTCGTACTACTTCCAGGGCTCACCCAGCACCGTGGCCAGGTCCCACCCGTACAAGGGCCCGTACGCCGACAACTGGCAGGCGACCGACACCACCGACTGGGCGCAGCTGGTGTGGGCGCCCTGCGGCGAGAAGCGGAACTTCAACATCAACACCGAGCTGCGGGTGAGCGCGGGCACCTCGGACCCGACGAAGACCAACAGCTTCATCGCCATGGACTCGACGGACGGCGACATCAAGACGGTCTACCACCTGGCCTGGAAGCAGTGCCCCAGGTAGGCCGCCCGAGGTAGACCGCCCCAGGCCGGGCGGGCCCGCGTCCCCTCCGCGGGCCCGCCCCTTCCCCGTCAGCGGCTCAGGTTCTGGAACCGCCGTACCGCCAGCGGCAGGAAGACCGCCGTGATCACCAGCGGCCACACCACCGCCATGAGCGTCGCGTTCTCCTGGATCCAGCTCCCGTCGCCGCCTACCGGGTTGCCGAACAGCTCCCGCGTGGCCGCCGCCGTCGAGGAGAGCGGGTTCCAGGCGGCGAGCGTGCCCAGCCAGTCGGGCATGGTCCCGGGCTGGACGAACACGCTGGAGATCATGGTGAGCGGGAACGCCACCGCGAACAGCCCGCCGGCCGCCTCCGGGTTGGGCACCAGCAGCCCGAGCCAGATGCCGACCCAGGTCAGGCAGTAGCGCAGGAGCAGCAGCAGCCCGAAGCCGGCCACCGTCCCGAGGATCCCGCCGTCCGAGCGCCACCCCATCGCGAACGCCGTCGTCGCCAGGATGGCCAACTCGGCGCACGCCACGATCAGATCGGTCACGCCGCGCCCGGTGACCACCGCCGACGGGGCCATGGGCATGGAGCGGAACCGGTCGATGACGCCCTTGTTGGCGTCGGTGACCACGGCCGTCGCGGTGTTGATGAAGCCGAAGGCCATCGTCATCACGAACATGCCCGGCATCAGGAAGTCCCGGTAGTCCGCGGCCCCGCCGCCGCCCGGCGGCTTCATCGCGCCGCCGAAGACGTATCCGTAGAGCAGGACGGACAGGATCGGGAAGCCGAGCTGCCAGGCGATGTAGACGGGTTTGCGCTGATAGTGGGTCAGCTGGCGGCGTACGACGTTCCAGCAGTCGGCGACCGCCCAGAAGGCACGCCCGCGCCCGGCGATCGGTTCCAGCGCGCTGCTCGTGCCGGTGCTCACGTCGGCGCTCATGCGGAGACCACCTCTCCGGTCAGGCGCAGGAACACGTCGTCCAGACTCGGCCTGCGCAGCCCGATGTCCTCGACCGCGACCGCCTCGTCCTGCAGCGCCCTCGCCACCTCGGTGAGCGCCGCGACCCCGTCGGCGACGGGCGCGTGGACGCGCCGCTCCAGGTCGTCGACGCGGGGCTCGCCCGCGCACACCCGGGCGACCGTCTTGGCGACCCGCGGGAGGTCGGCCGCGTCCACGGCCACCACCTCGATGCGGTCGCCGCCGACCTGGCGCTTGAGCGCCTCGGGGGTGTCGTCAGCGATGGCGCGGCCGCGGTCGATGACGGTGATCCGCGAGGCGAGCTTGTCGGCCTCCTCCAGGTACTGCGTGGTCAGCAGGACGGTCGTACCGCCCGCGACCAGGTCGCGTACCGCCTCCCACACCTCGCCGCGCCCGCGCGGGTCGAGCCCGGTCGTCGGCTCGTCCAGGAACAGCACGCGCGGCGCCAGGATCATCGAGGCCGCCAGGTCCAGGCGCCTGCGCATGCCGCCGCTGTAGCCCTCGACGCCCTTGTCGGCGGCCTCGGTCAGGCCGAACCGCTCCAGCAGCTCCGCGGCGCGCTGCCGGGCCCGCCGCCCGCCCAGGTGGAACAGCCGCCCGAACATCTCGAGGTTCTGCCGTCCCGTGAGGACCTCGTCCACGGCGGCGTACTGGCCGGTGAGCCCGATCAGGCTCCGTACGCGCCGGGGGTCGCGGCCCACGTCGACCCCGGCGACCTCGGCGCGCCCGCCGTCGAAGCGGCGCAGCGTGGCCAGCACCCGTACCGCCGTGGTCTTGCCCGCGCCGTTCGGCCCGAGGAGGCCGTGCACGGTGCCGGGGCGGACGGCGAGGTCGAAGCCGTCCAGTGCCCTCTTCTCCCCGTACCGCTTCTCCAGGCCCTCGGCCCGTACCGCCCAGTCGTCCATGACACCCTCCCCGCCGCGAAACTGAGTACACCGTACCCAACGGAGCGTACACCGTACCCAGTTTTGTCGCACCGAGAAAAGCGGGACGCCCGAGCGGGACACCGAGGGCAATTACGCTGGCCCCATGAGCAGCGAGAAGAGCACCGGCGCGGCCACGGCGACGACCGGCAGCGGCGACATCACCCGCAGCCTGGAGCTGCTCTGGGGCACCGGCGAGCCGCCCGTGCGGGGCGCGCGGGGGCCGAAGCGGGGCCTGACCCTCGACCGGATCGTCACCGCCGCGGTCGAGGTCGCCGACGCGGAGGGACTCGACGCCGTCTCGATGCGCCGCCTGTCCACGGAGCTCGGCGCCGGCACGATGTCGCTGTACCGGTACGTCCCCGGCAAGGCGGAGCTGCTCGACCTGATGCTCGACCACGTCCTGGGCGACGCCCTCGACTCCCCCGCTCCGCCGCCCGCCGACTGGCGCGCCGCCGTGGAGTTCCTGGCCCGGGAGCAGATCGACCTCTACCGCCGCCACCCGTGGCTGCTGAAGGTCAACCAGGCGCGTACGGTCCTCGGCCCGAGCGCCCTGCGGGGGTTCGAACGGGCCCTGCGCGGCCTGAAGGGCATGGGGCTGAGCGACCCCGAGACCCTCTCGGTGATCATCACCGTCCAGAGCTTCGCCGCCGGTATCGCGCGCATGGAGGCACACGCGGTGGAGGCCGCCAAGGAGACCGGCGTCAGCGACGAGGAGTTCTGGACGCGCCAGGGCCCCTTCCTGGTCCGCGCCATGGAGAGCGGGGACTACCCCCTGATCGCCGCCCTCTCGGAGGGCACCTTCGCGCACGACGTCGACCACTTCGGCTTCGGCCTGCGCGCCCTGCTGGCGGGCTTCGAGGCCCTGGTGGCCGCGCGCACCAGTCGGCAGGGCGCGCCGCCGGACGACGCGGCCACCGCCGTTACGGGGCACGGCAGTTGAGGCTCAGCAGCGGGTGAGTACGCGTACTCATGCCCTGAGACGACCGGCATCCCCATGATGCCTGCATGCGATCGATATCCCTCCCGAAGTCCGTGCTGGTGGCCGCGCTGGGCTGCCTCGTCCTGTCCGCTTGCGGCACCCAGAAGGCCGCCACCGGCCCGGCAGCCCCCGCAGGCGGCGCAGCCTCGGCGCGCGCCGTGCCGAGCACCTCCCCAAGTGACTTGTCCGGCCACAGAGATCCGGAGATGCGGTTCATCGACTTGGTGGGCCAGACCCTCCAGGCCTGCTCGCCGGACGCCCCCGGTGACAAGGGCGGTGGCGACGTGCCCGTGCCCGACGGGCTGGTGCTGGAGGAGGAGCCCACCCGGATCCACGGGCCGGGCGAGACGCCCCCGCCCGTACCGGGCGACGCCGAGGACGTCCCCGTTCCCCTTCCCTCCGACGCCCCCGAGCCGCCGAGCCCCGCCCCCGGTGCCCGCAAGCCCGCGCCGGTCGAGGTGCCCCTGACCGAGGTCGAGCAGTGCTTCGCCGACCAGCACGCGGACCGCGTCGGCAAGGCGTTCAACACGAGGACGACCGACTACGACGCGATGCGCACGAAGCTGATCGCCCTCGACTACCCCGCCTCGCGGGTGCACCGCATGCCGGACCACGGGGGCGCTCCCCGGGTGCGGGTCGACCTGCGCTTCATGGGCGGCCACGAAGCCCTGGAGGTCACCGGCACCGGCAGCGGAGTGATCGTGGAGACGTTCGGCGCCCCCGAGACGGAGGACGTGAAGCTGACCGACGTGAAGCGGAAGCCCCGGCTGGACACGACCCACTGAGGACGGAGACTGGCGGTCAGCGGCGGGACGCCGAGCGCTGGGGCGGCGCGATGCGCACCCGCTTCTCGACGGGCGCCTTCTCTATGTCGTCGAGCTGCGCGGTGATCGTGGCACGCAGGTCGTCGTCGTCCTCGAACCGGTAGTCGTGGAAGAGCGTGTAGCCCGTCCACATCAGGTTGGCGCACACCCGCGCCGGCACCTTGCCGGTCCGGGCGCCCATGCCGACCAGTGCCACGGACCCGATGCTGCCCGGCGCCTGCGCGTTCTGCCGGTGGACCGCCTGGAACGCGGCGGCGCACGCGAGCGCCACGTTCAGGGTCTCGCTCACGTTCTGCGCGGACTTCTCCATCGTCGGCGTCGAGATCAGGAACCTGGGGTTCACCGCCCCGGACGGAACACACACCGCGCTGCCCACCGGCATCCTCCCCGCGAACCGGTCGCGGATCGCCCGCTGCACGCGCAGCTGGATGCCCGCTCCCAGGTGCCGCTTGACGACGGCGTCGACCCCGCCGTCCATCAGGCCCCGGGAGTTGGTCGGGCTCACCCACGCGTCGACCTGCTCGTCGAGGATCGAGCCCTTGCGGATCTCGACCTCGGGCGTGTCGGCGAACGCCGCCCGCCACGCCTCCACCACAGCCGCGTTGACGTCGGTCAGCACGACCCTGAGCGGCGCCTGCACTCGGTTCACGGTCATCTTCCACTCCCCCATCGAGCGACGGAACTTCCACTGCCCACGACGCTAGTGGCCGCCACTGACAACCGGCCCTTGTGCACGGGTGCGTGACGGTTCATCACCAACGTCCCGCTGTCACTGCCCGGTGTTAGCGTCCCGCTCCAGTTTCGCGACCCGACGATTCGGAGCCCTTCACCATGAGCGACGCCCACACCCCGGCCACCCCCTCCACCCCCGACCCGAACGACCCGCTCGCCCTCGCCGAGCTGTTCCAGGGCGGCGGTGAGCCGTGGCTCCCGCTGCTGAAGCCCGTCATCGAGGCACAGCCCGACGCGGCCGGCTTCATCGGCCCCGGCCGCAGCCCCGAAGTCGTTCCCGTACGCGAACTGACCTTCCAGGCGCTCAAGCCCCACCCGCCGCACAAGTGGAAGGTGGTCGTCTTCGGCCAGAACCCGTACCCGCGGCCGGAGAGCGCGACCGGCATCGCCATGTTCGACAACACCTTCCACGACTGGGCGGACAGCCAGTTCGGCAGGGTCGTCAGCATCCGCTGCATCATCAAGGCGGCCGCGATGTGGAAGTACGGCATCCCCAAGAAGACGCCGATCGCCGACATCCGCGCGCTGCTGAAGAAGCAGGACACCGTCCAGCCGCCGGAGTGGTTCCAGGCCATGCTCACGCAGGGCGTCCTGCTGCTGAACGCCGCGCTCACCGCCAGCGGCGACCGGTCGACGGGGCCCGACCGGCACACGGCCTTCTGGCGGCCGGTCGCCGAGCGGATCGTCGAGGAGATCCTCAAGGCCAAGCAGGACGCCGCCGAGGAGGACCGCGGTGTCGTCTTCGCCTGGTGGGGCGCTCACGCCCGCAACCTGAAGAAGATCGTCCTCCGCCTCCAGGAGAAGTACCCCGACGTCGACGTCCGCCACATCGACCACGCCAACCCGGCGGCGCAGGGCGACCTCTTCTGCGAAGGCGACCACTTCGCGACCGTGAATGACGCCCTGGCCTCACTCGGCGCCGACCCGATCGACTGGCTGCCGAGCACGGGCTGGAACAAGCCCGCGGCGGGGGAGGCCGGCGGGACGGCCGACGGGGACAGCGGCGACAACGGCGACGCCACCGACGACGTCTCCGCGCGCATGGGCGCGTTCATCGCCTCCACCATGGAGCTGCACCAGCTCTATCTGGACCGCCTCACCAGCGTGAAGGACGAGGGTCTCGTCCTCCCCGCCATCACCGGCGTGTTCGACACCCCGCTCATGGACTTCCGCGACGCCGTCGCCCCGGTCGCCCGGCTGCTGTCCGGCCTGGACCGGCACGTCCGGCTGTCCCACGAATTCGGCAAGCGGCGGGCGGACGAAGCGGACGGCGGCCTCTCCGCCGACGCCATCGCCGCCCTCTACCTCTACACCTGCGAGTCGGCGTTCTACCGCGAGATCAACGCCATCCTGCGCACCCCCGACCGGTCCAAGCTCGTCCCGTACCTCCCCTACCTGCGCCTGCTGTTCTCGGCGGTGTCGGGGCTCCCGACCCGCACCGAGCCGCTGTGGCGCGGCGTGGCCCTGGACCTGCGGGCGCAGTACCCGCTCGGGCGGACCGTGACCTGGTGGGGCGTGTCCTCGTGCACGTCCGAGCTGGGCGTGGCCCGGTCGTTCCTCGGCAGCCGCGGCAAGCGGACGCTCTTCGAGGTGCGGCCCGTCCGGGCCGTGGGCATCCGCAGCTTCTCGGCCTTCACCGGGGAGGAGGAGTACATCCTCGCGCCCGGCACCCAGCTCAAGGTCACCGACGTGAAGACCGAGCGCGGCGGCCTGTGCACCGTGAAGCTGACCGAGCTGGAGGAGCAGCCTCTCGTGTCCTGACCGGCCCCGGCGGACGGGCGGCCCTAGCGGGCCCGGCGGGCGGGCAACCCTACCCGCGCGGACGCCGCCCTCGCCCGCGCCGCAGCCAGAAGGCACCCACCGCGATCGCGCCCAGCACGAGCGCGCCCAGCGTGGCGTTCCCGCCGTCTCCGGACGCGCCGCCGCCCGAGCCGCCGTCCGCCGAGCCCCCGCCGTCCGAAGGGGAGCCGGGAGCCGGCGTCCGCGTCTGGCCGGGCCCAGGATCCCGTTCCACCGGCACCCGGACGACCTCGCTCCCCACCCCCTCCGACCCGATCATCAGAGCCTTCCCGTCCAGCGTGTACGTCACCGACTCCGACTGCCGCTGCAACGGCGCGGACACCCGCTTCTCCTCCCCCAGCCGGCCCCTGCCCTCCCACGCGTACGCCCGCGCGCTGAAGTAGCTCCGCAGCACCAGCTCCGTCCCGTCCGGCGAGAAGGCGCCGTCCGTCACCCACGGCACCTCGCCGACGCGCCGGAAGACGTTGGCGCCGGCCGCGGAGAGCCGCGCGGGCCCTTCGTACAGGCCGCCGCCGTCCTCGTTCTTCGACGCGATGTACACGCGGCCCGTCTTCGGGTGCACCATCAGCGCCTCGGCGTCGCGCGGCCCGTCGGCGTACCGGACGGTGTACTGCGTGGCGTCGACCGTCCGGTCGCCGAGCTCCTTCGGCTCGGGGAAGCGGTAGATCCAGACGTGGTCCCAGGTGCCGTTGAGGTTGTCCCCGATGTCCCCGACGTACACGGCTCCGTCCGGGCCGACCGAGACGGCCTCCATGTCGCGCGGGGTGCCGATCCCGCGCAGGGTGACCGTGGCGACCGTCCGGCCGGTGCGCCCGTCGACGGCGAAGACGCGCGGCCCGTCCTGGTCGTTGTGCGTCCAGTAGACGCCCGGGTGGGCGCGGCTGGCCGCGAGCCCGCTGGACTCGGTGATCCGCGGGTCCTCGATGGTGAACCCGCCGTCGTCCGCCACCGCCGGACCGGCGGCGGCCCCCAGGGCACCCGCCACCAGGACACCCGCCGCCAGCAGGGCCGAGGCCCCCCGAGCAGTACGCAACAAAGCCATCGCAGCCATACGCCCCAGTGTCCATGGTCACATCGCCCCGGCGCTCCCCGACCGGGGGCCCGGTCGGGGATGATGGCCGTATGCGTTTCATGTTCGTCGGCGACAGCCAAACCATCGGACGCGCCGGCGACTACACCTGGCGCTACCGCATGTGGCAGCACCTCAACGCCACCTTCGGCGGCCCGTACGCCATCGTCGGCCCGCGCACCGAGCTGTACGACACCTCCGCCGACGCGCCCGTCTCGCACGCGTACGCCGACCCCGACTTCCCCGCCCGGGCCCGGCGGCACCTGGCCGGCTGGGGCGAGGGCTGGCTCCACATGGCGCCCCTCATCCGCCAGGCCGTCGCCTCCACGAAGGCGGACGTCCTGCTCGTCGCCCTCGGCCTGATCGACCTCGGCTTCTACACGAACAGCGACCAGACCGCCGAGAACACCCGCGCCTTCCTCCAGGAGGCCCGCGCCGCGAACCCCCGCGTCCGCGCCGTGCTCCTCCCCGTCATCCCGAACGTCCGCGCCCGCGACGAACCCGACTTCGCCGCCGAGTGCGCCCGCTTCAACGAGCTGCTCGCGAAGACGGTCGCCGACCTCGACCAGCCGGGCTCGCCGCTGCTCCTGGCGTCGCCCCCGGAGGCGTACGACCTCCACTACGACACGTACGACGGCACCCACCCCGGCCCCTCCGGCGAACACAAGCTGGCGGCGGCCTTCGCGGCGGCGATGCACCAGGCGTGGGACATCGGCGGCCCGTACGCGTCCAAGGGCAGGTAGCGGCAGCACCGGGTAGAGCCACCGCAGAAGCGGACTGCTACCCTCCGGGACCACTGTGCGCACCACCCCGCGTGCGCGTTCCTTGGGGGGAACAGATCTCCGTGCTCAACTCCGCGTCATCGGTCTTCTCGGCGCGCCCATGCTTCGACGCGCACGTCACCATGCCCGTCCTCGTCACCCTCCGCACCGCCGTGGTGGAGCGCGACTGGCCGGCCGTCGCCCGCTTCTTCGCCGGCCTCACCCACGAGGACGAGCGCGCCTACGCCTGCTCGTACGTCGGCGGCCTCGACGGCTGCGAGGCGTTCCTGGAGCAGGCCGTCGCCGACCACCCCGGCGACCCGCTCGCCCGCTGCCTCCTCGCCGACCGCCGCATCCGCATCGGCTGGGGCATCCGCTCCAGCGCCCGCGCCCAGCACGTCACGCCCGAGCAGTTCGACCAGTTCCACGCCTGGCTGCGCCGCGCCGAGGGGCTGCTCATCGAGGTCTGCGCCGAGTACCCCGACTACGCCCTCGGCTGGTACCTGCGCCTGATCACCGCCCGCGGCCTGGAGCTCGGCCCCAGCGAGACCCGCCGCCGCTACGACCGGCTCGCCGAGCACCACCCCCACCACTACCCGGCGCAGACGCAGCTGCTCCAGCTGCTGTGCCCGAAGTGGGGCGGCTCCTGGGAGGCCGCCTTCGGCTTCGCCAAGGAGTGCGCGGCCGCCGCCCCGCCCGGCGGGCACAGCGCCACCCTGGTCGCCGAGGCGCACCTGGAGAAGTGGCTCGACCTCTCGCCCCGCGAGGGCGGGCGCTGGATGGCCCAGCCCGCGGTCCGCGACGAGCTGACGGCCGCGGCCGCCCACTCCGTACTGCACCCGCACTACCGCCCGGGCTTCCACTGGATCTCCGCCCACGGCTTCTTCGCCGCCGCCCTCTCCCTGGGCGGCCACTACGCGGAGGCCGCCCCGCACTTCCGCGCCCTCGGCGACGCCGCGACCCGGCACCCGTGGGACTACCTCGACGACGACCCGGCGGCCGCGTTCCTCCGGCACCGCAAGCACGCACTGGCAAAGGGCTGATCCGATGAATCCGATGAGCCCGATGGGTCCGACGAGCCAGGGCGGCCAGGGCACCGGCAGCCCCGTCGCCGGCATACGCGAGACCGTGATCGACGGCGTACGCACGGTCTTCGCGCACCGCCCCGGCCCGGCCTCCGCCGGTCTGCTCTTCCGCGTCGGCAGCGCCGACGAGACGCTCGCCACGCGCGGCATCACGCACCTCGTCGAGCACCTGGCCCTGCACCGCCACGGCATCGACGGCGCCGGCCCGCACCACTACAACGGCACCACCGACGCCACCCACACCCACTTCCACGTCACCGGCGACCGCTCCGAGATCGTCGCGTACCTCAATGACGTCTGCGCGGCCCTGCGCGACCTGCCCGTGGAGCGGCTGGAGACGGAGAAGGAGATCCTCCGCACCGAGGCCGCCGGGCGCGGCACCGGCCCGCACTCCGACCTCCCCCTGTGGCGTTACGGCGCCCAGGGCCACGGCCTCACCTCGTACCGGGAACTGGGCCTGCCCCGGCTCGACGCCTCCGCGATACGCCACTGGGCGGCCACCCGCTTCACCCGCGAGAACGCCGTCCTCTGGATCGCGTGCGACAGCCCGTCCGGGGACCTGCCCGAGGGCCTGGACGCGGAGCTGGACCTGCGCCTGCCGTCCGGCCCCCGCCACCCCATGCCGGCCGTGACGTCCGCCCTCCCCCACACCCCCGCCTACTTCCACGGCGACGACGGTGCCGTCGTCCTCGACGCCGTGGTCCGCCGCTCGACCGCCGCCGCCGTCTTCTCGGACGTGCTCGGCAAGGCGCTCTTCCGCGAGCTGCGCCAGAAGGGCGGCCTGTCGTACACCGCCGACAGCGACTACACGCCCCGGGACGCCGACTTCGCGACGATCACGGCGCTCGCGGACGCGCTCCCGCAGAAGCAGGACGCGGTCATCGGCGGCTTCATCGACGTCCTCGCCGCCCTGCGCGCCGGGCGCGTCGACGAGACCGACTTCGCCTCCGCACGCGCCGCCCGCCGCAAGATGTACGAGGTCCCCGACCTCGCCGCCGCCCAGCTGCCCGCGTACGCCCTCGGGCTGCTGACCGGCCACCCGCTGCCCGGCGACGACGCGTACCTCGCCGAGCTGGACGCCCTCACCCCCGCCGACCTGCACGCCGTCGCCCAGGAGGTGTGGGCGAACGCCCTGCTGAAGGTGCCCGGCGACCGGGGCGCCGACTGGGCCGGGTTCCACGAGGCGCCGTCGCAGTCGGCCGAGGTGCTCCCGGGCCGCCGCCACGCCTACCGCACCGACTCCCGCGCGGCGCTGATCGTGGGCGCCGAGGGCGTCAGCCTGGTCTCGCCCGGAAACCGGGCCAGCGTGCGTTACGACCAGTGCGCGGCCATGCTCGTCCACGCCGACGGTGGCCGGAGCCTCATCGGCTTCGACGGCATGAGCGTCGCCGTCGAGCCGACGCTGTACGAGCTGACGCCCGACGCGCTCGCCCCGATCGACGCGGCGGTCCCGCAGCACGTGGTCGTCCCGATGCCGGCGCGCTCCCCCGACCGCATCCCGCAGCCCCAGCCCCGCCGCACGGAACCGGCCTCCGCCGGTGAGCGGGGCTCGACGTCCAAGCTGTGGCTGTTCGGCGTGCTGTCGGTGCTGTGGGGGCTGGTCACGCTGACGGGTACGGCCGACGAGTTCGCCTCGTCGCAAACGGCGGACCCGGACTGGGGCTTCCTCTTCACGCTGTGGCTGATTCAGGCGGCGATCGCCGTCCCGCTGGCCGCCACCGCCCGCCGCCGCCGGCAGTTCCGCAGGGCGGCCCGCAGCCGCTGAGCTTCCCGATCTCCCACCCCGGGGACAACTCCCGTACGGGGAACGGGGGACGGCGATGTTCCATGTGCTGGCACTGATCGTCGTGGGCACGGCGGTCGGCTACCGCCTTGCCGTCGCGGCGAGGATCGCGAGGGCGATGGACGGCGGCGGGCGGGTCCGCGAGAACCTGTCCGCCGAGGAGCTCGCCTTCCTGGCGGGCGGGCCGCGCCGGGTGGTGACGACGCTGCTGTTCCGCATGAAGCGGGAGGGCCGGCTGTCCGTCTCCGACGACGGCACGGTCACCGTCCACGACGACGTGTACGCGCCCGCTTCGATCGAGGCAGCCCTCGTCCACGCGGCGGGCGTCTCCCGCACCGAGCGCCTCGGCAAGCTGGTGGCCCGCGCGTCCACGAGCCGCGCGGTGCAGTCCATCGGCGACGCCCTGGAGGCGGAGGGCCTGGTCATAGGTCCCGCCCTGCGCCGGTCCCAGCGCCGGTCGCGCAGCCTGCTGTGGTGGTCGGCGCCCCTGCCGGGCGCCCTGTCCGCCGTCGACGTCGCCACCGGCCCGTCCGCCTTCTGGTGGGCGGGCTTCGCGCTGTCCGCCGCGGCCGTCCTCGCCCTCCGGCTGCTCAAGCCGGTCGCGGCGCGGGTGCCGTACCGCGTCCGGTGGACGCTCAACACCCTGCGCGCCACGTGCGACCGCCCGTCCACCACTGCCGTCGCCCTCGACGGCCTCGCCGCCTCCCAGGAGCCCGAGCTGCTGGCCCTGGTCACGCCCGAGACCTGGAAGGCGCGGCAGAGCCCGTACGGTCAGGGGGCCGGCGCCGCCGTCAGCGGCACCCTCGCGCCCTGGTGCGGCGCCGCCGCCGACTGGGGCTCTCCGGGTGACGGCGCCGCGGGTGCGGCCTCAAGCTGCGGTGGTGGGGGCGGCGGCAGTGGCTGCGGAAGCGGGTGCGGCGGCAGCGGATGACCCGGGGAGCCGTACGACGCGGCGGCGCCGGGTGGGCAGGCCCGCGGTCGGGTTGGCGACGCCCCAGGCGGCCCCCTTGCAGATCAGCTCCTTGTAGAGGGCGGCCACGCGGCCCGTCAGGGCGCCGTCCTTGGCCCGGTCGTCGGCGGTGACGAACTGGATCAGGCCCTCCTTGCGGCCGAGGGAGACGCACTGCTGGAAGTAGCGGATGGAGACGCGGGGGACCTTGGTGCCGGCGAGCCGGGCGGCGACGGCGTCGGCGGCCTGCCAGGCCATGGGGACGCCCGAGGCGCAGGACATGCGCAGCGGCTTGCCGTTCGGGCCGATGGCCATCGCCGCGTCGCCCACGGCGTACACGTCCGGGTGGGAGACCGAGCGCATCGTGGAGTCGACCACGATCTGGCCGCCGTCGGTGAGCTCCAGGGTGGTGGCCCGGGCGATCGGGTGGACGGCGAAGCCGGTGGCCCAGACCGTGGCGGCGGAGGGGATGGTCCGGCCGTCGGCCGTCGTCACGCCGTCCGCCGCCACGGCGGTGACCGCGGCGTGTTCGTGGACCGTGATGCCGAGCCGGTCCACCACCTTCCGCAGGTGCGCGCGGCCCTTCTCCGAGAGCCAGTCGCCGAGGGCGCCGTGGGTCGCCAGGGCGACGTCGAGGTCGGGGCGGGACTCGGCGATCTCGGTCGCGGCCTCCAGGCCGGTCAGGCCGCCGCCGACCACGACCACGGGCCGTCCGGCGCCCAGGGCGGCCAGGCGGTCGCGCAGGCGCAGGGCGCCGGGGCGGCTGGAGATGTCGTGGGCGTGTGCGGCGATGCCGGGCACGCCCCCGTCGTTCCAGCCGCTGCCGAGGGCGTAGACCAGCGTGTCGTACGCGAGTTCCTCGCGCTCCTGCCGCCCGGGACCGTTCGCGGCGGCGACCGTCACCGTCTTGTGGTCCACGTCCACGGCGGTGACCTTCGCGAGCTTCAGCTCCACGCCCGTACCCGCGAACATCTCGCGGAACGGCCGGGGCTTGAGATCCTGGCCGACCGCGAGCTGGTGCAGCCGGACGCGCTCGACGAAGTCGGGCTCGGCGTTCACGAGGGTGATGCTGACGTCCTCGCGGTGCAGCCGCCGGGCGATGCGGCCGGCCGCGACGGCTCCGGTGTAGCCGGCTCCGAGGACGACGATGCGGTGCTGCATGGGCCTGCTCCTGTCTGCGAGGTTCTGCGAGGTTCTGCGAGGTTCTGCGAGGTTCTGCGAGGGTTCCGCCGCTGTGGTGCGCGGTTTCGCCCCTTGAACCGGGCAGCCCGGAGTTTCCTGACAGGATCAGGATGTGAAGCACGTCACATCGGGCCGGAGGGTCCTCAGAGGGTGACGAGCGGGGCCTCCCCCTGGTGCGCGGCGGCCCACTGCTCGGTCGCGCGGACGAGCTTGTCGGGGTTGACCTGGCTGCGGAGCGCGACGATGCCCTCCGGGGTGACCTCCAGGCAGGTGACCCCGACGACCCGGCCGTCCACGACCGCCACGATGGCGGGCTCGCCGTTGGCGGTCGAGGCGTAGATCTCGGGCGCACCGCCGACGTAGGCCCGCTTGGCCTCGCTGGGCTTGAACAGGCCGCGCAGGAACTTCGCGACCGCGATCGCGCCCTCGAAGGCCTTCGCGCGCGCCGGGACCTTCCCGCCGCCGTCGCCGACCGAGACGGCGTCCTGGGTGAGCAGGCGGACGAGCGGCTCGGTACGGCCGCTGGTCGCCGCGGCCAGGAACTCCTCGATGATCCTCCGGGCGGCGGCCTCGTCGATCTCGGTACGCGCCTTGCCTGCCGCGACGTGCTTCTTGGCCCGGTGGTAGGTCTGCTGGCTGGCCGCCTCGGTGATGTCGAGGATCGCGGCGATCTCCCGGTGCGGGTAGTCGAAGGCCTCCCGCAGCACGTACACCGCCCGCTCGCCCGGCGACAGGCGCTCCAGCAGGACGAGGACGGCGTACGACACCGACTCGCGCTGCTCGGCGGTGTCGGCCGGGCCGAGCATCGGGTCCCCGGCGAGCAGCGGCTCGGGAAGCCACTGCCCCACGTACGTCTCGCGCCGGGCGCGCGCCGAAGTGAGCAGGTTGAGGCAGAGGTTGGTGAGGACCTTCGTCAGCCAGGCCTCGGGCACCTCGATCCGCTCGACGTCGGCCGCCTGCCAGCGCAGGAACGTTTCCTGGACGGCGTCCTCCGCCTCGCTCGCCGACCCGAGCAGCCGGTAGGCGATGGCCTCCAGCCGGGGCCTGGCAGCCTCGAACCGCTCGACGTCGCTCGTGATCAGGGCCATGCGCGCGATCCTAGCCAGCCGCCGAGCGGGGCGGAACAGGTCCGGTTCCGGGCGCCCCTGGTGCCTCCGGTCACCAGCGCCGGTACGCCGAGAAAGGCCGTACGCCGTCGCCCGAGCGGACGGCGATCAGCAGGTCCTTGTAGATGAAGAGGTCCGCCAGCTTCGCGTTGCCGTCGTCCGCGTCGCGGTTGAAGGTGCGGTGGTCCCTCTCCTCGCCGTTGGCCGCGTCGTGGACGTACAGCTGGTCGTGGCCCCGCCTTTCGCGTACCAGCGCCGTCACCCGGCCGTCGCCGGCGTGCAGGGCCGTGACCTCGTCGAAGCCGCCGGCCATGGCCTCCCGCCACACGGCGTCCCCGCTCGCCAGGTCGAAGGCGACGAGCTGGTCCCCGAAGGCGGCGAACAGCTTCCCGCCGTCGACGGCCACCAACTCCGGGTTGTTGACCGGGATGGCGGTGTTCTCGCCGACCGACTCGATCAGCGCCTGCCGGCGGCCGTCCTGCCCGAAGGAGAGAAAGGAGTTCATGCCGTGCGGCTCCGGCGTCATGACGGCGAGGACCGTCGGTTCGGCGGAGACGAAATCCACGGACGCGTCCGCGCCGATGGCGCGCCGGTCACCGAGGGGCACCGTCCACCGCGCATTGCCGTCGGCCGGGTCGAAAGCGGCGAGCTTCACCTCGTCGCAGGTGAGCACCGCGAGCACCTGCCGGGCCGTGGCGTCCACCTGGCGCGGGGAGCATCCCTTCGGCACGGTGACGGTCCAACGCGCGGCGCCGGTACGCAGGTCGAAGGCGCGCACGGCACGCTTACCGGGGTCGCCGAGCACCGCGAGACCGCCGCCCACGGCGACGGTGCCCGCCCCGGTCCGCCACAGCTCGCGTCCGTTCCGCAGGTCGATCGCGGCGGCGGTGGCGCAGCCCTCGCTCTTCCCCGCCTCACCCTGGACGATCATCGCGACGAAGTCGGACACGGCGCGGCTGGTCGCGCAGATGTCCGCCGTCCTGGGCGGGTTGTACTCCCAGCGCCGCTTCCCCGACCCGGCGTCGAAGGCGGTGACGGCGTCGTAGCGGCTGCGGACGACGGTGTCGCCGACGAGCCAGGCGGCGTTGCCGTGCGCGTCGGCCGGGCGGTCGTACGGGGTGTTCCAGACGCGCTCCATGGAGTCGCCGGGCATGTAGCCCAGCGAGGAGGCGATCCAGGAGGCGAGACCCCCCAGGAGCCCGAGCGGCACGGCGATCACCGCCACGAGCGCGATCACCCGCGCCCATCCCCCTGGTACCGAGTCCTCGGTCGTGCGCGTCGCCATACGGATCCCCACCCCTGGTCCAGCAGTTCGAAGGCCTCAGGGTAGGGGAGGACGGCCCACCACGGGCCGGGCCGACTACCCGAACTGCCCGGGCTGGTAGTCGCCGGCGGGGTTCCGGACGATGACGTTCAGGCGGTTGAAGGCGTTGATGAGGGCGATGGTCGACACCAGCACGGCGAGCTGCTCCTCGTCGTAGTGCTTGGCGGCGTTCGCCCACGCCTCGTCCGTGACGCCACCGGCCGCGTCCGCGATGCGCGTGCCCTGCTCCACCAGCTCCAGCGCGGCGCGCTCGGCGTCGGTGAAGACCGTGGCCTCCCGCCAGGCCGCGACCAGGTTGAGGCGCAGCGGGTCCTCCCCGGCGTGGACGGCGTCCTTGGTGTGCATGTCGACGCAGAAACCGCAGCCGTTGATCTGGCTCGCGCGGAGCGTGATGAGGTGCTGGGTCGAGGCGGGCACGGTCGAGTCCTCCAGGACCTTGCCCGCCGTGGCGAGGTGCTTGACGAACGTGGCGGCGACCGGGCTCGAGAAGAGGGGCAGGCGGGCTTCCATGGTGCGCTCCTTGGCCGTTGCTGGCGGATACACCTCTGGGACGAGACGGACGGGGCCGGTTGTGACATGAAGGGATGTGACGCGCGTCTCCCCGCGTCGGGGCCCCACCACCGATGACTTCCGCCGTGAGCGACGGTCGAATAGCCGAGACCAACACGGAACACCGGAGGTTCCCGCCATGCGCACCCTGATCAGCACCGCCTTCGTCTCCCTCGACGGCGTCGTGGAAGCCCCGGGCGGCGAGCCGGGTTACCGGAACTCCGGCTGGACCTTCAAGCACGTCGACTTCCTGCCCGAAGCCTTCGACATCAAGGGCCGCGAGCAGAAGGAGGCCACCGCGATGCTGCTGGGCCGGACCAGCTACGAGGCGTTCAGCGCGGTGTGGCCCGACATGGAGGACTTCGCCGACTACAAGGCGATGCCGAAGTACGTCGTCTCCACCACCCTCACCGAGGACGCCCTGGTCCCCCACTGGGGCGAGACGACGATCCTGCGCTCCGTCGACGACGTGGCCGCCCTCAAGCAGACCGAGGGCGGCCCGATCATCGTCCACGGCAGCGCGACCCTGAACCACGCCCTGTCGGACGCGGGCCTGATCGACCGCTACCACCTGCTCGTCTTCCCGCTCCTCCTCGGCGCGGGCAAGCGCCTCTTCAGCACCACCGACAAGGACGTCCAGAAGCTGAAGCTGGTCGAGCACGAGGCGTACGCCAACGGCCTGCAGAAGCAGGTCTTCGACGTCGTCCGCTGACCGGCTCTACGAGGCCCTGCGGCCGGTGGTCGAGCCGAAGCCCAGCCAGGTGTGGCGGTTGCCCCACCAGCACCAGCCCACCTTCGGGGCGTCGCGCCGCTCGCGCCCGTCGCGGCCCGTGCCGTTGCTGATCCAGATGGCCGGGGTGCGGGCGTCGAAGGTGCCGTTGGCCTTGCGCAGCCGCGACCCGATGGTCATGAAGCAGTGGTTGCGCTCCAGGGCCTCGGGCTGCTGGAGCACCCAGTGGATGCCCTCGGTCAGCACCAGCGGCGTGCGGTCCTTCGCGGTGAGGGCGGGCAGGGCCTCCTCCGGGCTCCAGTTGGCCATGTCGTCGCCCCGGTCCGGGGCGGTGACGAGGTAGAGCGGGGCGTCGGGCAGCTCGACGGTGTCGAGCGGGGCGAAGTCGTCGACGTCGGGCATGTCGACGACGACGAACCCGGGCTTGTCCGCGCGGCGGAGCAGCGGCGCGAGGGCCGAGGCGGGGACGCGGCTCGGGTGGACGGCCAGCAGGACGTCACCGTCGCCGCCCACACGGTGGGCGTCTTCGGCGAAGGCGCGCAGTTCCCCGGCGGACATCCCCGCGAGCTCGTGCACCCCGAGCTCGATCAGGCGCTCCGCCTGGGCGGTGAGCGGCGGGAGCGGCGGGAGTGTGGTCATGGTGGTGGCGGCGGGCACGGTTTCGGGCACAGCACTCCCTCGGTTGGCTGTTCGAAGCGGTCGGCCCCGGGTCAACGACGCGCCCGCCTCCCGTGTTCCCCGGCCACCCGCCGTCCGGCGCGATCACGACACCCGGCGGGCCATGAAGAGCGCCTGTTCACCGGCCGACTGCGTCCCGTCGTACAGCGTGGTGTCCAGCCCGCAGAAGGTGAAGCCCATCGCGAGGTAGGCGCGGATGGCGGGAGCGTTGATGTTGCTGACTTCGAGCCACAGGTGCCCCGCTCCGCACTCCCTCGCGAAGTCGACGGCGTGGTCCATCAGGGTGCGGCCCACGCCTCTTCCCCGCCACGCGGGCGCGACCTCGATGTCGCGGATGGTCAGCCGCGCGTTCCACGGGTCGAAGGAGGTCTCCACGAACCCGCACAGCTCGTCCCCGTCGCAGGCGACCACCGTCCGGCTCAGCTCGGGGTCGCCGTCGCCGTCGTCGTCCTCGGCGTCGTCCTCGTCCGGGAACACCTTGTGCAGGGGCTCCGCCAGCGGTGTCCGGCGGATGCCGAATCCCTCTTCGGTGACGGTCACTTCGAAGACGGAGTCCGTCGTGAACGACCCGTCGAGCTCCGCCAGGGCCTCGTCGTCCTCGGGCCGCGCCAGCCGGTAGACCACGGTGCCGGCCGCCGCGCCGGGCACTCGTGCTTCGTCTGCGGTCATCTTCATGAGCCGACCGTACGTGAGCCGAACCGTACGTGAGCCCGACCTGCGTTCCGATGCGAGCGCCGCACGCGGGTCCGGGTTCCGCTGTCTCAGGCCAGGAGGTCGAGCAGCGCGGCGCCGTCCTCCGAGAGGCGCAGGCGTACTTCCCGCCCGTGGCGCAGGCGCCGCAGCAGGCCCGACCGGGCGAGCCGGTCGCAGTGGTACGTGGCCGTACTGACCGTGATGTGGGCGTGCTGGGCCGCCTCCGACACGGAGGGGCGCAGGCGGGCGTGGCGCAGGAGCGCGGCACGGACCGGGCCGAGCACGAGGCTGAGCCGGTCCTCTGCGGCCGGGGCGCGGCGGTCGGCGGACGGGTGGGTGAGTCGGCCGAGGCCCGGGAGCGGGTAGCCGATCCAGATCAGGTCCGGATGCTCGGCGCTGTAGGTGCAGGCGTCGTATCCGGACGCCAGCGGGAGGAGTACGAGCCGGCGCCGCACCGGGCCGGTGGTCGGCTCCGCACCGGTGGTCGGCCGCGGACCAGGGTGCGGCAGGCGGAGCATGCCGTCGGCGTAACCGACGTGGTCGCCGAGGTCGTTGACGACGGTGCCGAGGACGCCGGTGACGGAGGCGACCCCGATGCGTTCCGCTTCGCGGTCCAGCAGGTCGGCTGCCCGGTCCCACAGGGGAGTGAAGGCGTCCCAGACGGCGAGGGCCAGCGTCCGGTAGCCGGTGAGGAACTCCCGGGGGCGGTCGGCCACCCGCTGCCAGGCGGTGGGGACCGCGTCGCCGAAGCGCTGCTCCAGCTCACCGGTCAGCGTGTCGGCATCGATGGCGTCCAGCTCGTCGGCGACCGACGCGGTGGCGCCGGTGCCGACGGCCGCGGCCAGGGCGAGGGAGTCGGGCGCCCAGGGGTGCCCTGCGGTGAGCAGCGTCCGCAGCGTCGCCGCGGTGGCGGGGGGTGCGGCCTCGCGGACCAGGCGGCGCCATTCCCGCGGCATCCCGTGGGCGCCGCCGCCGAAGGTGTTCGAGAGGACGGAGTACAGGGTCGTCCCGGGCTGGCGGCCCACGGAGAGGCGCATGTCCTCCAGGCGGCCGACGGGAACGGTCGGATTCTTGGACATCCTCATCCCCCGATGCGTCCCTGGCCCAGCCGTGGGCCCGGTCGGCCGGAAGCCTAGGCCAAAGCCCGGCCGGGAACCGGCGGTTGGCCGGATGACGAGGGGAACACGACCGGAACCCCGCCGCACGGAGCGACGGGGCCGGTTCCCTCACCGGTCGGGGAACGCGCTGGGTGCGCGGATCAGCAGGCGTTGGTCCACCGGTGCGAGGCGACGTTGTCGTTCAGGGTCTCGCCGCCGCCCGCCCCGTTGTGGTTGAAGAAGTCGTACGGCATGTAGCGCAGCCGGCTGCCGTTGCACAGGCGGAACGAGGCTCCTCCGTGGTTGACGTCCCAGTAGAGCAGCACGTCGTCGTAGGCCCCCGCGTAACCGTTGTTGAACACGGAGGATGCCTTGTTGCGCATGTCCCGGTCGGCCCAGTCCGAGCTGTCGCCGGACCAGGAGACCACTCGACCGCCTTCGTAGGCGTGCTCCCAGGCGTACAGGTTGCCGTCGGCCGCCGCCGCCGTGACGCCGGAGGCGGGAGCCGCCTCGGCGTGCGCGACCGCGGGGGCGAGGCCGACCGTGGCGACGGCCAGCGCTGTGGTCAGCAGGAATGTGACGCGGTTCTTGGACACGGGGTCTCCTCGGTTGTGTCGGTGCAGGGGTGTACGGCCCGCGCCGGCCGGGCGCGGGAGTCGGGGTGGACCGCTGGTCAGCGGCCCAGTACGGCACGGGCGCGCGGCAGCGCGGCGGCCCGCAGGCGCTCCACCCGCTCCACGGCGGCGCGGTGTTCGCGGCGCAGCTCCCGGTCGTGGTCGCGGTCCAGGCGCCGCGCGACGGCGGCCAGGCCGCTGCTGTGGGCGCACCGGGCTTCCTGGACCGCCGCGCGGACCTCCAGCGCCCGGTCGGGGGCGTTCTTCCGGCCGAGGGAAGCGGCCCTGGCCTCCAGCGGGTCCTCGTACGCGAAGCCGTGCGCGCGCATGCACGCCGACCACGCTCGTACGGCCGTGGCGTACCGCGGGTCGGCGGTCACGCGCAGCCGCCTGAGTCCGTCGAGGTTGCCGACGAGGGTGTTCGCGGCGTACCACTCGCCCGCGTCTCCGTACAGCGTCCGCCACGCCTCCGCCCGGCAGCCCCGGGCGCTGTGGGCCACGACGACGCCGCCCGGAAGCTCGGCCCGCAGCTCCTCGCCCTCACGGGGGCCGTTGAGGGCGGCCACGGCCGCCTGACGGCGGTCGGCGGTCAGGCCGCGCAGGTAGACCTGGTTGGGGTCCTGCCGGCGGAGCCGCTGGATCCGGGGCGCGAAGCCGCTGCCGTGGCCGTACCGCTCGGCCCACCGCTCGTCGTCGACGACGTACGGGAACTCACGCGCTTCCGGCAGCGGGTTCTCGGGCGTGGCCCAGAACCGGAAGCCGGCTGCCGCCATGCACCTGCGCTGCAGCTCCTGCTCGGCGTCGTACAGCAGGTTCCGCCGCGCGGCGCCGGCGGGCGGTGCCACCGGTCCGGTCGGTGTGCCCGCCGCTGGACGGGGCGCCGGTCCCTCCGCCGCGCCGGCCGGCGATCGCTCCGCGGAGCATCCGGTGAGGGCGAGCAGCAGCGCGATCCCGGACAGCACCGCCGCCGACGGCCGACGACGGCGGTTCCGGCTCAGCCGCCGTCCCACTGCGACTCCGCTGTGGCGCCGTCGGACCGGTGGGACACGGGCGTGGACGTGGACGCGGACGAGGACGTGGACACGGACGTGGACACGGTTTCCCGGGCGGCTTGCGCCGCACCGCCGACCAGGACGAGCAGGGCCCCGGTCGAGCAGACCACGGTGACGAGCGTTCTCCGCATGATCCTGGCTCCCTGAATGACATGTTCCTGTCAGAACGGCGAAGCCGGTGGTGCACTCGTGCGAGCGACCACCCGGGGCCTCGCCCGGCAGGGAAGAGTCTTACGGAGCGGGCATCACGCCCGACAGCTTTTCGAGGGCCTTCAAAACGTGTCCCGTGGGTGCCCGTCCATCCGCTGCGCCCGGCCCGTGAGGTGCCGCCGCTCCGGCCCGCTCGTCGTCCGGCGCGCGGCCTCGCGGTACGCGACCGCCGCGGACTCCTGGTCGCCGAGCAGCTCCAGCAGGTGCGCCCGCGTCGCGTACAGCCGGTGGTGGCGGGCCAAGCGGCCGTCGGCCTCCAGCTCCGCCAGCAGGTCGAGCCCGGCGCCCGGGCCGTGGACCATGGCGACGGCGACCGCGCGGTTCAGCGTCACCACCGGGTTGGGCCCGAACCGCTCCAGCAGCTCGTACAGCGCGAGGATCTGCGGCCAGTCGGTCGCGTCGGTGTCCACGGCCTCGTCGTGCACCGCCGCGATGGCGGCCTGCAGTTGGTACGGGCCGACCCGCCCGCGCGGCAGGGTCCGGCTGATCAGGCGGACGCCCTCCTCGATGAGCCCCCGGTCCCACCGGCCCCGGTCCTGCTCCGCCAGCGGCACCAGTTCCCCGGACGGCCCGGTACGGGCGGGGCGCCGCGCGTCCGTCAGCAGCATCAGCGCCAGCAACCCGGCCGTCTCGGCGTCCTCGGGCACCAGCCGGTGCAGCAGCCGGGTGAGCCGGATCGCCTCCGTGGACAGCTCGGGCACGGTCAGGTCGGCGCCGCCGGTGGCGGTGTAGCCCTCGTTGAAGACGAGGTACAGCACGTGCCGCACCTCGCCCAGCCGGGCGGCGAACTCGGCCCCCTCCGGCATCACGAGCGAGGCGACCCCGGCCGCCTTGACAGCCTGCTTGGCGCGGCTGACGCGCTGCGCCATCGTCGCCTCGGGAACCAGGAACGCCGCCGCGATCTGCGCCGTGGTCAGCCCGCCGACCGCGCGCAGCGTCAGCGCGATGCGGCTGGCCGACGACAGCGCCGGATGGCAGCACAGGAACAGCAGCGCCAGCGAATCGTCCCGGTCCCCGGCCGGTACGTCGTCGGCGGCACGGCTCAGCAGCTCCGCCTGCGGCGTGGCCAGCGCGAGGGTCTCCTCGCGGCGCCGCCGGGCGCCCTCGCTGCGTACCTGGTCGACCAGCTTCCGCGAGGCGACGGTCACCAGCCAGCCGCGCGGACTGTCCGGAACCCCCGCCTCCGGCCACTGCACCGCCGCTGCCAGCAGCGCCTCCTGCACGGCGTCCTCGCACGCGTCGAAGACGCCGTACCGCCGTACGAGCGCGCCGAGGACCTGCGGCGCCAGCTCGCGCAGCAGGTCCTCGACCGCGTGGTGCGCGGTGCTCACACGTCCGCCGAAGCCGTGGACTCGTGCAGCACCGGCCACAGCTCCACCGGCTCCACATCCGCGAACGGCATGTCCGCCGCGATCTCCTGCGCCCGCTCCAGGCTGTCGCAGTCCAGCATGTAGAAGCTGGCGAGGTACTCCTTCGTCTCCAGGTACGGCCCGTCCGTGACCGCCGGAACCCCGCCCTCGCCACGCCGCACCAGCTGCGCGTTGGCCGCGTCGGCCAGCCCGTACGCCCCCAGCAGCTCCCCGCTTGCGCGGTACTTCGCGTTGAACGCCTCCTGCTTGGCGATCGCCTCCGGCCACGCCTCGGCCGGGAAGGAGTCCCACTTGGCCTGGTTGCCGTAGATCATCGCGACGTACTTCATCTCGGGTGTCCTCCCCGTCCCGCGCGCCCCGTCGGCGCGCTGTCACCCCTTGGTCGGAGCGGGGAGCGGGTCCTCGACATCCGACGACGAATCTCTTCCAAGATCTTTTACACGGGTGACCGGGCGAGCGGAACCTAGCCCTTCACGTCCGGCTTCCACTCCTCGGCGAGGAGTCCGAGCACCACCTCGTCCAGGAACTCGCCCATCGCCCAGTGCGAGGAGCGCAGCACGCCCTCGCGGACGAAGCCGTTGCGCTCGGCGGAGCGCAGCATCGCGGTGTTGTCCGCCAGCGTCTCGATCTGCAACCGCCGCAGGCCGCGCACGACGAACCCGTAGTGGCACAGCACCGCGACCACGTCGGTGCCGTATCCCTTGCCGCGGCAGGACGGCAGCATCCCCAGCCCGATGTGCGCGGACCGGTGGTGGTTGTCGATGCCCCACAGCGTCGCGGTGCCGACCAGCGTGCCGCCGTCCAGCTCCACCACGGAGAACGGGACGCTCCCCTGTTGTTTGTCGTCCACCACGAGCCGCGGATCGTTCGAGCCTGGCGTGATCGGCCGCCACGGCACGCCTTCGGCGCGCGAGGCGCCGACCACGTCGTCGTACAGCTCTGTCCGCAGGACCGGGATGTCTTCCTCGTACCGGGCCCTGAGCCCGACTTTGCTGCCTCGAAGCATGCGAGGTTCCTATCCGGCCGGGCCGGACGGTGGCAAACCAATAAGCGGCGGCCATGCGGAGGTCCCGACACCTGCCGAACGGGTAGGCGGGAGGCACATCCGCGACGCGCATGTGCGCCCTCTGCGCTCCGACGCGCCGTGCCCCGACGGGGTGACGCCGACCCCCTGCCCGGGCTTCCCACACCCCCGACGGGGAAGCCATCGACCCGTCCGAGGCGAGGTGCCCGGCCGACCGCCCCAGCGGACGAGCCGGGATCTCACCGCCGGAAGTCGAGACATTCGAGGAGACAGACCGTATGACCGCCAAGCAGGGCAGGATCGCCGCCAAGTACCACCAGGACTTCGGCCAGGGGCTGAAAGTGGAATCCGTGGAATCCGGCAGCAGCACCGCGAAGTCCGGCCTCATGGTCGGCGACGTCATCATCAAGGTCGACGGCAAGCCCACCGCCCTGAAGAAGGAGGAGACCGCCGCCCTCCAGGGCAAGCTGGCCGGCAACCCGGTGTCCCTCGTGGTCAAGCGCGACGGGCACCAAACGTCCTTCAACGTCATCCTCGACCCCGTGTGACGATCCACCCCTGACCGCCGCAAGTGGCCCCGGCCGGGAGGTACCGCCTCTGGACCGGGGCACTTTCACACCCTGTCCCTCCGGGGCATGGCACCCTTAAGCGACCGTGCCCGCGACCGCGCGGACCACCGTCTCGTGCAGCAACTCCGGCTCCACGAACGGCGCCTCCGCCGTCGGCCGCGACCGCCAGTCCAGCGGCCACGTCAGCCCGTCGAGCGCGGGCACCCCGACGAACGCCGACTCGCGCCCGCTCCGGCTCAGCGCCCTCGCCCCCGCCCCCGCCGGCCAGGCGTACGCGCGTGCCGTCTGCGGCGGCAGAAGGAAGTAGAGGTTCTGCCCCCCGGCCAGCTCCCGGACGATGGGGCCCGCCGCGAAGCCGGTGAACTGCATGAGCTCGTACGCGACCTCCTCGCCGAGCATCCCGCCGATGCGTACGGCGTCGAAGTGAATGCCCGCGTGCCGCAGGGCGTGCCCGGAGGCAGGTACCCAAGAAGGCACCCTGTCAAGCGAATTGCGCTGATTCATGCGGCCAGCTTGGCGGTGCGGTTCTACTGTGACCAGCACCACAGGCGCTCTGTGGGGAGCTGTGCATGCGCGGAGGACGCACGTGAACATCGGGAACAACGGCACTCCGGGCGCCGCGAAGGCGTTCGGCAGGCTGCTCCGCTTCTACCGGGAGCGGGCGAAGGTCTCGCTGGAGGCGCTGGGCCGGCACACCGGCTACTCCAAGTCGCAGGTGGCCATGATCGAGCGCGGGGAGCGGCGCCCGAGGGGCAACTTCGTTGATCTGGCAGATGAGTTCTTGGGTGCACAAGGTGCACTGATCGAGGTGGCGAAGGAGGTGAAGGCGAGTGGGGTGGCGGCGTGGTTCGAGGATTACCTGGAGGAGGAGGCGAAGGCGGCGGGCGTCCATTCGTACGAGAACCACCTGATCCCAGGCCTGCTCCAGACCGAGGCGTACGCGCGAGCGGTCTTCGGCTGCGCCAACCCGCCATTCGAGGACCACGAGGTCGACGTGATGGTGGCCGCCAGGCTCGCCCGGCAGCAACTGTTCCACCGCAAGCCAACTGCCCTGGTCAGCTTCGTCCTGGAGAAGGCGGCGCTGACGAAGCCCATCGGGGGAGCAGAAGTGCTCAAGGAGAACCTGCTCCACATCCTCGAAATCGGACGCTTGCGCAACGTGCAGATCCAGGTGATGCCGGAGTATCCGGAGGTCCACGCCGGCCTGAGCGGTCCGTTCATCCTGCTGGAAACGGCCAAACGTCAAAGCCAGCTCGTCTATGTCGAGGGCCTGAGCGGACGGTACTTTCTGAGCGAACAGCCAGACCTCGGGGACGCGTTCGCACGGTATGGCGTCTTGCGAGCGCAAGCCCTCAACCCGATCGACTCGGCCGAACTCATCGAACAGGTGGCACGAAAGCTATGAGCAGCGACCTCAACTGGTTCAAGTCCAGCTACAGCAGCGGTCAGGGCGGCGACTGCGTCGAGGTCGCCATCGCCTGGACCAAGTCCAGCTACAGCAGCGAGCAAGGCGGCAACTGCGTCGAGGTCGCCGCCTGCCCCCACACCATCCACGTCCGCGACTCCAAGGACACCACCCGCCCCGCCCTCAGCCTCTCGCCCGCCGCCTGGGCTGTGTTCCTGGAGGACGTCCAGTAAGCCCGGAGAGGTCCCGAACACGCGCCTCACCGCGTAGCGCCCTCACGATGGGACCGGCGGCGAACGTGACCAAGGCGCGCCTGGTCCAGGCCCTGGAGGGCGAAGGGGAGTACGCCCGCGAATTGCGGGGGCGTACTCCCCTTACTTTTCCGCGCGCAGCCGGTGACGCCTGAGACCGGGGCGCACCGGGATGGCACAGCCGGTGGGGGCGCACACCGGCGCATTGAGATCTGCGGCATATGCACCCGGCTCACCCGTTCAGCGCGGAATGGCGCCTCACGCTTCGGATACCCATGGTGAGGTGCGGAGACGGAGAGTGACCAGACCGGTCTTCGCGGTGAGGTCACCCGCCCTCCACCACGCCAGATCCCCAGCAAAAGGCGAGGACGCCCATGCCCAAAACCACGACCAAGGCAATCACCATCGGATTGCGCCGGGAGATCGAGGACCCTCGGCCCGGAAAGGTCTACCCATGCGATGGCGTGGGCACCGTGAAGACCGTCGACAACTACACGGGCTACACCATCCACCTCTGGGACAAAGAGGACGGCACGGGAAAGGAACGCGTCGTCAAGCCGGAGGCCGACGCACACAAGGTGTCCGGCGAGGCGAAGAGCGTGACCGTGACGGGTAAGCCGTCCGACCGGTTCGAAGAGCCGCGCGTGTGCGTCTACCGGGAGCTCGTCATCGACCCCGCCGAGGTCGACGGGTCGGAAGACGAACTGACCTACAAGATCCCGGCAGGTTTCGACATCAACGGCGTCACCAACGGCTCCGAGTACTGGGTCACCGCCTGGGAGCAGGTCAACCGCAAGGGAGACCACCTCCTCGTCGGACCGAACGGCCACGACCCCAGCAACGCCGACCCCTGCCGGGCCGTGACGATCTCCCGTACGCGTCCGGCCTGGGCACCCGCGCCGCCTCCCGACATCGAGATCGAATTCGAAGGCAGGATCCACTCCCCGGAGCCGGGCAAGGTGTACCCCGCCACCGGGCCCGGAGTCGTCACGTTCATCACCAACCACACCGAGCTGGACGCCACCTTCTGGGACAACGAGGACGGAAGCGGGGCCCACCGCACCTGCGACGCGGATGATCAGGAAACCTACCTGGAACTGAACACCAAGAGCATCACCTTCTCGGCGCCCAAGGGCGGTAAGGCCGAAAAGAGCGCGGCCGGCCGCCATCTCTACTACCAGCGGGAATGGACATTCCGGCAGTCGGAGGACACCAAGCTCTACCCGCTCGACTGTGAGGGCGTTGCGCTGACCCACGTCCGCAACCGCTCGGAAACCTTCTGGGTCACCCTGTGGGAGAACGCGGACGGCACGGGCAGGAAGCTGGTCTACGACCCGCAGGAAGAAGTCGTAAGCCGCGACGGCACTCTCACCACCTTCCGGGCCATGACGGTCTCCCGCGAGAAGCCGGCAGGGGTCGAGCAGCCGAAGCCCTCCCCCATCTCCGTCACCTGGGACTTCAGGGAGGAATGGGCCTTGGACGACGAAGAGGAAGAGGAAGAGGAAATCGAGCGACCGACGTTCGACACCGCTGTTCCCCTCGACGCCCCGGGCGTCATCACGAGCGTGCGAAACGGGACGGACTGGTGGCTCACCTTCTGGGAGAACCGGGATGGAACCGGGGAGAGCTACCTCGTCGGACCACAGTTCGGGGAAGACCACATCGCCGTGAAGGCGAAAAGCATGACCTACTCAGAGAGTGGTCCCGCTCTCCCCCAGAACATGGACACCAGCGACTGGGAGTCGTGGAGGATTTACACGACCCGCGAAATCCTCATCGACCAGCCGGAGGACGGCCAGGTCCTGACCGTCGACGGCGAGCTCGGCGAGTTCATGGGATCGGGCAACCGCACCAAGGAGTTCACGGTCACGTTCTGGGAGAACGCCGACCGCACCGGAAAGAAGCAGGAGCTCGGCCCCGGCAAGGACCTTCCCGGCGACAAGCTGAAGCTTTCGCAGATCCGGGCCGTGTCGGTGGCACGGACGGGGCCGGCCGGCACGAAGCAGGCCAAGAAGGCCACCAGCACCAGCAAGAAGCAGAAGTAGGAGGCGGGTTCTCGTGGCCACCCAGACCAAGCCTGAAAAGCCCGCGATTTCCGGTGTTTTCCCGATCAGCGAAACCTTCATGAACGGGACCACCGACAACCCGAACTGGAAGATCCACCCCACCGCCGTCCTCAACGGCGCGCTCCAGCTCACGCCCGACGAGTACGCCGAGTCCGGCGCCGCACTGCTGGACCAGGCTTTCCCCTCGTCGGAGGGTGTCGCCATCGACTTCGACTACTCCACCGAGCACAGCGGCGGCAACGCCGCCGGTGACGGGTTCTCCGTCTTCCTCATCGACGGATCGGTCACCACCGGGCCGGGCGGGTTCGGAGCCGGCCTGGGCTACTCCGCAGTCCGCAACACCAACAGCCAGGCAGCGGGCGTGACGAAGGGGTACGTCGGTATCGGCTTCGACACCTACGGGAACTTCGGCGGGTCCCTGGCCGGTCCCGGAACTCCCGTGGACAGCACCAACATGGTGGGCGTCCGCGGCTCGGGCGATGGCTGGGACGGCTTCAACTGGCTCACCGGCAAGCCCGTTCCCGGCGGTTTCAGCGCCACCTGGGACGACAAGGCCCACGTCCAGATCGCCATCGTCGACAACAAGCTCACCGTGCGGCTGTCCTCCAAGGACGACCCCAACGGCACGGCCGTCATCGACGCCTTCCCGATCCAGGGCGAAGGCCAGGCTCCCCTGCCCGAGACCCTGAAACTGGGCATCGCCGCCAGCACCGGCGACGCGACGCAGGCCCACCGCATCCGCCGCCTGAAGATCGCTCTGCCCTCCAGCATGCCTCTCGACATGGCGGGCCCCGAGCAGGCCCAGGCGGGCAGCAAGGTCTGCTACACCATCACCGTCCGCAACGACGGGCCCAACGACACCCCGAACGCCGTCGTCGAGGGGCAGTTCCCGGCGGAGATCACCAACCCGACCCTGAAGGTGAAGACGCACGGCGGCACCACCGCCGGCTCCGGGTCCGTCTCGGGCGGCACCCTGCGCCAGCCCCTGAACCTCCCCGTCGGCGGCAGCGCCACGATCACCGTCTGCGGGAAGCTCGACCGGCACGCCCGGGGCCAGGTCACGGTCACCTCGCAGATCGTCTCTCCGGACCACGCGAACGTCTCCGACAAGCAGCACGGCCAGGTCACCACCCGTATCCCCGACGTGGTCATCACCCACGTCAACTACCAGGGGACCGGCAAGGCGCAGGCCGACGAGTACGTCGAGATCACCAACCGGGGCACGGCCGCCGCCGACCTCTCCGGCTGGACCCTCGGCGCGGACGACTCCGGCCAGGACTTCGCCTTCCCCCAAGGCGCACGTCTGGAGCCCGGCCAGACCATCCGCGTCTACACCAACGAGGACCACCCCGAACACGGCGGCTACTCGTACGGCACCAACCGCGCCATCTGGAACAACCAGGGCGACGTCGCCCGCCTCAACGACCCCAGCGGTCACGAATGGACCACCAAGCCCTACGGCGACAAGGCCTGACCCGCACCGATCTTCCGCACACGAGCGAAAGGCGCACCCATGTTCACCATCACCACCAAGGGAGTCTGGCCGAAGGCCATCGGCGCGGACGGCTATTACCTCTACGACGAGGGCACCGACCAGATCAAGTGGAGCGGGCCTTCCGGAAACAAGAGCGGCTACTCCTTCGAGGGCGGCACGACGGAAGCCCGGCTGGACGGAACCGAGTTCACTCTCGGCACCTTCACCCACCACAACGGCTGGCTCGACGGCAACGGCGTCAACGAGTTCGACGTCGACCTCAAGGTCAACATCGTCTTCGACGACGGAACCACGAGCGACCTCAGCTTCCGTTTCCATCACAACGAAACGGACGGCGACCACAACCCCGACCTGGTGGACCTGCCCTCCTTCATCTCACCGGAGACGGTCAAGGTCGACGGGGCCGAGTACAAGGTGATGATCAGCGGCTTCAAGCAGGACGGCCAGATCGTCCGTCGGTTCGTGAGCGACGAGGGCGGCTCCAACACCGCCGACGTCGTCGCCCTCTTCTCCCGCCTGCCCGCCAAGCCGGACCTGGTGATCACCGACGTACGGTTCAAGGGCACGGGCAAGGCCCAGGCGGACGAGTACGTCGAGTTCCTCAACCGCGGCACCGAGCCCGCCGACATCTCCGGGTGGAAGCTGGGCGCCGACGACGCCGGGCAGAACTTCACCTTCCCCGCAGGCGCCACCGTCCAGCCGGGCCACCGCATCCGCGTCTACACCAATGAGAACCACCCCGAATGGGGCGGCTACACCTACGGATTCAACAAGGCCATCTGGAACAACCAGGGTGACGTCGCCCGCCTGCACGACAAGAGCGGCAAGTCCGTGCACGCCTTCCCGTACGGCGACAAGGCCTGACGCCGGCCGCATGGAACCGCATGGGGAAGTGCGACCCGTCAGTGCGCGGGCGCGCTTCCCCAAACCCCTCCCGGGTGATCACGACGTGCACCGCCACGGGGAAGACCCCTGAGGACTCCTCTGCGCCGCGCCTGCGCGGCCGTCGCCGTCATCGGGCTGCTTCGCGGCGGCGCGGTGCTGACCGCAGCTGCGGTGGCCACGGCCGCCGAGACGGATGACGAGTGCGAACACCGGGGCGCTCTCTTTCGCCGTACGTCCGCACAGCGGAACCGGAAACCGGTTTCGGCCCTCTTGGCGACGACGGCAGGTTCTCCGACACTGGGAGTCACACGCGCCCGCGCGCCCTCGGACAACTGCTCCGGAGGGAGAGAAGCCATGGAGCAGTCCCGGTTGAAGGGGGCGGCGCAGCGCGTCGGTGCGTGGCTGTTACAGATCGTCGGAGGCCTCACGGCCCTGACCGGCTTCACGGTGTGGCGGAGCGTCCTGGAGGACGAGGACGCGAGCATCTTCCGTGACGGCCACCCGAACGGGCTCCTGCCTCCCGCGCTTTCACGGTTCATGGAGTTCATCGCGGGCGACTCGGCGCTGACCGGGCACCTGCTGCCCACGCTTGTCACGCTCCTCGGCGGGACGATCTACTACAGCGGACAGAAGCTCAAGCGGATGAGCCGTCGCCACTTCGCCAGGATCATCGGCTCACCGGCCGAGGTCGCGGACGAGCCGTTCGTCCTGTACCTCAGGTCGTTCACGGACGACCCCGAGCGGCGCCGCGGCGACATCAACGCCACTCCGGGCATCGGCGGCATGCTGGGCGACCTGACGCTGTCCTCGTACAGCGAGGAGGAGCAGCTCGCCGCCGTGCTGGAGCGGAAGGTCGCGCCCATGGTGGCCGTCGGCCGCCCCGGTGAGCCGCTGCCCGAGGTCGGAGCCCGGCGCATGTACCTCCCGCTCGACGCCTGGCAGGAGCCGGTGCTCGAGCTGATGCGGCGGGCCCGTCTCGTCGTCCTGGCGCTCGGCCCGGGCCCCGGGACCATGTGGGAGCTGGTCCAGGCGGCGCGGCTGCTGCCTCCGGAGCGGCTCGTCCTGCTCGTACCGCTGGAGCCGGAGGAGTACGAGGCGTTCCGCGGCGCCTTCCGGGAGCGCGGGACGCCGCTGGAGCTGCCCGACCACCCGCCCAAGCCGGACTTCCCGCAGCGGCACGGGCGCCTCGGCGTCAAAGGGGTGATCTACTTCGCGGCCACCGGTGAGCCGACGTTCGTCCGCCTGGACGAGGTGCACGGCGGGCCCAACTACCAGGCGTACCGCCGCTTCAAGCGGGCCCTGCGTCCGGTGCTGCGGCGGGCGGCGGGCGGTCCTGACAGCGGCCCGCCCGCGGCCACATGATGAGGGCATGACCGACATCGGGGAAGCGCTTTGGAACAGCACCGTCCGTCCCGCCGATTACGCGCCCGGCCAGGAGCCTGGAAGCGAGGCGTACCGGGCCGCCGTCCTGGAGCAGTACAAGCTGTGCGTGGAGATGGCCGACCGCACCAGCTCCCGCCGGAACCTCACCAACACCTTCTTCCTCTCCCTCAACAGCGTCATCGCCGCGACCCTGACCGGCCTGGGCGGCGAGGGCCTCCCCCACGCGCCGCTCTGGGCACTGCTGGGCGGGCTGGCGATCCTGTTCGCCCAGTGCGTCGGCTGGTTCGTCATCATCCGCTCGTACCGCCTGCTCAACGCGGCGAAGTACGCGGTGATCGGCGCCTTCGAGGAGCGCTTACCGGCGTACGCGTACTCCCGGGCGGAGTGGCAGGCCCTGGGGGAGGGCAAGGACTGGCGCAAGTACTTGCCGCTGACGCACGTCGAGCAGTGGGTGCCGTTCGTCTTCGCGCTGACGTACCTGCTGGGCTTCGCGGCCGCCGTGTGAGCGAGCACGGGCGGGCAGTGCGTCACCACCCTCGGCCTTGACCTCAAGCAAGGTTGAGCTTCTACGGTCGTCCGTGTCGACCCAGCACACACGACAGCGGAGGGACCAGCCATGCAGTACACGCACAGCGACGCCGACCTCATCAAGCAGCCGATCGGCTACTGGAGTTGGGCCGCCTACAAGGCCGTCGTCACCCGCATCCGCGCCGCCCTCGCCGAGATCGGCACCACACAGCCCCAGTGGTGGATCCTCGCCCAGGTCGCCCGCGCCGACACCCCCAAGACCCGCACCGAGGTCTCCCGCCTCCTCCGGGACTACCTGGACACGGGCGCGGCAGCCATGGAGGCGGAGATCGACACCACCATCACCCAGGGCTGGATCACCGAGGACCCCGATGGCCGCCTCGCTCTCACCCCGGAAGGCAGCGCCTTCTACGCCAAGGTCGCCGCCCTCCAGGACGACCTCTGGGCCGAACGGCACGCGGGCATCTCCGACCAGGAGTACCTAACCACCATGAAGGTGCTCCAGCGCTTCATCCACAACACGGGCGGGCGCTTCTGGCACCCCTAGCGCTGCCAGGGAGGAAACGGCCGTGGTCTACGCTGCGGCCGGAGGTGACCATGCCCGATCGCGACTGGTACGACGACAGCGAGTACCACGACGCCGTCCAACGGGCCGAGCGTTCGGCCCGGTTCGGCTGGGCGATGATCGCGGGGACGGTGGGAGGACTGGGCTGCGCGCTGCTCACCTTGGTCTCGCTCGCCGTCGTCGCAGCTGTGGCCTGCATGTACGCCGTGGTGGCCATGGACTACTAGAGGCACCGGTAACGGGGTGGGCACCCGGGTCCACCACCCGTCCCGGCAGCTGAATAGTCCCGGCATGAGCAGATACGCCGAGGTCATCGTGCTGGCGCGAACGCCGAGCAGGTCATGGAGCCGCTGACCCGGCCCGACCCGAACCGTGAGTGGCACCAGTGCTTCACGCGCGTCGACGACTCCGTCTTCGCGGGCGAGACCAGCCCTTCGGAAGAGTGCTACGCCTGGGTGATCCAGTTCATCCGTCTCAACTGGCGCGGTCTGCTGCCGCACTTGGAAGCGCTGCCGTGGCCGGACCCGCACTCCGTCCAGGTCCTGGTTCGCGACGAGGACGACGACTGCTTCGGGCTGTGGATGCTCTACGACGGCGCACTCACCGAGGTCCCGCTGCCCCGCACCCAGCGGAAGCCGTACGAGAACAGCGTCACCGGCTGGCTTCGTCGGACCGACCGCCCGGACAGCTGACACGGGCGCCCGTGGCGCGTCCTCGCCACGCGCGTGTCGCGGGCACCGTGTCTATCGTTGTTCTGCGCGGCTGCATGCGCTCACGCGGCAGCGGGGAGGAGCGCCACGATGACCGTCGTAGACACCGACAGGATCGACATGGCCGACAGCAACGACGAGCGGACCCTCGACGAGATGTTCGAGGCGCTCGAGCGGATGGGCGTCCCCGAGGGATACAAGGCCGAGATCGTCGGGGGGCACATCTTCATGTCGCCGCAGCGGGACACCCACTGGGACATCATCGCGGACATCTACGACCAGCTTCGAACCAAGCACCCGAGAAAGCGGGTGAAGTCCGACGTCCGCATCGACTACCCCGGCCACCTCAACGGCTTCGCGACCGACGTGACCCTCATCGCCGCCGACGCCGCCAAGAACGAGAAGGGCCTCTGGCACTACGAGGACGTCGAGTTCGTCGCCGAGGTCATCTCCCGCAGCACCGGCATGAACGACTACGGGCCCAAGAAGAGCGCCTACGCCGCCGCCAAGGTGCCCGCGTACCTGATCGTGGACCCCTACACCGGGCGCTGCGTCCTCCACACCCACCCCAAGGGCGAGGAGTACACGGTGGACGCCCGCTTCGACTTCGGTGAGGCGATCGATCTGACCGACACGCCGGCCGGGGTCGTGCTCGACACCTCGGAGTTCTCCCGCGACTGACAACTCCCTTGCTTCGAGCGCGCTCCAAGGCGTTGGCTGTACGTCCATGAAGTACACGCAGCTCGGACGCACCGGACTCAAGGTCAGTCGCATCGTCCTCGGCACCATGAACTTCGGACCGCAGACCGACGAGGCCGGCAGTCACGCCATCATGGACGCCGCGCTCGGCGCGGGGATCAACTTCTTCGACACCGCCAACGTCTACGGCGGGAGCGACAACAGGGGCCGTACCGAGGAGATCGTCGGGTCCTGGTTCTCCAAGGCGGCCGGCCGTCGCGACAAGGTCGTGCTCGCCACCAAGGTGTACGGGCCCATGGGCGGCACCGGGGACGTGTGGCCCAACCACGACCGGCTCTCCGCCGTCAACATCCGGCGGGCCGTCGAGGCCAGCCTGAAGCGCCTCAACACCGACTACATCGACCTCTACCAGTTCCACCACATCGACCGGCAGACGCCGTTCGAGGAGATCTGGCAGGCCATCGACGTACTGATCCAGCAGGGCAAGGTCCTCTACGCCGGTTCCAGCAACTTCCCCGGCTACAAGATCGCCCAGGCGAACGAGAGCGCCGCGCGCCGCGGCATGGTCGGGCTCGTCAGTGAGCAGTGCCTCTACAACCTCGCCGAGCGCCGCGCCGAGATGGAGGTCATCCCCGCCGCCCAGGACTACGGCCTCGGCGTCATCCCGTGGTCCCCGCTGCACGGCGGGCTGCTCGGCGGCGTGATCAAGAAGGAGGCGGAGGGTACGGCGCGCCGCGCCCAGGGCCGTTCCGCCGACGCGCTCGCCAACAGCGCCGTACGCGAGCAGGTCCAGGCGTACGAGAACCTCCTCGACAAGCACGGCCTCGCACCCGGCGAGGTAGCGCTCGCCTGGCTGCTGACCCGGCCCGGGGTGACCGGACCGATCGTCGGGCCGCGCACCGCCGAGCAGTTGGAGTCCGCGCTGCGGGCGGTCGAGCTGGACCTCTCGGACGAGGTGCTCACGGGACTGGACGCGATCTTCCCGGGGACCGGGCCGTCGCCGGAGGCCTTCGCCTGGTAGGCGTAGGCGTAGGCGTAGGCGTAGACGGACGCGGCGGCGGGGGTCACACGACCGACGCCGCCGCGATGATCAGGAACATCAGTACGAGCACACCGGCCATGATCCGGTTTCGGGTTTTGGGGTCCACGCTTCGAGCGTAACCGCCCGCCGGGGCAGGACCGCCCGCAGGGCTACGTGCCCAGCGGCCAGGCGCCCACCGTCTCGTAGCGCGGTGGGCCGCCGGGCTCGCCCTTCGCGGCGAGGTTGCTGCGGACCAGGACGAGCTCGCCGGCCTGCCACCGCGCGCCCTCGAAGTGCTGGAGCTCGTCGACGTACGGGCGCAGGTCGACGGTCTGCGTACGGCCCCGGGCCAGCGTCAGGTGGGCGTGGTAGGCGCGGTGCTCCTCCATCGCGATGCCGGTACGGCGGGCCGCCGCGTCCGTGCGCTCGGCCAGCAGCCGGATGTCGTCGAGCGCTCCCGCCGCGCCCGCCCACAGGGTGCGGCGCCCGAACCGGCCGCCGCCGTGGAGGCGCAGGGGGAAGGGCGCGGTGCGGTGGGCGGCGCGGGCGAGGCGGCCGCGCAGCTCCGGCAGGAGGCGCTCGTCCACCTCGCCCATGAACGCGAGGGTGAAGTGCCAGCCCTCTCGGCCGGTCCAGCGCAGGTCGTCCGCGCCGGGGAGGGTCTTCAGGCGTCGGACCTCGGTGGCGAGTTCGTCGACGGCCGCGGGAGGCGGCAGCACGGCAGCGAAAAGCCTCATGACGCGAGTCTGGCATGATCGCGCGCCTCTATTCTCGGGCCATGGACATGCCCATAACCATCAGGAAGGCCGGCGCGGACGACATCCCCGCGATGCTCGCCATCCTGGACAGCGCCGTCGTCTGGCTGAACGCGCGCGGCATCACGGCGCAGTGGGGGACCGAGCCGTATTCGGCCCGGCCGAAGGCCGTGGAGGTGGTCCGCGCGTACGTCACCGAGTGCTCGCCCTGGATCGCCGAGATCGACGGCGTGCCCGCCGGGACGATGACTCTCGCACCGGTCCCCGGGGCGCATGTCCCGCCCGCCGACGAGCCCGAGGTGTTCGTCCGCAGCCTCGCCACCGCGGGGCGGCACCACGGGCGCGGCGTGGGCGGCGCGCTGCTGGCGCACGCGGTGGAGGAGACCCGTCGGCAGGGGGTCTCGCTGCTGCGGGTGGACTGCTTCGCGGGCAGCGAGGGGCGGCTGGTGCGGTACTACGAGCGCCAGGGCTTCACGCCGACGGAGACCTTCTCGGTGGGCGACTGGCCGGGCCAGGTGCTGGCGCGACGGGTGTGACGGGTGTGACGCCCGGGGCGTACGAGGTGCGCCCCGGGGCCGTACCCGCAGGCGTTACGCCGCCGTCGCCAGCTGCTCGCGCGGCACGAACCGCACGTGCGGGTGCCCCCGCCGCATGTCCAGCTGCAGCCGCAGCCCGACCGCCCGGACCAGCACCAGCCCGATGACCGCCGCCGCGGCCAGGGAGACCGCGCCGCCGGTGGCGAAGCCCACGCGGGCGCCGTAGGTGTCGGTGATCCAGCCGACGAGGGGCGCGCCCACCGGCGTACCGCCGACGAACACCATCATGTAGAGGCTCATCACGCGGCCCCGCATGACGGGGTCCGTCGCCATCTGGACCGACGAGTTCGCGGTGACGTTCACCGTGAGGCCCAGCATGCCGATGGGGACCATCAGCAGGGCGAACAGCCAGAAGGCCGGGGCGAGCGCCGCGGCGATCTCCAGGGCGCCGAAGGCGATGGCCGCGCCGACCAGCAGCCGCAGCCGCGAGGTGCCGCGCCGGGCGGACAGCAGGGCGCCGACCAGCGAGCCGACCGCGATCAGGGTGTTGAGCAGGCCGTACGTCCCCGGTCCGACGTGGAAGACGCCGTCCGCGAAGGCGGTGAGCCAGATCGGGAAGTTGAAGCCGAAGGTGCCGACGAAGCCGACGAGCGCGATGGGCCAGATCAGTTCCGGGCGCCCGGCGACGTACCGCAGGCCCTCCCGCAGCTGGCCCTTGCCGCGCGGGGCGCGCGCGGACTTGTACAGCTCGCCGGTGCGCATCAGCAGCAGCGCGGTGAGCGGGGCGAGGAAGGACAGGGCGTTGACGAGGAACGCCCAGCCGCTGCCGATGGAGGCGATCAGCGCGCCCGCGACGGCGGGGCCGACGAGCCGCGCCGACTGGAAGTTCGCGGAGTTCAGGCTGACGGCGTTGCGCAGCTGGTCCGGGCCGACCAGCTCGGAGACGAAGGACTGGCGGGCCGGGGTGTCGACGACCGAGACCATGCCGAGCAGGAACGCGATCAGGTACACGTGCCAGACCTGGACGTGCCCGGAGAGGGTCAGGACCGCGAGGGCCAGACCGCACAGGCCGAGCGCCACCTGGCAGGCCAGCAGCAGGTGCCGCTTGGGGTAGCGGTCGGCGATGACGCCGCCGTACAGGCCGAAGAGCAGCATCGGCAGGAACTGCAGCGCCGTGGTGATGCCGACGGCGGCGGCCGAGCCGGTGAGGCTGAGCACCAGCCAGTCCTGGGTGATGCGGGCCATCCAGGTGCCGGTGTTGGAGACGATGGCCCCGGTGAAGAAGAGCCGGTAGTTGCGGACCTTCAGGGAGGCGAAGGTCGACTTCTCATGCGTAGGGGTGGATATGCGTGCGGGTGCGGAGTCTGCTCCGTTTCCCGTACTCAAAGGTTCGCCTCCTCGATGCGGTGTGCTTACAGGTGCGCGAGCTTCTCCAGCACGGGCGCCGCCGCGCGCAGCTTCGCCCACTCGTCCTCGTCGAGCCCCTCGGCGAGCGAGGCCAGCCAGGCGTTCCGCTTGCGGCGGGACTCCTCGAGCATGGCCTCGGCCGTCTCGGTCGAGCTGACGACCTTCTGGCGGCGGTCGTCGGGGTGCGGCTCCAGCCGGACCAGTCCCTTGGCTTCGAGCAGCGCCACGATGCGCGTCATGGACGGCGGCTGGACGTGCTCCTTGCGGGCCAGCTCACCGGGGGTGGCCGAGCCGCAGCGGGCGAGGGTGCCGAGGACCGACATCTCGGTGGGGCTCAGCGATTCGTCGACGCGCTGGTGCTTCAGGCGTCGGCCCAGCCGCATGACGGCCGAGCGGAGCGAGTTCACGGCGGCTGTGTCAGCGGGGTCGCCGTGGGAGAGGTCAGGCATGTTCCTTAGCATAACTCATTACTCTGACTAAAGACCAGCGCTTCACCCGAACGGGTGAGAGATTTCCGGAAAGCGACGCGAGCGGGCGCGCGGGACGGTCACCCTGACCGGCATGGCTTCGACGGTGCTCAGTCTGCGCATAGATGGGGAGCTGCTCGACCGGGTCAGGCAGCACGCGGCGAGAAGCGGAATGAGCGTCCAGGACTATGTGGTCCGGACGCTCATTCGCGAGGATTTCGACGAACGCTTTCAGGCGGCGGTCGACGAGACGGAGAGGTTCTACGGCCTTACGTGAAGCGCCTCACCCGACGGCTCAGGTCAGGCCGAGGGACGGCATCGCGTAGTAGAAGACGAAGACCGCCGACACGACGTACATCGCCACCGGGACCTCCCGGCCGCGCCCGGCCGCCAGCCGCAGCACGCTGAAGGCGATGAAGCCGATGCCGATGCCGTTGGTGATCGAGTACGTGAACGGCATCATCAGCATCGCCAGGAAGGCCGGCACGGCGATGGTGAAGTCGCTCCAGTCGATGTCCTTCACCGACCCGGCCAGGATCAGGAAGCCGACCGCCAGCAGGGCCGGGGTGGCCGCCTGGGACGGGACCATCGTGGCGAGCGGCGTGAGGAACAGCGCCACCGAGAACAGCGCGCCCGTGACGACCGAGGCGAGGCCGGTACGGGCCCCCTCGCCGACGCCCGCCGTGGACTCCACGAAGCAGGTGGTGGCGGAGGAGGAGGTGGCGCCGCCGGAGGCGACGGCGAGGCCGTCGACGAGCAGCACCTTGTTGATGCCGGGGAAGTTGCCGTCCTTGTCGATCAGCTTGGCCTCGTCGCCGACGCCGAGGATCGTGCCCATGGCGTCGAAGAAGCAGGAGAGGAGGACGGTGAAGACGAACAGGCAGCCGGTGAGCAGGCCGACCTTCTCGAAGCCGCCGAACAGGCTGACCTCGCCGACCAGCCCGAAGTCGGGCGTGGCGACCGGGTTGCCCGGCCACGTCGGGGTGGTCAGGCCCCAGGAGGGGATGGTGGCGACGGCGTTGACCACCATCGCGACGATCGTCATGACGACGATCGAGATGAGGATGGCGCCGGGCACCTTGCGGATGATCAGCGCGAGGGTGAGCAGGGCGCCGAGCACGAAGATGAGGACCGGCCAGCCGCTGAGGTGACCGCTCGACCCGAGCTGGAGCGGGACGGTGGTGTGGGCGGCGTCCGGGATGCGGGAGACGAAGCCCGAGTCCACCAGGCCGATCAGCATGATGAACAGGCCGATGCCGATGGCGATGCCCTTGCGCAGGCCGACCGGCACGGCGTTCATCACGCGCTCGCGCAGACCCGTCGCGACCAGCAGCATCACGACGATGCCGGCCAGGACCACCATGCCCATCGCGTCCGGCCACGACATGCGGGGCGCGAGCTGGAGGGCGACGACGGTGTTGACGCCGAGACCGGCGGCGAGGGCGATGGGGACGTTGCCGATCACGCCCATGAGGAGCGTCGAGAGCGCGGCGGTCAGGACGGTGGCGGTGACGAGCTGGCCGCTGTCGAGCTGGTGACCGTACATGTCCTTGGCGCTGCCGAGGATGATCGGGTTCAGCACGATGATGTACGCCATCGCGAAGAAGGTCGCGAATCCGCCGCGTACCTCCCGGGCGACCGTGGAGCCGCGCTCGGTGATCTTGAAGAAGCGGTCCAGGCCGCTGATCGGCTGCTGCGGGGACGGTGGCGTGGCGCCGGTGTCCACCGGAGCGGTGACCGAGGAGGGCATGCGAAACCTCAGGGTGCGGGGGGCGGGAAGGGGGGTTGACCGGTCGTATTCGTTCATTCACACGAAAGAAACCAGTCAGGCATAAGCCGTTTCAGTATGAATGCATCATGCGAAGATCGGTATCTCCGCGCGTAGATGTGTCCGCCGACTGGGACGCCGCTGCCCCTCGGGAGTCCCTTCGGGACTCCGCATAGACTCGCCGCATGGCGAAGTGGACCCCCAAGCACGAGGCACCGGAGCCCCTGGAGGGGCCCGTCGTCGGCACGATCACCGGCGGCACGATCCTCTGGTTCGTCCTCTTCCTCGTCCAGGTCCCCTTCTACGGCTGGTTCGCCGACCGCGACCTCACCTGGTGGGTGTGGACCTGCCTCGCGGGCGGCGGCCTCGGGCTGATCGGCATCTGGTACGTCCGCAAGCGCGACGCCGCGATCAAGCGCGCGCGGGCCCAGGACACGGACCGGGAGCCGTCCGGCTCCTGACCGCGTTCGGCGGGTGAACGCCCGCCTCCCGCCGTACCGTCGAAGACATGACGCAGCGGGCGAAGATCGATACCGACGGTCCCGAGCCGGGGTCCCCCGTCATCGACGCGGGGGCGGAGCTCGACCCCGTCCACCCGGTGGCGCCACCCGTGCGGCACCGGCCCGAGGGGCTGACCGCCGCCGAAGTGGCCGAGCGGGTCGCGCGGGGCGAGGTCAACGACGTACCCGTACGCTCCTCGCGCTCCGCCGCCGACATCGTCCGCGCCAACGTCTTCACCCGCTTCAACGCCATCATCGGCGTGCTGTGGGTGATCATGCTGGTCGTCGCGCCGATCCAGGACAGCCTCTTCGGCTTCGTCATCCTCGCCAACACCGGCATCGGCATCGTCCAGGAGCTGCGCGCCAAGAAGACCCTCGACGGGCTCGCCGTCATCGGCGAGGCCAAGCCCACCGTCCGGCGCGACGGGGTCGCGGCGCGGCTGTCCACCTCCGAGATCGTGCTCGGCGACTGCGTCGAGCTGGGCCCCGGCGACAAGGTCGTCGTCGACGGCGTGGTCGCCGAGGCCGACAGCCTGGAGATCGACGAGTCGCTGCTGACCGGCGAGGCCGACCCCGTCGTGAAGAAGCCCGGCGACCAGGTCATGTCCGGCAGCTTCGTCGTCGCGGGCGGCGGGGCGTTCACCGCCACGAAGGTGGGGCGCGAGGCGTACGCGGCGCAGCTGGCCGAGGAGGCGTCCCGCTTCACGCTCGTCCACTCCGAGCTGCGCAGCGGCATCTCCACGATCCTGAAGTACGTGACGTGGATGATGGTCCCGACCGCCATCGGGCTCGTCATCAGCCAGCTCGTCGTCAAGGACACCGACCTCAAGGAGTCCGTGGCCCGGACGGTCGGCGGCATCGTGCCGATGGTGCCGGAGGGGCTGGTGCTGCTGACGTCCGTCGCCTTCGCCATCGGGGTCATCCGGCTCGGGCGCAAACAGTGCCTCGTCCAGGAGCTGCCTGCCATCGAGGGGCTCGCGCGCGTGGACGTCGTCTGCCTGGACAAGACCGGCACGCTGACCGAGGGCGGCATGGACGTCACCGAGCTGCGGATGCTCAACGGCTGTGACGAGACGTACGTCCGCGAGGTGCTCGGCGCGCTCGGCGCCTCCGACCCGCGCCCGAACGCCTCCCTCCAGGCGATCGTCAACGCCTATCCCGACAGCGGGTGGACCTGCACCCAGGCGCTGCCCTTCTCCTCCGCCCGCAAGTACAGCGGCGCCGCCTTCCAGGAGCCGGACGGCACCAGCAGCTGGCTGCTCGGCGCGCCCGACGTGCTGCTCCCCGACGGCGACCCCGTCCTGGACGCGATCGAGGACCTCAACGCCCAGGGCCTGCGGGTCCTGCTCCTCGCCCGCGTCACCGCCGCCCTGGACGACCCCGAGGTCGCCGCCACCGCCCGCGCCGCCGCCCTCGTCGTCCTGGAACAGCGGCTGCGGCCCGACGCGGCCGACACCCTGGCCTACTTCGCCGACCAGAAGGTCGCCGCCAAGGTCATCTCCGGCGACAACGCCGTCTCCGTCGGCGCCGTCGCCGCGAAGCTCGGCATGCCCGGCGCCGACCGCGCCGTCGACGCGCGCCGCCTGCCCGCCGAGCGGGCGGAGATGGCGACGGCCCTGGACGAAGGGGCCGTCTTCGGGCGGGTCACCCCCCGGCAGAAGCGCGACATGGTCGGGGCGCTCCAGTCGCACGGGCACACGGTCGCGATGACCGGCGACGGCGTCAACGACGTCCTCGCCCTCAAGGACGCCGACATCGGCGTCTCCATGGGCTCCGGCTCCGAGGCCACGAAAGCCGTCGCGCAGATCGTGCTGCTCAACAACAGCTTCGCCACCCTGCCGTCCGTCGTCGCCGAGGGGCGGCGGGTCATCGGCAACATCACGCGCGTCGCCACGCTCTTCCTGACGAAGACCGTCTACTCGGTGCTGCTGGCCATCCTGGTGGTGTGCTCGCAGGTGGAGTACCCCTTCCTGCCCCGCCACCTGACGCTGCTGTCCACCCTCACCATCGGCGTCCCGGCCTTCTTCCTGGCCCTCGCGCCCAACAAGGAGCGGGCCAAGCCGCACTTCGTACGCCGCGTCATGCGGTACGCGATCCCCGCCGGCCTCGTCGCCGCCGCCACCACCTTCACCACCTACCTGCTGGCCCGCACCCACTACAGCGGGGACGGCGCGCTCGCCGCCGAGACCAGCGTGGCGACGCTCACCCTCTTCCTGGTGTCCCTGTGGGTGCTGGCGATCATCGCCCGCCCCTACACCTGGTGGCGCGTGGGCCTGGTGGCGACGATGGGCCTCGGCTTCCTCGTCGTCCTCGTCGTGCCCTGGCTCCAGGACTTCTTCGCCCTCAAGCTCGTGGGCACGACGATGCCGTGGGCGGCCGTCGCCATCGCCGCGCTCGGCGCGGCGGTGCTGGAGCTGGCGTGGCGTTGGGTGTCACGGAAGGTCCCGGCGGCCGACGAGAGCCGGCCGCCGCAAGAGGCCTAGTCGAACCAGCGGTCCCGGGCCAGCTCCTCCGTGCGCGACGGGTCCTCCAGCAGCGCCGCCACCTCGAAGCGGCGCGGCCACTGGCCCGCCGCCCACGCCAGGCCCGCCGCCACGCCCTCCAGCGTGGACGCGTGGACCGTGCCGTCCGGGGTCCGGAGCCAGTCCAGCTCCACTCCCCCGGCGCGCAGCTCCTCGTGCTCGACGTACGCCTCCGGGGTGCCCGCCCCGAGCAGGGCGTGCACGGACTCCGGTACGTCGTGGACCTCGCCCTCCGACGTCACCTCGGCGTCCACGGCCTCGCTCAGCCGCCGCACCTGGAACAGCTCCGCCAGCTCCGCCGCCCGCGACGGGGCCACCGGCAGCAGCGCCCGGCCCCCGGCGAGCGGCAGCAGGTCGGGCGCGTCCGCGACGAGCGCCTCCGTCGCGTCCACCACCCGCACCTCGCCGTCGACCACGGCGCGCAGCTCGTCCGGGAGCAGCGACACCTGCTCAGGGTCGAGGTCCGCGAGCGCGGTGTACAGGCCGTGCAGCTGCGCCGCGCCCACCTCGCGCTCCGGGTCCGCGAGGCGCGCCAGCAGCTCGGCCGCGCCGCCCGGCTCCTCCAGCAGCGCCGCGACCGAGGTCCGTACGCCGAGGGCGCGCAGCACCTGCGCGTCCTGGAAGCCGGTCGTGTCGACCGCGTCGTACAGGCCCTCCAGCAGCGGGTCGGCCCCGGCGGCCCGGAGTCCGGCCGGGCGGCGGCCGTCGAGCACCGGGTGGCCGCGCAGCCACCACGCCGTGTAGGAGCGGACGGTCTCGGTCGTGCCGTCCGGCAGCAGGATCCGCACCCGCTGGGTGAGCGCGTCCCGCAGCGGCGGCTGGGCGAGCAGCGCGAGGGCCTGCGGCCAGGCGTCGTCGTCGACCAGGTCCAGGTCCCGTACGGCCACGATCTCGGTCGCCACCGGCGGCACGGGCGTGTCCGGCAGCCGGTCCAGGACGTCCTCGCACCACACGTCGACGGCGTCGAGGAGACCGACGTCGTCCGGCTCGGGGAAGTCGCCCTCGCGGGGCTCCACTTCGTCCGGGTCGAGCACGACGTCCGTGGCGCGGACGAGCGCGAAGTTCGCCAGCACCCCGCAGGCGGCGAGCGGCTGTTCGCCCCAGCGCTCCGCCAGCTCCGCGTCGACCAGGGCCAGTTCGTCCTCGCTCATGACCGAGGCGAAGGGGCTGCCCGGCAGGACCAGTTCGCTCGCGGGCGCGAGCTCGCCGTCCTCGTCCGGCAGCGCCAGGGCGCCCAGCCACGGCTCGTCGCCGGGCTCCAGGCCCGCTTCCCGTACGAGCGCGAGGACGGCGTCCGCGAGCTCGTCCGCGTCCAGGCCTGCTTCCTCGTCCCAGACGTCCTCGGCATCCAGCGACGCCGCCACGGCCGCCCGCACCTGAGGCGTGGTCAGCACCGCGCGGGGCGTCGCCGCCACCGCGCCGAGCTTCTCCAGGACGGGGTGCGCGGCGTCGGGGTGCGCCACCTTCAGGCCCAGGCGCGTCAGGTCGACCGGGGTGTCCGGCAGCGGCAGCAGCACCTGGCGCGGCCCGATCGCCGTCCGCCCGCCGACCAGCGGCACCGGCAGGCCCGTCAGCCGGTCCGGGTCCACGCCCGCGAGGGACTCGTACAGCCGGTGCCACCACTCCGGCGCCCGCTCCACGCCCGCCAGCCGGTCGATCGCCTCGCCCAGCGGCAGCCGCGCCACGCCCAGCGCGCGCAGCTCGGTACGGCGCTCCAGGCCGGCCGGCAGCAGCGTCGGCAGAACCTCCGCCAGGACGCGTACGGTCTCGGCGCCCGCACCCTCCACGACCTCCGCCTCGAACGGGCGCAGCGCGATCCGGTCGTCGTCGTCGGAGGGCGGCGCGGCGGGCGCGAGGAACGCGACGCGCGGCAGCAGCTCCAGCACCGCGCCCCGGATCGCGCCGTCCAGGACGCCCTTGCCGAGCGGGCCCGGCACGAGGTCGATCGTCCCCGTCGACACGGGCCGCCAGTCGGCGAGCAGTTCGGCGTACGCCTCGGCCGCCCGCCGCACCAGGAAGTCGGTCAGCGGCCCCGGCGCGGGGTGGCGGCGCGTGGTGTCCAGCGGGAAGGAGGCGATGAGCAGCGCGGGGATGCCCAGCGGCTCGTCGGTCGGCGTCGGCGCGTGCACGACGGGCGCGGTGCGGGGGCGGACGGGCGCGCCCTCCTCGTCCACGGGCACGGCCCAGGTGAGGGACCAGTGGGGCCGCAGCCGCTCCTCGACGGGCCGGTCCTTCAGCAGGTCGGGCGCGATGGCGCCCTGCCGGCTGACGGTCCGCCAGCGGTGCGTCCCGCTCGCGCTGTCCTCGATGTGCGTGTAGCCGTCCCGCCGCGTACGGGTCAGGACGCGGCTGCCGCCCGGCGTCTCCACGACCACCTCGGTGAGGCCCGGGAGCGTCAGCAGCAGCGCGTCGTCGACGCCCGCGAGCAGCCGCTCGACCAGGTCCACGGCGGCCGCGTCCCGCAGCGGCAGGATCACCACGGTGTCGTAGCCGTCGGGTGCGGTGCCCTCGGCGGGCAGCGGCAGGCGCAGCAGCGGCACGTGGCCGTCGCGGCGGCGCAGCTCGTCGCCGAGGCCCGGGCTGGCCTTGGCGGCGTCGGCCGCCATCACGCGCGCCTCGCGCAGCGACCAGCGCACACCGCCGTGGCGGCCCACCACCGCGGGCTCGTCGCTCACCGCGAGCACCGCGGCGAAGCCCACGCCGAAGCGGCCGACCGCGCTCTCGTGGCCCTCCCGCTTGGCGGAGGCGCGCAGGGTGGACAGCGACTCGACGCCCGTCGCGTCCAGGGGCGCGCCGGTGTTCGCGGCGACCAGCACCGCGCGGCCGTCGCCGGCCGGGTCCGCCGGGTGCAGCGTCAGCCGCAGGCGGCCCGGGACGCCCGCGCGGGCGGCGGCGTCGGCGGCGTTCTGCGCGAGCTCGACCACCAGGCGGTCCCGGTAGCCCCCGAGCGCCAGGTCCTCCTCGGCGTTCGCGTCCTCCCGGAACCGCGCGGGCGCGGCGCCCCAGGCGTCGAGCACCCCGCGCCGCAACCGGGCGGTCCCGAACGGGTCGGCCGCTCCTTCGGTCGCCATGGCCCTCACGCTCACGTCGTGCTCCGCTCTCGTGGACTGTGCCTGTACGGGGCCCGAAGGTACCGCGTGAGAGCGAGGGGAATCCTCTTGGCCTCGGCCTCTAGCTGTGGCCCAGGTCCTCCGAGGCGGCGTCCGGCGAGGTCGCCGGGACGGAGCCCTGGTCGTGGGCCGGGCGCAGCGGGAAGGCGTCGGCGCCCATCGAGTCGAGGACCGGCGGCGCGGGGCGCGGCGGCTTCGGCATGACCGCGGCCTCGGAGTGCCCGCCGCAGCCGTACCCGAGGGACACCACGCGCCCGTCGGCCGGGGAGAACTCGTTGGCGCAGACGCCGAACGCCAGCCGCAGCGAACCGCCCAGCGGCACCAGGAAGCCGCAGCTCGCACAGGAGGCGGGAGCGGCCTGGGCCATCGGGGTCTTCGCCCCGAAGGACTCCTCCCAGCGGTCGGCCGCGACGTGGAGCCCGTACCGCGACAGCACGCGCGCCCGGCGCATGCCGAGCTCCTCGGCGACGGCCGCGATGGCGCCCCGCGAGGGCGTACGGGAGACGAAATCGGCGTCCTCGGCGGCGGCCAGCTCCGCGACCTCCTCGGAGACCGGGGAGTTCGGCGGCGGCTCGTCCTCGCCGGTGTAGCCGGGCTCCAGGCGCAGGTCGTCCTGCTCCGTGGGCAGCAGGTCGCCGGGCCCGAGGTCCCCGGGCCGCAGGCGCTCGCTCCACGGCACCCACTCGGGGGCGAGGAGGGCGTCCGAGCCCGGCAGCAGCGCCACCTCGTCGAGGGTGACGTTCTTGGCGCGGGAGGCGCGGGTGACCGTGACGGCCCACCGCCAGCCGCGGTAACCGGGTTCATGACTTTCGAAGAAGTGCGTGACGACCCGGTCACCTTCCGCGACCACGCCGGCGTGCTCCCCGACGACGCCCGGGGCGGCGACCTCCTCGGCCGCCTCCCTGGCGAGGTCTACCGCCTCCGCGCACAGCCGGTCCGGGGCGGGGGTACGCGCAGTACGGCTTCGCGTCGTCGCAGCACTCACAGGTCTCGCTTCTCTCCTACGCCGTCTCACAGATGCGCCGGCCGAGTCGCGATGTTGGGCAGCGGGCGGAGCGGACCGGAGGACCGCATCGACGTCCGCGCCCGACGTTTCCGTTTCCCGGGCACACCTATCGTCATCCATTCTGCGGGATGCCGAAGAGGCGCGCGGCCGAGAACAGCCGCCGGTGGCGCGCTACGCACGCTACCCCCTCCGCCGCCCGCCGCCCACCTGCCCGCCCCAAGTAGCCGTCATACCGGTTCATCGATGTGGCACGTGGGGCACTATGACGGGGTGGCAGCCGCGAGGTCGTCCTCCGACGCGTCCGACGGTGCCGGGCCGCTCCGCCGGGCGGCCGGGCGGATCGGCCGTGCCATGCACCTGCCCTTCACGGGCACCGCGCGCGGCATCCGCCGGGCCACGCACGCGCAGGGCGCGGGCGAATCGGGCCTCGGCAAGCTGATCGAGCTGCACGCGCTCAACGGCGCCGGTGACGTCATGATCACCGTCGCGCTCGCCTCCACCGTCTTCTTCTCCGTGCCGACCGACGAGGCCCGCGGCCGCGTCGCGCTGTACCTCGCCATCACCATGGCGCCCTTCACGCTCCTCGCCCCCGTCATCGGCCCGCTCCTCGACCGCATCCCGCACGGCCGCCGCGCCGCCATGGCGGGCGCGATGCTCACCCGCGTGGTGCTCGCCCTCGCCATCTCCGGCGCGGTCGCCACCGGCGACCTGGAGCTCTATCCGGCGGCGCTCGGCGTGCTCGTGGCCTCGAAGGCGTACGGAGTCGTCCGCAGCGCCGTCGTCCCACGGCTCCTCCCACCGGGCTTCTCGCTCGTGAAGGCGAACTCGCGCGTCACGCTGGCGGGCCTGCTGGCGACGGGTGTCGCCGCGCCCATCGGCGCCGGGCTCCAGTTCATCGGTCCGCAGTGGCCGCTGTACGGGGCGTGCGTGCTCTTCGTCGGAGGAACGTTCCTGGCGATGTCGATGCCGCACAAGGTGGACTCGGCGCGCGGCGAGCGCAAGGCGCACATTTTGACCCACGGGGAGCGCAAGCCCAGCCTGCGCACGGTCGGGCCGTCCGTCCTGCACGGCCTCCAGGCGAACGCCGCGCACCGCGCCCTCTCCGGCTTCCTGATCTTCTTCCTCGCCTTCCTGCTGCGCGAGCACCCGCTGTCCGGGCAGAGCGCGGCCGTCTCGCTCGGCATCGTCGGCGTCGCGGCCGGGGTCGGCAACGCCTGCGGCACCGCGATCGGCGCGTGGCTGCGGGCCCGCGCGCCCGAAGTGATCGTCGCCACCATGCTGACGCTCGCACTGTCGGCGGCGATCGTCGCCGCGGTCTTCTTCGGCGGCGTGGCGGTGGCGGTCCTCGGCGCGATCGCCGGCCTGTCGCAGGCCCTGTCGAAGCTGTCGCTCGACGCGATGATCCAGCGGGACGTGCCCGAGGTGGTGCGGACCTCGGCGTTCGCCCGGTCCGAGACGCTGCTGCAGATGGCGTGGGTGGTGGGCGGCGCCATCGGCATCGCCCTGCCGCTGAACGGCTCCCTGGGCATGTCCGTCGCCGCGGCGATCCTCGCGGCCGGGGCGCTGATCACGGTGCGGGGCCTGCTCTCGGCCGCCCGGCACGGCGGCACGCCGCACCCCCGCGTGGCGTGATGCGGGGTGGCGTATAGCCTTCGAGCCATGACCGTTGCGTTCATTTCCGGTAGGGCCCGCCGGGCCGGCGTCGCTCTCGGTGCCGTCTCCGCGGGACTCCTCGTCCTCTCCGCCTGCGGCGAAAAGCCGACCCCGCTCGCGACCGTGACGGTCGGGTCCGACTCCGTGCACGCCGAGGCGACCTGCTACAACGACGGGAAGCCGATCAAGGAGTCGGAGATCCAGAAGTGCCTGGACAAGAAGTCCGGCAAGACCATCGAGGTCGCTCTGGACGACCGGATCCGCTTCGGCGTGGACCCGGAGATCGCCGAGAACGGCTGGACGCTCTTCATCGGCGGCCAGCAGGCCGAGCAGGAGCCCTTCAAGAAGACGTACCGGACGATTCCGGCGAACGCCTTCCTGTCGAGCCAGACCGGCGAGATGTCCAACACCGCGCAGATCAGCATCGTCGAGACGACCGGCAAGAAGCTGACGGGCATCTGGCACTTCGAGCTGAAGAAGGCCACGTCCTGACGTTGCGCGTCCTCGTCGTGACGGCGGTCCCGGCCGAGGCCGAGGCCGTCACCCGCGGCCTGGCGGGCTTCGCCCCGGCGGGCCCGCCGCGCCGCCTGCCGTCGGGCCACGCGGTGTCCCCTTGGCGGCGGGGCGGCCTGTACGGCGTCCCGGCGCCCGGAGGCTCACCCGCGGCCTCCGCTGACGCCGCCGTGGACGTCGTGGCCGCCGGGGTCGGGCCCGCGGCCGCCGCCGTGGGGGCCACCAGCGCCCTGGCCTCGGCCCCGTACGCGTACGACCTCGTCGTCTCCGCCGGAATCGGCGGCGGCTTCGCGCCGCACGCGCCACTCGGGGCCGTCGTCGTCTCCGACGCGATCGTCGCCGCCGACCTGGGGGCCGACACGCCCGACGGCTACCTCACCCTCGACGAGCTCGGCTTCGGCCGCTCCACGCATCTGCCGCCCGCCGGGCTGACCGCGCGCATGGCCGCCGCCCTGCGCGCGGGCGGGCAGCGGCACGTCGTCGCGCCCGTCCTCACCGTGTCGACGGTGACCGGCACCGCCGAGCGCACCGCCGAGCTGGCCGCCCGCCACCCGGGGGCCGGCGCGGAGGCCATGGAGGGCTTCGGCGTCGCCGAGGCGGCCGCCGCGCACGGCGTGCCCGTCGTCGAGCTCCGCGCCGTCTCCAACACCGTCGGCCCGCGCGACCGCGCCGCCTGGCAGATCGGCCGGGCGATGGACTCCCTGCGGTACGCGTTCGAACTGCTCGGCACCACTGTCTTCCTGGAGGACCTGTGAGGATCGCGTATTCGCCCTGCCCGAACGACACCTTCGTCTTCCACGCCTGGGCCCACGGCCTCGTCCCGGGCGCGCCCCCGCTGGACGTGACCTTCGCCGACATCGACGTCACCAACGGCATGGCCGAGCGCGGCGAGCTCGACGTCCTGAAGGTGTCGTACGCGGTGCTGCCGTGGGTGCTGGAGGAGTACGCCCTGCTGCCGTGCGGCGGCGCGCTGGGCCGGGGCTGCGGCCCGCTGGTGCTCACGCGTGAGCCGGGGACGGACCTCGCGGGCAAGACGGTCGCGGTGCCGAGCGAGCGCTCGACGGCGTACCTGCTGTTCCGCCTCTGGGCGGCGGACGTCGTCCCCGGCGGGGTCGGCGAGGTCGTGGTGATGCCGTTCCACGAGATCATGCCGGCCGTGCGGGACGGCAAGGTCGACGCGGGGCTCGTCATCCACGAGGCCCGCTTCACGTACCAGAACTACGGTCTCCACCGCCTCGCCGACATGGGCGAGCACTGGGAGTCCACGACGGGCCTGCCCATCCCGCTGGGCGCGATCATCGCCAAGCGCTCCCTGGGCGCGGAGACCCTGGAGCTGCTCGCCGAGTCGGCGCGGGCCTCGGTCCGGATGGCCTGGGACGACCCCGGGGCGTCGCGTGCGTACGTACTCGAGCACGCCCAGGAGATGGACCCGGCGGTGGCCGATCAGCACATCGGCCTGTACGTCAACGAGTTCACGGCCGGCCTCGGCGAGGACGGCTACGCGGCGGTGCGGGGCCTGCTCACCCGCGCGGCGGCCGAGGGGCTGGTGCCGCCCCTCGGCCCGGACGCGCTCACGTTCGTCTGACCTTCACCCCACGTCGACGGCCGGAGGCCGGCGCAGCGGCCCGAAGCCCGCGAAGCGGTGCGAGGGCCGCGGAAAAGCTCAGACGTCGAGTTGGTCGGCGACCGCCCGCAGCAGGCCCGCGATCTTCTTGCCGTGGACCTTGTCGGGGTAGCGGCCCCGCTCCAGCATCGGGGTGATGTTCTCCAGGAGCGTCGTCAGGTCCTGGACGATGGACGCCAGCTCGTCCGGCTTGCGACGCTGCGCGGCCGCGACCGACGGGGTCGGGTCCAGGACGATCACCGAAAGCGCCTGGTCACCGCGCTGACCTGCGACGACGCCGAATTCCACGCGCTGGCCGGGCTTGAGGGCGTCCACCCCGGCAGGGAGCACCGACGAGTGCACGAAGACGTCGCCGCCGTCGTCGCGGGAGAGAAAGCCGAAGCCCTTCTCGCTGTTGAACCACTTGACCTTGCCGGTAGGCACGTCTGTCCTCGTCCTCGTACTCGATGTCTGACGCCACGAAATGGCTCTGGATAGCACTACAGCGGGTCGCTCGACCCGCCATGACCAAGGCTAATGGTCCTGGGCAGGGTGACAAGACGTCTCTGGTTTGTTCCTCCGGCCGGGGAACTACCCTGGCCGAATGCGTAGTGAAACCCCTGCGAGCAGCGCCGCCCCCGGTGACGGCCTCGTCCGCACCGGCGGCATCGTCTTCATCGTCGGCGCCATCGCCACCCTGGTCACGGTGGCGCCCCTCTTCCTGGGCACGGACCCGTTCCCGCCCGTCGCGTACGCCGTGTGCATGCTGATGGGCGTCGGGTTCGCCCTCGCCGCGGCAGGGGTGCTGTGCTCGATCGCGGCGCAGCGCCGTCAGGCGAGGTCGGCCGCGGACTCGGCGGCCAAGCCCGCCCTGTAAGCCTCCCACCAGGCAGGAAACGCCGTCAGGTCGTCCAGGACGACGTCCGCGCCGACCGCCCGCAGCTCCTCGGCGTCGCAGGGACCGGTGGGTACGGAGACGGCGAGCGCACCCGCCGTGCGCGCGCCGCGCACGTCGCCGGTGTGGTCGCCGACGTACACGCTCGCGCCGTGTTCGCGCAGCGCCTCCGCCTTGGCCTCGGCCCACAGCCAGCCGACGACCGCGTCGGGCTCGATGCCGAGGTGGGAGAGGTGGAGCTTGGCGTTCGGCTCGTGCTTGGCGGTCACGACGACGGCCCGGCCGCCCGCCGCGCGAACGGCTTGAATCGCATCCCTCGCGCCCGGCATCGCGCGCGTCGGCTCGATCGCGTACGCGGGGTAGAGCGCGCGGTAGCGGTCCCCCATCTCCTGGATCCGGTCGGCCGGGAACCAGTGCGCCAGCTCCTGTTCGAGCGGCGGCCCGAGGCGGGTGACGGCCAGGTCGGCGTCTATCCACACGCCGGTCTCGGCGGAGAGCGCCCGGTAGGCGGCGTGGATGCCGGGACGGGAGTCGATCAGCGTCATGTCGAGGTCGAAGCCGACGGTGAGCGGGGCGTGCGCGTCTGAGGGCATGGGGGCCATTGTGCCGGGCGGCTGCTTCCGGCCACCCGGCGCGCGGGGCCGGGTCAGGCGCGGCGGGAGCGCCAGATCAGGAAGAGGGCCGACGCGAGGGCCGCGCCCCGCACCACCCAGGGCCACGTCTCCGACACGGCCTCCGCCATCGCCCCCTGCGCGATCGGATCGCCCCAGCGGCGCTCCGTCCGCCCCCACAGCCACACCACCGCGCCCGCCGCGACCACGCCCGGCAGTCCCATGACCGCCCACTTCGCCTCCGTACGGCTCAGGCGGCGCGAGCCGTACGCGAGGAGCCAGCCGCCCGCGAGCGGGTACCAGGAGCCGAGGGCCGCGCCCGCGAGGAGGAGCACGGCGGCGAGCAGCAGGAACGGGTTGCGGAGTCGGGCCGGTGCGGGCGCGGGCGCCGGTACGGCCTCGGGGGCGGGTGCCGCTGCCGGGGGCGTACGGCGGCGCAGGCGCGGGAAGCGGCGGCCCTTCGCGGGGGCTTCCGTGGTCTCAGTGGCCCCGTGAGCATCTGGCGCCTCCGGAGCCCCAGGGGCCTCGGCGGGCGGGGGCTTCAGCATCTCCGGGATCTCGACCCCGCCGTGGAAGCCCGCCGGCACGTCCTCCACGCGCCACCAGTCCGGCTGGACGTCGCCGGACCCGACCTCGTCCATGCCCGCCAGGTGCGGACTCCCCGAAGGCTCCGGCGCGGCCGCCGTCCGCTGCGGCGGCACCGACAGCTGCCCCGAGGACGCCGCCGCCACCACCTCGTCCGGCGTGCCGAGGCGCGTCAGAATCCGCCGCACCGCCTCCGGGCCGTCGCTCTTCGCCCGCCGCTGCTCGATCTCGCCGCGCAGCGACGCCACGAGCCTCATCCGCGCCTGGGAGGGCAGCTGTTGCCGCTGGGCCAGGTCACCGACCCGGCTCAGGTAGTCGAAGACCAGTTGGTCGCTCTCGATCCCCACGTCCCGACGTTAGCGTGCGCGCAGGGGCTAACGTGGTGCGGATGGGGACCGATGGCAACGAAGGCAAGGGCGTCACGGCGGCTCCGCGCACCCTCGCGGAGGCGCTCCGCGCGCGCGGTGACGAGGGTCTGGCCGTGCTGCTGCGCGCTCGGCCGGATCTGCTCGTGCCCGTACCGAACGACCTGACCCAGCTCGCCACGCGCGCCGGTACGCGCGCCTCGGTCGTCCGCGCGCTGGAGCGGCTGGACCGGTTCGCGCTGCAGACGGCGGAGGCGCTGGCGGTGGCGCCGGACCCGGCGCCGTACTCCGTCCTGCTCGCCCTCATGGCGGGCGACGAGGGCGATCCCGCCGTCGAGGCGGCGCTGCCGGGCGCGGTCGGGGTGCTGCGCGCCCAGGCGCTGGTGTGGGGCGACGACGAGCGGCTGCGACTGGTGCGCACGGCGCGGGAGTTGCTCGCGCCGTCGTCGCAGCACGCGTCGCCCACCGGGCTCGGCCCGACGGTCGCGGAGGCGACGGCGGGGATGTCCCCGGGGCGGCTCCAGGAGATCCTCGCGGCGGCCGGCCTGCCGACGACACACGATCCGGTGTCCGCGGTGGCGGCGTTGACGGCGTTGTTCACCGACCGGGACCGGATGGGGGCGCTGCTGGACACGGCTCCGATGGAGGCGCTGGCGGTGCTGGACCGCCTGGTGTGGGGGCCGCCGTACGGCGAGGTCACGCCGCACCCGGCGCCACCGGTGCGGTGGCTGCGGGAGCGCGGGCTGCTGCTGCCGGCGACCGCGCGCACGGTGGTGCTGCCGCGCGAGGCGGCGCTGCATCTGCGCGGGGGTCGGGCGCACCGGACGCCGGAGCCGGTGCCGCCGGTGGTCGCGCCGGCCGTCGAACACCGTCCACAGGTTGTGGACAACACGGCGGCGGGCCAGGCGTACACGGCGCTGGCGACCGTAGAGGAGCTGCTGAAGGAGTGGAACGAAGGCGGTCCGGCCGTGCTGCGCGCGGGCGGCCTCTCGGTACGGGACCTGAAGCGGACGGCCGTCGCGCTGGACGTGTCGGAGCCGGTGGCCGCCTTCTGGGTGGAGCTCGCGTACGCGGCCGGGCTCATCGCCTCCGACGGCGAGGCGGACGAACGGTACGCGCCGACGCCCGCGTTCGACGAGTGGCTGGAGCTGCCGTCCCCGGAGCGCTGGGGGCGGCTGCTGGCGGCGTGGCTGCCCGCGACCCGCACGCCGGGCCTGGTCGGCGGCCAGGACGCCAAGGGCCGTACGCTCTCGGCGCTCGGCCCCGACCTGGACCGGGGCGCGGCCCCGGAGGTGCGCCGCCGGGTCCTGGCGCTGCTGGCGGAGCTCCCGGCCGGGGCGTCCCCGGACGCGGACACCCTGCTGGCCCGCCTGCGCTGGGAACGCCCGCTGCGCGGTGCCGCCACGTCCGGGTCGGACCTGCGCGCCCGCCTCGCGCGGTGGACCCTGGCGGAGGCGGAGACGCTGGGCGTGACGGGCCGGGGCGCGCTGTCCACGCACGGCCGCGCGCTGCTGCCCGAGGCCCCGTCTCCCGAGTCGCGAGGTGCGGCGGAGGGCGGGATGCCCGTCGCGGAGGGCGGGACGTCCGTCGCGGAGGCCGCCGCCGGGGCCGTGCGGGCCGCCGCGCTGCTCGCGCCGCTGCTGCCCGAGCCCGTCGACCACGTGCTGCTCCAGGCGGACCTGACCGCCGTGGCCCCCGGGCCCCTCCAGCGGCCGCTCGCCGAGATGCTCGCCGTGGTCGCGGACGTCGAGTCCAAGGGCGGCGCCACCGTGTACCGCTTCACGCCCGCCTCCGTGCGCCGCGCGCTGGACTCCGGGCAGGCGGCGGCCGACCTGCACGCCTTCCTCGCCGCGCACTCCCGCACGCCGGTGCCGCAGCCGCTCGCGTACCTCATCGACGACGTCGCCCGCCGCCACGGCCACCTGCGCGTCGGCGCCGCCTCTGCGTACGTGCGCTGCGACGACGACGCCGTCCTCGGCGAGATCCTCGCCGACAAGCGGTCGGCGTCCCTGCGGCTGCGGCGCCTCGCGCCCACCGTGCTGGCCGCGCAGGCCGATCCGGCGGCGCTGCTGGAGGGCCTGCGGTCCATGGGCTTCGCGCCGGCCGCCGAGTCGGCGGAGGGAGACGTGCTGGTCACCCGCGCCCACGCCCGCCGCACCCCGCCCCGGACACCTCCGGCCCCCGTCCCGGACGGCCCCCCGGTGCCGGACGCCACCCTGCTCGGCGCGGCCGTACGGGCCATCCGCGCCGGGGACCAGGCGTCGTCGGTGGTGCGCAAGGACACCGGGGACCAGGACGGCGACCAGGAGCGGCGCGGCGGCAAGCTGCCCCGCACGTCCGCCGCCGAGACCCTCGCCACCGTCCAGGCCGCCGCCCTCACCGGCTCCGCCGTCTGGATCGGTTACGTCAACGCCGACGGCGCCGCCAGCCAGCGCGTCATCGCCCCGGTGCGGGTCGAGGGCGGCTTCGTCACGGCGTACGACCACACGGCGGACGAAGTCCGCACGTACCCGTTGCACCGCATCACGGGTGTGGCGGAAGTGGCGGACGACCAGCTCTGACCGTTTGAGCGGCCCGGCGGCGATCATGCGCCGCGCTGGTCGGATTACCACTCCGGGGTGAGCGAATCCGCACCCCCGGGGGACTTGCCGCATCCCCTCGGCGTGGCACGGGCAGCCAGGGGGCGTTCCCGGTCACATGCCCCAGCCATCACGGGAATCAGGCACCAAGGAAAAAGAGGTAGTCCTATGCGTCGCGTCACCACGGTCCTGCTCACCACCGCCGCCTTCCTCTCCGCCCTCTCCGCCCCCGCCGCCGCGATCACCATCGACTTCGCGAGCGCCCTCGGCGTCGTCTGACCACCCCGACCCGTGCGGCCGGGCCCCACCGACTCCATCCCGGTGCGGGCCCGTCCGCTGTCCCCGCTGTCCCCGGTGAAAGGACCCGCCGTGATCCGCCGCCTCACCCTCACCCTGACGGCCGTGACCGTCTTCCTCACCCTCACCCTCACCGTCGCCGTCGGCACGGTCCTCCCGCCGATCAGCGGCCCGCTGAGCGACCTCCAGATCGAGGGCCCCCTGATCCAGAGCATCATGCTCTGACCGCTCACGCCGTCACGTTGCCCGTGAGCAGCATGACGAAGAAGACGATCAGCGCCAGGGGGGTCAGGAACATCACGTACGTCGCGGTGATCAGGCACCCGGCCGCGCCCAGCCCGATCCGCGCTCCCCGCCCGGCCGTGGTCCGGTCGAGGAACCAGCTCCTCGCCACCATCCCCAGCGGCACCAGGTAGCCGACGGCGAAGGGGTTCCACTCCCCGTCCTCCCGCAGTGGAGCCGAGCACACGACCAGCAGCACCACGGCGAGCACCGTGGACGCCAGCGGCGGCACCCACCAGTGCCGGTCGTACGGAGCGCGCGGCGGCGGAGGGACCGGCACGACGGGGAGCAGGTGCGGCGGGAAGGGGTTCGGCTTCGGCTGGTTGCGCTGGGCTGATCGCATGACTCCATCCCACCGCCCCGGCCCCGTCCGCCCCACCCGCGCCCGTACTCATCCGTCACAGCGCCCGTACTCAACGGGTTTCCGGGATACCGGGGTCGAGTCCGGTTCAATGCGTCATCCTCTGTGCCTGGGAGGGGCACATGGGCAAGGCATCGAGGAAAAAGCGGGGAGAGCGGGCACGGCGGGAGGCGTCGCCGAGTTCACCCGGAGCCGTGGACCGTAACGGAGACCCGCAGGCGCTCGGCGAGGAGGCGCTCGGGCGGCTGATGCGGTCGAACCAACCGGGGAACCTCAGCCTGGCCGGGGCCTACGCGTGGGGGTACGCGGCCCTGGGACACGCGCAGCAGGAAGGGACCGATCCACACTGGTACCAGGAGATCGATCCCCTGGACGCCTTGTTCCTGGGAACGATCTGGCCCAAGAACGTCGAGAACGAGTTCCAGTTCGCCAACGCGCGTGAGGCGTGGCTGCGCCTCCTGCGCGGCACCGTGCACGGCAAGGGCATCCAGCGCTTCGTCCGCGAGGCTGTCGCGGCGAGCGAGGAGCTGGGGCTCCCGGTGGACGACGGGCATCTGATGCTGGCGCTCGCAGGCCGACTCGAAGCGGCCGGGCTCGACCAGCGCCGCCTGCCCCGGCGGCTGCTGCCCGAGGCGGCCCTCCAGGGATCCCGCGCGGTCCTTGGTCCCTCTCTCCATCTGCCGCTCCCCGACCCGCCGGCGGACGCGAAGGAGCAGGTCAAGCGGTTCTGGAAGGACGCCGGGAAGCAGTGGTGGGGCGAGGACACGCCTCTGGTGATCCTCCGCGACGGACTGCGCCGGTTCCACGACGCCGGGTTGCCGGTGAAGAAGGAATCCGGACTGCTGCTGCCTGCCTTGTACACGGCGCTCCTGGCGAAGCCCGGTGAGCTTCTGGAGGATATGGGTGCGCACGCCTGGGCGTGGGCCCTGTCCCTGGACGAGGCGTCGCCGCTGGTGCCGGTGCTCGACATTCTCCTGGTCGCCCCCGAGCGGGAGTTGTCCGTCGCCGAGACTCTCGGGCATCTCCTCGCCGTACCCGCGTTCACCGAGCCGATCCCCTCGGAAGCCCTGCTGTGGACCGGTTCTCCGGGTCTCGCTCTGCCGCGCCTGGCGTTCGAGCTGGGCATGACCGAGGTGTCCACACGGGAGAAGGAGATCACCCCGGACCTCCTGGACTGGGCGGGCACGCTCGCCAGAATGCGCCTGGGGTCCGCCGCCCGCGAGAGTGCCGCCCTGCTGGAAGAGGCGGCCGACAGCACCGACGGCACGGACGACGTGCAGGACGAGGCGGACGAGCGATGGGCCGAGCGCCGTGAGGCCGTACGCGAGGCGGTGCTGCACAAGATCCGCAAGAAGTCCGGGGGGACGGCGGCCACGCACCGCCGGTTCGACCAGCCCGTCGAGCGCCTCTGGAACGCGGACGGCAGTTCCGTGATCCGCGTCTCGCCCGACAGCCCGCACGCGCAGAAGATGAAGAAGGCCATGAAGGGCCAGCTGAAGGCCTTCCGGGAGAAGTTCGGCCGCGACCCGGGGCCGGGCGACCCGTTGTTCTTCGACCCCGACGCCGACGAACCCACTCCCGTCACCAAGGAGCACTTCGACGGCGTGCTGCTGGACATGGCGGAGCGGGCGGCCGACATGGGCATCGACCCCGCGTTCCTCCACGCCTGGCGCGAGGTCGGGTACGTGGTCACCGAGGAGAACAGGAGTACGTTCACCACCGCCGAGGTGCTCGCCTTCGGCAGGGCCGTCGCTCGCCACCGGCAGGCCTCGGAATGAGCGAGACAACCGAGAACCACATCAGCGGGGGAGTCTTTTTCGGCTTCGTGGTCCAGGGGCGGACCGTCAACCTGACGCTCCCGGACCGCCCCGACCCCGCTCTCGCCGGACTCCCCCGGCAGTCGCCGGGCTTCTCGGGGCGCCGGACCGAGCTGGACCGCATCCTCGCGGCGCTGGCCCCGGACTCGGCCGACAAGACGGCCGCTGCCGCCGTGGCGGTGGCCGGGCTCGCAGGGATGGGCAAGACGGAGCTCGTTCTCCAGGCCGCACACCGCGCGTTGCGGGAAGAGGGCTGGTTCCCTGGTGGGGTCCTCCACGTAGATCTGCATGGCCATGATGCGGCGGCGCGCAGGGTCTCACCGAAACGGGCACTCGGCACCATGCTGCGGGCGCTCGGGATCCCCCCGGAACACATTCCGCCCGGGATCGAGGATCGCGCCCGTATCTACCGCTCCGCGCTGGTCGCACTCGCCGGCGCCGGTCGGCGGGTCCTGGTCGTCCTGGACGACGTACCTCCGACCGACAGGATCCGCCTGCTCCTGCCGAGCGACCCGGACACGGCCACTTTGCTCACCTCCCGCCACTCCCTGGCGGAACTCGACGCCCTGACGCTGACCCTGCGCGAGCTGCCCACCGAGGACGGCCGGGAGCTGCTGGACGGTGCCCTCCATGCGGCTCTGCCCGAGGACGCGCGAGTCGCGGCCGAGGCAGGCGAGGCAGACCGGCTCGTCGGACTGTGCGGCGGTCTGCCTCTGGCCCTGCGCATCCTGGCGTCCCTCCTCGTGGACGTACCGAGCCGGCCTCTGTCCCACCTCCGGCGGGACCTCCAGGACGCGCACTCCCTGCTTCCCTTGCTGAGCCGGGAGGAGCGAGCCGTGACCGCAGCGTTCGAGCTCTCCTACCGGAGACTCACCGAAGAACAGGCCAGCCTCTTCCGGCTGGTGTCGCTGAGCCCTGGGCCGGACTTCTCCACCGAGGCCGCTGCCCAGCTGTACGGCGAGGACGCCGGGGTGACCGACCGGCTCTTGCAGGCCTTGGCCCGCCGGCATCTGGTCGAGTCGCGAGAGCCCTACGGCCGCTGGCGGCAGCACGATCTCGTACGCCTCTACTCCCACGCGCAGCTCCTCGAAAGCGACGACTCCGGGGGCGAAGGCCTTGTGCGGCTGCTCATCCACTTCCACGAGAGGAGCACGCTGGCATGTGAAAGGCTCTTCGCTTCCTCGGCACCGAGCCCCACGGCCACGTCCGCCTTCCCCGATCGTGCCGCCGCACTGCGATGGCTGGAGGCAGAGCGGCACAGCCTGGTCGTGGCCGCCCTATGGGCTCACCGTGCCGATGACGATCTGATGTGCGCGGCCCTGGCGATGCCCATCTCCACCTTCCTGGTGGAAATGCGCTACCTGGAGGACGCCCGGCTGGTCCTGACGGCGGGCATCCGGTCGAGCCGGCGGCGCGAGGACGGTTTCGGCGAGGCCTCCCTGCTGAGCTCCCTTGGTGTCGTGCTGCGAGACATGCGCAAGCTGCGCGCATCCGTCCGCGCGCACTCCAAGGCCATCAAGATCGGCCGAAGGCTGAAGAAGCGGCGGGTCCTGGCCTCCGCGCTGAACAACCTCGGCCTCTCGCTCCACGAGCAGCGCAGGTTCGAGGAAGCCGTGGCGGCCCACACCGAAGCCGCGCAGTTGTTCAAGCGCGCCAGTGACCGGCGCGGAGCAGCCCAGGCCCTCAGCAACACAGGGGAGACGCTGATCGAGCTGGGCCGTGTGGAGGAGGCGTCCCAGGCCCTGCGCAAGGCCGTGAAGACCTTCCGGAGACAGGGCGACCTGCGTCTCTACTCCCAGACTCTGGGCAGCCTCGCCAAGGTGACACGTAGCGCAGGCAAGGCCAAGCAGGCCCTGAAGCTGCACAGGCACGCCCTGGACATGCCCGACGGCCTGCTCCTCCCCCATGAGCGGGCGGTCGAGCTGTCCAACTTCGCCGGCACGCTGACCGCCGTCGGAGATTTCGATGCGGCCCTCACCGCGCAGCAGGAGGCACTGGACACCTTCCGACGCCTGAGGGACCGCCGTGGCGAGGCGATGGTCCTGGGGAACATGGCCGTCATACGCAGGGAACAGGGCAAGGGGAGGAAGGCCGTGCGGCTGCACACCCTCGCTTTGGAGGCATTTCTCGAGAGCAAGGACGATCATGCTCTGGCCGCCGAGTTCACCGGGCTCGCGGTCACCCTGCTCCAGCAGGGCCACAACACCGAGGCTCTGGAGAACCTGGAGGTCGCCGCCGAGATGTACCACCAAACCGGTGACACGGAGGGGGCCACCGACGCGCTTGATCTTGCCGATCGGGTACGCAGGCGGATCGGAGCCGGCCTGCGCCTCCCCCAGGGCCAGAAGTGATCGCTCCCGCATGAGGCACACTGGATGTTTGGCCCGTGCGAAGGGATGTACGTACGTGAACGGACCACTGATCGTCCAGAGCGACAAGACACTCCTGCTCGAAGTCGACCACGAGCAGGCCGACGCCTGCCGCCGTGCCATCGCGCCGTTCGCGGAGCTGGAGCGGGCCCCCGAGCACATCCACACCTACCGCGTCACGCCGCTCGGCCTGTGGAACGCCCGGGCCGCCGGGCACGACGCCGAGCAGGTCGTGGACGCGCTCGTCGAGTACTCCCGCTACCCCGTGCCGCACGCGCTGCTCGTGGACGTCGCCGAGACGATGGCCCGCTACGGGCGGCTGACGCTGGTCAAGCACCCCACGCACGGGCTCGTGCTGACCACCACCGACCGTCCGGTCCTGGAGGAGATCCTCCGGTCCAAGAAGGTCCAGCCGCTGGTCGGGGACCGCATCGACCCCGACACGGTCGCCGTGCACCCCTCCGAGCGCGGGCAGATCAAGCAGACGCTGCTGAAGCTGGGGTGGCCCGCCGAGGACCACGCCGGTTACGTGGACGGCGAGGCGCACCGCATCGACCTGGACGAGAACGGCTGGGCGCTGCGCCCGTACCAGAAGCAGGCCGTCGAGGGCTTCTGGCACGGCGGCTCGGGTGTCGTCGTGCTGCCGTGCGGCGCGGGCAAGACGCTCGTCGGGGCCGGGGCCATGGCGCAGGCCAAGGCGACGACCCTGATCCTGGTCACGAACACGGTCTCGGCGCGCCAGTGGAAGCACGAGCTGGTGAAGCGGACCTCCCTCACCGAGGACGAGATCGGCGAGTACAGCGGGACCCGCAAGGAGATCCGGCCGGTCACCATCGCCACGTACCAGGTGCTGACGACGAAGCGGAAGGGCATCTACCCCCACCTGGAGCTCTTCGACTCCCGCGACTGGGGCCTGATCGTCTACGACGAGGTGCACCTGCTGCCCGCGCCCGTGTTCAAGTTCACCGCCGACCTCCAGGCGCGCCGCCGCCTCGGTCTGACGGCGACCCTCGTACGCGAGGACGGGCGCGAGTCGGACGTCTTCTCGCTGATCGGGCCCAAGCGGTTCGACGCGCCGTGGAAGGAGATCGAGGCGCAGGGCTACATCGCGCCCGCCGACTGCGTCGAGGTGCGCGTCAACCTCACCGACGCGGAGCGGCTGGCGTACGCGACCGCCGAGACGGAGGAGAAGTACCGCTTCTGCGCGACGACGGCGACGAAGCGGAAGGTGACGGAGGCGCTGGTCGAGAAGCACCGGGGCCAGCAGACGCTGGTCATCGGCCAGTACATCGACCAGCTGGACGAGCTGGGCGAGCACCTGGACGCGCCGGTCATCAAGGGCGAGACGTCGAACGCGCAGCGCGAGAAGCTCTTCGACGCGTTCCGGAACGGCGAGCTGAGCGTGCTGGTGGTGTCGAAGGTCGCGAACTTCTCCATCGACCTGCCGGAGGCGACGGTCGCCATCCAGGTGTCCGGCACCTTCGGCTCCCGCCAGGAGGAGGCACAGCGCCTGGGCCGGGTGCTGCGGCCGAAGGCCGACGGGCACAAGGCCACCTTCTACTCGGTGGTCGCCCGGGACACCGTCGACCAGGACTTCGCGGCCCACCGGCAGCGGTTCCTCGCGGAGCAGGGCTACGCGTACCGGATCGTCGACTCCGACGAGCTGCTGCGGAGCCGGGACGCGGGCGACGTGGACCCGGACGCCGACCTCAGCGACGCCTGACGCCCGCCGCTTCCGCCCCCTCGGCGTACGCGCCGAGGAGGACGATCTCGAAAGCCGCCGCGGCGAAGACCCTGATCGCGCGCAGGGCGTTGCCGAGGCGGCCGGGGACGTCTTGGACGTACGTGATGGTGGTCATGCGTCCAGGATCCTTCCCCTGCGCGGGCGGCACATCGGTCCGCAGAGCGAACCGGGCCGCCGCCCGCGTACGACTCCAGGCATAGGGCATCGCCCGGCATCCCCTACGGGTCGTAGGACGGCCAGCGGCTGGGCGGCTCGTAATTCGGTGGAGGGCCGCCCCGCCGGTGGTTAGACTCCTCCGCCTTGCCCGCCTCCCCTTCGTGGAGCGCCTCCGTCCGGTCGGCAACCGGACGGCCCCGCCGACCCACCCGTACGACCGACGGAGGCTCCGCCATGCCCACCGCCCCGCCCGACTCCCCCGACCCGCTCGCCCGCGAACGGGCCCACCTCGCCGCCTCCCGCGCCGCCCTGCGCGCCATGCGCGAGGACGTCGAGGCGCTCGACATCACCGACGTGACCGCGAACTGGGTCAACGCCGCCGTCCTGGAGGCGCAGATCGAGCAGCGCATCAAGGCGCTGGCGGACCTCGCGCACACCCCGCTGTTCTTCGGGCGGCTGGACTACCTGCCCGGCACCCAGGAGGGGCAGCGCTTCTACATCGGGCGGCGGCACGTCCACGACGGGGACGGCGACCCGATGGTCGTCGACTGGCGTGCGCCGGTGTCGCAGCCGTTCTACCGGGCGTCGAAGAAGGACCCGCAGGACGTGGCGCTGCGGCGCCGCTTCGGTTACACGGGCGGCGAGCTCACGGCGTACGAGGACGAGCACCTCTCCGACCCCGACGAGGCCGAGCGCACGTCGAAGCTGCTCCAGGCGGAGATCGAGCGCCCGCGCGTCGGCCCGATGCGGGACATCGTGGCGACGATCCAGCCGGAGCAGGACGAGATCGTGCGGTCCGGGCTCGGCGGCACGGTGTGCGTGCAGGGCGGTCCGGGGACGGGCAAGACGGCGGTCGGTCTGCACCGGGTGGCGTACCTGCTGTACGCGCACCGGGAGCGGCTCGCCCGTACGGGGACGCTCGTCATCGGCCCGAACCGCTCCTTCCTCCACTACATCGAGCAGGTGCTGCCCGCGCTCGGCGAGCTGGAGGTGCGGCAGACGACCGTCGACGACCTGGTCGGCACGCGCGTGGAGGTGCGGGGCGCCGACGACGCCGCGGCCGCCGTGGTGAAGGGCGACGCCCGGATGGCGGAGGTGCTGCGGCGGGCACTGTACGCGCACGTCACGCTGCCGACGGAGCCGCTGATGGTCGTACGGGGCTCCCGGCGCTGGCGCGTCCCCGCGTACGAACTCGAGGAGATGGTGCGGGAGCTGCTCGACCGCGACATCCGTTACGGCGCGGCCCGCGAGGCCCTCCCGCAGCGGATCGCGCACGCGGTGCTGGTCCGGATGGAACAGGCCGGCGAGGCCCCCGACGACCGCGTGCAGAACGCGGTGGCGCGCAACGCCGCCGTCAAGGCCGCGGTCAAGGAGGTGTGGCCGGTCGTCGAGCCGGCGAAGCTCGTGCACCGGCTGCTGTCCGACGCGGACTTCCTCGCCGCGCACGCGGACGGGCTGCTGTCCGCCGAGGAGCAGAAGGCCGTCCTGTGGCCGAAGCCGCCGCGTTCGGTGAAGTCCGCGCAGTGGTCGGCGGCGGACGCGGTCCTCGTCGACGAGGCCGCCGACCTCGTGGAGCGCACGCACTCCCTGGGCCACGTGGTGCTCGACGAGGCCCAGGACCTGTCGCCCATGCAGTACCGCGCGGTCGGGCGCCGCTGCACGACGGGCTCCGCGACGGTCCTCGGCGACCTCGCGCAGGGCACGACGCCGTGGGCGACGGCGAGCTGGGCGGACGCCCTGCGGCACCTCGGGAAACCCGACGCCGCGGTGGAGGAGCTGACGGCCGGCTTCCGCGTGCCCCGCGAGGTGATCGCGTACGCGTCACGGCTCCTGCCGCACATCGCGCCGGGCCTCGCGGAGGTCCGGTCGGTCCGTGAGGCGCCGGGCTCCCTGGAGATCCGGCGCGTGCCGGACGCGACGCCGGCGGTCGTGTCGGCGTGCCTCTCCGCCCTGGAGCACGAGGGCTCGGTCGGCCTCATCGCGGCGGACGCCCGCCTCGAACCGCTGGCCCGCGCCCTCGCCGAGGCGGGCCTCTCCTGCCTCGCCCCCGGCGAGGAGACCACCCCCGACTCCCGCCTCACCCTGGTCCCGGCCTCGCTGGCGAAGGGCCTCGAGTACGACTACGTCGTCCTCGACGAGCCCTCGGCCATCGTCGACGCCGAACCCGACGAGCGCACGGGCCTGCGCCGCCTATACGTCTCCCTGACCCGTGCGGTCTCGGGCCTGACGGTGGTGCACGCGGCGGAGCTGCCGGAGCAGTTGGCGGACTGACCGGGCCACCCGGCCGTCCGGGGGCCCAGCCCCCGGGCGATCCCCGGAGCCGGAAGCCCCTTACGCCCCCGCGTCCAGCGCCGCACGCCACTCCCGTACCGCCGTCGGCGACACCGGGCCCGACCACCCCGCCGGTCGCGCCGCCCCGCCAATGTGAAAGCCCGTCACCCCGCCGACCAGCAGCTCCGGTACGTGCTCCAGCCGCAGGCCCCCGCCCACCAGGAGCGTCGGCGCGTACCCGGGCTCGTCGCGCCGGGCCGCCGCCGCTTCGGCGAGCAGCGTCGGCAGGCCCTCGTCGACGCCCGCCGCCGAGCCGGCGGTCAGGTAGGTGTCGAGGCCCGGCAGGTCCGCGAGCTGCTTGCGCGCGGCGTCGCGGTCGGCGGCCCGGTCGAGCGCGCGGTGGAAGGTCCACCGGCATCCCTCCAGCTCCGCGACCAGCCGTTCGACGGTGACGAGGTCCACGTGCCCGGCGGCGTCCAGGAAGCCCAGGACGAACTCGTCCGCGCCCTCCGCGCGCATCTCGCGCGCCACCCGCACCAGCGCGTCGACGTCGCCCGCCGCGAAGCCGTCCGCGAGGCGCAGCATCACGCGCAGCGGGATGTCCACGGCGGCGCGGATGCGGCCGTAGGTCTCGCGGGACGGGGTGAGCCCGTCCGCGGCCATGTCGGTGACCAGTTCGAGGCGGTCCGCCCCGCCCGCCTGGGCGGCGATCGCGTCGTCCGCGTCGAGCGCGATCACCTCCAGGAGTGCACGGTTGCTCACGCTCACTGGGACTCCATTCCTCGATGCTCCGGCAGACAGGTCTAGTCCATTGACCAGCCTAATGCGCGTGCACGGTGAAAGCAGCCGTACGGACTTTCCCCTCGTGCCGGAAGTCGAGGAAGAGGCGGTACGCGCCCGAGCTCGGCGCCGTCGCCGTGAACGACACCTCCGGCCCGGCCGGCCCCTCGTGCGGGTGGACGTGGAGGTATGCGAGGTCCCCGGCGCGCAGCGCGACGAGGTGCCCGTACGCACCCAGGTAGGGCTGGAGGTCCGTCACCGGCGCGCCGTCCCGGGTGACGCGCAGCGTCAGCTCGCTCGGGCGCCCCGGTACGGGGGTCCCGCGCAGCTCGACGCGGTAGCCGTCGACCTCGGCGACCCGGCTCGGCGCGGGGAGCGCCGCCGGGCGGTACGCCCCCGCGACCGCGAGGTCCGCCCCGAGGGTGAGGCCCTTGGCCCCGGCGGGCCCCGCGGGCGTGAAGTCGGCGAAGGCGCGGTAGTCGCCGGCCTTCGGCAGCTCGACCGGCGCCGACCAGGTGCCGTCGGCCCCGCGCGCCGGGTGGAGGTGCCGGTACACGGTCAGGTCGCGCGAGGCGAGGATGAGGTGGAGCTCCTTGCCGTGTTCGCGCTCGTACGCGGTGACCTTGCGGCCGTGCGCGTCCGTGATCGCGAAGCGCAGCTCGCCGGGCGCGCCCGCGGTGAGCGCCGACGGCTCCAGGGCGAGGGTGTACCCGGCTTCGGAGACCTGGAGCCCGCCGGGCCCGGACGCCGCCGCTGCGGCGTCGGGGGCCGCCGCGTGTCCCCCATGGGCGGCGGGCGCGACGACCGGGCCGACGACCGGGTCGACGCCCTTGCCGACGCCGTACGCCGTGCCGAACGTCGCGGCGAGTGCCGCCGCGAAGGCGGTGATCTTCACTCCGGTGTGCATGACCGACTCCTTGGTACGGGTCCGAGACCTGCGTGACACCACCCACTAGATACCCCCTGGGGGTATGAAGTCAAGGTGCGACGACACTTGCGGACCCATACCCGCCCCCGGTATACATGGAGTCGCAGAGCAAGTACCCCCCAGGGGTATCTCTCCACGAGGTAGGCCCACGACAAGGAGCGGCAGCGGCATGAGCACCCCCACCACGACGACGGCCACGACCACGGCCCACATCGAGCTCGCCATCGGCGGCATGACCTGCGCCTCCTGCGCCGCCCGCATCGAGAAGAAGCTCAACCGCATGGACGGCGTCGAGGCGACCGTCAACTACGCCACCGAGAAGGCGAAGGTCACCTACCGGGGCGAGGACGTCTCCGTCCAGGACCTCATCGCCACCGTCGAGGCCACCGGCTACACCGCGCACGAGCCGGCGCCGCCCCCGCCGGCCCACGCACCGAACCGCCCGGCCGAGCCGGAAGACGGGGAAGAGCTGCGCCCGCTGCGCCAGCGCCTGCTCACGGCCGTCGCCCTCTCCGTCCCCGTCATCGCGATGGCGATGGTCCCGGCCCTCCAGATCGAGTACTGGCAGTGGCTCTCGCTCACCCTCGCCGCGCCCGTCGTCACGTACGCCGCCTGGCCCTTCCACCGCGCCGCCTGGAAGAACGCGCGGCACGGCGCGGCGACGATGGACACGCTGATCTCCGTCGGCACGTCGGCGGCGTTCCTGTGGTCGCTGTGGGCGCTGTTCTTCGGTACGGCCGGGACGCCCGGCATGACCCACGCCTTCGAGCTCACCATCGCCCGCAGCGACGGCGCCGGGAACATCTACCTGGAGGCCGCCGCCGGGGTCACCGCCTTCATCCTCGCCGGGCGCTACTTCGAGGCCCGCTCCAAGCGCAGGGCGGGCGCGGCGCTGAAGGCCCTGCTGGAGCTGGGCGCGAAGGAGGTCACGGTCCTGCGCGACGGCCGCGAGACCCTCATCCCGACCGCCGAACTCCAGGTCGGCGACCGCTTCCTGGTCCGGCCCGGCGAGAAGATCGCCACGGACGGCACGGTCGTGGAGGGCTCCTCCGCCGTCGACGCGTCGATGCTGACCGGCGAGTCCGTCCCGGTCGAGGTCGGCGTCGGCGACACCGTCACGGGCGCGACGATCAACGCCGGCGGCCGGCTCGTCGTCGAGGCCACGCGCGTCGGCGCCGACACCCAGCTGGCGCGGATGGCCCGGCTCGTGGAGGACGCGCAGAACGGCAAGGCCGCCGCGCAGCGCCTCGCCGACCGCGTCTCGGCGGTCTTCGTCCCGGTCGTCATCGGTCTCGCGCTCGCCACGCTCGGCTTCTGGCTCGGCAACGGCGCCGGCCTCACGGCCGCCTTCACCGCCGCCGTGGCCGTACTGATCATCGCCTGCCCGTGCGCCCTGGGCCTCGCGACCCCGACGGCCCTGCTGGTCGGTACGGGCCGGGGCGCCCAGCTCGGCATCCTCATCAAGGGCCCGGAGGTCCTGGAGACGACCCGCACGGTGGACACCATCGTCCTGGACAAGACCGGCACCGTGACCACCGGAAAGATGACGCTCCTGGCCGCCCACACCGCCGAGGGCACCGACGAGCGGGACGTGCTGCGGCTGGCGGGCGCGCTGGAGCACGCCTCCGAGCACCCGATCGCCCAGGCGGTCGCCGCCGGAGCCGCCGCCAAGGTGGGCGCCCTCCCGGCGCCCGAGGACTTCGCGAACGTCCCCGGTCTCGGCGTCCAGGGCATCGTCGAGGGCCACGCGGTCCTGGTCGGGCGCGAGCAGCTGCTCGCCGAGTGGTCCCTCGCCCTCCCCGCCGGGCTGAAGCGGGCGAAGGAGGCGGCGGAGGCGGCCGGCCGCACGGCCATCGCCGTGGCGTGGGACGGCGAGGCGCGCGCGGTCCTGGAGGTCGCGGACGCGGTCAAGGAGACCAGCCCGGAGGCGATCCGCCGCCTGCGCGCGCTGGGTCTGACCCCGATCCTGCTCACCGGCGACAACCGCGCGGTCGCGGAGGCCGTCGCCGCCGAGGTCGGCATCGACGAGGTGATCGCCGAGGTCATGCCGGAGGACAAGGTCGAGGTGGTCAAGCGCCTCCAGGCGGAGGGCCGTTCGGTGGCCATGGTCGGCGACGGCGTCAACGACGCGGCCGCCCTCGCCCAGGCCGACCTGGGGCTCGCCATGGGCACGGGCACGGACGCCGCCATCGAGGCGGGCGACCTCACCCTCGTACGCGGCGACCTGCGGGCGGCGGCGGACGCGATCCGCCTCTCCCGCAAGACCCTCGGCACGATCCGCTCGAACCTCTTCTGGGCCTTCGCCTACAACGTCGCGGCCCTGCCCCTCGCCGCCGCCGGCCTGCTCAACCCGATGATCGCCGGAGCGGCCATGGCCTTCTCCTCGGTCTTCGTCGTCGGCAACAGCCTGCGGCTGCGCGGCTTCAAGGCCGCGTCGTAACGGGACTCGTAACGGGACTCGGACCTGGCTCTACTTGGCCAGGTCCGAGGCCCGTACGCACCGAAGTTGACCTTCAATGCTCACCAGGGGGACGGACCACGTCCCCACCCACCCTGGGAGCGAATCTCGATGAGCTCGATGAGACGGAATTTACGGTACGCGGCGACGACGGCCCTGGCTGTCGTCGCCTTCGCCACGGCCACGGCGCCTCCCGCCGCCGCCGACTGGCCCACGGGCCGCACGGAGCGCGTGACCCTCACCAGCACCGGCGCGCAGGCCGCGAAGGGCTCGCTCGGCGGCTCGATGAGCGCCGACGGGCGGTACGTCACGCTCGTCTCCCACTCGGCCGACCTCGTGCCGGGCGACACGAACGGCATCACCGACGTCTTCGTCCGCGACCGCCAGACCGGCACGGTCGAGCGCCTCAACCTGACGCCGTCCGGCGGCCAGTCGAAGACCCCCGCGTACGACCCGGAGATCAGCCCCGACGGCCGGTACGTCGCGTTCAAGTCCGCCGCCGCCGACCTGGTGGCGGGCGACACGAACGGCAAGGACGACTTCTTCATACGCGACCGCCAGACCCGCACCACCCGGAAGATCACGGGCACCGTGCCCGACTTCTCCCTCTTCTCCGTGTCGTTCAGCCCCGACAGCCGTTACGCCGGGTACGCGGCCGGCGGCATCCACCTGTACGACCTCCAGTCCGGCACCCTCACCCGGGTGGGCCCCTGGCGGGACGACGTCTACGGCGTCACCCTCGGCACCGGCGCCCGCCACATCGCCTTCGAGTCGCACCGCACCGACATCGTGGCGGACGACACCAACGGCACCGGGAACGACGTCTTCGTCCACGACCGCCAGACCGGCACCACCGAGATCGTGAGCCGGGGCAACGACGGCCGACAGGCGAGCGGGGCGACCGACACGGCGATCAGCGCCGACGGGCGGTACGTGTACTTCAGCTCCGGCACGCAGGGGCTCGTGCCCGGCGACACCGACACCTTCTCGGATGTCTTCGTCCGCGACCGCCAGGCGCAAACCACGACCCGCGTGAGCGTGGCGAGCGACGGCCGCTCCGGGCAGCCGCCCGCCGAGATCTGGGTGCCGGGCTCCCGCTTCCCCGTGATCAGCCCGGACGGCCGCTACGCCGTCTTCTCGTCCACCATGAAGGGCCTGGATCCGCTGGACACGGGCGCGGAGTTCGACGCCTTCGTCCACGACCTCCAGACGGGGACCACGCACCTCGTCAGCCGCGCCGACGGTACGGGCACCGCGCACAAGGGCGACGCGGTCGACGTCAGCGCGGACGGCCGGACGGTCTCCTTCACGTCGTACGCCACGGACCTCGTACCGGGCGACACCAACGCGGAGACGGACGTCTTCGTCCGCGTCCGCTGAGCCGCCTGACTCCAGGCCCCTAGCCGAACAGCGCCAACTCCGCTTCCCGCACCCCCGCCAGGTCGTAGCGCGTACCCGTCAGGGGCCGCGCCGCGTACAGCCGGATGAGCGTGGATGCGGGCCCGATGTACCGCGCCGGCGGGTGCTCACCCGTCGCCGCGCCCAGCAGCACCGGCTCGTCCAGGTCGTCGAGGTCCGCGTGGAGCGGCGGCGTGGCGCGGGCGCGGGTCACCGCGGCGAGCAGGTCCAGCGCCGGGGCGAGACTCGCGCCCGCGTACGCCCCCGGCTCACCGAGGGCCTCGCGTACGTCACCGGCGTGCACCCACTCCCCGAGGGCGATCCCGTCGAGCCGCCCGTCGGCCGCCTTCGCGATGACCGGCCCCGCGTCGGTCATGCCGCGCTCCAGCTCGTCGACGATCTCGGCGTTCGCCAGCCCGGCGCGCTCCTCGATGTCCCGGTCGTTGGCCTCGGGGCTGAAGACGCCCTCCTCGAACCGGTCCTCCACGACCCGCGTGAGCGCCGCCGCGCAGTGCGCGAGCACATGCCGTACCGTCCAACCGGGACAGCAGGTGCGGACGGCGAACGCCTCGTCAGGAAGCTTGCGGAGGAAGGGGATCAGGGCGTCACGCTCGGTACGCAGCAACAGCCCGGGCAGCTCTGGATCACGTACGTCGGTCATGGCCCCAGCAAACCGCCCATGGCCCTCCACGGCAACCGCCCGGCGGCGCCCCGGCACAATGACTTCATGGCCGCACCCTCCACGCCCCGCCACCCGGCCCACGACGACCTGCTCATGCGCTGGACGCTGGCCGTCCACGTTGCCCGCGACACCGACGACTGCATGACGTCGCCCAACCGCTACGCGGCGAACCTCCTCGCCCGCTGGGCCGAGCCGCACCGCCGCTACCACACCACCGACCACCTGATCGCGGTGCTCGACCGGATCGACGAGCTGGCCGCGTACGCCGACGACCCCGATCTCGTCCGCCTCGCCGCCTGGTTCCACGACGCCGTCTACCTCCCGGAGCGCTCCACCAACGAGGAGCGCAGCGCCCGCCTCGCCGAGCGCGCCCTGCCGGAGCTCGACATCGACGAGGCCCGTACGCGCGAGGTCGCCCGGCTCGTCCGCCTGACGATCACCCACGACCCGGCCGAGGGCGACCGCAACGGCGAGGTCCTCTGCGACGCCGACCTCGCGATCCTCGCCGCCGACCCGGAGCGGTACGCGGCGTACGCGGCGGCGGTCCGCGAGGAGTACGGCTTCGTCCCCGACGACGCCTTCCGCGAGGGCCGCGCGGCGGTCCTGCGGCAGCTACTCGGCCTGCCGCACCTCTTCCGCACGCCGCACGGCCGCCGGGAGTGGGAGGAGCGGGCGCGGCAGAACCTGACGACGGAGCTCTCGCTGCTGGAGACAGGAATGTAAGCCACGTGACAGGTGTTGGTCCCTGTCATGCCGCCTCATACCGACGACCGCACCGCCGGCACCGACCGCACCCGCATGCCCCTGGCCGTCTACATCCTCGGCCTGTCCGTCTTCGCGCTCGGTACGAGCGAGTTCATGCTGTCGGGGCTGCTGCCGCCGATCGCCGCCGACATGGACGTGTCCATTCCGCGCGCCGGCCTGCTGATCTCGGCGTTCGCGATCGGCATGGTGATCGGCGCGCCGCTGCTGGCGGTGGCCACGCTGCGGCTGCCGCGCAAGACGACGCTGGTCACGCTGATCACGGTGTTCGGCCTCGGCCAGGTCGCCGGCGCGCTGGCGCCCTCGTACGGCGTGCTCTTCGCGTCCCGCGTGATCAGCGCGCTCGCCTGCGCCGGGTTCTGGGCGGTGGGCGCGGCGGTCGCGATCGCGACGGTGCCGTTCGGGGCGCGCGCCCGGGCGATGGCCGTGATGATCGGCGGTCTGTCGATCGCGAACGTCCTGGGCGTCCCGGCGGGCGCCTTCCTCGGCGAGCACCTGGGCTGGCGGTCGGCGTTCTGGGCGGTGGCCCTGGCGTCCGCGATCGCGCTGGTCGGCGTGGTGACGCTCATCCCGCGCATCCCGCGCCCCGAGGTGCGGCCCCGGCTGCGCCGGGAGCTGGCCATCTACCGCGACCGCCACGTCTGGCTGGCGGTGGCGATCACCGCGCTCGCCGCAGGCGGCGTGTTCTGCGCCTTCTCCTACCTCGCCCCGCTGCTGACGGACGTCGCCGGACTCGACGCGGGCTGGGTGCCGACGGTGCTGGCGCTCTTCGGCGTCGGCGCGCTGGTGGGGACGACGATCGGCGGCCGCGTCGCCGACGCGCACCTCTTCGGCGTGCTGCTGAGCGGCATCGCGGCGTCGACGGTCTTCCTGGTGGCGCTCGCGCTCTTCGCCTCCAGCCCGGTCGCCGTGATCACGCTCTCCTTCCTCCTGGGCGTCTCGGCCTTCTATACGGCCCCGGCGCTGAACGCCCGCATGTTCAACGTCGCGGGCGCGGCCCCCACCCTGGCGGGCGCCACGACGACGGCGGCCTTCAACCTCGGCAACACCGGCGGCCCCTGGCTCGGCGGCACGGTCATCGACGCGGGCCTGGGCTTCGCCTCCCCGGCCTGGGCGGGCGCGGCGATGACCCTCCTGGCCCTGGCCACGGTCGCCGTGGCCCTGCGCCTCCACGGCCGTACGTCCTCGTCCCGCCTGGTCACGGGCGCGAAGGGGCAGGTGGAGAGCGCGAACGTTTCCGTCCACTGAGCCTTGCCACCAGGGCCCCAACGGGCGTCCGGGTCTCCCTCCCCACCCTCGCCCTCGTCGCCATGACCGTCGCCAAGCCCCTTCGCGAGGTGGCCCTGGCAGCCTCCGAGCTCGGCATGTGCCACGAAGCGGAGGGCTGGTTCACCTGAACCGGGTAGCGTCATGGGCAGAGGCCGAGACGGACGAGGGAAGGAATCGGCGTCGTGAGCGAGAACCCCATCCAGCCGGTGGCACCGGCGGAGCCGCCCCCCATGCGGACCCTCGGCGAGGTGCGGGCCGCGCTCGCCGCCGGGCTCGGCTTTCCCGGCGACTTGGCGCGCATGGAGGCGGAGCTCGCCGCGACCCTGGACCGCGTCGACTACACCGACCTGCGTGAGGTCTCCGCGATCATCGCCGCGTACCGGGGGCACGTGCTGACACGCTGCGACCCCGGATTCGAGGACGCTCTCGCCGAGGGCGTGGACCTGGCTCTCGCGCTGAAGCGGGAAGGCGACCGTTGAGCGACAGCAGCGAAGCGGTCATCGTCGAGGTGACGCACGCGGCCCGGAAGCGTGTCGAGCAGCTCGGCCCTGGGGCGGCGGCCGCCGTCGAGGAACTCCGTGCCGAACTGGAGCAGACGCCTACGCTCGGCCGTCGCGTGCGCGTTCTCGGCGATCACGCGGAGGTCTGGGTGACGCGTATCGAGGCGCGCGCCGACGTCCCGGCGCTATCCGTGACCTACGTTCACCTGCCGCACCCCGCACCGCCGACTGCCGCGATCGTCTCAGTCGTACCGGACGACGGGAACACCGAAGGGCCGTAGCGCACCCGCCGACCCGCCGTCGGCGACCGCGCGGACCGCGCCGTCAGCCCGTCCCCGACCCCGAGTGCCGCTTCGGACGTCGCAGGCCCGACTTCCTGAGGAGGCGTACGACCTCCCGGGAGCCGATCTCGACCGCGCCGGCCGCGACCGCGTCCGCGTACCGCGACGACGGGACGTCGTAGTGGTCGCGGTCGAAGGCACGGCGCGGGGCGCCGATCTTCTCGGCGAAGGCGTGCAGCTCGTCGTAGGAGACGTCGCTGATCATGTGGGACCACATGCGGCCATGGCCCGGCCAGTTCGGCGGGTCGATGTAGACCGTCACGTGAGGCCGCCCACGGGCGCCACCACCACGCCCGCCTTGGCGCAGACCCAGTGCGGGTCGGGGCCCAGCTCCGGCTCGACGTCCAGTGCGTGCGGGTCGCCCGCGTCGCAGACCGGGCACAGCGGCCAGCGGCCGTACCGCTCCAGCAGCGCGTCCTGGACGTCCTGGGCGACGAGCCCGGCGAGATAGCCGACGCCCTCGGGCCACTGCTCGACCCACCAGCGGCGGTGCGTCACCGAGTCCTCGACGAGCGAGACGACCTCGGCCTGGGCGACCTCCCGCGCGACGAGGTCGGCGAGGACCCGCGCGCGGGCGGCGTGCAGGGCCTGCTCAAGGGGGTCTAGCGCGTTCATGGAGCCATTGTCGCCCCTGAAGCCCCACCGGCCACCGGGTGGGGAAGGGTTGACGACCTCAGACAGTGAAAATACCTTTCACAAGGTGACCAGCCATGTGAAGGAAACTTTCACCGCCGCCGTCCCCACGGCCCCCACCAGCACCGCGGCGGCCGCCCCCGCCCCCGCCGCGCTCGCCGCCAAAGTCCGCACCCTCGCCCCCTCCATGACGCGCTCCATGCAGCGCGTCGCCGAAGCCGTCGCCTCCGACCCCGCCGGCTGCGCCGCCCTCACGGTCACCGGCCTCGCCGAGCTCACCGGCACCAGCGAGGCCACCGTCGTCCGCACCGCCCGCCTGCTCGGCTACCCCGGCTACCGCGACCTGCGCCTCGCGCTCGCCGGCCTCGCCGCCCAGCAGCAGTCCGGCCGGGCCCCGTCCGTCACCGCCGACATCGCGGTCGACGACCCCCTCGCGGACGTCGTCGCGAAGCTCGCGTACGACGAGCAGCAGACCCTCGCCGACACCGCCGCGGGCCTCGACACCGTCCAGCTCGGCGCCGCCGTCACCGCGCTGGCCGCCGCCCGCCGCACCGACATCTACGGCGTCGGCGCCTCCGGCCTCGTCGCCCAGGACCTGGCGCAGAAGCTGCTGCGCATCGGGCTCGTCGCCCACGCGCACAGTGACCCGCACCTCGCCGTCACCAACGCCGTCCAGCTCCGTTCCGGTGACGTCGCCATCGCCATCACCCATTCGGGCTCCACCGGCGACGTCATAGAACCGCTCCGCGTCGCCTTCGACCACGGCGCGACGACCGTCGCCATCACCGGCCGCCCGGACGGACCGGTCTCGCAGTACGCCGACCACATACTCACCACCTCGACGGCCCGCGAGAGCGAGCTGCGCCCGGCCGCCATGTCGTCGCGCACGAGCCAACTGCTCGTCGTGGACTGCCTCTTCACGGGCGTCACACAGCGCACGTACGAGACGGCCGCCCCCGCTCTCGCCGCGTCGTACGAGGCGCTCGCCCACCGCCACACCCCCCGCACCCGCTGAAAGAGCAGAGCACGATCAGATGAACCCCTCCGAACTCGCCACCCTCACCACGGAAGCCTTCCGCCCCGACCTCGCGGACGTCGACCGGCTCCCCACCGCCGAGATCGCCCGCCTGATGAACGCCGAGGACCAGTCCGTCCCGACCGCCGTCGCCACGCAGCTCCCCCGGATCGCCGCCGCCATCGACGCCACCGCCGCCCGCATGGCCCACGGCGGCCGCCTGATCTACGCGGGCGCGGGCACGGCCGGCCGCCTCGGCGTGCTGGACGCCAGCGAGTGCCCGCCCACCTTCAACACCGCCCCCGGCCAGGTCGTCGGCCTCATCGCGGGCGGCCGTGCGGCGATGACGGAGGCGGTCGAGGGCGCCGAGGACTCCAAGGACCTGGCCGCCGAGGACCTCGCGGCCCTGGAGCTGCGCGCCGACGACACGGTGGTCGGCGTCTCCGCCTCCGGCCGTACGCCGTACGCCGTCGGCGCGGTCGAACACGCCCGTACGGCGGGGGCCCTGACGATCGGCCTCTCCTGCAACCCGGGCAGCGCGCTCGCGGCCGCCGCCGACCACGCCATCGAGGTCGTCGTGGGCCCGGAGTTCGTGACGGGCTCGACCCGCCTGAAGGCGGGCACGGCACAGAAGCTCGTCCTCAACATGATCTCGACGATCACGATGATCCGCCTGGGCAAGACGTACGGAAACCTCATGGTCGACGTCCGCGCCTCCAACGCCAAGCTCCGCGCCCGCTCCCACCGCATCGTCGCCCTCGCGACCGGCGCCCCGGCCCCCGCCATCGACGCGGCCCTCGCGGCCACGGACGGCGAGGTGAAGCCCGCGATCCTGACCCTCCTGGCGGACGTCGACGCGGAGACGGCGGTCCGCCTGCTGAAGGAGACGGACGGCCACCTCCGCGCGGCGCTCGACGCCCATTCCTAGGGGCGGAACGGGTGGGCGCAACCCACCCCCGGCGTGCAGCCGCCGTGCGAACGCCGACCGAGTTGGCACCATCCGCGCATGACCGCACCCGCCAGCCCCCGCACCACGGCCGAGGCTCTGCTCCCCCTCCTCGGCGGCGCCACCAACATCACCTCCGTCGCCCACTGCATGACCCGCCTCCGCCTCACGCTCCGCGACCGCGCCCCCGTCCAGGACGCGGAGATCAGGAAGCACCCCGCCGTCCTCGGCGTCGTCGAGGACGGCGACAGCTACCAGATCGTGCTCGGCCCCGGCACCGTCGCCCGCGTCACCCCCGAGTTCGAGGCCCTCCTCGTCCAGGCCCGGGGCACCGCGATCAAGGAGGCGCAGAAGGCGAGGAACGCCACGCCCCTCAAGCTGCTCCTCCGCCGCGTCGCCGCCATCTTCGTTCCCCTCATCCCCGCCCTCATCGGCTGCGGCATCATCGCCGGCCTCAACGGCCTCCTCATCAACCTCCGCCTGCTCCCCGCCCTCACCCCCGCCCTCGCCGCCATCGCCTCCGGCTTCATGGCGCTGATCGCCGTCTTCGTCGGCATCAACACCGCCAAGGAGTTCGGCGGCACCCCGGTCCTCGGCGGCGCGGTCGCGGCGATCATCGTGTACGCGGGCGTCGCGAACGTCCACGTCCTCGGCCACGCCCTCGCCCCGGGCCAGGGCGGCGTCCTCGGCGCCCTCGCCGCCGCGCTGCTGGCCACCCGCGTCGAGAAGTGGTGCCGCCGCCGCGTCCCCGAGGCCCTCGACGTCCTCATCACCCCCACCCTCACCGTCCTCGTCGCCGGTCTCGTCACCCTCTTCGGCCTGATGCTGCTCGCGGGCGCGGTCTCCAACGCCATCGGCACCTTCGCGGACTGGCTCCTCACCCACGCGGGCGCCGCCGCCGGATTCGTCCTCGGGGGCCTGTTCCTCCCGCTCGTCATGCTCGGCCTGCACCAGGCCCTCATCCCCATCCACACCACCCTCATCGAGCAGCAGGGCTACACCGTCCTGCTCCCCATCCTCGCCATGGCGGGCGCGGGCCAGGTCGGCGCGGCAGCGGCCGTGTACGTACGGTTGCGCCACCGCACCGACCTCCGACGCACCATCAAGTCCGCGATGCCCGCGGGCCTCCTCGGCGTCGGCGAACCCCTCATCTACGGCGTCTCCCTCCCCCTCGGCCGCCCCTTCATCACCGCCTGCGTCGGCGGCGCCTTCGGCGGCGGTGTCGTCGGTCTGTGCGGCATGCTCGGCGCCAAGGTCGGCTCGACGGCCATCGGCCCCTCCGGCTGGGCGCTGTTCCCGCTGCTCAACGGCGACCAGGGCCCGGCCGCGCTCACCACGGTCGCCATCTACACGGCCGGCCTCCTCACCGGTTACGTCACCGGCTTCCTCGCCACTTACTTCTTCGGCCTCGGCAAGCACGTGCTCACGTGACCAGGGAGATCCATCCCGCGAGCGTGCCGACGGCCTCCAGCGCCGCTTCGATGTCGGAGTTGTCATGAGGCGGGGGCCCGAGTCCGGACGTCACCACGAGGAGAAACCCGCCGCGCCGACGAACGCACTGCTCGAATGCCGGCGGCAGACCAACCCCCCAGGTATCCAGGCCCACCTGGACGAGGAGCCCGTCGTCCACGAGCCGCGCGGCCCTCGGCGCGCCTCGCATCTCGACGGTGAGACGCCCGCGCGCGTCCATCGCCCCGGGTGCGTTCAGCGGCTTGAGCACGGTGTCCGCCCCGGCGGTCACCGGCCCCGCCACACGCCACCGGCGGGATCCGCGGTCCTCGGGTTCGAGATGGAGATACTCGGCGGACGGGTTCACCACCATGACGACGTGCTGGTCCTCCGGCCGGTCCCCGATCATCACCGCCTCCGACCACCACGAGGCACCGCTTCCCGAGATGAGGTTCACCAGGCCGGAGTCGTTCCACCGCGGAAAGCGGCACATGCCGAAGTGGAAGATCTTCGCGAAGGTGAGTCCCGCCATGGCCTCGTCGACACACAATGCCGGCACTCCCTCTCCCAGCGGGTGGCCGCAGTCCATGCAGTCCTTCGCCCACAGGTGCGCCATCACCGAGCGCACCCCGCTGTCGCCCAGCCTCTCCAGAGTGCCCTGGTCCACCGCCACGGCCCGCAGCCCGCGTTCCGTCCCCTCCCGTTCGAGGACGGTCCAGTCCACAAGGCTTCCCGCGTCCGCCGCCCTGCGCTCCCAGTCCCGGCCGGTTTCCAGATCACCGAGCGCCATCGCCACCACGGAGGCAACGAGCATCCCGGTCTGGTCGCCCAACAGCATGGCGTCGCGGCGCGCACCGGCATACGCGCGACCGAGGAACGCGTTCGCCTGGTCCACCTCATCCCGGCACAGCAGCACACCGGCGTACGAGAGGGCCGCGTACGGCATCCCGGCCTCCGCCGCCACGCGCAGCGCGTCGAGGGACTCGGCGTGGTTCCAGTCCCGGCGCAGGACGTCCGAATAGCTGAGGGCGCTGCCCGCGTCTCCGAGCTCGCTCCCCTTCCGCCACCATTCGACCGCTTCCTGCTCTTCGCCCATGAGCTCGGCCACGCGGCCGAGCGCCCCGAAGGACTCCGTCACCCCCCGTTCCACCGCGCGCAGGAACCAACCGCGGGCCCCTGTCAGGTTGCCGCCCTCCACCTCTAGGCAACCGACGTTGTGCGCGGCCATCCCGTCGCCACGCCCGGCCGCCTCGACCCACCAGCGTTCCGCTTCCGTACGCCTGTCGGCGCGCAGCAGCGCGCCGCCCAGGTTGACCATCGCGTCCACGTTCCCCGCTTCGGCCCGGGGGATCAGCAGGTCGATGGCCACGTCGACGCGGGCGGCCGCCTGCGCCGCCAGCGACATGATGTCCCAGTCCGCGTCCCCGACCAGGGTCACGGCCACCCGCCAGGTCTCCTCGGGCAGCTCCTCGATGGAGGAGGTACGCGCCGTGGCGGAGACCAGGTAGTCGAAGGGCCGCCACCGACCCTCGCGGGCGGGGATCAGCGGGCTGGTCACGCCGAGCAGCACCTCGGTGGCCCACTCCCAGGCCTCCTCCAGCGGTTCGGGCCGCAGCGCCGCGCCGCCGAGCGCGTCGAGGTAGTGGCCGTGCAGGGTTTCGAGGACGCTCTTGTCGACGGCGCTGCGCAGCCCGGTCCGCGCGAGGTCCACGGCCGCGGCGACGAGCGCGGCCCCGCGCGGGTTGGCGTTCGCCTGCGCGGCCTCCTTCCACAGGTTCCAGGTCTGCGGGCCTGCCGCCAGGTACTCGGCCACGCCGTGTACGGCGTCGGCGGCGAGGGCCTCCGCCATGCGCGGGTCGGCCGCGGCCTTCCGCGCCCGCGTGCGCTCCGGCTCGGTCCACGTCCGCTGGAGGAGCAGGTGACTGCTCGCGCGGACGACCCGGGCGGCACTGTGCTGCGTCCCCACGTCCGCTGCGCCCTGCCGCGCGGAGCCGGTCCTCACCAGCGGCCGGTAGAACTCGGAGCGCATCGTGGCCAGGACGACGCACCCCAGCTCCGTGAGCTCCTGCAGCAGCCGTGGCGTGAGCCCGTCGGGTCGCAGGTACATCTGGAGGTCGTCCAACCACAGGACATGGCCTCCGTCGCCCCGTTGTGCCACCGAGGCGGCGAGCCCGGTCAGCGGCGCATCCGGGTCGGGATGGCAGATCGACCAGCCCGCGAGCGTGCGCCGCATGGCCTCGAAGAGCGCCCGCGTCTTGCCCGCCGCCGAGTCGCCGGTCACCAGCAGCATCCCCCCGGTACGGGCGAGCCGGCCGATCCTGGCGTCGAGCTCCTCGTCGCAGTCACGGGGGACGTAGTCGATGTGGTCCGGCAGACCCGCCGCTTCGAGCAGCCGGTGGACGCCGAACCCGGCCGGGTCGGCGGCGTCCACACCGCCCCACCCGAAGGCGTCACCGCCGTCGGCGCGCCCGTCGTCGCCCGCCCCCGAGCCCGCGATCGTCGCGACCGCGGGCGGCCGCCCCGTATACCGCCGCAGGGCGGCCATGAACCCCGCGTCATCGACGAGGACGTGGGCGGGCACCGCCTCCACCCGCCCGTGACCCCAGGCGACCGGGTCCCCGGAGGCGACCCCCACCAGCACCCCGTCCACGAACAGCGCGGCGCCCGACATGCCGCTCCAGGGCGAGGGGCCGTCCCCCGGGGCCGGAGCACCGTGGACGTTGTCCAGGACGTATCGCCCGCGGAGCAGGGAGCTGCCCGGTTTGAGGGTGCCGACGAGCTGCTCCGTATCGGGTCGGCCACCGGCCCACGCGGCGTCCGGGTATCCGATGGCCTGGCAGCCCGGGCGGGGGTCCAGGGTGGTCACCCGGCCCCACACCACGGCGGGCAAGGAAGCCGCGGTCTCCGCGTCGACCAGGTCGGCCTCGGCGAGGAGCAGAGCGGCGTCGCACCGGTCGTCGTCGCGTGACCAGACCACCTCGCAGCGCTGGAGTCCCGTGCCTCCGGGCACCCCGGCCTTTGGCTGCGCCCCCTCCTTGAGGACATGGGCTGCGGTCAGCACGAGCCGACCGGTCAGCAGGAACCCACTGCCCCGCGCCCCCGCGTCCACCAGGGCGATACGCCGCTGCTTCAGGATCACGACAGGTCCCCCGCCTTATCCGTGCGACCGCCCGCCCGGAGCCGGCTCGAAGGCGCTCAGGTCGGCTTCCCTGTCGTTGCCGATGCGCACTGACCCGCCCGTCGTCACGTCCTTGGCCTTCAAGGTCAGAGAGACCCGCTGGGTCCGCCGCTTCCCGGCGCTGCCTTCCAGGTCGCCCGAGACCACCCACGCCTTGAAGCCCGCCTTGGCCTTGGCATCCCGCCGGAGCTCAACCTCGAACTCCAGGGTGATGTCGTCGACTTCGAACCGGATCCGTTCGCCGTCCGCCGCCACCGCGGCGGCAGCCAGCTCGTCCCGCAGCGCTCGTACCGCCTCGGTCAACTCGATGTCGTCGGCCATCGACACGCCTCCCCCTTCGCCGTTGCCACCTATCCTGCCCCAGGTGGCGCCCGCTTACGGTGCCTTCCCCACCACCTGCTCCCTGATCGCCACGCGCCCCTTCCTGATCGTCGCGACCCTCGGCGCCCGCCGCGCCAGTGCCGTGTCGTGGGTGACCATCACGAAGGTCAGGCCGTTCTCCTCCCACAGCCCTTCCAGGACGTCCATGATCTCGTCGCGCGTCGACTCGTCGAGATTGCCGGTCGGCTCGTCCGCGAGCAGCACCGCGGGCCGCTTCACCAGTGCCCGCGCTATGGCCACGCGCTGCTGCTGCCCGCCCGACAGCTCCCCGGGCAGGTGTCCGCGCCGCTCCCCGAGCCCCACGGACGCCAGCGCCTCCGCCGCCCGCTCGCGCCGCTCGCGGGCCCGCAGGCCGGGCAGCGGGACGAGCGCGGTCTCCACGTTCTCCTGCGCCGTGAGCGTCGGCACGAGGTTGAAGCTCTGGAACACGAACCCGATCTTCTCCGCCCGCACGCGCGTCAGCCGCGCCTCCGGCAGCGTGGCCAGGTCGATGCCGTCCAGCACCACACTGCCCTCCGTCGGCCGGTCCAGGCCGCCGAGCATCTGCAACAGCGTGGACTTGCCGCCGCCCGTCGGCCCCTGGATGACCAGCCGCCCGCCGTCCTCGATGACCAGGTCCACACCGTCCAGCGCCTGAACGGTCTCCTTGCCGCGCCGGTACCGCTTGGTGACGCCCCTGAGCTCGTACATCTACTGTCAACTCCAGTCGAACGTAAGGAAGGTGGTGCGGTTACGCGACGCGGCGCAAGGCGTCCGCCGGCCGCAGCCGGGCCGCGCGCCACCCGCCGAACGCGCCCGCGACGAGCCCGCCCGCGACGGCGAGGCCGACGGCGAGCGCCACGGTCGCGGCCGACACGGGAGCGGTGAGCGCGATGTCGAGCGCCCGCGTGCCCGCCTCACCGCGCAGGGGCCCGGGCCCGCGCCCCGCGCCCACCGCGCCGAGCTCCGCCGTGAGCGTCGGCCCGAACGCCGTGATCGCCCACGCCCCGGCCAGCCCCACGCCGATGCCGAGCACGCCGCCTATCAGCCCGTGCACCAGCGCCTCGCCGACGACCTGCCGCGTCACCCGGCCGCTCCGCCACCCCAGCGCCTTCAACGTGCCGAACTCCCGCACCCGCCTGCTCACCGCCGACGACGTCAGCAGCCCCGCCACCAGGAACGCCGCCGCCAGCACGACCGCCGAGAGCCATGTGCCCACGCCCGAGGCCAGGTCGGAGGCGGTGGACAGCGACCCGGAGACCGTGTTCGCGAGGTCGGCGGAGGTCGTCACCGTCGTCCCCGGGATGTTCTGCTGGATCGTGCCCTTGACCTCCTCGATCCGCTGCGAGTCGGCCGCCCGGACGTACACGGTCGTCACCTTGTCCTTGGCGTCCGCGAGGCTCTGCGCCTGCGCGAGCGGCAGGTAGACGTTGGCGGCGGCGTCGCCGCTGTCGGCGGTCGCTATCCCGATGACGCCGTACGCCGTCCCGGAGACCGTGAGCTTCCCACCCACGCCGAGCTTCTGCTCCTTGGCGTACGCCGAGTCGACGACGGCGACCTTGGAGTTCGCCTCGCTCGCCATGAACGTCCGCCCGGAGGTTATCTTCGAGGACGTCAGCGGCCCGAGCCCCAAGTGCGCCACGTCGGTGCCGTACACGCTGTACGAGTCGACGCCGAACGCCGCCCCGCCGCCCTGCACCTTGCCGCCCCCGGCACCACCACCGCCGCCCGCGCCTCCGGGCGGTCCCTCGGGCCGAATCTCACCCCGCTTGAACTCGCCGTCCACCTTCATCACGCGCAGGCTCAACCCGCCGACGGCCTCCGCGACCCCATCCTGCTTCCCGACCTGCGCGACCACCGAAGACGCCAGGGTCTCGAGCCCCTGCACCATGACGACGTCCCGGCTCTGCCGCTCGTCCCCGGCGTCGAACTCGAACCGCGGCTTCCGTACCGTGTCCCCCTCCCCCGGCGGAGCGGCGGCCTTGGTGACGGTCATGTCGGTCCCGAGCCCGTACAGGGACTGAAGGACCTTGCCCTGGGCCTGGTTCATCCCGGCGGCGACCGCGCTCACGACGATCACCAGCGCGATCCCGAGCGCCAGTCCGGAGGCGACGACGAGCGCCGCCTTCCTTCGGCGGCGCACCTCGCGCCGGAGGTAAGTGAAGAACATGCCAACGAACGTAAGAACCGCGGGTGATGAAGGCTTAAGCCCGCGATGAGAGTCCGATGAGAAGAAAAGAAGTGGAGAAGAGGAATCGAGTCTGCCGTTTCAGCGGCAGGAGGGCGGTCACCCGAAGAGAAACCCCCGACGAACTCTCAACGACACTCTCAGGGAGACCCTGATGGACAACTGGCGTACCGCCGCGGCCTGCCGGCACGAAGACCCCGACCTGTTCTTCCCGATCGGGACCAGCGGGCCGGCCATGCTCCAGACCCAAGCCGCCAAGTCCATCTGCCACGGCTGCCCGGTACGCGAACCGTGCCTGCAGTGGGCGATGGACAACGGCCAGGAGAGCGGCGTATGGGGCGGCCTGAGCGAGGACGAACGTCGAGCGCTCAAGCGCCGCTCCCGCAACCGCAGCCGCGCGGCCAGCGCCCGCCGCTGAGACCTAAGGCGCCAGTCTCCACTGCCGGTTGAGCTGCCGCACCCGCTCTCTCAGCACCTCTCTCGGCGGCGCCGGGCTCAGCACCTCGGGCGGACAGTCCCACTCCCGGCCCCCTCCCGGCGGACGCAGCTGTACGTAACCGCCGACGTGGCCCATCACCTGACCGACGCGCCCGCTCCGGCCGTCGATCACGTACTCCCCCGCCTTCACCGGCGCACCTCGTGGAGAACGGCGACCAGCCTCATCGCCGCATCGAGGTTGCAGCGCCCCAGATCCACCAGCGGGTACGGCGCCTCACTCGACGCGGTGACCGGGTCCACCCCCAGGGACGGCAGCACCACCCCCAGTCCCCGCAGCTCGCTCCGCAGCTGGTCCACCACTTCCTCGGCCGCCCGCAGCCGCTCCGCCGATCGCAACTCCATGACCTGCCACCTCCACGCTGTGTATTCGGCTTCTGTACACAGAGTGGTCGACTTGGGGCTAGCCTGAACATATATGGGGCCCAACAACCCCATCTGTGCTAACGGGAGTTGACACATGCCCCGTCCGAAGGATCTGGATCCGTTCTCCTCGCCCCGCGCACTCATCGGCAAGGAGCTGCGCCACCTGCGCGAAGCCGCAGGTCACAGCCAGGACTCGCTGGGTGAGTTGCTCTTCGTGAGCGGATCGTTCATCGGCCAGCTGGAGCTGGGCATCCGCCGGATCCAGCCGGAGATGGCGGTCCGCCTCGACGAGATCCTGAAGACGAACGGCTTCTTCGTCCGCAACTGCGGCGCCCCGAGCAAGTCGAAGTACCCGGACCACTTCGCGGAGGCGGCGGAGGCGGAAGCGATCGCGGTGGCGATCAAGGAGTACGCGCCACAGCTGATTCCGGGGTTGTTGCAGACGGAGGCGTACGCGAGGGCGGTGTTCCGTGGCGGACGCCCCACCGCCACCGAAGACGCCATCGACCACCTGACCCAAGTCCGACTCGAACGCGCCCACGTGCTCGGTGATCCAACAAAGCCGGTGTTCTGGACCGTCTTGGACGAAGCGGTGCTCCGCCGCGAGGTGGGCGGCCCCGCGGTGATGGCGGAAGCCCTTCGTTACGTCGCGGAGTTCGCGCGGCGCCACCGGATCATCGTGCAGGTACTTCCGTTCTCCGCAGGCGGGCACATGGCGATCGAAGGAGCCCTCAAGCTGATGTCCTTCGACGATGCCCCGCCGCTCGCCTATCTCCAGGCGCTGGGCACTGGCCGATTGGAAGACGACCCGGCCACTGTCCGACACCACGAACTGACCTACGATCTGGTTGGGGCCAGCGCACTGTCACCCAATGAATCCCTGGCCCTGATCGAATCAGTGGCGGAGGATTACGCCCATGAAGATCGACACCCTTGAGTGGCGCAAGTCCAGCTACAGCGGTCCCAGCGGCGGTGACTGCCTCGAAGTCGCCGACGACAACCCCGACCTCGTCCCCGTCCGCGACTCCAAGAACCCGCACGGCCCGAAGCTCGTGTTCCGGGCGGCGGCCTGGTCGGCCTTCGTGGCGGACCTCAAGCAGTAAGCGGAGGGCCCCGAGGCCGGCCGTCAGGCGTCGGGGTCCATCCGCCACTCCAACAACGCCTTCAGGTTCCGCAGGTCCTTGCGGTTCGCGTACCGCACCGCGGGCTCGGCGAAGCGGTGGCCCGGGCCGCCGCGATTGCGCAGGGTCATGCGGGTGCGGGTGCCTTCGGAGCCGTACGGCTCCCAGGTGTAGGTGGTCTCCATGTCGTACGGGCCCTCGGTGGCCCGCATGACGAGGCGCCGTTCGGGCTCGTACGCGACGATCTCGTACGTGTAGACCCAGCGCCGTCCGAGGAAGCGCGCGATGAAGGTGACGCGGGAGCCGACCTCGACGGCCGCAGAGGGCGGCGGCGTCTGCCATTCAACAGAGACGATGTTGGCGTACCACTCGGGCGCGTTCGAGGGATCGGCGGCGTACGCGGCGACCAGGTCGCACGGCGCGTCGATCACGATCTCCGTCAGGACGTCGACGGCCATATCTCCAGCGTAGGCCCGAGGCTTGAGCCGCGAGGTCCGAGCTTTCTTCACAGGATTGGGTCTATGGGTCTGGCTTTGAACCCGCCCACCCACCCGGTGCGTTGACCCTCCGCATGCGATTTGCCACGCAGCGTGGCGACGCTCTAGCGTGCCCGCATAACGAACAACCCCCGCGAGGTGCTAGCAACACCTGCGGGGGTCTAGCCATCGAGATCGAATCGAGCGATCCCATGGATGACGAAGAGCTTAGTGTTGCCGCGCACCCCCTCGCGAGCCCCGGCTACGGCAAGCGTTCCGCGCCTGGCCAGAAACCGCCGACGAGCAGTGACTTCGCGCATCTGCCGCCGCGCGAGGCGTCCATCGCCGGGTACATCGACAGGTTGACGGACGGCGCGGACATCTCCGTGAAGACGCTGGCGAAGGTGCTCCCGGCGTACGGGCAGTGCGCGCTGCGGACGGCGCTGAACAACCTGGTCCGCGCGGGCCACCTGCGCCGGGGGCGGGAGCACACGCTGGGCGATGGCCCCCAGCAGTGGGTGACGCGGACGTGGTGGTCCCGGACGGCGCGGGACGACGAGTGGTGGGCGGCGTTCCAGCGGGGAGACGTACCGGAGGACAAGCCGCCGCGGCAGAAGCTGTCGCGCGCGTACGTCCTGCTGGCGGCGCTGGGGCGCGAGGCGCCGATGATGTCGCTGTCCGCCGTGGAGTGCTCGGTGCTGGCGCCGCTGGTGAACGAGTGGTTCGAGCGCGGGGCGACCGAGCAGCAGGTCCGGATCGCCCTGACGGCCGGGCTCCCGGAGGTCGTCCACCGCCCGCTCGCCCTGGCCCGGACCCGCCTGACGACAAAGATCCCGCCGCCCCGGACGGAGCCGTACCGCCCACCGCTCCGCATCCTGGAGTGCGCCCGCTGCGGCGACCCGGCCCGCCCGGAGGCCCTCCGCGACGGCGAATGCGGCCCCTGCCGAGGCGAGGCGGTACCGCGCCCCCGCACGACCCTGCCCCCGGCCGAGGTCCACGCCCGCGCGGCGGCGGCGAAGGCGGCGGCCGGTCTGCGACCCGAAAGGAGCCATGCATGACAGTTCAGCTCAGCCGCACCAGAGGCGGGGCACTCTGTAGGGGAGGAGGCGACACCATGACCCCTGGCACCGCAGAGCGCCCGCAGATGTCCGTCGAGGAGTTCGAGGAGCTCGCCCGCCGAGCCCCGGAAACCGTCACGCTCGAATTCGTCAACGGAAAGCTGAAGGTCAAGCCCGTGCCCGACGGCGACCACGGATCAATCTTCATGTGGCTCCTCCGGCAGTGCATGCACCACCGCCCGGACCTGGACCTCCATCCCGAGCAGGGCCTCGTGGTCGAGGGATACCGGAAGGGACGAGCCAGGCCCGACGGCGCCCTCGCCCCCGTGGAGCACTTCGCCGGACATGGTGAATGGGCGGACTCGTCAGGCGTCCTCATGACCGTCGAGATCACCTCGTACGACTCCGACACCGACCTCCGGGACCGGAAAGAGAAGGGAGCCGGATACGCCCAGGCGGACATCCCGGTCTTCCTCCTCATCGACCGCGACTCCGACACCCTCGTCGTGCACAGCGAACCGGCACACGGCACGTATCAGAAGCAGGTCACCTACAAGTACGGCGACACCGTCGAACTGCCCGACCCCGTCGCCATCACGCTCGCAACCGAGAAGCTCAAGGACTACGCGGGCTGAGGAGGACTCCTGATGCGCAGCGTGACCTATTCGATGGGCGTCTCGCTCGACGGCTACATCGTCGGGCCGGACGGCGACTTCAACTGGACGGCTCCCGACGCGGAGGTCTTCCGCTTCTGGATCGACGACATCCGCCAGGTCGACGTCCACCTGCTGGGACGGCGGCTGTACGAGACGATGCTGTACTGGGAGACGGCCGACCAGGACCCCACGCTCGACGACGCCATGCGCGAGTGGACCGCGCTCTGGAAGCCGCTGCCGAAGGTGGTGTTCTCCACCACGCTGTCGGCGGTCGAGGGCTGTGCCCGCCTGGCCTCCGGTGGCCTGGAGGACGAGATCAAGCGGCTGCGGGCCGAGCCGGGAGAGGGCGAGATCGCGATCGGCGGCGCGACCCTCGCCGCCGAGGCGGCCGCACTGGGACTGATCGACGAGTACCGGGCCATGGTCTACCCGGTGCTGGTCGGTGGTGGCATCCCGTTCTTCCCCCGGCACGAGCGCCGGGTGGATCTCGAACTCGTCGAGACCCGCACCTTCACCTCAGGGGTCGTCTACCTCCGCCACCGCGTGGCGCGCCGGACCGGATCCAGGTAGCGCGGGCGAGCCGCCCGTCATGGCGTACGAACCGACCTCCATGACTGCGTACGGGTACGTCGTACGCACTCGCGTCGAAGTCGAATTCCAGCGGTCGGACCTCACCATGGGGCACCTGCCAGTCCGACCACTGGACGACATCGCCTATGCGCTGCACGACCACGGAGAGGAAACCACAGCACCCCCGGTGCACTCCGGCTCGCCCAGCTCCACCCGGCGCGGCTCGGACGTCGCCCGCAACGGACTGGGGAGCCTGACGGGCAGCGCTTCCGCCGCGAGAGGCCCACGCCCCCCCGCCTGCCTCACCACGTCCACGCCGTTGACCCAGAGACGCACCTGGGCACCGAGAGCGGGGCCCTAGCCGGTATTGCCAAGCGGCGAGGCCGCTTCCCGTGCGTCGATGAGCTCGTCCCAGTGCTCCGCCGCCCAGGTGCAGGCTGCGGCCATCGGGACGAGGAGGCTGCGGCCGAGCGGGGTCAGGTCGTATGCGACCCGGCGCACCGGCTCGGCGTGGACCGTGCGTGTGACGAGGCCGTCACGCTCCAGCGTACGGAGCGACTGCGTCAGCACTTTGGCCGTGATGCCGTGCAGCGGGATCCGCAGCTCCGAGAACCGGCGGGGTCCCTGTTCGAGGCAGCGGATGATCATCCCTGACCATTTGTCACCGAAGCGGATCGGTGAGAGGTCGGATGGGCAGACCGGGTCGAACATGTCGGGATCCAGTGGCTCAGGCACCGCCACACAGTAGCCGGTATCTCCTTGGTAACCAGGGCCTTTTCTATCGTCCGGGGAAGCGGTCGGCGTTCAGGCCCGGCCCGTAGATGTTCGAGGGGAAGCCATGAGCCAGATCATCATCTTCGGCGCCGGCGGCAGGGCCGGTCGGGCCGCCGTCGCAGAGGCCCGCGGCCGTGGCCACCAGGTCACCGCGGTCGTGCGTGACCCGGCCAAGTACCCCGATCTGCGGGCTGTGGACGGCGTACGGACCGTCGCGGGCGATGTCACCGATGCCCCCAGCGTCGCCCGGCTGTCCGTCGGACACGATGCCGCGATCAGCGCGGTCTACGATGCCGCCGCGCAGCCCGAAGCCTTCTTCGCCCACGCATCGCGTGCCCTCCTCGACGGCCTGGCGGAAGCCGACGTGAACCGACTGGTCGGGGTTGGCCTCGCCTCGGTGCTGGAGACCGCCTCCGGAGCCCTCCTCATGGACACGCCTGGCTATCCCCAGGACTACCGTGCCTTCTTCCTGGGACACGCGGCAGGCACGGACGTGCTGCGCACCGTGGCCTCTGGGACCTCTGGATTGGACTGGCTGGTCCTCAGCCCGGCGGGCGACTTCGACCACGGCGGTGCCCGCACCGGCAGGTACCGGACGGCGCCGGCCGAGGTCAGCAGCCGTATCTCCTACGCCGACTTCGCGATCGCGTTGCTCGACGAGATCGACGATCCGCGGCATCACCGCACGCACGTCGGCGTCGAGGCCGGCTGATGGACAGGCAGGAGGAAATCACCGACAGCCCGAACGAGTGGGTGGCACAGCACATCCGCCACTACCTCGAGACGAACGGCCAAGCCAGACCAGGCATGAACGACCTGCTCCTGACGACCCGCGGCCGCAAGTCCGGAAAGCTGCGCCGCACGGCCCTGGTCTACGTGCGGGATGGCGAGGACCGCTACATCGTCGCCGCTTCCAACGCCGGAGCCGATCAGCACCCGGCCTGGTACCTCAACCTGACCGCCAACCCGAACGTCACCGTCCAGATCGGCGCGGAAACCTTCCCCGCGGCCGCGAGGACCGCCACGCCCGAGGAGAAACCGCGGCTGTGGGCGCTCATGGTGGCGGCCGTTCCGTCGTACCAGGGCTACCAGGAGGCGACCAGCCGCGATATCCCGGTAGTGATCCTCGACCGAACGTACTGATCATTTGTCGTGGGCGCGGGCCATTACGGCGTCGTACGCACTCGCGCCGAAGTCGAGCCCTCACCTGCCTATGGCACGGAGCCGCGCTCGACCACCCACTTCACCGGCTGGCCCGTGATGGCAGCGATGTGGTCGAAGTCCCCGTCGTAGTGCAGCACCGTGACCCCGTGACGCTCGGCCGTGGCCGCGATGAGCAGATCTGGGATGGACGCCTCTGAAGAGGATCTCCAGGTCGATCATGGTGCGGGTCATCGGCACCTCCAGGCACACGACGGTGCGGCAGAACGCCCGAGGGCGGCACCCCCACTGCTGGGAGTGCCGCCCTCGGTTCCGTAACCGGGCTTACCGATCCGCGAAGGGATCAGAAGTCCATGTCACCGCCCGGCATGCCGCCACCGGCCGGGGCGGACGCCTTCTCCGGCTTGTCGGCGACGACGGCCTCGGTGGTGAGGAACAGCGCCGCGATGGAGGCCGCGTTCTGCAGGGCAGAGCGGGTCACCTTGGCGGGGTCGATGATGCCCTCGGCGATCATGTCGACGTACTCACCGGTCGCGGCGTTCAGGCCGTGGCCGACGGGAAGGTTGCGCACCTTCTCGACGATGACGCCGCCCTCGAGACCACCGTTGACGGCGATCTGCTTCAGCGGGGCCTCCAGGGCCAGGCGCACGATGTTGGCACCGGTGGCCTCGTCGCCCTCGAGCTCCAGCTTCTCGAAGACGGAGGAGGCCTGGATCAGGGCCACGCCACCGCCGGCGACGATGCCCTCCTCGACGGCCGCCTTCGCGTTGCGAACGGCGTCCTCGATGCGGTGCTTGCGCTCCTTGAGCTCGACCTCGGTCGCGGCACCGGCCTTGATGACGGCCACGCCGCCGGCCAGCTTCGCGAGGCGCTCCTGGAGCTTCTCGCGGTCGTAGTCCGAGTCGGAGTTCTCGATCTCGGCGCGGATCTGGTTGACGCGGCCCTGGACCTGCTCGCTGTCACCGGCACCGTCGACGATCGTGGTCTCGTCCTTGGTGATGACCACCTTGCGGGCGCGGCCCAGCAGGTCGAGACCGGCGTTCTCCAGCTTGAGGCCGACCTCCTCGGAGATGACCGTGCCGCCGGTGAGGATGGCGATGTCGTTCAGCATGGCCTTGCGGCGGTCGCCGAAGCCCGGGGCCTTGACGGCGACGGACTTGAAGGTGCCGCGGATCTTGTTGACGACCAGCGTCGACAGGGCCTCGCCCTCGACGTCCTCGGCGATGATCAGCAGCGGCTTGCCCGACTGCATGACCTTCTCCAGCAGCGGGAGGAGGTCCTTCACGGAGGAGATCTTGGAGTTGACGATCAGGATGTACGGGTCCTCGAGCGAGGCCTCCATACGCTCCATGTCGGTGGCGAAGTACGCCGAGATGTAGCCCTTGTCGAAGCGCATACCCTCGGTGAGCTCCAGCTCCAGACCGAAGGTCTGGGACTCCTCGACGGTGATGACGCCTTCCTTGCCGACCTTGTCCATGGCCTCGGCGATGAGCTCGCCGATCTGGGTGTCGGCGGCGGAGATGGAGGCGGTGGAGGCGATCTGCTCCTTCGTCTCGACCTCCTTCGCCTGGTCGAGCAGCGCACCGGAGACGGCCTCGACGGCCTTCTCGATGCCGCGCTTCAGCGCCATCGGGTTGGCGCCGGCGGCGACGTTGCGCAGACCCTCGCGGACGAGCGCCTGGGCGAGGACGGTCGCGGTGGTCGTGCCGTCACCGGCGACGTCGTCCGTCTTCTTGGCGACTTCCTTGACCAGCTCGGCGCCGATCTTCTCGTACGGGTCCTCGAGCTCGATCTCCTTGGCGATGGAAACACCATCGTTGGTGATCGTGGGGGCGCCCCACTTCTTCTCGAGGACGACGTTGCGACCCTTGGGGCCCAGGGTCACCTTGACGGCGTCGGCGAGCTGGTTCATGCCGCGCTCGAGGCCGCGCCGTGCCTCCTCGTCGAACGCGATGATCTTGGCCATGTGAAGTGGTCCTCCCGGACTGGGGTGGATGCTCCGGACCGCGCTGGCGCCCGCGACGGACGGCCTGCATGCCCCTGTGGTTCCTTGCCCCACCGGCCTGCGGACCTCACCGACTCGGTCCTTCGTTGTCACTCTCACCTTCAGAGTGCTAACGCCAATGATTAGCACTCGACCCCTGCGAGTGCAAGCTCCTCCCGTGGATCGGGAGCCTTCGATCCACTACGCGTGTGCGCGTACGCGCACGCGCGAGGGGCCCGCATCCTGTGCGGATGCGGGCCCCTCGGCACCACTGTGAAAGTCGCTGGCCGAATCGCGCCTGCTACTAGCCGGCGAGCTTGACCATGTCCGCCTGCGGACCCTTCTGGCCCTGCGAGATCTCGAACTCGACTCGCTGACCTTCTTCCAGGGTGCGGTAGCCGTCCATCTGGATCGCGCTGTAGTGGACGAATACATCCGCACCACCGTCGACCGCGATGAAGCCGTACCCCTTCTCCGCGTTGAACCACTTGACGGTGCCCTGAGCCATGCCTAACTCCCCTATTACTGGCCCTTGCACAGGACCGCACTTCGCGGACCCGGGTCAGACCTCACCCGCTGACAGGAACGGGCGTGCGCCGGAACGCGTCGACCGCCGCTGAATGTATCTGTCCAACTGCCGTCTGCAACAGGTCAATCGGACGAGAATTCCGAGCACGCGTGAACGGAAAATTAGGCGGAATTCGCCAGAACCCCGGGCAAGTCGGGCCCGGCAAAGCGCACATTCGGCGCATCAGGCACGGGTACTTTGACTGCATCTTGTCGCGCCGGGGCGTGAATTCATATGCGCGTGACATGACCGGCGGCGGGGGCTTCCCCAACTCTACCGCGCTCAACCATGCAGAAATGCCCCCTGCGCACAGCGTGCGGAGGGGGCAATTCCGGAAAGCGCTATCAGCGAACTAGCAGCCGCCGGCCACGGCGGGAATGATCGACACGCCCGCGCCGTCCGGCGTGGCGGTCTCCAGACCCTGCTCGAAGCGGACGTCGTCGTCGTTGACGTACACGTTGACGAAGCGGCGCAGCTTGCCCTGGTCGTCCAGGACGCGGGCGGCGATGCCCGGGTGGTTCTTCTCCAGCGACTCGATGACCTCGGCGAGGGTCGCGCCCTCCGCCTTCACCTCGGCCTGGCCGCCCGTGTACGTGCGGAGGATGGTGGGGATGCGCACGTTGACGCTCATGTCGTGATGCCTTTCAGTACGAGCGGTACGAGCCCGGTACGGAGTGGGGGGCGGTCAGGCCAGGCCCGCGTCGCGGAACGCGTCCAGGCTCGGGCGGATGACGGCGGTCGCCTGCGAGGTGTCGGCCACGGCGTCGAGGGTCTTCAGGCCGTCGCCCGTGTTGAGCACGACCGTGGTCAGGGACGGGTCGAGCCGACCGGCCTCGACCAGCTTCTTCGTCACGCCCACGGTCACACCGCCCGCCGTCTCGGCGAAGATGCCCTCCGTACGGGCCAGCAGCTTGATCGCGTCGACCACCTGCTCGTCGTCGACGTCCTCGACCGCGCCGCCCGTGCGGCGGGCGATGTCCAGGACGTACGGGCCGTCGGCGGGGTTGCCGATGGCGAGCGACTTGGCGATGGTGTTCGGCTTCTGGGGCCGTACGACGTCGTGACCGGCCTTGAAGGCCGCCGACACCGGGGAGCAGCCCTCCGCCTGGGCGCCGAAGATCTTGTACGGCTTGTCCTCGACCAGGCCCAGCTTGATGAGCTCCTGCAGACCCTTGTCGATCTTCGTCAGCTGCGAGCCGGAGGCGATCGGGATGACGATCTGGTCCGGCAGCTTCCAGCCGAGCTGCTCGCAGATCTCGTACGCGAGCGTCTTCGAGCCCTCGGCGTAGTACGGGCGGAGGTTGACGTTCACGAAGCCCCAGCCCTCGCCGAGCGGGTCGCCGATGAGCTCGGAGCAGAAGCGGTTGACGTCGTCGTAGTTGCCCTCGATGCCGACGAGCTCTCCGCCGTACACGGCGGCCATGACGACCTTGCCCTGCTCCAGGTCGTGCGGGATGAACACGCAGGAGCGGAAGCCGGCCCGGGCGGCGGCGGCGCCGACCGCGCCCGCCAGGTTGCCGGTGGAGGAGCAGGACAGGGTGGTGAAGCCGAAGGCGCGGGCGGCCTCCAGGGCCTGGGCGACGACGCGGTCCTTGAAGGAGTGCGTCGGGTTGCCGGAGTCGTCCTTGACGAAGAGCTTGCCGGGCTCGACGCCGAGCTCGCGGGCGAGGTTGTCGGCCTGGACGAGCTTGGTCCAGCCCGGGTTCAGGTTCGGCTTGTCCGCGACGTCGGCGGGGACGGGCAGCAGCGGTGCGTACCGCCAGATGTTGGCGGGCCCGGCCTCGATGCGCTTGCGCAGGGCCTCGGGGTCGCCGCTCGGCAGGTCGTACGCGATCTCGAGCGGCCCGAAACAGTGCTCGCAGGCGAAGATGGGGCCGAGGGCGAAGCGCTCGCCGCATTCGCGACAGGAGAGGGCGGACGCGGGCCCGAGGTCGACGTTCTTGCTGGTGTCGGCGGCGGTGCCGGGAGCGGCGTCCGAGGGGGAGACAGTCTGTACAGCCATGGAGGCGAGGCCCTTTCTCCTCATCTTCCTCATGGCGCACTTCGCCATGAGACGGATTTGGCACCTTCCCTAGCCGGGGCCTCGCGTTGCGCAGATGTGCGAGTGCCGACTGGAGGGTTGCCGGGGCTTCAACGGGCCGTATCCCTCTGCCCCTCTGGATGAGCGGTATTCGATTGTGTGCGCGGGGGACCCGACATGTGTCGGCCGTCCGCGTTGTTCAAGACTGTAACCGAACCCCTGGACGCTTGAGATGGTCGTCCGATACGCGAGATGGAGATCACGTGCTGGAAGAGGTGGAGCGCTGGCTGGACCGGCGGTCCTGGTCCGTTTCGGAGCGACCGCTCGACCAGCTGCTCGCGGCGAAAGGCGGGACGACCGTGAGCGTGGTGCTGCCGGCGCTCAACGAGGAGGCGACGGTCGGCGAGATCGTCACCGTGATCCGCCGCGAGCTGATGTCGAGGGCCGTGCCGCTGGTGGACGAGCTGGTGGTGATCGACTCGGGCTCGACCGACCGTACGGCGGAGGTGGCGCGCGCGGCCGGGGCGCGGGTGGAGCACCGGGACGCGATACTCCCCCGGATACCGGCGCTGCCCGGCAAGGGCGAGGTGCTGTGGCGGTCGCTGCTCGTGACGAGCGGCGACATCGTGTGCTTCGTCGACTCCGACCTGATCGACTTCTCGGCGGACTTCGTGTCGGGGATCGTCGGGCCGCTGCTGACGAACTCGTCCGTGCACTTCGTGAAGGCGATGTACGACCGGCCGATGGCGGGCCCCGCAGGCCAGGGCTCCCCGGGCCAGGGCGGGCGGGTGACGGAGCTGGTGGCGCGGCCGCTGCTGAACCTGCACTGGCCGCAGCTGGCCGGGTTCGTCCAGCCGCTGGGCGGCGAGTACGCGGCGCGGCGCTCGCTGCTGGAGCGGCTCCCGTTCCCGGTGGGGTACGGGGTGGAACTGGGCCTGCTGGTGGACGCGCTGCACACGGTGGGGCTCGACGCCCTCGCCCAGGTGGACGTGGGGGTGCGCAAGCACCGGCACCAGGACGACCGGGCGCTGGGGCGGATGGCGGCGGCGATCTACCGGACGGCGCAGCTGCGGCTGTCGCGGGGGCACCTGGTGCGGCCGCGGCTGACGCAGTTCGACCGGGGCGAGGCGGGGTTCGTGCCGCGGACGCACGCGGTGGACACGGAGGAACGGCCTCCGATGGCGAGTGTGGCGGAGTACACACGGCGGCGGCGCGTGGCGTGACGGGCGTACGTTTGAGCGTTTCGGCTACGGGCTAGGTTCGTCTCCATGGCGCCCCAGATTCTCGTTGCTTCGAACAGAGGTCCGGTCAGCTACGTGCCGCGTGCGGACGGCACGCTCGACGCCCGGCGCGGCGGGGGCGGGCTCGTGTCGGGCCTGTCCGCGATCGGTCCGGACGCGGGGGCGCTGTGGGTGTGCGCCGCGCTGAGCGACGGCGACCGCGAGGCGGTGCGGCGCGGGATCAGCGAGCCCGGCGTGCGGATGCTCGACATCGACGCGGCGACGCACGCGGCGGCGTACAACGGCATCGCGAACTCCGTGCTGTGGTTCGTGCACCACATGCTGTACCAGACGCCGCTGGAGCCCGTGTACGACGCGGAGTTCCGGCGCCAGTGGGACGCGTACCGGCTCTACAACCGGGCCTTCGCGGCGGCGCTGGCGGCGGAGGCGGACCGGGGCGCGACGGTGATCATCCAGGACTACCACCTGGCGCTCGCCCCCGGCATGCTGCGCGAGCTCCGTCCCGACCTGCGGATCGGGCACTTCTCGCACACGCCGTGGGCGCCGCCGGAGTACTTCCGGATGCTGCCCGACGACATCGCCGAGGAGCTGCTGCTCGGCATGCTCGGCGCGGACCGCCTCGGCTTCCTCACCTCGCGGTGGCGGCGCGCCTTCCAGGACTGCTGCCAGGTGGTGCTCGGCCACTACGACGGGATGGCGTACTGGCCCCGGGACCAGGAGCCGAGCTTCGAGTACCGCATCCCGGGCCACCAGCGGCGGCGGACGTACCTGGGCGTGCACGGGCTGGGCGCGGACGCGGACTTCCTGCGGGAGCGGTCGCGGCGGGCGGACGTGGACGAGCGGATGGCGGCGCTGCGGGAGCAGATCGGTCCCGACCGCAAGACGATCGTCCGCGTGGACCGCACGGAGCTGTCCAAGAACATCGTGCGCGGGCTGCTGGCGTACCGCACGCTCCTGGAGCAGCGCCCCGAGTGGCGCGAACGGGTGGTCCACCTCGCCTTCGCCTACCCCTCGCGGCAGGACCTGCCCGTGTACCGCGAGTACACGGCGCGGGTGTCGCAGCTCGCGGACGAGATCAACGCGGAGTACGGCCGCGACGGCTGGACCCCGGTGATCCTCCACGTCGAGGACGACTTCGCCCGCTCGCTGGCCGCGTACCGCCTCGCGGACGTGGCCCTGGTCAACCCCATCCGCGACGGCATGAACCTCGTCGCCAAGGAGGTCCCGGTCGTCTCCGACCACGGCTGCGCGCTGGTGCTGTCGCGGGAGGCGGGCGCGTACGAGGAGCTGCGCGACGAGGCGGTCACGGTGAACCCCTACGACGTGACCGGCACCGCCGAGGCCCTCCACGAGGCCCTGACGATGCCGACGGCGGAACGCGACGAACGCACGAAGCGCCTCGCCGCGGCGGCGACGGCGCTTCCGCCGCACCAGTGGTTCCTGGACCAGCTGCACGCGCTGCGGGAGCTGGGGTAGTTCCCGGGGGCTGACGCCCCCGGTTCGGGGGCGTCAGCCCACCCGCCGGGCCAGCGCCCCCAGGAAGTCGACCACCGCCGGCGGGCCCGGGACGGCCAGGTCCGCGCGGGTGGCGAGGTCCGGGACCTCGGCGCTGGCGCTGCAGACCAGGAGGCCCGGCGTGCCGTCGGAGCGGAGTTTCTCGACGGCGGCGAAGGCGGGGAGGTCGCCGAGGTCGTCACCCGCGTACACGACCGTGCCCGCGCCGGTGGCGCGGACGTGGTCGGTGAGGGCGACGCCCTTGTCCATGCCCGGGGGCCGCAGCTCCAGGACCAGGCGGCCGGGCTCCAGGACCAGGCCGTGGCGGGTGGCGAGCTCGGCGAGGGGTTCGCGCAGGGCGTCGAACGCGGCCTGCGGGTCCTCCGCGCGGCGGGTGTGGACCGCGACCGCGCGGCCCTTCTCCTCCGTCCAGGTGCCGCGCCACGCGCCCGCCCGGTCCAGGACGCCGGGCAGCTCCGCGCGGACGGCCGCGACGCCGGGGTGCTCCGGGGCCGCGCGGACCGTGCCGGTGACGGCGTCCCAGCGCTCGGCGCCGTAGTGGCCGAGGACCACGAGGTGTTCCAGGCCCGGTACGCCGGCGAAGCCGCCGTACCGCACCGCCACACCGGCCGGGCGGCCGGTGATCACCGCGATGGACGCGACGTGCGGCGCCAGCGCCGCGAGGGCGGCGACCGCGCCGGGGTGGGCGCGCGCCTGCTCGGGGTCGTCGACGATCTCGGCGAGGGTGCCGTCGAAGTCGAGGCCGACGACCGCCCGCTCGGGATGGGCCAGGAAGGAGTCGAGGCCCTCGCGGCCGGCGGCGGTGGTGGGGCTGGGGAGGAAGTCCTGTGAGTCCTGTGGGGTACCCATGGGCGGAAACCTATCCAGCTCCACCGGTGCACACACCTACCGGCGCGCCTCCCGCGCCGCCCGCACCCGCCGCAGCCGGTTGACCGTCACCGGGTCGTGCTCCAGGGCGCGGGGGTCGTCGAGGAGGGCGTTGAGCAGCTGGTAGTAGCGCGTCGGCGACAGGCCCAGCTGCTCCCGGATCGCCCGCTCCTTCGCGCCGGGGCCCGGCCAGGAGCGGCGCTCCATGGCGAGGACGGCCCGGTCGCGAGCACTGAGGTCGGCGGTCATATGAAGAACATAGCTACTTCGGCTACTCGGCCGCTTCCGCGTCCTTCGCCGTCTTCGCTATCCCCTGGAGCACCGCCTCCGGGTCCCCGTCGGGCGCGACCGCCTCGCCGATGTTCCGCTTGACGCTCTCGCTGACCTTCGCCCACGAGGTCTCGCCCACCGGGTACAGCTCCGACGTGGGCAGGGCGTCCAGGAACGCCTTCAGGTCCGCGTGCTCCGGATCGGCGGACATCGCGCTGTTCGCGGTGACGGTCACCGGGAGGATGTCGTAGCGGTCGGAGAACTCCAGCACGTTCTTGTCCTGGTAGACGAAGTCCAGGAACGCGCCGGCCTCCCGCCGGTGGCCGTTCTGCTTGAACGCCATCATCCAGTCGGCGACGCCCATCGCCGCCTTGGCCTTGCCGTCGACGCCCGGCAGCGGCACCGTGCCGACCTTCACGCCCGCCTTCTCGGCCGTCTGCATCAGCGTCGGGTGGCCGTTGAGCATGCCGACCTCGCCGCGCGTGAAGGCGTCGAACGCCTGCTGCCGGTCCAGCTTGCCGGGCGCGACGGGCCCGGTCAGGCCGGGGCCGACGAGCTCGTCCTTGAGCCACGTGAAGGTCTTGACGTTGTCGACGGAGTCGATCTCGTACGAACCGCCGCTGTCGTCGCGGTAGCCGCCGCCCCCGCTGAGCATCCACTGCATGGTCTCGGCCTGGGCCTCCTCGGAGCCCAGCGGCAGCGCGAAGGGGTACTTGACGCCCTCGTCCTTCAGCTTGCGCGCGGCCGCCGCGATGTCGGCCCAGTTCTTCGGCGGTTCGACGCCCGCCTTGGCGAAGAGGCCCTCGTTGAAGAAGAGCAGCCGCGTGCTGGCGGCGAACGGCATGCCGTACTGCACCCGGTCGACCTCGCCGGCCCGGGCGAGCAGCGGCAGGAACCTGGCCTGGGTGGGGACGGAAAGCAGCTCCTCCGCCTTGTAGAGCTTGCCCTGCTTGGCGTAGTCGGCGTACGCGCCGATCTGCGCGAGGTCGGGGGCCTCGCCGCGGTTCACCATCTCGGCGACCTCGCGGTCGACGTCCTTCCAGGAGAGCACCTTCACATCGATCTTGATGTGCGGGTGGCTCTTCTCGAACTCCCTGGCAACGTTGTCCCAGTACGCCTGCGACGTGTTGGAGGCGTTGCTTCCGTAGTCGGCGGCGACCAGCTTGAGGGTGACGTCCTTGGAGTCACCCGCCCCGCAGGCCGACAGGCTCGCCGCCATGCCGAGTGCGGCTACCGCCGCGGTCAGTCCCAGAGAGCGGCGTCGCTGCACAGCCTTGTCCCACCTTCATTCACCTACCGAGGGGATGAGGTCTACACCACTGGGTATCGCTTCCACAACTCCGGTCTGCTAGACCGGCAGGGACCTGTACGCGTACGACGCCGTAGGAGTCCCTCGCATGTCCCGTACCGCAGCAGAGATTGCCACCCAGCCGGCCTGCTGGCGCCGCGCCGCCGAGGCCGCCGCGTCGTTCGGGGAGGGGCTGCCGCGCCCCGGCGAGCGGGTCGCCGTGACGGGGTGCGGCACGTCGTGGTTCATGGCGATCGCGTACGCGGCGCTGCGGGAGGCGGCGGGGCAGGGCGAGACCGACGCGTTCGCTGCCTCGGAGTTCCCGTCCTCGCGCGCGTACGACCGGGTCGTGGCGATCACCCGCTCCGGGACGACGACCGAGGTGCTGCGGCTGCTGGGCGAGGTGCGCGGGCGCGGGGTGCCGACGCTGGCGCTGACCGCCGACCCGAAGACACCGGTCATGGAGGCGGCGGACGCGGTCGCGGTGCTGGACTGGGCGGACGAGGAGTCGGTGGTCCAGACGCGGTTCGCGACGACGGCGCTGGCGTTCCTGCGGGCGGGCCTCGGCGATGCCGTACGCGGCGTCCCCGGTGTGAAGCCGGTCGCCGAGGCGGCGGTGGACGCGGAGCTGGCGGTGACGGAGCCGCTGCCGGAGGCGGTACTCGCGGCGGAGCAGTGGACCTTCCTGGGACGGGGCTGGGCGTACGGGCTGGCGCTGGAGGCGGGGCTGAAGATGCGCGAGGCGGCGGGCGCGTGGACGGAGGCGTACCCGGCGATGGAGTACCGCCACGGACCCATCGCGATCACCGGGCCGGGGCGGGTCGCGTGGGTCTTCGGCGCGCTGCCGGAGGGCCTGGCGGCCGAGGTCGCGCGGGTGGGCGGCACGCTGCACGCGCACGCGACGGCCGACCCGATGGCGGACCTGATCCGGGCGCAGCGGCTGGCGGTGGCGCTGGCGGAGGCGAAGGGGTACGACCCGGACCGGCCGCGCAACCTCACGCGGAGCGTGATCCTGTCGTCGTAGCCGTACGCCGTAGCCGTACGAAAAGCGTTTTGTATGCGGTGACAACAATCCTCGGAAGTGGACTAGACCTTTCACGGGTTCACGAGCCACACTGTCTCCGTGAGACGACACGTCATCGCCCTCGATGTGGGCGGCACCGGGATGAAGGCCGCCCTGGTCGGAGCCGACGGGGAGCTGCTGTACGAGGAGCGCCGCGCTACCGGCCGGGACCGCGGCCCCGACGCCGTCGTGGAGTCCATCCTCGGCTTCGCCGCCGACCTGCACGCCCACGGCCGCGAGCGGTACGGCACCGGCGCCCTCGCCGCCGGTGTCGCCGTGCCCGGCATCGTCGACCGCGACCGCGGCATCGCCGTCTACGCCGCCAACCTGGGCTGGCGCGACGTCCCGCTCCGCGCCCTGCTGGCGGAGCGGCTCGGCGGCCTGCCGGTCGCGCTCGACCACGACGTACGCACCGGCGGGCTCGCCGAGGGCCGCGTCGGGGCGGGACACGGAACCGACCGGTTCCTCTTCGTACCGCTGGGCACCGGCATCGCGGGCGCCATCGGCATCGGCGGCACCATCGAGGCCGGCGCCCACGGGCACGCCGGCGAGCTCGGCCACATCGTCGTCCGCCCCGGCGGCCCCGCGTGCGGCTGCGGCCAGCGCGGCTGCCTGGAGACCCTCGCCTCGGCCGCCGCCGTGAGCCGGGCCTGGGCGGCGGCCTGCGGCGATCCGGCCGCCGACGCGGCGGACTGCGCCAAGGCCGTCGCCTCGGGCGACGAGCGGGCCGTACGCGTGTGGCGCGAGGCGATCGACGCGCTCGCCGACGGGCTGGTCACGGTGCTCACCCTGCTGGACCCCCGCACGCTCATCATCGGTGGCGGTCTCGCCGAGGCCGGGGAAACGTTGTTCACACCCCTTCGGGCGGCCGTCGAGGAGCGGGTCACGTTCCAGAAGCTGCCCGCCATCGTGCCGGCGGCCCTCGGGGACACCGCCGGATGCCTGGGCGCGGGCCTCCTCGCCTGGGATCTGCTCTCCAAGGACCCTGCCCCTGACTCGGAGGTATCCGCCTGATGGCCGATCGCACTGTTCTCGCCGGCGCCCGCGTGGTGCTGCCGACCGGGATCGTCGACAGCGGGCGGGTGATCGTCGAGAACGGCCGGATCGCCGACCCGGCATCCGCCCCCGACGGTGTCCCGTCGGCCGACCTCGCCGGGCACTGGGTCGTCCCGGGCTTCGTCGACCTGCACAACCACGGCGGCGGCGGGGCCTCCTTCACCTCCGGCACCGTCGAGGAGGTCCTCAAGGGCGTCCACACGCACCGCCTGCACGGCACCACCACCGTCGTCGCCTCCACCGTCACCGGTGACATGGACTTCCTCGCGCACCGCGCCGGCGAGCTGTCCGAACTCGCCGAGCAGGGTGACATCGCCGGCATCCACTTCGAGGGCCCCTTCATCTCCCCCTGCCGCAAGGGCGCCCACAGCGAGGGCCTGCTGCGCGACCCGGACCCGGCGGAGGTGCGCAAGCTCGTCGACGCGGGGCGCGGCCACGCCAAGATGGTCACCCTCGCCACCGAACTACCCGGCGGCATCGACTCCGTACGCCTGCTCGCCGAGCACGGCGTGATCGCCGCCATCGGCCACACGGACGCCACGTACGAGCAGACCGTCGAGGCCATCGAGGCGGGCGCCACCGTCGCCACGCACCTCTTCAACGCCATGCCCCCGCTCGGCCACCGCGCCCCCGGCCCCATCGCCGCGCTCCTGGAGGACGAGCGGGTCACCGTCGAGCTCATCAACGACGGCACACACCTGCACCCGGCGGCTCTGGAGCTGGCGTTCCATCACGCGGGCGCCGGCCGGGTCGCGTTCATCACCGACGCGATGGACGCGGCGGGCTTCGGCGACGGCGTCTACCACCTCGGGCCGCTGGAGGTCGAGGTGCGCGAGGGCGTGGCCCGCCTGGTGGAGGGCGGCTCGATCGCGGGCTCCACGCTGACGCTCGACACCGCGTTCAGACGGGCCGCGACGGTCGACAAGCTGCCCGTCGAGGCGATCGTTCAGGCCATCTCCGCCAACCCGGCGAAGCTGCTCGGCGTGTACGACAAGGTCGGCTCACTGGAGCCGGGCAAGGACGCCGACCTGGTCGTCCTCGACGCCGACTTCACGCTCAAGGGCGTGATGCGCAAGGGCGAATGGGTGATTGCGCCGCAGCTGGGCTGAATTCGGCCCGCGTTGGCGCGGGGCGGCCGGCCGGGGTCTGGGCCAACCGCCCCGCGTTTGGCATGATCAGGGCCCGTAAGACGCCGAAACGACCGGGCTGGGGGTGTGCGCCACGTGATCCTGACGGTCACGCTCAACACCGCCCTCGACCTCACCTACACGGTCGGCGCCCTGGTGCCGAGGTCGTCCCACCGCGTCACCGACGTCGCCGAACGCCCCGGCGGCAAGGGCCTCAACGTCGCCCGCGTGCTCGCCGCGCTCGGCCACGAGACGGTGGTCACCGGCTTCGCCGGCGGCGCCACCGGCGAGGTCGTCCGCGGCCTGCTCGCCCCGCTGCCCGGCGTGCGCGACGCGCTCATACCGATCGCGGGCGCCACGCGCCGCACGGTCGCCGTCGTCGACGCCTCCACCGGCGACACCACGCAGCTCAACGAACCGGGCCCGGTCGTCTCCCCCGCCGAGTGGTCGGCGTTCCTCTCCTCGTACGACGCCCTCGTCGGCGAGGCCCGCGCCGTCGCGCTGTGCGGCAGCCTGCCGCCCGGTGTGCGCGTCGGCGCGTACGCGGAGCTGATCCGCCGCGCCCGCGCCGCGGGCGTGCCCGTGCTGCTCGACACCAGCGGCGAGCCGCTGCGCCGGGGCATCGCCGCCCGCCCCGACATCGTCAAGCCCAACGCCGACGAGCTCGCCCACCTCACCGGCGCCCGCGAGCCGCTGCCCGCCACCCGCGACGCCCGCCGCCGGGGCGCCCACGCCGTGGCCGCCTCCCTCGGCCCGGACGGGCTGCTCGCGGTGACCCCCGACGGCACCTGGCGGGCGGCGGCGCCCGCGCCGGTGAAGGGCAACCCGACGGGCGCGGGCGACTCGGCGGTCGCCGGCCTTCTGTCGGCGCTGGTGGAGGGGGAGGCCTGGCCGGAGCGCCTGCGCCGCGCGGTGGCGCTGGCGACGGCGACCGTGCGGGCCCCGGCGGCCGGCGAGTACGACCCCCGGACGTACCAGGAGCTCCTGGACCGGGTGACGGTGACGGAGCTGGTCGCAGCCGCATAGACGAAAGGTCCCCGAGATGCCCCTCGTCCCCACCGGCGAGCTGATCGCCCAGGCCAGGACCGCGCGGCGCGCGATCGCCGCGTTCAACGTCATCACGCTGGAGCACGCGGAGGCCATCGCGGCCGGGGCCGAGCGGGCGGGGGTGCCCGCCGTCCTCCAGATCTCCGAGAACGCCGTGCGGTTCCACGGCGGCGACCTCTCCGCCATCGCCGCCGCCGCGTCCGCCGTCGCCCGCGCCTCCACCGCCCCGCTCGGGCTCCACCTCGACCACGTGGTCTCCCGCGAGCTGCTGCACGCCGCGTACGCCGAGGGCTTCGGCTCGGTCATGTTCGACGCGTCGAAGCTGGCGTACGGCGACAACGTCAAGGCCACGGCGGAGGCGGTGCGCTGGGGCCACGAGCGCGGCATGTGGGTCGAGGCGGAACTCGGCCGCGTGGGCGGGAAGGACGGCGAACCGCCGCTGGACGCCCACGCCCCGGGCGTCCGTACGGACCCGGCCGAGGCCGCCGCCTACGTCGCCGACACCGGCGTCGACGCCCTGGCCGTCGCGGTCGGCTCCACCCACGCCATGACCGAGCGCACGGCGACCCTCGACCACACCCTGATCGCCGCCCTGCGCGACAGCGTCCCGGTCCCGCTGGTGCTCCACGGCTCCTCGGGCGTCCCGGACGCCGAGCTCCGCGCGGCGGTCGCCGCCGGCATGACGAAGATCAACATCGGTACGGCCCTGAACACGGCCTTCACGGGCGCGGTGCGCGCCTTCCTGGACGCCGACGCCCGGGCCGTCGACCCCCGGAAATACCTCGTCCCCGCTCGCGAGGCGATGACGGGGACGGTGGTGCGGTATCTGGCGGCGGTCAGCCCTTGACCTGGCCCTGCTTCAGCCAGACCTGGTCGAGGTACGCCTCGCACTGGTCGCCCTGCTCGCAGGACATCTTCATGGTGTTCACGCCCTTCTTGAGCGTGGCGTAGGAGTAGGTGTAGGTCCAGCCCTTCTCCCAGTCGCCCTCCGGCGCGTGGGCGAAGTTCTTCATCCGGATCTCACGGGGCGCCTCGCCGTTGACCGAGAGCGAGGCGTCCGCGTCCTTGCCCGGCACGGAGTACGTCAGGAACAGGGTGTACTCGCCGTCCTCCGGAACGTCCACCGTCCAGCTGGCGGAGCCGCCGACGCCGTTGAACATCACGTACGCGCCGTTGATGCCCTTGGCGCCCTTGACGTCCGTACCGAGCCGGGCCGGGCCGCCCAGCTGGAGCGTCGCCGCGTCCTGCTTCGGCAGCTCCTTCGGCTTGTCGCCCTCGCCGCCCTTGGACGGCTGGGAGCTCGGGGACTCCTGGACCTGGGAGGCGGGGGCCGAGGGGTTGGCCTGGCCGCCCTTGTCCTTGTCGCCGGTGTTGCTCAGGACCGCGACCGTGATGCCGATCACCACGACCAGCACGACCGCGATCGCGCCGATCAGCAGGCCCTTGGTGTTGGGTCCGCCGCCGCGGCCGCCGCGCTGCGGGGACTGCGGGGGCATCGCCTGGTGCGGCGCGCCGTACGTCTCGGGCGCGGCGTACTGCGGGGTCGGTCGCTGCGGCGGGACCTGGCCGTGGCCTTGGCCATGGCCATGGCCACCGCCGTACTGGCGCTCGCCGACCGCGCGGACCTGGTTGTACGACGTTCTCGGCACGCCGGGCTGCGCACCCGCCGCGGGACCGGGATAGCCGTAGCCGCCCTGGCGCGGGGCCTGAGCGCCCGCTGCCTGCCCGTCCGCGTACAGGTAGCCGAACGGATCGTCGTCCTCGGGCGTGCCCGCGCCGTTGCCGTTGTTACCGGCAGCCATCCCTGGTCACTCCTCATCCCTGCTCGCCAGCGGTCACCGACCCGGGCGAGCCTACCCCGAACGGGCTAGCCGGCCCGTCGGTGAATCTTGGAGCGGGAACGCTTCTCTATGTACATGCGCTGGTCAGCGGAGTTCAGGACCTCTTCGACGGACATTCCGCACTCGGCCCAGCCGATGCCGAAACTCGCCCCCACCCGGACCGCGCGGCCGTCGACCCGGATGGGCGGGATGATCGCGTTCCGCAGCCGGACGGCGAGGTCGGCGGCGTCGGCCGCGCCGAGGCCGTCGGCGAGGACGACGAACTCGTCGCCGCCGAGCCGGGCCACGGTGTCGCCGTCGCGGACGCCGGCGGTGAGGCGGCGGGCCACCTCGACGAGGACGGCGTCACCGGTGTGGTGACCGAACCGGTCGTTGATCGACTTGAAGCCGTCGAGGTCGCAGAAGAGGACCGCGAGCCCCTTCGTGCCGTCGTCGACTTCGTTGTCGGCCGGCGGAGCGACGGTGTGGACGTGGTGGTCGTACGCCCCGGCCGCGTCGGGGCCGAAGTCGAATCCGTGGCCGTGACCGGGTCCGGGGCCGGGGCCGTGGTTCTGCTGGGGCTGGTGCGGGTGCTCGTACTCGAATTCGTACGCGCCGCCCTCGGGGGCGTACGCGTCCGGCGTCGACGCCGCCGACCGGACCGCCTGCGGGCGCGCGCACAGCCGGGAGCTGAGGCGGGCACGGAGCTCGGCGCTGTTGGGCAGGCCGGTCAGCGCGTCGTGCGAGGCGCGGTGGGCGAGCTGGAGCTCATGGCGCTTGCGCTCCTCGATGTCCTCGACGTGGGTGAGCAGGAAGCGCGGCCCGTCGGCGGTGTCGGCGACCACCGAGTTGCGCAGGGACACCCACACGTACGTGCCGTCGCGGCGGCCGAGGCGCAGCTCGGCGCGGCCACCCTCGGCGGAGGTGCGCAGCAGGGTGCCGATGTCCTCGGGGTGGACGAGGTCGGCGAAGGAGTAGCGCCGCATGACGGAGGCGGGGCGGTTCAGCAGCCGGCACAGCGCGTCGTTGGCGCGCAGCAGCCGGCCGTGCTGGTCGCCGCCCATCTCGGCGATGGCCATGCCGGAGGGCGCGTACTCGAAGGCCTGGCGGAACGACTCTTCACTGGCCCGCAGGGCCTGCTGCTCGCGCTCCAGGCGCACCAGCGCCCGCTGCATGTTTGCTCTCAGCCGGGCGTTGCTGATCGCAATCGCGGCCTGCGAGGCGTACATCTGGAGCGCTTCCTGCCCCCAGGGGCCGGGGCGGCGGCCGTTGCGGGGCCGGTCGACGGAGATGACACCGAGGAGCTCACGGCCGCTGCCGGAGGCGTACATCGGGGCGTACAGCCGGTCGCGGGGGTGCCACTCGTCCTCGAAGCGGGGCTCGGGGCCCTCGGTGTGCCACTGGGGGACGTCGTCCTCTATCAGGACCCAGCCCTCGGTGTGCGGGATGAACCGCAGATCCCCCCAGGCCTCGCCCATGGACAGGCGGCGCTCCCAGGAGGCGCGCGAGCCAACCCGGCCGGTGATCAGGGCCTCGGCGGCGGCGCTGCCGGCGAAGGCGGCGACGACCAGGTCACCGTCGGGGCGTACGAGATTGACGCAGGCCAGTTCGTAGCCGAGGCCTTGGATGACGCCGTCGGCGACGGTTTGCAGCGTGTCGGCCAGACTGCGGGCCGTGTTGAGGTTGGCGACGACCTGATGCAGCTGCCGCAGGGTCGCAAGACGGACGTACGGCTCCGACTCGGTCTCCATTGCTCGCTCTCCCCGAGACCTCGACAGCAACTCCAGGGTTCTCATCGGCGCTCGTGTTGCACTGTCATCGGCCACTGAATCACAGCGAGCTGCGCACCCGGTACACAGGGTCAACAATTCCCCGGCTCTGTGACTCAAGTCACAAGCGGTGGGGTCGGGACGCGTGGGAGGCACTGCGGCGCGGCGTTCCTTTGCTTCCGGTAACTCCCGGCACCTTCCGGTCAAGGGTCCTAGGACCGACCTGGTCCCTTGGGCCGATGCGGCCGGTTGGCGGGCAAGGTTAGCGTTCCGGGTGTGTTCCCGACGACCCAGCCCTCAGCCCCTGCCGTCCCTCATCCTGAGGGGGTGAGCAACGACGAGTTCCGTGCCGCCATGTCGCGGCTGGCCGCGGGTGTGGTGCTGGTGACGGCCGTCGAGCCGCCGCTGGTCGAGGACGTCGGCATGACGGCGACGGCCTTCATGTCGGTGTCGCTGGACCCGCCGCTGGTGATGGTCAGCCTGCGCAACGGCTCCCGCATGGACGACCTGCTGGACGAGCAGCCGCTGTGGGGCGTCTCGGTGCTCGCGGAGAGCCAGCGGCACATCGCGGGGCGCTTCGCGATGAAGGGCCGCATCAGCGACCGGCTGCTGTTCGCGGACATCCCGTACACACGCGGCGAGGCGAGCGGCGCGCCCCTGGTGGGCGGGGCCCTGGCCACCCTGGAGTGCCGCACGGAACAGCGCGTGGTGGCCGGCGACCACACCCTGGTGATCGGCCGCGTCCTAAGCGCCGACTTCCCGAGCCCGCAGGGTGAGCCCCTGCTGTACTTCCGCGGGAAGTACCGCCACCTGAGCTGAAACCGCTGAGGGACCTACGACCAGTCGCGGGGCGAGCGGCCGCGCTTCGTCTCGGCGCGGTGCTTCTTCTCCCGCAGGCGGCGCTCGTTGATCCCGCGGGGAATCTTCGTCGCGCGGCGCGGCTTCGGCGGCGGAGCCGTCGCCTCCGCCAGCAGGGACGCCAGCCGCACCGCCGCCGTCTCGCGGTTGCGCCACTGCGAGCGGTGCTCCGACGCGCGGACACTGATCACGCCGTCCACCAGGCGCCCGCCGAGCCGCTGGAGCGCCCGCTCCTTCCAGACCGGCGGCAGCGCCTCCGTACGCGCCAGGTCGAAGCGCAGCTCCACCTGCGAGTCGCTGGTGTTCACATGCTGTCCGCCCGGCCCGGACGACCTGGAGAAACGCCACATGAGCTCGGACTCCGGCAGGGAGACCGAGCCGCGGATGACATAGGGACCGGACATGCCCTCCATGTTCCCGGTCCCGACGCGGTCACGTCACCCCGTTTTCCGACCATGGGTCATGGAACCCTGGGGCTGCGCACCGCGTTATGTGCAGTGACGCCAGTCAATGAACTACGAAGGGGACTCCATGGCTGTAAGCCTGTCCAAGGGCGGCAATGTCTCGCTGACCAAGGAGGCGCCGGGCCTGACCGCCGTCACTGTGGGCCTCGGCTGGGACGTCCGCACGACCACCGGCACCGACTTCGACCTCGACGCCTCCGCCATCGGCGTCGACGCCTCCGGCAAGGTCGTCTCCGACGGCCACTTCGTCTTCTTCAACAACAAGTCGACGCCGGACCAGACCATCGTCCACACCGGTGACAACCGCACCGGCGAGGGCGGCGGCGACGACGAGCAGATCAACGTCAACCTCGCGGGCCTCCCCGCCACCGTCGACAAGATCGTCTTCCCGGTCTCCATCTACGACGCGGTCAACCGCTCGCAGAACTTCGGCCAGGTGCGCAACGCCTACATCCGCATCGTCAACCAGGCCGGCGGCGCCGAGATCGCCCGCTACGACCTGAGCGAAGACGCCGCCACCGAGACCGCCATGGTCTTCGGCGAGCTGTACCGCAACGGCACCGAGTGGAAGTTCCGCGCGGTCGGCCAGGGGTACGCCTCGGGCCTGGAGGGCATCGCCCGCGACTTCGGCGTCAACATCTGACCCGTCCGACGCGCCCCACGCACCACAGACCACAGGGCCCCGGCGGCGAAGCCGCGCAGGGGCCCTGTGGCGTGTCCGACCGACTGCCGCGTCTTATCACCCGAATGTGCCCTCAAGTGCGGTGGGGCAACGGCGAATTGAGGTGACGGACCCCTACTGTGACTGCATGATCGTCGAACCCCTGGACGTCCGCGAGGACGGCTCCCTGCCCGGCCCGCTCCTCACCGAGCTGACCGAGCTGTACGCGTCGAACCGGGAGTTCCAGCAGCTCAGCGGGGACTTCCCGGACCCCGACGACATCCGGCCTGAGCAGGTCGCCGCCTCGCTCGCCGAGGAGCTCGCGCACCCGGACGCCGAGGTGCTGATCGCCCGCTCGGCGGGGCACGTCATCGGCGTCTCGGTGACGCGGTCGCACCACCCCGCCGACCCCGACGACCCGGACCCCTGGATCGGGCTGCTCATGGTCCACGCCCGCGACCACCGCGTCGGCTTCGGCCGCGAACTCGCCGAGATCGTCGAGAAGCGGTTCCGGGAGGCGGGCCGCCAGGGCGTCAAACTGGCGGTCCTGGAGAACAACCCCAACGCGGTCGCGTTCTGGACGGCGCTCGGGTACGAGGAGACCGACCGCCGCAAGGACCTGCGGCTCGGCCGCGACTCCATCGTCATGCGGAAGGCCCTGTAGGGGCCGGGGCCCTTGGTCACGGCCGCGGCTTCACGGCCGGGGCTTTACGGCCGGGCCGGGCGTTCGTCGCCGTACAGCCAGGTGTCCCACACCGCGCCCAGGTCCTTGCCGGACTCCTCCTCCACGTACCGCGTGAAGTCCTGCGTCGACGCGTTGCCGTGCCGGTACGTCGCCGGCCAGCCGCGCAGGATCCCGAAGAAGGTGTCGTCGCCGACGGCCTGGCGGATCTTGTGCAGGACCATCGCGCCCCGGCCGTAGACGGGCGGGTCGGAGATCCGCTCCGCCGACGGCGGCTCGGCGGGCGGGAAGGCCCAGTTCGCCGAGTCGGCGAAGGCCTCCTCGAAGTTCCTCTGCGCGGGCGTGTCCTCGAAGTCCTCCGCGTACAGCCATTCGGCGTACGTCGCGAAGCTCTCGTTGAGCCACATGTCACGCCACGACTCCGGCGAGACGGAGTTCCCGTACCACTGGTGGGCCAGCTCGTGGACGAGGAACCCCACCGTGAAGGTGTCCGCCGCGAAGAACGGCCGGGTCTGCGTCTCCAGCGCGTACCCCACGTCGACGGTCGGGTCGACGATCGCGCCGATGGAGGAGAAGGGGTACGGGCCGAAGTTCTCCGCCCCCCACTCCAGCAGCTCGGGGATGCGGGCGAGCAGCGCCGGGTCCGCCTCGGAGCCCTTGGTGGCGGTGTGGACGGGCAGCCCGGACGGTGTGCGCGTGACCCGGGTCTCGTACCGGCCGACGGCGACCGTCGCGAGGTAACTCGCCATCGGCTCGGCCGAACGCCACGCGTACGTCACGCGCCCGCCGCGCGTGCGCCGCTCCTTCAACTCGCCGTTCGACAGCGCCTCGTAGCCCTCGGGGACGGTGACGGTGACCGCGTACGTGGCCTTGTCGCTGGGATGGTGATTGCCGGGGAACCACGTCATGGACCCGGTCGGCTGGCCCAGCGCCAGCGCCCCGTCGGAGGACTTCAGCCAGCCCTCCTCGGCGTCCTCGTCGGTGAAGGTGCGCGGGACGCCGGAGTAGCGGATCACGGTACGGAAGGTGGCGTCGTCGCCGACGGCGCTCGCGGGCCGCACGGTCAGCTCCTCACCGGAGCGGCGCACGGTGGCGCGCTCGCCGTCGACGGTGGCGGACCGCACCGTCAGCCCGGCCAGGTCGAGGTTGAAGGCGCTGAGGGCCTGGGTGGCGCGGGCGGTGATGTCGGCGGTGCCGGTGAGGCGGCCGGTGGCGGGGTCGCAGTCGAGGGTGAGGGCGTAGTGCCGGACGTCGTAGCCGCCGTTGCCGAGGCGGGGGAAGTACGGATCACGCAGACCGGCGGCGCCGGGCTTGCCAGACACGGCGGAGCCGCCGCCACTGCCGGCGCAGCCCGTGGCGAGGCTGCCGGCCAGCAGCAGAGCGGCGGCGGTACGCACACGCGTCCCCGTCCGGGTCCGCGTCCGGGTCCGCGTCCGTGAAGATCGGTGATCCACGCACCGATCCTACGGACGCACCGGGGTTACTTGCCCAGCGAGGCGACGCCCGCCTGGGCGTACTTCTCGTCGAGGTCGCCGCTCGGCGCGCCCGCCACACCGATGCCCGCGATCGGCGCGCCGTCGGCGGCCACCGGGGCGCCGCCGCCGAGGAAGAGGGTGCCGGGGATGTCCTTGAGGTTCGGCGCGGTCTGGAGGCGCTTGACGAGCTCGGAGGTCGGGGCGTTCCAGGAGACGGCGGTGAACGCCTTGCGGACGGCGGAGTCGTACGACTGCGGGCCCGCGCCGTCGCCGCGCAGGGTGACGAGGGTGGTGCCGTTGCGGTCCACGACGGCGACCGTGACGCGCTGGTTGTCCTTCTCGGCGGCCTTGAGGGCGGCCTGCGCGGCCTTGGTGGCGGCGTCGATGGTGAGGTGCCGGGTGGTGCGGAGGTGGTGGTCGGAGGCGTCGACCGTCTGAGCGGGCGCGGCGGCCGGGGCGGCCGGGGCGGCGGCGTTCGCCGAGATCGCGCCGAAGGTACCGGCGGACAGCGCGGCGGCGGCGACGGCGCCGGTCAGGACACGGGCGCGCAGCGACATCTTCTTCACGGGGGACTCCTTCGTACCGAGGGCTTGTGCTTTCGATCCTGGGGCCGCCGGCAGGGGTCCGGGGTCAGCCGATCGGTTGATGCCGCGCCGTCGCGCGCGGGCGAGGATGGCGGCGTACGACGGTGACGTAAGGACGGGAAAGGAGCGCGCCGTGGAGCAGGACCCCGACGCCCGCAGGCTGGCACGGGTGATGCACGCCGCGTTCTTCGCGCTGCTCGGCGCCTCGCTGGTGCGGTTCCTGCTGCGCCACCCGTGGGCGGAGCTCGGCCCGTGGGTGGTGGGGCTGTCGGCGGCGCTCGCGGTGCTGTACGTCCTGCCGAGCCCGCGCCGGCTGGCGTGGCTGGGCACCGTCGTCGCCGTGTGGGTGGTGCTGGTGGTGCTGGCGCCGAGCTTCGCGTGGTGTGCGGTGCCGCTCTTCTACACCGGCCTGCGCACGCTGCCGCCGCGTGCCGCGCTCGCGCTCGTCGTCCTGCTCACGGCATTTGTGGTCGCCGCCCAGCTGCGGCTGTCGGACGGCGCCCTGGACCCGAACGTGCTGGTCGCGCCGCCCGCCGTCGCGGCGATCGCCACCGCCGTGTTCCTGCACACGCGGCGACAGGCGGACCGGCTGGCGGCGACCGAGCGGCGCGAGGGCACCCTCGCGGAGCGGCAGCGGCTGTCGATGGAGATCCACGACACCCTCGCGCAGGGCCTGTCCAGCCTGCGCATGCTGCTCCAGGCCGCCGACCGCACCTGGGACGGCGATCCGGCCACCGCGCGCCGCCATGTGCGTACGGCCGCGGCGATCGCGGAGCGCGACCTCGCCGAGGCGCGCCGCTTCGTCCACGACCTGGCGCCCGCCGACCTCGCGGGGGGCGTGGCCCTGGAGGACGCGCTCGCCGCCCTCGCCGCCCGCGAGTCGGCCGGCGACTCGGCGGTGGGCTTCGCGGTCGCCTTCCGCGTCGACGGCGCACCGGTCACCGCCCTGCCCGACCGGGTGCGCTCCGCGCTGCTGCGCATCGCGCAGGGCGCGCTCGCCAACGTCCGCGAACACGCGGGCGCGACCTCCGCCGCGCTGACCCTCACCTACCTGGACGACCAGGTCGTCCTCGACATCGCGGACGACGGCCGCGGCTTCGACCCCGCCCGCCACACCGCGCCGCGCGGCGGCCGGGGCCACGGCCTGCCCGCGATCCGGGCGCGCGCCGAACAGCTCGGCGGCACCCTCACCATCGAATCCGCGCCCGACGAGGGCACGGTCCTGTCGGTCTCGATCCCCCTGGAACGGTCATGACGGTACGGATCCTGCTCTGCGACGACCACGCCGTCGTACGCGCCGGGCTGCGCGCCCTGCTCGCCAGCGCGCCCGGCATCGAGGTCGTCGGCGAGGCGGGCAGCGGCGAGGAGGCGGTCGCCATGGCCGCCAAACTGGCGCCGGACGTCGTCCTGATGGACCTCCAGCTCGGCCCGGGCATCGACGGCGTGGAGGCCACGCGCCGCATCGCCTCGCCCGAGGTGCGGGTGCTGGTCCTCACGACGTACGACACCGACGCCGACGTCACACGCGCCGTCGACGCGGGCGCCACGGGCTACCTGCTGAAGGCGGAGCGCCCGGAGGAGCTGTTCGCCGCGATCCACGCGGCGGCGGAGGGCCGCCGCGCCCTGAGCCGCGCCGTCCCGCAGCACCGCGCCCCCGCCCTCACCCACCGCGAGCTCGACATCCTCGGCCAGCTGGCCCGCGGCCTCGGCAACCGCGAGATCGCCCGGGCCCTCTTCATCAGCGAGGCGACGGTCAAGACGCACCTGGGCCGCATCTACGCGAAACTCGGCGTGGACACGCGGGCGGGCGCGGTGGCGGTGGCGAAGGAGCAGCGCCTGCTGCCATGACGGAGGCGCCCCGTGGACGCGGGCGGCACCGTGGGTACGGCCGGGCCCCGTGGGTGCCGGCCCGCCTCCGAGGTCGTGACACCATCGACCACGTGCTCGACATCGGCTACTCCCTCTCCCGCCGCTTCCCCGACCCCCCGCAGACCGACTACCGCCACGCGGACGTCCACGCCCTGCGGCACGACCTCTTCTGCGGCGACGTGTACCTCGCCGACACCGAGACCGACCGCGAGGTGTCCACAGCCTGGGGATGGGTGCCGGTGCTCGACTTCGCGTGGGCGCTGTGCGACATCGTCGAGCGGCTCGACCGCGACCCGCTCGGCAGCCGGTCGGCGAAGCCGCAGTACGCCGAGCTCGACTTCACCGAGTCCTCCGACCGCATGCTCTTCGAGCGCCGCTTCGGCTGGGTCGACGTCGAGGCGGACTGGATGCCGGCCGACGAGCCCCCGCTGACCTTCGGCCACACCGTGCTGCGCCGCGAGGCCCGCGACTTCCTGCACGACCTCATCGCGGACCTGACGGACATGCACGAGGGACTGGCGGACAACCCGGCGATCTGGACGCTCCAGGCGCGCTTCCCCCGAGTCGGTTGATCAGGACGCTTGACCTCAAGCGCACTTGAGGTCAGAGGCTGGGCTCCGTCACCGCACCAGAGGAGAGAGCCCGTGCACGCCATCCGCCTCCACGCCTTCGGCCCCGCCGAGAACCTCGCCTACGAGCAGACGCCCGACCCCCGCCCCGCCCCCGGCCAGGTCCGGATCGCCGTCGCCGCGGCCGGCGTGCACCTCCTCGACACCGCGCTCCGCGAGGGCATGAAGGGCCCCTTCCCCGCCCCCGCCGAGCTGCCCACCATCCCCGGCCGCGAGGTCGCCGGAACCGTCGACGCGCTCGGCGAGGGCACCGACCCCGCCTGGCTCGGCCGGCGCGTCGTCGCCCACCTGGGCCTCGCGCCCGGCGGCTACGCCGAACTCGCCGTCGTCGACGCCACCCGGCTCCACGCGATACCGCCGGGCCTCGACGAGGCCGAAGCCGTCGCCATGATCGGCACCGGCCGCACCACCCTGGGCATCCTCCAGTTCACCGAACTCGGCCCCGACGACGTCGTCCTCGTCACGGCCGCGGCCGGCGGCATCGGCACGCTCCTCGTCCAGTACGCCAAGCACGCCGGCGCCACCGTCGTCGGCCTCGCCGGCGGCCCCGCCAAGACCGCCCGCGTCGAGGCGAACGGCGCCGACCTCGCCGTCGACTACACGCTCCCCGACTGGCCGGACCTCGTCCGCGCCCACCTCGGCGGCACCCGGCACGCGACCGTCGTCTTCGACGCCGTCGGCGGCGACACCGCCCGCGCCGCCGTCGACCTCCTGGGCAAGGGCGGCCGGCACGTCGTCTACGGCTGGGCGGGCCGGGGCATCCACGACGGCGAGCCGCTCACGTACACCGACGAGGAGCTCGCCGAGCGCGGCATCGTCTCCCTCAACGTCCTCGGCCCCGCCATGATCCAGAAGGCGGGCGGCGACGTCCGTACCCTGGAGCTCGCCTCCCTCGCCGAAGCCGCCGCCGGCCGCCTGCGCCCGGCCGTCCAGCGCTTCCCGCTCGCCGAGGCGGCCGCCGCCCACCGCGCCCTGGAGACCAGGGCCACCACGGGCAAGGTCGTCCTCATCCCGTAACGGGCTCCTTATCCCCTCGGCCACCTCGGCCAGCGGCACCCGCTCCGTACCTCTCGGGGTGCGGCGTACGAGACCGGGGAGCGCGTCCGCGAGAGGGACGTCCTTGTCGAAGAGGTGCTTGAAGTCGGTGAGCGCGTCGAGCAGCGTGCCCCACTTGCCCTTGGTGATGCCCATCGAGAACAGCACCAGGAAGGTGTAGCGCCACTCGGAAGGGTCGTTCGGCCTCCGGAGGTGCGGAATCCAGGCCGCTACGCCCCCAGCCGCACCAGCGCCTCATCCGTCAGCCGGTACACCGTCCACTCGTCCTGCGGCCGCGCCCCCAGCGACCGGTAGAAGTCGATCGACGGGGTGTTCCAGTCCAGCACCGACCACTCCAGCCGCTCGTACCCCCGCTCCACACAGATCCGCGCCAGTTCCGTCAGCAGCGCCTTCCCATGCCCACCGCCACGCGCCTCCGGCCGTACGTACAAGTCCTCCAAGTAGATCCCGTGCACCCCGCGCCACGTCGAGAAGTTGAGGAACCACAGCGCGAAGCCGACGACCTCGCCCTCCTCCGACTCGGCGATGTGCGCGTACGCCGCCGGGCGCTCGCCGAACAGCGCCTCCCGCAGCTGCTCCTCGCTCGCCCGCGCCTCGTCCAGAGCCTTCTCGTACTCGGCGAGCTCGCGGACCATCGCGTGAATGACAGGGACGTCGTCGACAACAGCTGTACGAATCATGAGAGCAGTATCCGGCCCACCGCCGCCCGCTCCCCCACCAGGACCGTCTCCCCGTCCTCCACCTCCCACAGGGAGTCCTCCAGCACCCGCCCCAGCGTCCACGCCAGCGCCCGCTCCCGGTCGAGCCCCAGCACCTCCGTCATCAGGTCGAACCGCCACCGCACCTCACCCGGCTCGAACCGGTTGCACAGCGCCGGCAACAGCTCGAACCCCGGATCACCGGCCAGCGGCTTCGGATCGATCGCCAGCCACGGCTCCCGCTCCGCCGCCAGCACGTTGTCGAAGTGCAGGTCCCAGTGGAGCAACCGGTCCCCCGGCTCACCCGCCACCTCCCGCACCGCCGCCGCGCAGTCCCGCAGCAGCCGCCGGTCCTCCGCCCGCACCAGCCGGCCCAGCGCCTCCGGTACGCCGTCCAGCATGTCCGCCGCCATGTCGCCCAGGCGCCGCAGCCCGGCCGGCGCCGGCGCCGCCACCAGCCGCGCCAGCACCCCCGCCAGCACCGCCGTCGCCTCCCGCGCGTCCTCCACCGCCGACAGGGACCGGCCGTGCGGCAGCCACTCCAACAGCAGCGCGCCCACGCCGGCGTCCTCCGCCACCAGCCGTACGGCCCCGTCGCCGTCCCACGCCCGCAGCGCGGCGCCCTCGCCCGCGTTCTCCTCGTCGGGCAACTGCAACTTCAGCGCGGCCCGCGCCCCGTCCGCCGTCACCACCGGCACCACCAGCGCGACCAGCCCGTGCATCACCGGCCCCACCTTCCGCAGCCCCCACTCCCCCAGGAACCGCTCCACCAGCCCCGGCAGCGCAGCCACGAACGCCCGCCCCTCCGCGCCGTTGAACTCCTCCTGCGACCGCGCCAATCCGACCGGCACCTCGATCACCGCGACACGCCCCCATCCAGTAACGTCCACACCCACCCGACAGCAGCACCCAAGGAACCACATGGACACCGTCAACGGCGGCATATCGTTCTGGTACGCACAGGAGGGCACCCCCGCCCCCCGGGAACCGCTCCCCGGCGACACCACGGCCGACGTCTGCATCGTCGGCGGTGGCTACACCGGCCTGTGGACCGCCTACTACCTCAAGAAGGCCGTCCCCTTCCTCAACATCACCGTCCTGGAAGCCAAGTTCTGCGGCTACGGCGCCTCCGGCCGCAACGGCGGCTGGCTCTACAACGGCATCGCCGGCCGCGCCCGCTACGCCAAGCGCCACGGCCACGAGGCCGCCGTCCGCCTCCAGAGGGCGATGAACGACACCGTCGCGGAGGTCGTCAAGGTCGCCGGCGACGAAGGCATCGACGCCGACATCCACCTGGGCGGCGTCCTCGAAGTCGCTCACACCCCCGCCCAACTGGCCCGCCTGAAGGACTTCCACTCCGTCGAAGTCGCCTTCGGCGAAACCGACCGCGAGCTCTACGGCGCCCGCGACACCGCCGCCCGCATCCGCGTCACCGGCGCGGTCGGCTCCAGCTGGACCCCGCACGGCGCCCGCATCCACCCCGTGAAACTGGTCAAGGGCCTGGCCGCCACCGTCGAAGCCCTCGGCGTCACGATCCACGAATCGACCCCCGTCACGGAGATCCGCCCCAAGCACGCCGTCACCCCGTACGGCACGGTCCGCGCCCCCTACATCCTGCGCTGCACCGAAGGCTTCACCGCGAACATCAAGGGCCACAAGCGCACCTGGCTCCCCATGAACTCCTCCATGATCGCCACCGACCCCCTGCCCCCGGAGGTCTGGGACGAACTCGGCTGGCACAACCGCGAAACCCTCGGCGACATGGCCCACGCCTACATGTACGCCCAGCGCACCGCCGACGACCGCATCGCCCTCGGCGGCCGCGGCATCCCGTACCGCTACGGCTCCCGCACCGACAACGACGGCCGCACCCAGCCCGCCACCATCGACGCCCTGCGCGACATCCTGATCCGCTTCTTCCCCTCCCTCGCCGGCACCCGCATCGCCCACGCCTGGTCCGGCGTCCTCGGCGTCCCCCGCGACTGGTGCGCCACCGTCACCCTCGACCGCACCACCGGCCTCGGCTGGGCCGGCGGCTACGTCGGCTCGGGCGTCGCCACCGCCAACCTCGCCGCCCGCACCCTGCGCGACCTGATCCAACAGGACTCCGGCCAGTCCGGCCCCACGGACCTCACCACCCTCCCCTGGGTCAACCACAAGGTCCGCCCCTGGGAACCGGAACCCCTGCGCTGGCTCGGCGTCCACACCCTCTACGCCGCCTACCGCACCGCCGACCACCAAGAGGCCACGAGCAACACCCCCACCACCCCCCGCCTCGCCACCCTCGCGGACCGCCTCTCGGGCCGCCACTGACGGCAACCGCACACCTCGCGAAGGCACGTGAAAGGCCCCGGACTCATCGGTCCGGGGCCTTGCCCGTGCAGCCCATTGGCCAGCCGTCGTACCGACGCCCGTCCACCCGAGTACGGTCACCAGCCACGCCAGGCGTCCGTGATCCCGCTACGGTCGATGCCCCTCCTCGATGCCAAGGCCGCGTCCGTCGCCCTCAGCAAGGACTCGGGGTACATCTCCACCGCACCGGCACAGTCGAGCTCCACCCGCCCGGCCTCGACATCGCGGGCCACGCCCTGCCATTCAGGCACGCCAGTTCTCAGTAGGTCTGTTCGCCATGGCGAGAAGGTACGCCGGGGCACTGACATCCGCAGTCGTGAGATCAGACAGAAGGGCCGGCGCCGGGGAACATGCCCCTGCGCCGACCCTTCGCTACGAGCCCCCTGTCGGGTTCGAACCGACGACCCCCGCTTTACAAGAGCGGTGCTCTGGCCAGCTGAGCTAAGGAGGCACTGCGCACGAGTGTAACCGGACGCCACCGGCCGCCGCTGAGGAAATTGGGCCCCTTCCACCTACTGACAGAAGCCACCCCGCCAGGTACCGTCACCCGAAGTTCACCCACGTGGACTAGACCCATCACTTCCTTCCACTCGGATCGTCCGGCACGTTCCTGCCGGTGAAGGGATCACATCACCATGGCTTCTGTCACGTTCGACAAAGCGACCCGGATCTACCCCGGGGGCACCAAGCCCGCCGTCGACCAGCTGGAGATCGAGATCGCCGACGGCGAGTTCCTCGTCCTCGTCGGCCCGTCCGGTTGCGGCAAGTCCACCTCGCTGCGCATGCTCGCCGGCCTGGAGGACGTCAACGGCGGCGCGATCCGCATCGGGGACCGCGATGTCACGCACCTGCCGCCGAAGGACCGGGACATCGCCATGGTGTTCCAGAACTACGCGCTGTACCCGCACATGACCGTCGCCGACAACATGGGCTTCGCGCTCAAGATCGCCGGTGTGAACAAGGCGCTGATCCGCAAGAAGGTCGAGGAGGCGGCGAAGATCCTCGACCTGACCGAGTACCTGGACCGCAAGCCGAAGGCGCTCTCCGGTGGTCAGCGGCAGCGTGTCGCGATGGGGCGTGCCATCGTGCGGGAGCCGCAGGTGTTCCTCATGGACGAGCCGCTGTCGAACCTCGACGCCAAGCTCCGCGTCTCCACGCGTACGCAGATCGCGAGCCTGCAGCGTCGTCTCGGCATCACCACGGTGTACGTCACGCACGACCAGGTCGAGGCACTGACGATGGGCGATCGCGTCGCCGTGCTCAAGGACGGGCTGCTCCAGCAGGTCGACACGCCGCGCAACATGTACGACCGGCCGGCGAACCTCTTCGTGGCCGGGTTCATCGGCTCCCCCGCCATGAACCTGGTCGAGGTGCCGATCACCGACGGCGGTGTGAAGTTCGGCAACAGCGTCGTCCCGGTGTCGCGCGAGGCGCTGGCCGCCGCGTCCGGCAAGGGCGACAAGACCGTGACGGTCGGTGTCCGCCCGGAGCACTTCGACGTCGCGGGCGCCGAGAGCGACCAGGGCGTGGCGGTCTCCGTCAACGTCGTCGAGGAGCTCGGCGCCGACGGGTACGTGTACGGCTCCGCCCGCGTCGGCGGCGAGGACGACAAGGATTTGGTGGTCCGCGTCGGCGGCCGCTCCATCCCGGAGAAGGGCTCCGTGCTGCACGTCGTGCCGCGTCCGGAGGAGATCCACGTCTTCTCGACGTCCACGGGCGAGCGCCTGAGCGGCTGACGCCGCACAGCACCTCGACGGCCCCGCACTTCGGTGCGGGGCCGTTGGTGCAGTTCCGCCCGGATGTCGACAAATACCCCGGCACACGGGGCAATTCGGACCCTGTTCGTCAACACCCGATTCGAAAAGGCGCGTCGAACCATCCCCCGTGGGGGTGACTAAATGTCTCCAAATCATCACTGGCCGCTACGCTCACGTCCGTGACCCACACAGCACGCCGAATCGGCCGCACTCTCGCCCTCGTCCTGCCCGTCGTCCTGGTGCTCTCCGGAACTCTCGCGGTCACCAGTGTCCCGTGGGCAGGCAGCCGCTCCGACTCGCAGTTGCTCACCGCGTCGTCGGAGAACGTCTCCGTACGGGCCAAGTCCCGTGCCCCGCAGGATATTCTCCGCGACCGCCTCCTCGCACAGCTTCAGGAGGAGAACCCGGGTGTCGCGCTGACGAGCCTGCAGCGCGAGGTGGAGGAGCGTCCGTCGCTCGCCAAGCACTGCATGTCGATCGCCCGCGCGCTCGGCCGCGCCGCCGTCCTGCACTACGGGCCGGTGCGCGCCCAGTCGTACTCCCGCCCCGTGTGCGACACGTCGTACGCCTCCGGTGTCGCGAACGAGAGCTGAGCCACCCTGTCGAGGTATGCACACCTCTCCGACGCAGGCCGTGATCCTGGCGGGCGGCCAGGGCTCGCGTCTGCGCCCGTACACCGACGACCGCCCCAAGCCGATGGTCGAGATCCCGGGAACCGGGACCCCGATCATCGGCCATCAGCTTTCCTGGCTCGCCGCTGAGGGTGTCACGGACGCCGTCGTCTCCTGCGGCCACCTCGCGGACGTCCTCCAGCGCTGGCTGGACACGTCCGATCTGCCGCTGCGCGTCACCACCGTCGTCGAGCGCGAGCCGCTGGGCCGGGGCGGCGGCCTGAAGTACGCGGCCGCGCGCCTGCCGCGGCCCGAGCAGCCCTGGTACGCCACGAACGGCGACATCTGGACGCGCTTCTCGCTGCGCGAGATGGCCGCCTTCCACGCCGAGCGGGACGCCCTCGCGACCCTGGCGCTGGCCCGGCCCCGCATCCCCTGGGGCGCCGTCGAGACCGACACCTTCGGGAACGTCACCGACTTCGTCGAGGCGCCGCCCTCGCCGTACCTCATCAACGCCGGCGTGTACGTCTTCTCCCCCGCCTTCACCAGCGCGCTGCCCGACCGGGGCGACCACGAGCGCACCACCTTCCCCCGCCTCGCCCGTGAGCGGCGCCTGGCGGGCTTCCCGCTGCCGCAGGGCGCGTACTGGCGGGCCATCGACACGGCGAAGGACCTGGAGCGGGCGGCGCAGGAGCTGGCGGCGTACCAAGTCTGAGCCTGTCGTCGAACTCCGGACGCCGGACGGACTCGGCTGGCCCCCGTCTCTTCCAGCACGGCGCCTCAGCCGGTGAAGCCTCCGGATGCGGTCGGGGGCACTGAGCCGTGGAGGGCGTTGGCCAGAGCCTGGGCCTGCTCCGGGGAGATACCGAGGCCGAGCGGTACCCGGCGAGGGCTGTAGGGGGACGAGCACACGGCGATCGGGCTGTCGCCGGTCACGGTCCACCGGGGACCGCCGGTCGAGTCCTGCTCCCCCAGCAGGGATGCGGCCAGCTCGCCGGCCGCATCCGGACGTATCCCACAGCCCGCGAGCGCTCGCGCCACGGTGTCACGCGCTCCGCCGGGCATGTCGGCATCGCCGAGCATCGGGAGGAGCAGGAGGAGGCGCTGGGATGGATCGGACAGACCTTCCTCGCCGTCCTGCGCGCTCGCGGCGAGAGAGATGAGCTCGGCCCAGGACAGGCCAGGGCCGGCCTCGTCGGCACCGCACTGCCCGAGGTGACCGAGTCGCCCCCATGCGGGGTGACGGACGAAGAAGTCGACGTTGTTCTCGTCCTCGAAGTTGGCGTACACGACGTAGGCCGTATGCCCACCGGTGAAGCAGACCCGAAGGACGGGCCAGGGCTGCCCGGGGTCGGCGAGGCGATCCACCATCGCTTCGTAAGCCGACGCGTCCACCCCGTAGCGCTCCACTTCACCCGGGTCACCCATCGTCAACAGGACATGGGCGAGCCAGAAGGCGGGTTCTCGCACGAGATCCTCGCCCTCGACCAGGTCGCAGTCCTCGAAGTACTCCGGGATATGCACGGCGGCGTTCATAGCAGGAGGTTAGGGAACAACGGCGGCCGAGCTTTCGGCCGGGGTGGTGTTCGCCGAGGGGCTGCCACCGTGTTGCCACGGTGACAGCCCCTCTCGCCTGTGTGTCGTACGGGTCAGCCGAGCAGGCCGCCGATCGGGTTGTGGTTTCCGCCGCTCGAGCCGCCGTCGTCGGAGCCGCCCGAGGCGCCGTCGTCCGAGCTTCCGCCGCCACCGCCCGAGGTGCCGGTGGAGCCGCTCGAGGACGGGCCGGAGTTGCTGCTGGCCGGCGGCTCCGGGTCGACGGGGCGGGTCTGCTGCGGGGGCCGCTGGCCGGTGCCCTGCGTGGCGGTGGGCCGCTGGTCCTCGGCGCGTCCGCTCTCCCGTACGGTCCCGGCCGGGGTCGACTCGTCGGCGGTCGGGGACGCGGAGGTGGACGCGGACGGCTTGGGCGGCCGGTGGGAGGACTCGCCGCGGGAGGGCGGGGCCTGTGTGCCGGGCTCCTGCGGCAGGGGCTGGCCGGGCAGGTGGTTGGTCGGGTCGTCGTTCGGTCCGGGCACGGTGACCATCTCGGTGGAGCGTACGGCTCCGCCGAGCACCGACCCGATGAGCAGCGTCAGGCCCACCACGACGGTCGCGACGAGCGCGCCGCGCCGCAGGACGCGACGGCGCAGGTCCCACAGCGCGGAGCGGGGGCCGAGCGTGCGCCAGGCCTCGCCGGCGAGGCGGCCGTCGATGGAGTAGACGGGGGCGCCCGCGATGATCAGCGGGGACCAGGCGGCGAGGTAGACGATGTCGGGGGCGTCGTACGCGGGGACGGTGCGCCAGCTGACGGTGAGGATGAGCGCGGCGGAGAGCAGCGCGCCGAAGACGGCGGCCACGCGCTGCCAGAGGCCGAGGACGGTCAGCACGCCGACGACGACCTGGGCGAAGGCGACGGTGAGTCCGGCGCCGACGGGGTGGGCGAGGGCGAAGTCGCGCAGCGGCTCTGCGGCGGGCCAGGGGTGCAGGGAGGTCAGCCACTTGACCATGGAGCCGCGCTCGCCGCCGTCGAAGTAGACGGGGTCGCAGAGCTTGCCCATGCCGGCGTAGATGGAGATGAAGCCGAGGAAGACGCGCAGGGGCAGGAGGACGACGCCGAGGTTCATGCGGCGGCCGGGGTAGTAGGCGTGCCGCTGGGCGGCGGCGTCGGCGTAGGCCGCGCGGCGGTCGCCGCTGCCGCGGGTGGGGATGTCGTCGCGGGTGTCGTCGTCGGCCGCGGCGGGTTCGTCGTAGTCGTCGAGGCGGCCGCCGGGCCGGTCGCCCGGCCGGTGGTGGCGCTCGTACTCCTCGTAGGCGCTCTCGGCGCGCCGCATGGGCGGCAGGAGGGGCGTCGGCATGGTGTCGTCGGAGAGGGTGACGCGGGGGATGACCTGGGTGGCGCCGGCGTCGCGCGACGGGTCGAGGGTGTCCACGGCGGCGGAGTCGCGTACGGCCTGGAGCAGGCCGGTCGCTCCGGGGTCGCCGGGGGACGACTTCCCGCTCCATACGACGGGCGCCCGCCGCCGTCCTCCCGCTCCCGCCGCGCCCGCGCTCACGGCGGGTACACGGGTGGTGGTTTCGGCGAACCGAGGCTTCTTGACCGGGGCGAGCTGCACCCGGAAGCTGGCGTGGTTCACGATGACCTGCGCGGGATCGCAATCCACCTTGACCATGCTCAACGCAGGCTGATCGTCGAACCCGGGCCGGGGCGTTCTGGTGTCCACACTCATCTAACCGAGTGACGCGGGGATAGGACACTGCCTTGACGGCGGGGAAATGTCCGAGACCCGTCAAGATCATGACGGGTCTCGGGTGGGCGTACGGGGGGTACGGGTGTGGGTGTCAGGCGCGGCGGCGCGCCGCCTCGTACAGGACGACACCGGCCGCGACGCCCGCGTTGAGGGACTCGGCGCCGCCGGGCATGGGGATGCGGACGAGGAAGTCGCAGGTCTCGCCGACGAGGCGGGAGAGGCCCTTGCCCTCGCTGCCGACGACGATGACGACCGGGCCGCCCAGCGCGTCCAGCTCGTGGACCTCGGTGTCGCCGTCGGCGTCGAGGCCGACGACGGTGATGCCGGCCTTCTGGTACCCCTCCAGGGCGCGCGTCAGGTTGGTGGCGCGGGCGACCGGGGTGCGGGCGGCGGTGCCGGCCGCGGTCTTCCAGGCACCGGCGGTCATGCCGGCCGCGCGGCGCTCGGGGACGACGACGCCGTGGCCGCCGAAGGCGGAGACGGAGCGGACGACGGCGCCGAGGTTGCGCGGGTCGGTGACGCCGTCGAGGGCGACGATCAGCGGGTCCTCGCCGTCGTCGAAGGCGGCCGCGGCGAGGTCCTCGGGGTGGGCGTACTCGTACGGCGGGACCTGGAGGACGAGGCCCTGGTGGTTGAGGCCGTTCGTCATGCGGTCGAGCTCGGCGCGCGGGGCCTCCATGAGGTTGATGCCGCCGCGGTCGGCCGCGAGCTTGAGCGCGTCGCGCACCCGCTCGTCGTTGTCGATGAACTGCTGGACGTACAGCGTCGTCGCCGGTACGCCGTCGCGCAGCGCCTCGAAGACGGGGTTGCGGCCGACGACCATCTCGGACAGGCCCTTGCCGCCGCGCCGGGCGACCTGGCGGCGGTGCGCCTGCTTGGCCTTGGCGTTGGCGACGCGGTTCTTCACATGGCCCTTGCGGGCGGACGCGGGCGGCGTGGGGCCCTTGCCTTCGAGGCCCCGGCGCCGCTGGCCACCGCTGCCGACCGTCGCGCCCTTCTTGTTGGACGTGCGGCGGTTCCTGCGCTGGCTGTTCCCGGCCATGACTTACCTGCTCTGATCGATGCGTACGTACGTATGTGAAGTGCGTATATATGAAGTGTGCCAGCGCGGGGGCTACCGCGCGCCGAGCGTCCAGCGGGGGCCGTCGGGGCTGTCCTCGATGACCAGGCCGGACTGGCCCAGCTGGTCGCGGATCGCGTCCGCCGTCGCCCAGTCCTTGCGGGCCCGCGCCGACTCGCGCTGCTCCAGGACCATGCGGACGAGGCTGTCCACGACCCCGTGGAGGTCCTCGCCGCGGTCGGACTCACCCGCCCAGTGCGGGTCGAGCGGGTCCAGGCCGAGGACGCCGAGCATGGCGCGGACCTCGGCGAGGCGCTCCACGGCGGCTTCCTTGTCGTCGGCGGCCAGCGCGCTGTTGCCCTGGCGGACGGTGGTATGGATGACGGCGAGCGCCTGCGGGACGCCCAGGTCGTCGTCCATCGCCTCGGCGAAGGCGGTCGGCACCTCGGCGGCGGGCTCGACGGCCCGGCCCGCCTTCTCGACGACCCGCTGGACGAAGCCCTCGATGCGCGCGAACGCGGCGTCCGCCTCGCGCAGGGCCTCCTCGCTGTACTCGATCATCGAGCGGTAGTGCGGGGTGCCGAGGTAGTAGCGCAGGACGATGGGGCGCCACTGCTTGACCATCTCGGAGACGAGCACGGAGTTGCCCAGCGACTTGGACATCTTCTCGCCGCTCATCGTGACCCAGGCGTTGTGCACCCAGTAGCGGGCGAACTCGTCGCCGTACGCCTTGGCCTGGGCGATCTCGTTCTCGTGGTGCGGGAAGACCAGGTCGAGTCCGCCGCCGTGGATGTCGAAGGCGGAGCCGAGGTACTTGTGCGCCATCGCCGAGCACTCCAGGTGCCAGCCCGGGCGGCCGCGGCCCCACGGCGTCTCCCAGTCGGGCTCGCCGGGCTTGGTGGCCTTCCACATGGCGAAGTCGCGCGGGTCGCGCTTGCCGGTGATGCCCTCCTCGGCGGGCTGGCGCAGGTCGTCGATGTCCTGGTTGGACAGCGCCAGGTACTCGGGGAAGGAGCGCACGTCGAAGTAGACGCTGCCGTCCGCCTCGTACGCGTGGCCGCGCTCGATGAGGCCGCGCATCATCTCGACCATCTCGGTGACGTGCCCGGTGGCGCGCGGCTCGTAGGTGGGCGGGAGGCAACCGAGGGCCTCGTAGCCGTCGTTGAACGCGCGCTCGTTCTCGTACCCGATGGCCCACCAGGGGCGGCCCTGGTGGGCGGACTTGGCGATGATCTTGTCGTCGATGTCCGTGACGTTGCGGATGAACGTGACGTCGTAGCCGCGGTACGCGAACCAGCGGCGCATGATGTCGAAGTTCAGCCCGGACCGGATGTGCCCGATGTGCGGGGCCGCCTGCACCGTGGCGCCACACAGGTAGATCGAGACGCAGCCCGGCCTGAGCGGGGTGAAGTCGCGGATCTGCCGGGCGCTGGTGTCGTACAGGCGAATAGTCACCACTCCAGAGTAGTGGGCCGGTGCGAGTGCCCCGTGCCTCAGGTGGTACGGACGAGGAGTGCCGTCGCGATGGCGGCGAGGCCCTCGGCGCGGCCGGTGAGGCCGAGGCCGTCCGTCGTCGTGCCGGATACGGACACCGGCGCGCCGGCCGCCGCGCTCAGCGCCTTCTGCGCCTCGTCGCGCCGCTTGCCGATCTTCGGGCGTACGCCGATGACCTGGACGGCGATGTTGCCGATCTCGAAGCCCTCGGCGCGGACGATCCGGGCGGCCTCGGCGAGCAGGGTGACGCCGGAGGCGCCGGACCACTCGGGGCGCGAGGTGCCGAAGTGGGCGCCGAGGTCGCCGACGCCGGCGGCGGAGAAGAGCGCGTCGCAGGCGGCGTGGGCGGCGACGTCGCCGTCGGAGTGGCCGGCGAGGCCGTAGCCGTCGGAGTCCTCCCAGAGCAGGCCCGCGCACCACAGCTCGCGGCCCTGCTCGAAGGCGTGGACGTCGGTGCCGATGCCGACCAGGGGGATGCCGGCCAGGGGGACGGCGGGGGTGCTAGAAGCCATCGTTGGCCCTCCGTCGGGCGAGGACCGCCTCGGCGAGGAGGAGGTCGAGCGGGCGCGTCACCTTGAACGCCTCCTCGTGGCCGGGGACGACCACGACGGGCTCGCCGAGCTGCTCGACCATGCTCGCGTCGTCGGTGACGCTGCCGGTGACGGTGGTGTGCGCGCGTACGAGCGTGTCGCGGTCGAAGCCCTGCGGGGTCTGTACGGCGCGGAGCGTGGCCCGGTCGGGCGTGGCGACGACCGGCTCGGGCTCGCCCTTCTCGCCGCCCGGGCGGGGCTCGACCTGCTTGACGGTGTCGGCGAGGGGCAGCGCGGGCACGACGGCGACGGCCCCGTCCCGTACGGCCTCGATGACCGCGTCGACGGTGTCGACAGGGACGAGCGGGCGGGCCGCGTCGTGGACGAGGACGGCGGTGATGCCGTCGGGCAGCGCGTCGAGACCGAGGCGGACGGACTCCTGGCGGGTCTCGCCGCCGGGTACGACGAGGTAGTCGGTGCGCTCGGGCAGCGCGTGCGCGTCGAGGAGGTTCTTGACCTCGGCGGCGCCCTCGGGCGGGGCGACCACGACGACGAGGGAGACCGCGCGGGAGGCCGCCATGGCGCGTACCGCGTGGATGAGCATGGGGGTGCCGTTCAGCGCGCGAAGCGCTTTGGGGGCGCCCGGGCCGAGCCGTACGCCCCGGCCGGCGGCGGGGATCACCGCGGCGGTGCGGGCCGCACGTGCGGGGGGTGCTTCGTCAGACATGGGTTGCACTCCGGCAGGTTTGTTGACTCGGCCGATTTGGGTATGGCCTTGGAGGCACGCCCGGACCGGACGACGGTCGGGGTAGTGTCGGCGCGGCGCCTTGACCGGACCCTTCCGTGACGACGGTCGAGCGAGCCGCACCGGCCGGGGTACGGACATGCCGCAGCGCCCGGCGACGCGCTGTTGATCCGTACGTTCCGTACGAGGTTCCGTACGTGTGGATCACAGCATGTCAGCGGGCACTGCGGCAACGCTTCGCGTCAGAACCGCTTGCGCGTCAGGACGCGAGGACCTCGTCGAGCAGGGCCTCGGCCTTGTCCTCGTTGGTGTTCTCGGCGAGTGCGAGCTCGCTCACCAGGATCTGGCGCGCCTTGGCGAGCATGCGCTTCTCTCCGGCGGAGAGACCGCGCTCACGCTCACGGCGCCACAGGTCACGCACCACTTCGGCGACCTTGATGACGTCGCCGGAGGCGAGCTTCTCGAGATTTGCCTTGTAGCGACGGGACCAGTTCGTCGGCTCCTCGGCGTACGGCGCGCGCAGCACCTCGAAGACCCGGTCCAGCCCGTCCTGACCGACCACATCGCGCACGCCGACGAACTCCGCATTGTCCGCTGGCACACGAACCGTCAAGTCGCCTTGGGCGACCTTGAGCACCAAGTAGGTCTTGTCCACGCCTTTGATCTGGCGAGTTTCGATGGCCTCGATCAGCGCGGCCCCGTGATGGGGATAGACCACGGTGTCGCCAACCTTGAACGTCATGTGACAGGTACCCCTTCCGTGGCTATCCAGGGTAACACGAGAACGGCTTCTTCTGAATGGCGTTTTCGCAGGTCAGGGCATATCTCGGGGCTTGACAACACCGACAGGGACGTGCTGCGGAGGGCTTGCGGAAGGGGGTATTCGCAGGTCGGAGCGGCTGCGCGGGCGGACGGAAACGGGCCCGTTACACGCATCCGGCTGCGGCGTGGCGAGGGTGAACGTCCGCTTTTGTCTGGTTCGAAGCGGTGAAGATCGCGTACTCCGTTCGGATGTCGGTCACCCGCTCGGACGATGGCGGCCATGATTCCCGAATTGGTGCGCGAGTTGGTGCGCGAGTGATCACCGACGGCTATTCGGTTAAGGAATGTGGAATTGATCAAGGCGGGTTATGTGAACGGTGAACGGGCGGGTGAGCCGGCGGGGTGAGGGGGGCGCGCCGGGAGCGGGACGGTGAGCCGGGTGGCGCAGGCCGATGCGTGCCGGGGGCGGGTCGGGTGCGGGACCGGCTGGAGGGGTCGGTAACCTGACCCCGCTGAGTGATCCTTAGCTCAGGCTTACCCGTCCGTCTTCGGTCGCCGTCATCCGTCCGTCCGTACGTCCTAGGAGTTGCCGCCGCCGTGAGCCGCAGCCTTCGACGCGGCGCCCTCGCCGCCACCGCCATCGTGTTCTCGATCGCCTCGCTCTCCGCCTGCGGCGCCGGCAATGACGCCCAGACGCTCCAGATCAGGCCGGACAACGCCGCCACCACCGTCGGCGACATCAAGGTGCAGAACGCCACGGTGCTCACGCAGGAAGGGGCCGGTGAGGACGGCGCGGCCGTCGTCTCCGCCACCGTCTTCAACGGCGGCGACAAGCCCGAGACGCTGGAGGGCATCCAGCTGCCGGGCTCCGACGCCACGGTGAAGCTCTCCCCCGCCGAGGGCTCGGGCGCCATCACCGTCCCGCCGAACGGCTCGATCGTCATCGGCGGCAAGGGCAACGCCTCCGCGGTCATCGAGAACGTCGGCGACGCCGCCGCCAACGGCGAGGCCCGTGAGGTCGTCTTCAAGCTCAGCGAGACCGGTGACGTGAAGCTGGACGCGTTCGTCGTCCCGGCGACCGGCTACTACGCGGACTTCGGCCCGTCGGAGGGGCCGAAGGCGCCGCAGTCCCCGGAGGCGACGAAGTCGCCGGAGGCCACGCCGACCGGTTCGCCCACCGGCTCCCCGACGGGTTCCCCGACCGGCTCGCCCGCGCAGGGTGAGACCTCTCCGGGCGCCCCGGCGGGCGGCGAGCAGTCGCACGCGGTCGGCCACTGACACACGCGCGGGGGCGCCCCACCGGAGGATTCCGGTGGGGCGCCCCCGTCTGCGTACCGCGTACCGCCGCGCGGCCTACGGTTCGAACTTGTAGCCCAGGCCCCGGACCGTGACCAGGTAGCGCGGTGCGCCCGGGTCCGGCTCGATCTTGGCGCGGAGCCGCTTGACGTGGACGTCGAGGGTCTTGGTGTCGCCGACGTAGTCCGCGCCCCACACGCGGTCGATCAGCTGCATGCGCGTGAGGACGCGGCCGGCGTTGCGCAGCAGCATCTCCAGCAGGTCGAACTCCTTCAGCGGGAGGTCGACCTTGGCGCCGGAGACCGTGACGACGTGGCGGTCCACGTCCATCCGTACCGGACCCGCCTCCAGGGCGGCCGGGGTGACCTCCTCCGGCTCGCCGCGGCGACGGAGCACCGCGCGGATGCGGGCGACCAGCTCACGGGAGGAGAAGGGCTTGGTGACGTAGTCGTCCGCCCCTATCTCCAGGCCCACGACCTTGTCGATCTCGCTGTCCTTGGCCGTGACCATGATGACGGGCACGTTCGAGCGGCCGCGCAGCTGGCGGCAGACCTCCGTGCCCGGCAGGCCGGGCAGCATGAGGTCGAGCAGGACGAGGTCGGCGCCGTTGCGCTCGAACTCGTCGAGCCCCTCGGGCCCGGTCGACGCGACGGCGACTTCGAAGCCCTCCTTGCGGAGCATGTAGGACAGGGCGTCGCTGAAGGATTCCTCATCCTCGACGACAAGGACTCGGGTCACGGAAGGACCTCCGGGGCAGTGAGCGGTTCTGAGGAGTCGTGCTGCTGTCGGTGCTGCCGTACGGCGCCGGCCTCGGGGAGGCGCAGCGTGAAGGTGGAGCCCTGTCCCTCGGTGCTCCAGACGGTGACCTCCCCGCCGTGCGAGGCGGCCACGTGCTTGACGATCGCCAGGCCCAGGCCCGTACCGCCGGTGGCACGGGAGCGGGCGGGGTCGACGCGGTAGAAGCGCTCGAAGATGCGCTCCTTGTCCTTGTCGGGGATGCCGATGCCCTGGTCGGTGACGGCGATCTCTATCAGATCACCACCCGGCGCGGCGACGCGGCGGGCGGCGATGCCGACGCGGGTGTGGGCCGGGGAGTAGTTCACGGCGTTCTCGACGAGGTTGCCGAGGGCGGCGGCGAGCTGGCCGCGGTGGCCCCAGACGTGCAGGTCCTGGGTGCCGCCGGCGGCCATGGTGATCTGCTTGGTGGTGGCCGTGTGCCGGGAGCGGTCGACGGCCTCGGCGACGAGCTCGTCCACCCGGACGGGCTCGGCGTCCTCCAGCGGGTCGTCGTTCTGCACCCGGGAGAGGTCGATGAGCTCCTGGACGAGGTTGGTGAGGCGGGTCGCCTCGATCTGCATGCGCCCGGCGAAGCGCATGACCGCCTCGGGGTCGTCGGAGGCGTCCATGACGGCCTCCGAGAGCAGGGACAGCGCCCCGACGGGGGTCTTGAGCTCGTGGCTGACGTTGGCGACGAAGTCGCGGCGTACGGCCTCGATACGGCGGGCCTCGGTGAGGTCCTCGACCAGGAGCAGGACCAGGCGGGAGCCGAGGGGCGCGACGCGGGCGGAGACGGCGAGGGCTTCGCCGCGGCCGGTGCCGCGGCGGGGCAGGTCCAGCTCGACCTGGCGTATCTCGCCGTCGCGGCGGGTGTCGCGCGCCATGTGGAGCATCGGCTCGACGGCGAGCTTGCCGCCGCGGACCAGGCCGAGCGCGTACGCCGCGGAGCTGGCCTTGACGACGGAGTCGCTCTCGTCGAGCACGACGGCGGAGGAGCGGAGCACCGAGAGCACGGTGTCCACGCCGGGCGGGAGCACGGCGTCGGTGTGCAAGGAGGTACGGGTGGGCCTGGCCTGGTCGCGCTCGCTCCAGCGGAACGCCAGCATGGCGATCACGCCGGTGCACGCCCCGGCGATCGCGGCCAATGCGGCGACCGCCGCGTTCACGTCCATGCGTCCAGGTTATGCGGGCGCTCGGACATGCTCCCAGCCATCCGCGTGGGTGCTCGAACAGTCGTCGCCCAGAGTTCACCGAGGGGATAGTGACGGTTCACTTGAGAGGGAGGCCCCGGACTTTTTGGACTCGGACCGTGGGAGCGTAGGGGCCCGAGCCCACCCGGACCCCTGAGGTTCGCACTGAGAGAGGGACACCATGCGGGACGCGTACCACGAGGAACTGGACTCGATCGGCGAGGGCCTCGTCGAAATGGCCCGGCTGGTCGGGTCGGCGATCGGGCGCGCCACGACGGCGATGCTCGACGCGGATCTGAAGCTGGCGGAGGCCGTGATCGCGGCGGACCAGAAGGTCGACGACCTCCAGCACGACCTGGAGGCGCGGGCCATAGCCCTGCTGGCGCGCCAGCAGCCCGTCGCGACGGACCTGCGCATCGTGGTGACCTCGCTGCGGATGAGCGCGGACCTGGAGCGCTCCGGCGACCTCGCCCAGCACGTCGCCAAGCTGGCCCGGCTGCGCTTCCCGGACCGCGCGGTGCCGCGGGACCTGCACGCCACGATCCTGGAGATGGGGCAGCTGGCGCAGCGCCTGATGGCGAAGGCGGCGGAGGTCATCATCACCAAGGACGTCGACCTGGCGCTCCAGCTGGAACACGACGACGACGAGATGGACCGCCTGCACCGCACGCTCTTCCAGCACCTGATGGACGACCGCTGGAAGCACGGCATCGAGACGGCGGTCGACGTGACGCTGCTGGGCCGCTACTACGAGCGCTTCGCCGACCACGCGGTGTCGGTGGCCAAGCGCGTGGTGTACCTGGTGACGGGCGAGCACGCGGACGAGCTCCAGCAGGCGGAGGCGCCGGTCGAGGGCGCGTGACGTCCGGCGCGTGATCTGCGGGCGGGCCTCTGTGCGCCGTTGATGCGCCCTGGTGGGTGGGCATGCAATGGGAGAGGTGACGTACGCCTTCGAACGTACGCCTTTGAGGAGGGACCCCATGGCAGATTCCCCCGTGAGCGGCACCCAGCAGGAAGCAGCACCGGTCGAAGTGGTCCATCTGCCCGTCCTCGGCGCCTGTGGCTGCGGCTCGGGCTGCGGCTGCGGCTGCCAGTCGGGCGCGCCGTGCCAGTGCGGCGGCTGCTGCGGCTGACCGGCCGGGCGTATGCGCGTACATGACGAGGGCCCCGTCCATCGCGGTGGACGGGGCCTTCGTTCTCTGCCGTCGGCCGGCCTGCTCCCGTAACCGGTGGGAGTCGACCCCCTTGGGTCACGCCGCATTCATGCCTGAGACGTGACCTTGCTCGTCCTCGGATACGGCGGCCTGGTCCTCCCCGAAGTCCGGAGCCTGGAAAGGGTCCGTCGCCGGAGGCGGCGATGCTGTGGCAGAGCAGCGGGGCGCTCCTTCCGGAGCGGAGAACAGCGAGGTCAGATCGATGAGAGGTCTCCCTTTTTGCTGGACACAGAGGTTCTACAGCTTGGTCATCTTGGCGTACGGGCTCAAGATCCGCTCCTGCGTGGAGCCGAAATCCACGAGTGCCGCTATCCCGTCCTCGACGCCGATCACCCGGCCGACGCCGTACATGTCGTGCGTCACGTGGTCGCCCACCGCGAAGTGCTGTGGAGTCGGCGTGGCCCGGGCCTTGAAGGGGCTGGTAGGCAAATGGCGCTTCGGTGCAGCAGGCTTTGTCATCGCCTCAAGTATGCGCCCGCGGGTATCCCGTGCGCTGCCGGTGTCCCTGTCCGGTTCGCCACATAGCCGGAGGGCCGGAGAAAGAGAAAGCCCCCTGCCAGGCGGAGAACCCGCTGACAGGAGGCTTCGTCGTGAGGCGGGTTACTTCTTGCCCTGGTTCTTGACCGCCTCGATGGCCGCCTTGGCCGCCTCGGGGTCCAGGTACGTGCTGCCCGGCGTGACCGGCTTGAAGTCGGCGTCGAGCTCGTACACGAGCGGGATGCCCGTCGGGATGTTCAGGCCCGCGATGTCGGTGTCCGAGATGCCGTCCAGGTGCTTGACCAGGGCGCGCAGGCTGTTGCCGTGGGCGGCGACGAGGACCGTGCGGCCGGCGAGGAGGTCCGGGACGATGCCGTCGTACCAGTACGGCAGCATGCGGACGACGACGTCCTTCAGGCACTCGGTGCGGGGGCGCAGCTCCGGCGGGATGGTCGCGTAGCGCGCGTCGCCCGCCTGGGAAAACTCGTTGTCGTCGGCGAGGACCGGCGGCGGGGTGTCGTAGGAGCGGCGCCACAGCATGAACTGCTCCTCGCCGAACTCGGCGAGCGTCTGCGCCTTGTCCTTGCCCTGCAGCGCACCGTAGTGCCGCTCGTTCAGGCGCCAGGAGCGGTGGACCGGGATCCAGTGGCGGTCGGCGGACTCCAGGGCCAGCTGCGCGGTGCGGATGGCGCGCTTCTGGAGGGAGGTGTGCACGACGTCGGGGAGCAGACCGGCGTCCTTGAGCAGCTCACCGCCGCGGACCGCCTCCTTCTCGCCCTTCTCGGTGAGGTTGACGTCCACCCAGCCGGTGAACAGGTTCTTCGCGTTCCACTCGCTCTCGCCGTGGCGGAGGAGGATCAGCTTGTACGGTGCGTCGGCCATGCGTACGAGATTAATGGACGCCGCTGACGGTTGACGGCTTGCGTCAATTCACTCGCTCGGCGGAGCGACTGCCTTGTAAGTTGCGCTCACCATCTCGGGCGCTTACAGGGGAGTACACGTGTCCACAGCTTCACTCCGGCAGTCCCTACGCGGAACCGTGTCGGGGCTTCCCCCCGGCTTCTGGTGGCTGTGGACATCGACGCTGGTGAACCGTACCGGCGCCTTCGTCCTCACCTTCCTCTCCCTCTACCTCACCCAGGAGCTGGGCTTCTCCGCCTGGTACGCGGGGCTCGTCGTCGCCCTCCACGGGCTCGGCGGCATCGTCGGCGCCCCGCTCGGCGGCATGCTCAGCGACCGGTGGGGCCGGCGGCCCACGATGGTCACCGGCCACCTCGCGGCCGCCGCGGGCGCCGCGGCGCTCGCCTTCGTCACCAGCACCTGGGGCGTCGCCGCGGTGGTGCTCTTCATGGGCGTGGCCATGCAGTCCGTACGGCCCGCCATCGGCGCGACCATCGCCGACCAGGTGCCGGAGCACGACCGCAGGCGCGCGTACGCCCTCAACTACTGGGCCCTGAACCTCGGCTTCGCCATCGCCGCGATCGGCGGCGGCGCCGCGATCTTCCTCGGTTACCGGACGCTGTTCCTGGCCGACGCCGCCGCGACCGCGCTGTGCGCGCTCATCGTCTTCCTGCGGCTTCCGGAGACGCGGCCGACGGCGCCGACCGCCTCGGCGACTGCCCCCGGTGGTGCCTCCGCGAAGGAGGGTGCGGGCGAGCAGCGGATCTCCATGCTGGACGTGCTGCGCGACGGGCCGTTCCGGACGCTCGTGCTGCTCAACCTGCTCGTCTGCGCCGTCTTCTCCACCCCGTGGGTCGGCCTGCCGCTCACCATGGCCCAGGAGGGCCTGGAGCCGGACTCGTACGGCATGGTCATCGCCGTCAACGGTGTCGTCATCGTCGGTTTCCAGCTGCTCGTCAACAAGATCACCGAGAAGCGGTCGCCGGTCGCCCTCCTCACCGTCTCGTCGCTGCTCTTCGCGGTGGGTACGGGCGCGACGGCGCTGGCCGGGACGCCGCTGTTGTTCGCCGCGACCGTGGTGGTGTGGACGATCGGCGAGATGGTGCACGTGCCGACCAACGCCGCCGCGACCGCCCGGCTCGCCCCGGCGCACGCCCGCGGCCGCTACCAGGGTGTGATGGGCATGTCCTGGTCGGTCGGCGGGTTCATCGCGCCGATCGTGGCCGGCTGGGTCATCAGCGGCCCCGGTCCGGACGTCCTGTGGCTGGGCTGCGCGGTGATCGGCACCACGGCCGCCGCCGGGTACGCGCTTCTGCTGCGGCGAGCGCTCGCCGCAGAGGCCGCCGCGGTGGAAGCCGCCGCGGAGGCCGCCGCGGTGGAAGCGGCGGAAGCGGCGGCTGCCGCCGAGGCCGCTCGGGTCGAGGCCGCGGGCCCCGCGCGGGACCGGAAGCCCGAAGTCAGCGCCTAGAAGTCACGCACTGGACAGGGAAGTTGGGACCTACGACCCCGACCGAGGGGTCGTCAGGTGCGTGAACGCCGCCAGGTTCCGCGTCGACTCGCCGCGCGCGACGCGCCACTCGTACTCCTTGCGGATCGCCGTCGCGAACCCCTTCTCCAGCAGCGTGTTGAACGCCCCGTCCGCCGCCTCCAGCACCGAGCCCAGCAGCCGGTCCAGCTCCTCCGCCGTGACCGCGGCGAGCGGCAGCTTGCCGGTCAGGTAGATGTCGCCGAGGCCGTCGACCGCGTAACTCACGCCGTACAGCTTGAGGTTGCGCTCGAGCAGCCAGCGGTGGACGGCCGCCTCGTTCTCGTCGGGGTGGCGGATCACGAAGGCGTTGAGGGAGAGGGAGTGGTTGCCGACCCGCAGGGAGACGGTCGTGGAGAGCTTCTTCGTGCCGGGGAGTGTGACGACGTACGTGCCGGGGGCCGGGGACTCCCAGGTCAGCCCGGCGTCGTCCAGCGCGGTCTCGATGGTGTGCCGTGCGTCTGCGTGCGCTGCGTCAGCCATGGTGGGAGCGTACGTGACGCCGGTGCTCGTGCAGGGCGGCCGTGTACACGTCGGCCGTCGCCGCCGCCGCCGTGTCCCAGCCGAAGGAGCTCGCGTGGCGCGCCGCCGCCTCGCCCAGGCGGGCGGTGAGCGCCGGGTCGTCGGCGAGGCGGTGCAGGGCGCGTGCGTACGCCGCCGGGTCGTGGCCCCGCACCAGGAAGCCCGTCTCGCCGTCCCGGACCGCCACCGGCAGGCCGCCGACGGCCGCCGCGACGACCGGGGTGCCGGCCGCCTGCGCCTCGATGGCGACGAGCCCGAAGGATTCGCTGTACGAGGGCATGACCAGCACGGACGCCGCCCGGAACCAGTCGGCGAGCCGCTCCTGCCCGACCGGGGGGTGGAAGCGGACGACGTCGGCGATGCCGAGCCGGGCGGCGAGCTTCTGCAGGCCCTCGGGCTTGGCCAGGCCGCTGCCGCTGGGTCCGCCGACCACCGGGACGATCATCCGGGAGCGCAGGGAGGGCTCCCGCTCCAGCATCAGGGCCGCCGCGCGCAGCAGGATGTCGGGGGCCTTCAGCGGCTGTATGCGGCCGGCGAAGACGGGGACGAAGGCGTCGGCGGGCAGCCCGAGCCGGGCGCGGGCGGCGGCGCGGCCGTCGGCGGGCCGGAAGCGGTCCAGGTTCACGCCGGGGTGGACGACGGCGACCTTGGCGGGGTCGGCCTCGTAGAAGCGGGTGAGCTCGTCGGCCTCGCCCGCGGTGTTGGCGATCAGCCGGTCGGCGGCGCGCACGATCTGCGTCTCGCCGATCACGCGGGCGGCGGGCTCGGGGGTGTCGCCCTCGGCGAGCGAGGCGTTCTTGACCTTGGCCATGGTGTGCATGGCGTGGACGAGCGGGACGCCCCAGCGCTGGGCGGCGAGCCAGCCGACGTGGCCGGAGAGCCAGTAGTGGGAGTGGACCAGGTCGTAGTGGCCGGGCCGGTGCCGGGCCCAGGCCTGCATCACGCCGTGCGTGAAGGCGCACAGCTGGGCCGGCAGCTCCTCCTTGGCGAGCCCTTCATACGGCCCGGCGTCCACGTGCCGGACCAGGACGCCGGGGGTGAGCTCGACGGCCGGGGGCAGGCCGCCGGCGGTGGCGCGCGTGAAGATCTCGACCTCGATACCGATCGCGGCGAGGCGCTTGGCGAGCTCGACGATGTAGACGTTCATGCCGCCCGCGTCGCCGGTGCCGGGCTGGTGGAGAGGGGAGGTGTGGACGCTGAGCATGGCGATCCGGCGGGGCGTCCGGGGCCGGCCGGGCAGCCGGAGCCGGGACGGCGTGGCCGCCAGGGTGCCGGCGAACCGGGACACGTACTGGCTCACGTCGGCGTCCTTCCGCAGTCCTTGATGGTGCTCATGGCAGGGCATGGCGAGGCATGGCAAAAGGAGGATGCGCTGGTCGATCCTCTCTCCCGCGCTCAACAGCGGAATACGCCCTTTCATTTCCGGTTTGCCAAATCATTTACCCTCGATCGCATGGCCCCGCGCATCACCCGCCCCGTGGGCACCACCACGCGCGGGACCACCCACCCGAACCGTCTGCGCCGCATGGACCGCTGGATCGCCGCCGTCCACGGCCCCGCGCTGCTGCGCGCCGCCACGGCGCCGGTCGCGGTGGACCTCGGATACGGGGCCGCGCCGTGGACCGCCGTCGAGCTGCTGGCCCGGCTGCGCACCGCCGACCCCCGCGCCCGGGTCGTCGGCGTCGAGATCGAGCCCGCGCGGGTCGCGGCCGCCCAGCCGTACGCGCGCGACGGCCTCACCTTCGTACACGGCGGCTTCGAGGTCCCGGTGGAGGGCGCCCCGGCGCTGATCCGGGCCGCGAACGTGCTGCGCCAGTACGAGGAGGGCGAGGTCGCCGCCGTGTGGGAGCGGCTGTGCGCGCGGCTCGCGCCCGGGGGGCTGCTGGTGGAGGGGACCTGCGACGAGATCGGACGGCGACACGTGTGGGTGGCGCTGGGGCCCGAGGGGCCGCGCACCGTGACGTTCGCCACCCGGCTGGGGTCGCTGGAGCGGCCGTCGGACCTGGCCGAACGGCTGCCGAAGGCGCTGATCCACCGCAATGTGCCGGGCGAGCGGGTGCACGCCTTCCTGCGGGACTTCGACCGGGCGTGGGCGGCGGCGTCGCCGTACGCCTCGCTGGGGGCCCGGCAGCGGTGGATCGCGACGGCGCGGGCGCTGGCGGAGGACTGGCCGCTGGCGGACGGACGGCGGCGGTGGCGGCAGGGGGAGCTCACGGTGGAGTGGTCGGCGCTGGCGCCCGCGCCGGTCGCGTAGCCACGGCGGGAGCTCACGGTGGCGTGGCCACGGCGGGAACCGGGGCGTGGCGCGAACCCTCTGTTACTTTGCCGGGCGACATGGCACCATCTCGGAGACCGCGAGAAGTTACTGACGGTAAATCAGATACCGGGACCTGATGCCGGCACAGAGGGGGACTTTCGTGAACCGACGCCGTTGCGTCTCCGCCGCGATCACGTTGGTCTGCGCCCTGACCGTGCTCGCCTCACCGGCGTACGCCGCGCCCACCCCGCCGCCGGAGCCGCGCAGGACCCTCGAAGAGGTACGCGCCGAGATCGACGGCCTCTACCGTCAGGCCGCCTCCGCCACCGACGCGTACAACCTCGCCGAGGAGCGGGCGCGGAAGCAGTCGGCCGAAGTCGTACGGCTCGCGCAGGCGATCGTCGACGGCCAGGCGCGTATCGACGACCTGAAGAAGCGGGCGGGCGCGGCCGCCCGCGCCCAGTACCGCAACGGCGGCATACCGGACGAGGCGAGGTTCGTCCTCGCCAACGACCCGCGGCGCTTCCTCGACGGCGCCGGGCGCCTCCAGCAGGGCCAGAAGGCCACGCAGGACCTCCTCGGCGAACTCTCGCGCGCGCAGACCGACTTGGAGTCGTACACCGCCGACGCCGGCACCGAGTGGACCCGCCTGGAGGCCCACCGCACCCAGCAGGCGAAGGCGAAGAAGGAGATCGAGACCAAGATCTCCGCGGCGGAGAAGCTGGAGTCGCAGCTGGAGGCCGAGGAGCGCGAGCGGCTGCTGCGACTGGAGCAGCAGGAGCAGTCGCGTGCACAGACGGCGTGGCTGGGCTCCGGCGTGCTGAAGGAGGCCGGCGGCAGCGCGAGCGCGCAGGGCAGGAAGGCGATCGAGTTCGCCACCGCCCAGATCGGCAAGCCGTACGTGTGGGGCGCGGAGGGTCCGGGGTCGTACGACTGCTCGGGGCTGACGCAGCGGGCCTGGGGCGCGGCCGGGAAGGCCATCCCGCGCACCTCGCAGGAGCAGTGGCGGCTGCTGCCCCGGATCGACATCCGGGACATGCGGGCGGGCGACCTGATCATCTACCACGCCGACGCGAGCCATGTGGGCATGTACGTCGGGGACGGGATGATCGTGCACGCGCCGCGCCCGGGGCGGAACGTGACGCTGGCCGGGGCGGGCTCGATGCGGATCCTCGGGGTCGTACGCCCGGACAAATAGCCTTTGTCGGATGTGACCCGCCCGACATCCGGCGCGTGATGTTCGTCATGGGCCAATGCCCAACTACCTCCCACCACGCGGCATATGCCATCCGCTCTTCGCCGAACGCCATTCCGTTCGGCCGCCGCGTACCGCTATGGTCCCGGCTGGTGGTGCGTCGACCGGCGCGCCACCGCGCCCTCGGGGGGAGGGAAGGAAACAGACCGATGCCCGTACCCGTACCGCGACAGAGGGTGGACTCCGGCCGAGCCGCGACCGCCACCGTCGCGGAAGCCGCCGGGACCACGGACCTCAGCCTCACGCTTCTCGTGATCGAGGACGACCCGGCGGGCGCCTTCACCGTCCCGGAGCTCGTGGACGCCTCCGGCACCCGGGTCCGCATACGCACCGCCCGCAACCTCACCGAGGCCGAGCGGCTGCTCACCGACGACGTTCACTGCGTCCTGGTGGACCTCGCGCTGCCGGCACCCCGGCAGGACGAGGCCACCGACCGGCTCGCGGCGCTGCGCCACGTGCTGCGCCTCGCGCCGCGCCACGCCGTGCTGGCGCTGGCCACGTCGAGCGAGCCCGAGCTCGCCGCCGAGGCCGTACGCGCCGGGGCGCAGGACCACCTCTTCCGCGAGGAGCTGGACGGGCCGCTGCTCAGCCGGGCCATCCGGTACGCCGTCGAGCGCAAGCGCGCCGACTCGGCGCAGGTGAAGCTGGCCGAGTCGCGGTTGCGGGCGCAGGAGAACGCCCGCCTGGAGCGGGGCCTGCTGCCGACGCCGCTGCTGGAGGGCTCGGACCTGCGGTTCGCGGCCCGCTACCGGCCGGGGCGCTCGCGGGCGCTGCTCGGCGGCGACTTCTACGACACCGTGCGCACGCCGGACGGCACCGTGCACGCGATGATCGGCGACGTGTGCGGGCACGGGCCCGACGAGGCGGCGCTCGGCGTGGAGCTGCGGATCGCGTGGCGGGCGCTGACCTTCGCGGGGCTGTGCGGGGACGAGCTGCTGTCGACGCTCCAGCGGGTGCTGGAGCACGAGCGCGAGAACGACGAGATCTTCGCGACCCTGTGCACCGTGGACATCGCGCCGGACGGCCGCCGCGCCGGGCTGTGCCTGGCGGGCCACCCGTCGCCGCTGATCGCCCGCCGGGGCCGCGCGGCGCGGCTGCTGCCGTACGAGGACGGGGGCCCGGCCCTCGGCCTGCTGCCGCGCGCCCGCTGGCCGCGCCGGCAGGTGGAGCTGGGCGGCTCGTGGAGCCTGATGATGTACACGGACGGCCTGATCGAGGGGCGCTCGGAGGGGCCGGGCTCGCCCCGGCTGGGTCAGGACGGCATGGTGGCCATGATCAACGAGCAGCTGTCGTCGGGCCTGACGGGCGAGGCCCTGCTGGACGCGGCCGTGACGCGGGTCCGCGACCTGAACGGCGGCGAGCTGACGGACGACGTGGCGGTGCTGCTGCTGGCCCGGGACGCGCGGGTCGCGGGCTAGCAGCGCTGCGGGCGCGGGGCTCCGGCTACCGGGGTCCGGTTACCGGCCGCCGTTGTACGGACCGTACGGGCCGTCGCTGCTGGAGCCGCCGCCGCGCCGGCCGCCGCCGGACACCTGCTGGAGGGCCGGCCGTACGTCGACCATGAAGACGATCGACGCGACGAGCCCCGCCAGCTGGAGGAAGAGCCACGGCACGAGCAGGTTCACCGCGACCGTGACGCCGAGCATGATCAGCCAGAAGGTCTTGGTCTGCTTGTCGGCGGCGCGGTAGGCGTCCTCGCGGGCCGTCGCCGCGAAGAAGAACGCGACGACCGCGATCACCAGGATCGCCAGGTAGATCAAGGAGAGGAACGACGTGAATCCCTCAATCAGCATGCTGAGCACCGCCTCACCAGTGATGTAAGCCCCTCGCCGCCAAGGTACCCCCACGAGCGCCGCCCCGCCGCGTGCGGCGGCGGGGCGGTGGCGGTCACTTGTCGGCCGGGGCCGTGGTCTTCTTCGCCGCCGGCTTGCGGGCGGCGGGCGCCTGGGCCTTCCCGGCGGGGGCGGTCCGCTTGGCGGCGGGCTTGGCCGTCGCACCCGTACCGGTACCGGCCTTCGGCTCGGTCTTCGGCTCCGTCTTCGGCGCGGCGTCCGGCTCGACGGCCACGGCGATCTCGGTGAGCTCCTCGGCGGCCTCGCCGCGCCACTGCCTGACGGCCTGCTCGCCCTGCTCGGCGACCTTCTCGTACGTCTCCCTGGCCTTGATCGCGTACTCGGCGGCCACACCGACGCTCCGCAGCGCCAGGTCCTGGGCGGTCTCGCCCAGCTTCTTCAGGTCCGGCTCGAGGGAGCCGAGGACCTCGCCCACCTTGGCCTGCACGGTGGCCTGCGCCTCCTTGGCCTGGGCGGCCACCTTCTCCTGCACGACCTTGGGGTCGGTGTTGCGCACCGCGTCGATCCGCGCCGGCGCCTCGGCCTTGAGCTGCTCGATCAGACCGGGCACCTTCTTGGCCTGCTGCACGGCCAGGTTCGCCGTACCGGCGGCGAAGTAGAGGGGCGTACGGAGTTCTTCGATGATGGCCACTGTGGATCCTCCGGGAACGCGGGTGGGTCAGTCTGGGTCAGTCTTCGGGTGAGGCGCCGTCCTCGCTGGTGTCCGCATCGAGCCCGTTCTCCTTGCGGAACGAGTCGTAGATCTGGAGCAGCACCTGCTTCTGCCGCTCGTTGATCGACGGGTCGGCGAGGATCACGGCGCGCGTCTCCAACTCCTCGCGCTCCCGCTCATCCAGGATCCCGGCGCGCACGTACAGCGTCTCCGCGGAGATCCGCAGCGCCTTGGCGACCTGCTGGAGCACCTCCGCGCTCGGCTTGCGCAGCCCGCGCTCGATCTGGCTCAGATACGGATTGGACACCCCGGCGGCATCGGCGAGCTGCCGCAACGACAGCTGCGCATTGCGCCGCTGCTCGCGCAGGTACTCACCGAGATTGCCGACGTTGAGCGATGCCATGGGTCGATGGTGCACCACTCTTGCTAACTTTTGCAAGCGAATGCTTGCAGGTGTGTCGCTCCTGACCCTGCCGCTGCTGCGCCCTTGGGGTATTGACCTGTCTCTCCGAAGTTGAGGCAGTCCCGGTCTTCGTGAGGCATCCGCCCGCACATCTCGCTCCATCTCGGGCGTCTGGTGTGACGTCTCGATCAATTGGAGGTGCACTCGGTGCGCCAGCGGGAGCTGGCGGCAAGTGTTCCAGCCGAGTTGACTACATCCGGGATCATGAAGCATGCGCCCGGATGACTGGCAACTCACCAACGACGTCGACGACTTCCTCGCCCGAGCCGGAGACTTCCTGCGCTCGAGGCCTGCCCTGCACAACACGCCGCTGACGGACATCGAAAAACTGCGCATACGCAGCGCGGCCGAACACGACGCCGAAGTCCCCACCTTCGGCCAATTGGAGTCAGAAGGCGAGGTCCGCGCGATCTTCTATCTCACTCCGCGCGGCCGCCTAGGCCTCACCCCCCTCTCTGCCGAGCAGACCGACACGCTCACTGCTCATCTGGCCAGCCTCGGTCACTCCCCCTCCAACGTCATCGCGGACCACGACACCGCCAGCGCCTTCGCCGAGTCATGGCAGCGGCACACTGGCGCCACACCGGTACCTTTCTGGCGGACTCATCTTTACCGTCTCGGCACGCTCACCCCACCGCAGCCGCGCCCAGAGGGCCAGGGACGCATCACGGACGGGAAGGACCGCGAGCAAGTCGTCCGCTGGTGCCGTGAGTTCTGCGTCGAGGTCGGGGAGCAGCCCTCCATCGACTTGATCGACGCCGGCTCCTGGGACGACTCGCGATTCGGCGACAGACACTTCACGTTCTGGGAGACCCCGGACGGCACCCCCGTCGCCATGGCGGCCGCGACCTCGATCGTCGGCGGCATGATCCGGGTGGACCCCGTCTACACCCCGGCCCATCTCCGCGGCCGCGGCTACGCGGGAGCTGTGACGGTCGCGGCGAGCAGAGCCGCGCTCACCGCGGGCGCTACGGACGTCGTCCTGTTCACGGACCCGGCCAACCCCACCAGCAACGCCCTCTACCAACGCATCGGGTACGTCCACGTCGCCGACTTCGCCGGGTACAAGTTCTCTGGCGCACCAGAAGCCGGTTAGGGCCGACACCAGAGCCCAGACACAGCAGGATGGAACAACTTACTCAGGTTGAGCGAGACCGACGTACTCCCGATGTCTCGCTCAGTCAGAGGCACCCGAGGCCAGAGCACTGCCCTGCTTCACGTTCAGCGAGACGGGTCAGGTATCCGCCGCATGTCTGGGCCCGGGCCGCGTCACCAGTCGGTGAGGTCGATCAGTCGGGAGCAGTGCGGGTCGTCGACGCCGCCCCTGATGGCTCGCTCTTCCTCCTCGATCAGGGAGGGCAGAGCCGCGAGCAAGGCGGTCAGGGCACCGGACGGTCGTACGTCGACCGCAATCACGTCCGTGTCTTCTGCGTGGTCGACATACAGGCGCATCCGGTCCGGACCCTGGAGGAGGAACCCCCGTAGGCGCGGGTCGGGCTGTTCCTCGGTCCAGGGGGAGGTGAGGGTGCGCAGGATGGTGAAGGCGTTGTCGAACTCCCCCGGGTCGACGGGAGTGACCTGCGCCGGATCCACATGAATGAGGGTCATGCCCATCACCGTGTCGATGCGGCTGCTGGAGTAGACGTGCGTTCCGGCAAGCAGGGTGCGCAGAATGCTGAGGACGTGTTCGCCCCCGATCAGGTCCTGCGAGTCGCCCGAGGCGCGAAGCGGGACCTCCCAGACCGTCAACACCCCTGCTTCGACGGCACTTTCACCACCGGTGACGACGCGGATCGCCTCAGCAGACGGTGGCGGAGGCAGGATGCCCCGGATGTACTGATCGCCGGGGAGCGGAGCGTGGATGTGGTGGAGCAGCAGGCGGGTGATGTCCGCCTGCTGCTCCGCGATCTCTTCAGGCACGAGGGTCACTGGTCGATGTTGTCACTGATTCAGCCAGTCCGGGCACCTGTTCTAGGGCGGGAGGAAACGCGCCCTCGCCGAGCACCTGATCCGCGTCGGCCTCACGCCCGAGCTGCTGGAGGGGACGATGCTCACGTGCGGGAGCGTCGAAGTGCGGTGAGGCCCCCGGCCGCGCTCACGGCACCGCCTTCGCCATCCGCTTCACCGCCTCCGTCAGGAGATCCGGGGAAGTGGCGAGGTTCAGCCGGACGTGGCCCGCGCCGCCGGTGCCGAAGGGGAGGCCCGAGTTCAGGGCCACCCTGCCACGGTCGAGGAAGGCGGCGGCCGGGTCGTCGCCGAGGGGGAGGGCGCGGCAGTCGAGCCAGGCGAGGTAGGTGGCCTCGGCGGGGCGGTAGGCGACGGCGGGAAGGTGTTCGGCGAGGAGATCGGCGAGCAGGCGGCGGTTGGCGGCGAGGCCCGTGTTGAGGGCGTCGAGCCAGTCGTCGGCCGAGCGCAGCGCGGCGGTGTGGGACAGGACGCCCAGGTGGCTCGGGCCGTGGCTCACCTCGTCGGGGAGGCGCGCGAGGTCGGCCGCGGCCGCCGGGCCGAAGAGGGCGAGCGCCGCCTTGAGGCCCGCGAGGTTCCACGCCTTGGACGCCGACGTCAGCACCATGGCGTTCTCGGCGCCCGGCACGCTCAGGTACGGCACGAAGACGGCCCCCGGGTCCACCACCGGGGCGTGGATCTCGTCGACGACGACGCGCACGCCGTGGCGGTCGGCGAGCGCGGAGACCTGTGCGAGCTCGTCGGCGGTGTGCAGGGTGCCGGTCGGGTTGTGCGGGCTGCACAGCAGGTACGCGGCCCGCCGCCCGCCCGCCACCGCGTCGCGGAACGCCTTTTCCAGGGCGGCGAGGTCGATGCGCAGGTCCTCGCCCAGCGGCGCCTCCGCCACGCGGCGGCCCATGTGTTCGGTGAAGGCGTAGAAGGGCGGGTAGACCGGACTGTTGACCACCACCGTGTCACCGGGCCCGGTGATGAGCTTCAGCAGCTCCACCGCGCCCTGCATGACGTTGGCGACCATCGCCGTACGCTCCACGGCCACGCCGTCCCAGCCCCACCGCCGCTCGGCGAACTCCGCCAGCGCCTCGGCGTACCCCGTACCGGAGGCGTAGCCGGTGTCGCCGAGCGCGACCGCGTCGTGGAGCGCCCGCGCGACCGGCTCGGCCAGCGGTACGTCCATCTCGGCCACCCACAGCGGCAGCACGTCCTCGGGATAGGCGCGCCACTTCGCGCTCGTGCGTCGGCGGAGCTGGTCGAGGGTGAGCCGGGTCAGGGGGTTGGGTGTGTCGGCCATGACACCACGGTAGGGCGAGGGGCGCCGATCGGCCCCCGGTGTCGGCGTATTTGGCCGGTCCGCTCCCCCGTCGGCCGGCAGCCGCCACCGGACCGACGCCACCGGATCGGCGCCGGCCGGAATTCCCCGGCGCCGTACGGGTGTTGGGGCATGCGTACGGAGCACCGCCCAGAGCCCGAAGGAGCACCCGACCGTGACAGCCAGCCTCTCGGACGAGCTGAAGAAGTACATCGACGAGCAGAAGGTCTTCGCGACCGTGGCGACCATACTTCCCGACGGGCAGCCGCACCTGACGGTCGTCTGGATCAAGCGGGACGGCGAGGATTTGGTCTTCTCCACCACCGCGCAGCGCCTGCAGGGCAGGAACCTCGCCCGCGACCCGCGGATCACCGTGATGATCAACCCGCCCGAGAACCCGTACACCTACGCCGCCGTGCGCGGCACCGCCACCCTCACCCCGGACACCACGGGTGAGCTGGCGGACGAGCTGGCGCTCAAGTTCACCGGCCAGGACTTCACCTCGTTCATGGGCGGGAACGCCGTCGACGGCGACCGGCTCATCGTGCGCGTGACGCCCGCCAAGGTCACCGGCCGCTTCTGAGACCTGCCTGACGGCAAGGAGCCACCCGTCCGGATACGGATTATCCGGTACGGACCCAGTTGTACGCTGGCGGCATGACCGCCATGTCGCCCGCACGCACCGAGCCCGACCTCTCCTACCTCCTCGACCACACCAGTCACGTCCTGCGCACCCGCATGTCGGCCGCGCTCGCCGAGATCGGCCTGACGGCCCGCATGCACTGCGTCCTGGTGCACGCCCTCGAGGAGGAGCGCACCCAGATCCAGTTGGCCGAGATCGGCGACATGGACAAGACCACGATGGTGGTGACGGTGGACGCCCTGGAGAAGGCCGGGCTCGCCGAGCGCCGACCCTCCAGCCGCGACCGGCGCGCACGGATCATCGCGGTCTCCGAGGAGGGGGCGAAGGTCGCCCGGCAGAGCCAGGCCATCGTCGACCGCGTCCACGCGGAGGTCCTCGCGTCGATCCCCGACGGGGACCGCGAGGTCCTGCTGCGCGCCCTGAACCACCTGGCCGCCGGACACCTGGCGGAACCGGTGGAGAGCCCCCGACCGGCCCGGCGGGCGCGTCAGGCGTAGAGCCGCGCCTCACCCAACCAAGGACCATCCCTCAATAGATAGTCTGCAACGGAACTATCTGCTACGGTCCATCCTGTCGCCAGCGCCATCCACGCCATCGCCTCGACAGGAGAGATCGTCATGTTCATGACTTCACGGGGGACCTCGCCGGGCACTTCACGAGGCCTCGCCCTCGGCGTCATCGCCACCGGCATGCTGATGACCGTGCTGGACGGCAGCATCGTCACCGTCGCGATGCCCGCCATCCAGAGCGACCTCGGCTTCTCGCCCGCCGGCCTCAGCTGGGTCGTCAACGCCTACCTCATCGCCTTCGGCAGCCTGCTCCTGCTCGCCGGACGGCTCGGCGACCTCATCGGCCGCAAGCGGATGTTCCTGGCCGGCACCGCGGTGTTCACCGCGGCGTCGCTGCTCGCCGGCCTCGCGACCAGCCCCGCCGTACTGATCGCCGCCCGCTTCCTCCAGGGCGCCGGGAGCGCGATGGCCTCCGCCGTCAGCCTCGGCATCCTCGTCACGCTCTTCACCGAGGCGCGCGAACGCGCCAAGGCCATCGCCGTGTTCAGCTTCACCGGCGCGGCGGGCGCGTCGCTCGGCCAGGTCCTCGGCGGGGTCCTGACCGACGCGCTCGACTGGCACTGGATCTTCTACATCAACCTCCCCATCGGCCTCGCCGCCCTCGCCGCCGCCGTCCCCGCCCTCCCCCGCGACCGCGGGCGCGGCCTCGCCGCCGGAGCCGACGTGATCGGCGCCCTGCTGGTCACCGGCGGCCTGATGCTGGGCATCTACACGGTCGTCAAGGTCGAGGAGCACGGCTGGACCTCGACGCCCACGCTCGGCCTCGGCGCCCTCTCCCTCGCGCTGCTCGCCGGGTTCGTCGTACGGCAGGCCACGGCGGCGCAGCCGTTGATGCCGCTGCGGATCCTGCGCTCGCGCAGCGTCGTCGGCGCCAACCTCGTCCAGGTCCTCATGGTGGCCGCGCTGTTCTCGTTCCAGGTCCTCGTCGCGCTCTACCTCCAGAAGGTCCTCGGGTACGGCGCCGCCGCGACCGGTCTCGCCATGCTGCCCGCCGCCGCGGTCATCGGCGCGGTGTCGCTCGGCGTCTCCGCCCGCCTCAACGCCCGCTTCGGCGAGCGCACCGTCCTACTGGCGGGCCTGACCCTGCTCCTCGGCGTCCTGGGGCTGCTGGCCCGCGTCCCCGTACGGGCCGACTACGTGACCGACCTGCTGCCCGTGATGCTGCTGGCGGCCGGGTTCGGGCTCGCGCTCCCCGCGCTCACCACGCTCGGCATGTCGGACGCGAGCGAGGACGACGCGGGCCTCGCCTCCGGGCTGTTCAACACCACGCAGCAGATCGGCATGGCCCTCGGCGTCGCCGTCCTGTCCACCCTGGCCGCCTCCCGCACCGAGGGCCTGCTCACCGCGGGCACGCCCCAGGCCGAGGCGCTGACCAGCGGTTACCGGCTGGCCTTCACCGTCGGCGCGGGGCTCATCGTCGCCGCCTTCGCCGTCGCGGTCCTGGTGCTGCGCCCGGGCCGTCAGGCCCCCGGCGGGGCGAGCAGCGCGGTCGGCAGCTCGCCGGAGTACAGCACGTCGAGGCGGGAGACCGCGCGCGTGAGCGCCACGTAGAGCCGATGGGCCCCGCGGGGTTCGGCCGCCACGATGGCGGCGGGCTCGACCACGACGACGTGGTCGTACTCCAGGCCCTTCGCGAGCGCCGCGGGCAGCACCGTCACCCGCCGGTCCGCCGCCCCCACGTCCTCCACCCCCGCCTCCGCGAGCGCCCCGCGCAGCAGCTCGGCCGTCGGGCCGGTGGCGATCACGCCGACCGAGCCCTCGCGGCCGAGCGCCGCCCGTACGGCCTCGGCCGTCGCGGACACGAGAGACCCGGCCTCCACCCGGCGTACCGCCACCTCGCCCCCCGGCCGCATGGCCCGAGGGCGGGGTACGTCCACGTCCAGGCCGTCCAGCAGGCGGTTCGCCAGCTCCACGACGGCCTCCGGGACGCGGTAGCCCGCCGTCAACGGGACCACCTCGGCGGACGGCCGGCCCAGGTGCGCGAGCTGTTCCGGCCAGCTGCGGGCGGCCCAGGGCGTGGTGCCCTGCGCCAGATCGCCCAGCACCGTCAGGGAGCCGAAGCCGGCGCGGCGCGCGATGGCGCGGCACTGCATCGGCGACAGGTCCTGCGCCTCGTCGACGACGATGTGGCCGTAGCCGCCGGGGCGTTCGACGAGCCCGGCGAGCTCGTCCAGGAGCACCAGGTCCGCCGCCGACCAGCGCGCCGAGCGGTACGAGCGCGGCGGCCTCACCCAGCGGATCGCCGCCCGCTCCCCCGCCGACAGGGCGTCGTCGCACGGATCGGCCAGCACCTCGGCCAGCACCTCCTCGGGCGTCACCTTCGGCCAGCACGCGTCCACGAACGCCGTCACCGCCCGCGCCCGCTCCGCCTTCCGCACCCACGCACCACCCCTCGGTCCCGCGCGCCGCTCGGCCTGGTCCTGGAGCGCCCGCACCACCCGGCTGCGCAGCCGCTCGCGCCCCACGGCGTAGGGCGGCTCCTCGGCCCGGACGCCGTCGACGAGCCGCTCCAGCTCGTCGAGCGGCACCCGCCACCGGTACGAGCCGTCGGGAACCACCAACGGCTCGGCCGGCGCGCCGACCCTCCGGTACAGCGCCCGGCGCAGCACGCCCGCCATGCGCGCGTCGTGCTTGACGGCCTCCGCCTCCGGCGTGTCGTCCGCACGCGCCTCGTGGCCCCGCGCGATCTCGTCCTCGACCGTCGACTGGCGTACGTCCACCTCGCCGAGCGCGGGCAGCACCTCGGAGATGTACGTCAGGAACGTGCGGTTCGGCCCGAGGACCAGCAGTCCGCCGCGCCGGATGCGTCGCGGGTGGGTGTAGAGCAGGTACGCGGCCCGGTGCAGTCCGACGGCGGTCTTGCCGGTGCCCGGCGCGCCCTGCACGCAGAGGGAGAGGGCGAGGTCGGCCCGGACGAGATCGTCCTGTTCGGGCTGGATGGTGGCCGCGATGTCCCGCATGGGCCCGACGCGGGGCCGCTCGATCTCCCCGGCCAGGATCTCCCCCGCGAGGGCCTCCCCGGCCTCGCCCTGGCCCCGGTCCCGGCCCTGGCGCCCGGCCGCCAGGTGCTCGTCCTCCAGGGCGGTGAGGTCCGCCGAGTCGCCGTCGCTGTACGGCGCCCAGCCAAACCGCCGCCGTATCCGTACGCCCTGCGGATCGCGGGCGCTCGCTTGGTAGAAGGCGCGTGCGACGGGGGCGCGCCAGTCGATGACGAGCGGCGGGGAGGCGGGGTGCTCGGCGATGCGGCGGCGGCCGATGTGATGGCGCTGCCCGTCCGCGTGGTCGAGCCGGCCGAAGAAGAGCGGGCCGGGCCGCTCCTCGCGCAACCGCTTGGCGTGGCTGCGGAGTTGGTAGCCGAGCGCTTCGGCGTCGGCGCCCGAAGCCGAGACGTCCTCGCCGGTGACGACGTGCTGGTCGGCGCCCTCGGCCATCCGGGCCAGCGCGGCGCGGCAGGTGTCGTGGTGGGTCCGTTCCTTGCTCAGTTCATCGTCGAGTGAGGTCATTCCCCCAAGAATAACGTAACCGAGTAACGATTCTTACCCGCTCTCAAGATGGCGGAACGATGAATTCCAGCCGACCTCCGCTCAACGCCACCAGGGGCTCGTTGACACTCTCCGTATCCGGAAGCTAACTTCGCGGCGTCGTCGCCACACCAGGAGCACGAGGCTCCTCAGGGACTAGCGACGCGAAGGACTCCCTTCCAGTTGACGACTGAGACCGTCTTCGAGATCCAGCCCTTCACCCCTCCGGACAGCGCCGCCGGACTGTTCACCGTCCGGCCCTACACAGCCCACTGCCAGGTGATATGCGCCGAGGGCGCCCACGCCGTCATCGGTGTCTCACCCGGCAACAGCTACTTCTCCGCCCAGCGCGTCACCGACCTGGCCCGCTGGGGCATGGCCCACTTCGAGCAAGTGGACTTCGTCTACACCGACTTGCACGTCGCCGAGATGTACGAGGCGTCCGGCTACACCGCCGAGGACGCCCGCCGCAAAGCCGTGAAGAACCTGCGCGGCGTACGGGCCAAAGTGACCAACGCCGTCGAGACCGTCGACCCCGACGGCATCCGGCTGCGCGCCCACCCCATGTCGGCGTTCCTGGACAACCCCGCCTACCGGGACATCCGCCACCACCTCCAGGACAGGCTCGACACGGACCCGGACTTCCGCAAGACGTGCGACGCGCTCGTGGACACCTTCCTCTCCTCCAAGGTCCTGGACGGGAAGGCCCCCACGGCACGGCAGCGCGAGGTGTGCGTGGAGTACGTCTGCGCCGAAGCCCCGCTCTTCCTCGACACCCCCGCCATCCTGGGCGTGCCGTCCTCCCTGAACTGCTACCACCAGCTGCTGCCGATGGCCGAGTTGCTCTACTCGCGCGGCTCCGGCCTGCGCGCCTCCCGCAACCAGGGCCACGCCATCGTCACGCCCGCCGAACACCCCCAGCCGAGCCGGCCGAGCCAGTCCACCCAGCCGACCCCACCCGCACAGCGCGCCGAAGGAGACTCCGATGTCCGTTGAGACCCTGCACGACGAGCTGTACGACGAACTGCCCGACGAGCTGCCGGACTTCCCCTTCTCCTGGCGCGGCGACCAACTCCCCGACGAGATAGAGCTGCTGCGCAAGGAGCCCGTCAAGCGGGTGCGGACCATCGCCGGTGACCCGGCCTGGCTGGTGTCGTCCCACGCCCTGTGCAAGCAGGTCCTGGAGGACCCGCGCTTCAGCCTGGCGGAGACCTCGGCCCCCGGCGTACCCCGCCAGTACGCCCTGACGATCCCGCCCGAGGTCGTCAACAACATGGGCAACATCACCGGCGCCGGGCTGCGCAAGGCCGTGCTCAAGGCGCTCAACCCCAAGGCGCCGGGCCTGGTGGAGTGGATGCGGTCGACCGCCGCCGACCTGGTCGAGCGCATCATCTCCGAAGGCGCCCCGGCGGACCTGCGCGGGCAGTTCGCGGACCCCTATTCGGCGGCCATGCACTGCCACATCCTCGGCATCCCGCAGGCGGACGCGCCCCGCCTGATGAGGAGCCTGGACATCGCGTTCATGAACTCGGCCTGCCCCATCACGGGTGCCAAGCTCAACTGGGACCGCGACATCGCGTACATGGTCGAGCGGCTGGACGACCCGTCGACGACCGGTCTGATGGCCGAGCTCGCGGCCCTGCGCGAGGACCCGGAGTACGACCACCTCACCGACGAGATGCTGGCGACCGTCGGCGTCACCATGTTCGGCGCGGGCGTCATCTCCACCGCCGGCTTCCTCACCATGGCGCTGGTCTCGCTCATCCAGCACCCGGAGCTGAAGGCCGAACTCCTCGCCGACCGCACCAAGATCCCGGCGGCCGTCGACGAGCTGCTCCGCATCAACCTCTCCATCGGCGACGGGCTGCCGCGCCTCGCCCTGGAGGACGTCACCCTCGGCGACGTGGAGGTGAAGAAGGGCGAGCTGCTCCTCGTCCTCGTCGAGGGCGCCAACTTCGACCCCGAGGTGTTCCGCGACCCGCACACCGTGGACCTCACCCGCGAGAACAACACCGCGCACCTCTCCTTCGGCGGCGGCCGGCACTACTGCCCCGCCACCGCGCTCGGCAAGAAGCACGCGGAGATCGCCCTGGAGACGCTGCTCGACCGGATGCCGGACCTCCAGCTGGCCGTTCCGATCGCCCAGCTCGTCTGGCGGACCGGCTTCATGAAGCGCATCCCGGAGCGCCTCCCCGTGATGTGGTGACCGCGGCCGGGCAGCCGCTCTTGAGGCAGTCACCCTTGAGGCAGCCGCTCTCAGGCCGTGGCCGCCGTCAGCCGGCCGCCGTCACTCCGTGAGGCCGTCGCGCAGCTGCCGGAACGCCAGCTCCGCGGCGGCCACCGCGTCCGGCTCCACCGCGTCGGCGCTCGCCCCCGCCGCGATCCGCCGCCAGTTCTCCTCCGCCAGGACCCGCTGTACGGCGACGATCTGGCCCGCCGCGAGCCGCGCCGCCACCCCGGCGCCGAGCACCGGGCCCAGCGCCGCCGCCAACGCGGCCTCGGCCTCGCCCTGGTACGCGTACAACCGCGCCACCAGGCTCGGCGTCCCGTACAGCAGCCGGTGGAAGGCGAGCACCGACGGCTCGTCGCTCAGCCCGGTCACCGGGTCGCGGCGCGCGAGCCCGTCCAGGAAGTGGCGGTGCAGCGCGCCGAGCGGGCCGGTGCCCCGGGGGCGTTCGCGGACGACGCGCGCCGCCTCGTCCCGGTGATCGGCGAACCGGTGCAGGACGAGGTCCTCCTTGGCGGGGAAGTACCGGAACAGCGTCGGCTTCGACACCTCCGCCGCCGCGGCGACCTCCGCGACCGAGACCCGGTCGAAGCCCTTGTCGAGGAAGAGCGCGATCGCCGCCTCGGAGATCGCCTCGTACGTCTGCCGCTTCTTGCGTTCGCGCAACCCGCTCATGCGGACGAGCCTACGACCCCCTCAGAACACGTCCGGGCACCACGGCCGCCGCGACGTGCGCAGCAGCAGGTCCGCCCGGGCCGCCGCGCCCGGCGTGTCCTCCGCCACCCGGCCCAGCGCGGCGAGCCGCACCGCCGACTCGTCGCCCAGGTACAGCGTGCCCAGCTCCGCGATGTCCATCGTCAGGTCGGCCGAGGCGCTCGTCGGGGCGCAGGCTGCCCCCTCCGGCGAGGCGTCCAGCCGGTAGCGGCCACCCGCGAACCCCGCCGCGTCCCGCAGCTCCAGCACGAGGCTGCCGGACGTGCCGTACGTCCGCGACTCCAGCGCCCGTACGACATCGAGGACCCGCACCCACAGGAAGTCGGCGTACGTCGTGACCTGGGCGGCGCGCGGGTTGGGGAGCAGCAGCGGAAGCAGGTCGTCGGGGGCGCGGTAGCCGCTCTTGACCAGGGTGACCCAGTCGACGGAGCAGACGAACCGCCACAGGGCGCGCTCGGCGGCCGCGGTGAGCGCGACCAGATCGCGCACGGTCGCGGTGTTCATCGGCTGCTTGCCGTCGTCCCAGTGGTCGTCGCAGGAGTAGGCCGCGTACCCCTCCACCTCGCCGGACGGCGAGCGGTACACCGCGTAGAACGGTTCCGTGAACGGCTGCCCGTCCGGCTGCGGTATGGCGCCCGTGCGCGCCTGCCAGCTCAGCTCGGAGCGGCTCACCATGCCGTGCCGCACGGCACGGACCTGGTCGTGCAGATCGGGCCCGATCTTGCGGAACTCGGGCGCGTCGATCAGGTCGATGCGGCCCCCGTCCTCCGGGCCCGACCAGCGCGGGTCGAGGCCGGCGCGCCGTACGTCGACCGTCCACTCGGTGAGCGAGGCGGCCGGTCCGAAGCCGTACCGCCCGTAGATCGGGTACTCGGCGGCGATCAGCGTCGAGACGGCCTCGCCCCGCTCCTTGGCCGCCGCCAGCTCCACGGCCATCATCCGGCCGAGCAGGCCGCGGCGCCGGTGCGTGGGCGTGACGGTCACCTGGCTCACACCGCTCGCCGCCACCGGTGCGCCGCCCACGGCGGTGAGCTCCTGGGCGAACGACCGGAAGGTGGCGACACAGCGCCCCGCCTCGAACGCGCCCAGCGTGCGCCCCAGGTCGACGTGCGGCAGGCGGCGCTCCACCTCTCCGTCCGGCACCACCGGCGGCACCAGGAAACCGGTGCGCAGGGCGCGCAACCAGTCGGGGAACTCGGACTCGGTGACGGTGCGGACGTCGACGCTGCTCATGGCCGCCACGCTAGGCGGCCACTCGTCTCCGACGCACCGGGTTTTAGGACCCGGCGTCGTAGAACGCGGCGTCGTAGAGCGCGGCGTCTTGGAACGCGGCACGCACCGCCCCGATCAGAACGCGGCGCGCACCGCCCCGACCCGCTCGCCGCCGCCCAGCAGCGGCGCGTCCGCGATCCGCGCGAGCACGGGCGTGGTGCCGGCGTCCAGGCCCAGCAGCTCCAGGCCGCGCGCCAGGACCGGGCCCATCGCGCGCGCCGAACCGTCGTCGATCTTGAAGGCGAGGGCGCGGCCGTCCGCCAGGGCGACCGCCTGCACGGCCTCGGCGCCCATCTTCGACAGCGCGCCGGGCACCTCGCGCATCAGCCAGGTGTCCGGGCGCCGGGTCCCCGCCACGTACTCGGGGTACGCGCGCATCGCGTCCGCGACCCGCCGCTGGGGCGTGCCGGGCTCGGCGAGCACGTACGAGCGGAACGCGCGGGCCAGCCCCACCAGGCTGATCGCCATCAGCGGCGCGCCGCACCCGTCGGTGCCGACGGTGTCGACCGTCTCGCCGGAGGCCGCCTCGACCTCGGAGTGGATCAGCCGCTGGAGCGGGTGGGCGGGGTCCAGGTAGCCGGCCGGGTCCCAGCCGTTCTGGGCGCAGGCGGCGAGCATCGCGGTGTGCTTGCCGGAGCAGTTCATGGTGATCCGCTCCCGGACCCGCCCGCCGGCCAGGTAGGCCTCGGCCTCCACCGGGTCCAGGGGCAGGTCGGGCGGGGTCTGGAGGTAGGCCTCGGTCAGCCCGTACTCGGCGAGCATCTTGCGTACGAGGTCGAGGTGGAACGGCTCGCCGGAGTGGCTCGCGGCGGCCAGTGCCAGCCGCTCCCCGCTCAGGTCGAGCCCGGCGCGCAGCAGCGCGGCCGCCTGCATGGGCTTGTTCGACGAGCGCGGGAAGACCGGCGCCGTCACGTTCCCGGCCGTGAACTCGATGGTGCCGTCCTCGGCCAGCACCACCAGCGACCCCCGATGATGGCCCTCGACGAAGCCCGACCGGACGACCTCGGCGAGGACCGGAGGTATGGAGGCGTTGGCGGAGGTGGAGGTCATGACGGTGGCCTTCCGGGACGGAACGAGACCCGCGAGCCCGCGAGCCCCGTGTCGAGGAGCTCCTTCGGAAGAGGGAAGCTCCTCCGGGAGACTCGGTCGGCGAGACTCAGCTGAGCAGGTCGTCTACTTGTGCTTCGCCTTCACGGTACCTGCGGGCGATCTCGGCGCTGCAGTCGTCTGCGGTCCGCTGGAGCTGCTGCCGGCGCCGGGACACCTGTTGTTCGTAGCGTGCCAGACGTCCCATCGCGGCGCGCAGCTCTTCGTCCGTTCGAGCGGTCAGGTCCGACAGCTCGACGTCGGCGAGCATCTCGGCGGCCAGCTGCCGGTACGTCTCGCCGCGCGGCGTGGAGACCGTGACGTGGCGGGCGGAGGAGCGGTGCCGCGAGGGGGTGTCGGCGAGGATCTCGGAGAGCCGGTCCACCACCGGGACCTGCGTGCCGCCGCGCCGTGCGAGCTCGGCCCGCAGGATGTCGATCCGGCCCTGGAGCAGCCGTCGCACGTAGCTGAGATCGGCCTCGTCGCCGTGCGCGTCGCGCCGCAGGGCGCGCAGCTCCGGCAGGCGCAGCGCCTTCAGGTCGGGGTGCCCCACCTCCGCCAGGACGGACTCGGCCGGTGTACGCGGCCCCGGCGGCCTGAGGTGGACCTGGTGTACGGCATGCGGTGGCGTTGGCGTCTGCCCGGCGCCCGATGTGCTCATGGTGATCCGTCCCCTCGACCGGTGCGCAGCCGCACCGCCTGACACGCATGGTGCCACTCCCGCATGCGATGCGCAGGTGCACTGCACCCGTTCGGCCCCGTTACGTTGGTACGCATGCGTGCAGTGGTGCAGAGGGTCGACGGCGCGAAGGTCGTCGTCGCGGGTGAGACCGTCGGCGAGATCGTCGGCGAGGGGTTGTGCGTGCTGGTGGGCGTCACCCACGAGGACACGGTGGAGAAGGCGGCGCAGCTGGCCCGCAAACTGTGGTCGGTGCGGATCCTGGAGGGCGAGAAGTCCTGCTCGGACGTGAACGCGCCGCTGCTGGTGATCTCGCAGTTCACCCTCTACGGGGACGCCCGCAAGGGCCGGCGGCCCACCTGGAACGCGGCGGCGCCCGGCGAGGTGGCCGAGCCGCTGGTGGACGAGGTGGTGGCGCGGCTGCGGGAGCTGGGGGCGCGGGTGGAGACGGGCCGGTTCGGAGCGGACATGCGTGTCTCGCTCACGAACCACGGCCCGTTCACCGTCATCGTCGAGGTCTAAGGGCCTGAGCGCCCTCAGGCCCCTAGGGCTCGACGACCGTCTCCTGGGCGGCCGCGGTGTTCCCCGCCAGCAGCTCGGCGTCCACCGGCACGTTCCGCTTGACCAGCGCGAGCGCGATCGGCCCGAGCTCGTGGTGGCGTACGGCGGTGGTGACGAAGCCCAGCTGGCGGCCCTCCTCGCCGTCGGCCTTCAGCCGGATGGGCGTACCGGGCGCGGGCAGGTGCACCTCGCTGCCGTCCAGGTGCAGGAAGACCAGGCGGCGCGGCGGCTTCCCCAGGTTGTGGACGCGGGCCACGGTCTCCTGGCCGCGGTAGCAGCCCTTCTGGAGGTGGACGGCCGTGCCGATCAGGCCGATCTCGTGCGGGATGGTCCGGTGGTCGGTCTCGAAGCCGAGGCGGGGCCGGTGCTCCTCGACGCGCAGCGCCTCGTACGCCCACATCCCGGCGAGCGGGCCGTGCCCGGCCGCGTACGCCTCCAGCTCGGCGCGCGGCAGGAACAGGTCGCGGCCGTGGGAGGTCTCCCGTACGACGACGCCGTCCGGCACCTCGGCGATCGAGCCGGCCGGCAGGTGGACGACGGCGATGTCGGCGGTCCGGTCGGCGACCTCGACGCGGTAGAAGAACTTCATCGACTCCAGGTAGCCGATGAGCGCCTCCTGCGTGCCCGGTTCGACGTGCGCCCAGACCGTCTCGCCGTCGTCGACCAGGTAGAGGGCGTGCTCGATGTGTCCGTTGGCGGAGAGGATCAGCGCCTCGGTGGCGTGCCCGGCCGGGAGCTCGCTGACGTGCTGCGTGAGCAGCAGGTGCAGCCAGCTGAGCCGGTCGTCGCCGCTGACGGCGACGACGCCGCGGTGGCTGAGGTCCACCATGCCTTTGCCGTCGGCGAGGGCGCGCTGCTCACGGAACAGGTCGCCGTAGTGCGCGGCGACCCCTTCGTCGCGTCCCTCGGCGGGCACCGCGCCGGGCAGGGACAGGAGAGGGCTCTTCATGGCAGCAAGCCTACGACCCGTACTACGAACCGCTGGTCGTACGTTTCGCCGTGCAGTCCCGGCACCGCCCGAAGATCGCGAAGTGCTTCAGGTCGGTGTCGAAGCCGAAGGTCTCGCGGAGCTTCCCGGTGAACTCGGCGGCCACCTCCACATCCGCCTCGATGACCTCCGTGCAGTCCCGGCATACCAGGTGCAGGTGGTGGTGGCGGTCGGCCAGGTGGTACGTCGGGGCGCCGTGCCCGAGGTGGGCGTGGCTGACGAGTCCGAGCTCTTCCAGCAGCTCCAGCGTCCGGTAGACGGTGGAGATGTTCACGCCGGAGGCGGTCTTGCGGACCTCGGTGAGGATGTCGTCGGGCGTCGCGTGCCCCAGCGCGTCCACCGCCTCCAGGACAAGCTGGCGCTGGGGAGTCAGCCGGTAGCCGCGCTCCCGCAGATCGCTCTTCCAGTCGGTGCTCACCACGCGCTCCAGTGTAGGAGCACCGACCGCCGATTCACCGGGCCTACTTGAAGAAGGCGATGCCGTCGTCCGGCAGGTCGCCCAGGTCCTTGGCCCACGCCGCGACCTCGTCGGGCGTGACGACCTTCTTCAGGTGCGCCGACATGTACGGCCGCAGCGGCACCTCGGGCGTCGACTTCTCGCCGACCCACATCAGGTCGCCCTTCACATAGCCGTACAGCCGCTTGCCACCGCTGTACGGGCCGGAGGCCGCGGTGCGCGCGACGGCGTCCGTGACCAGGTCGATCTGCGGCTTCTGGTCGGCGAGCTCGCCGTACCACACCTCGACGACGCCCTGGTCGCGCACCATCACGATTTCGACCTTGCGGTCCTTGTCGATGCGCCAGTAGCCGCTCTCGCTCTCCAGGGGGCGGACCTTCTGGCCCTCGGCGTCCAGGACCCAGGTGCGGGAGGTGTACTCGATGAAGTCCCGCCCGTCATGGCTGAAGGTCACGGACTGACCGAAGTTGCACTTCTCGGCACCGGGGAAGTCGGAGACACCCGCGCCCTCCCACGTACCCAGGAGGAACGCGAGGGGAACGAGGTCGGGGTTCAGGTCGGACGGGATCTCGATCATGAGCAGCTCTGTCGGTCGGTGGGAGTGGTCAGCGCTGGCCCTGGTACAGCTTCTTCACGGTCAGGGCGGCGAAGGCGACGACGCCGACGCAGACCAGGACCAGCAGGGCGGAGAAGAAAGCCTCAAGCACGGGTGCTCCTCGGTGAGCGATGTGGGTGAAGAAGGGGCCGGCTCCCAGCGTAATGGGTGGGACCCGGCCCCTCGGTGTGAGGTGCGCCCGTGCGCCCGTGCGCCTTGCGCCCGGCGTCAGCCGAGGAGCTGGTTCTGCAGCACGACCGTCTGGTGGAACGGCACCTCGGCGGTGTCGCCCTTGCGGGACTGCACGATCATCGCGACGGTGTCGCCGGCGACGATGTAGGCCAGCCGGGTCCGCTCCGGCCCGTACGGCTTGGTCTCCTCGTACGCGTACGAGGAGGTGTCCTGCACGAGGTCGGGCCCCGGCCACTCCCCGTCCGGCTCCAGGACCGGCGAGCCGGTCGGCGGGACACCCGCGTCGGCACCGGCCCGGAGGTTCTCGGACTGGAACATCTGCGCGTACGCCACCGAGCCGAACCGCAGCAGGTAGACCCGGCTGCGCGTGCCGTCCGGCATGGTCCAGCCGCGCGCGGTGATGTTGCGCACCGCGAGGTCGGTCAGCGCCTGCCGCAGCTCGGCGCGCTGGTCCGGCTCGTACTCGGCCAGGTACCGGTCGACGGTGACCCAGCCGCCGTCGAGCCCCTTGTCGACGACTGCACCGGCCGGCGCGGGCAGCAGCAGTGCGCGCGGGTCGGCGTGGTGCACCTCGCCCTCGTTGCCCTCGGTGAAGGGACGCGGCGAGCCCTCGGGCAGCGCGGGGAGCGCCAGCTTCGGATACGCCCAGCGCCCGTCACTCGCGGTGGCGAGCCCCGGGACGTCGCCCCGGTCCATGGAGGTGATCCCGTACGCCACGCCGGTGCCGACACCGCCGCACACCAGCACGGCGGTGGCCCAGCGGGCGAGGGCACGCAGCCGACGCCGGGGCGGGCGGGGCGCGGCGGGGGTTTCGGGAGCTTCGGGGGCGGGCGCGGTCTCGACGGTCATACGTACTCCCCCGGCGACTTGATGTGGTCGAGCTGGCTCTGGACGAGCTCGGCGATCAAGGGTGGGGCGTTCTCCTCGTCGGACCAGGCCTCCAGGGTCACGGAGAGGTCACCCTCGTACGCCGTGCAGAGGACGTGCCCCAGCCCCTCCTGCTCACGGAACCCCCGGGGCGACGGCGCCGTATAGCAGCCGACATTCGTACGGCCCTTGATCTTCGGGCCGGCCTCGAGGTTCAGCGCCTCCGCCATCTGGACCCGCAGGCGGTGCAGGTCACGGATCTTCGACCGGTCCTTCATCCGGACGATCTGCACCTGGAAGAGGACGGATCCGCCCCAGAGCCTGTCGTCGGAGGTGGCGTACGAACGCGCCGCGATGCCCTGGAGCCCCAGTTGGTCGATCCGGCGGTAGGCGTCCTTTCGGTCCTTCCCGGTCAGGCCCCGGGCGGCATCCTTGAGGAACGCCGCCGCCTGCTTCCCGTCCATCTCGCCGTCGTTTCCGAACTCCCTGATGTCGGGGCCGAGGCTGTAACCCTCCGGAACCGGCATCAGCAGCTTGCTCATGGGAGTGGAGGAACGGCCCTTGCCGACCTCACCCGCCGGGTCATTGTCCGGCGGCTTCCTGTCCCCCGCCCACAGGACCGTGGGCGTGGTCCTGTCCGCACGGTCGACCGTGTTCTTCGTGTACGTCACACCACCGACGACCGCTCCGAGCACCAGCACCGTCGGCAGGACAACTCCCACCACCTTGCTCACAGGCGCTCCAGCTGTCGTTCGGCGAGCCTGCTGATGTCGTCCTTGTCGATCGGCTCGCTGTCGTAGATGTTGATGTCCGCCACCACGTCGCCCCGGAAGAAGAGGGCCCGCGCGCGGTGGAAACGGGAGTCTGCGTCCTCCCACGACGTGTAGAGGTAGTAGCGACCGTTACCGCTGCCGTTCAGCGGATCACCTGTATTTCCGGCACCGTCGTAGGCGTCGGGCATGTTGTCGACGTGCGCCTGGACTTCGTGGAGCGCCATGGCCTTGCCGCCCGGCCGGTACTGGACGAGGTGGATCGTCGTGGTGCGGTGCTCGCCCTCGTCCCACGCCGTTACGGCGATCCTCCGCAGACCGTCCGTCGCGAGAATTCCAAACAGGGACCCGGAGGCGACGTAAGTAGGCAGGTCCATCCACCCCTCGTCGCCCGACAGCCGCGCGTCCTTCCGCGCGCCCTTCGGCGTCGGCAGCAGCAGCTTCCGCAGGTCACCGTCCGTCTTGACCTGGTGGTCCTCGGAGGCGCTCAGCGGCTCCGGCTCCTGGCCCTTCGGCAGGGGCTTCGCCGGGTACGCCAAGCCCGGCTGATTCAGCGGCGGCAGCGGTTCCGGGGCGCGGTCGGCCTGGATGGTGTAGCCGGCGGTGGTGCCGCCGACGGTGCCGAGTACGGCGGCCAGGGCGAGCAGCAGGGCGGTACGGCCACGGGGCCGACGCACTGCGGGGCTCGGCGGTGCCGGTGTTTCGGTGTCCAAAGGGGTCCCCCCACAAGACCAGAGGTGCAGGTTCCGTTACCCGCGTCACCCAGGTGACACGTGAGACCCAAGGGGGGTTGTGCCGCCGCGCATTACAGTTCGACCATGGCGAAGAAGCTCGTGATCAAGGTGACCGCCGGGGCCGACGCCCCCGAGCGGTGCTCGCAGGCGTTCACGGTGGCGGCGGTGGCCGTGGCCAGTGGAGTGGAGGTCTCACTCTGGCTGACCGGCGAGTCGTCGTGGTTCGCGCTGCCCGGGCGCGCGGCCGAGTTCGAGCTGCCGCACGCCGCGCCGCTGCCGGATCTGATCGAGTCGATCCAGGCGAACGGGCGCATCACGCTGTGCACGCAGTGCGCGGCGCGCCGCGAGATCACGGAGAAGGACGTGCTGGAGGGCGTGCGCATCGCGGGCGCGCAGGTCTTCGTCAGCGAGGCGCTGGCCGAGGGGACGCAGGCGCTCGTCTACTGACGCGGGCCTACTGGCGCTTTCGCTTGCCGTCGAGTTCGTCCCACCACTCGTCGGACTTCGGGTCGCCGGACGGGTCGTCCCACCAGCGGTCGTCCGGCCCGCGCCGGTTCGCGATCATCGCGGCGACCGGCGGGATGACCATGGCGACGAAACACATCACGACCGCCGCCGTGACCGACCACAACCGGACGACGGCCCAGGCGCCCACGAAGAGCACCAGGCAGGCCGTCATCATCCGGAAGTAGACACGCCGGCGCTGCGCGTACATACGTCCAGCGTACGACCGAAGGGCCGCACCTCGGTCCCGGTAAGCGTCCAACCCCCAGGAGGTGCGGCCCTTCGGCCGGTATGTGTGACGTCGCCGTCAGAGCGTCGTCGCCGTCAGACCGCGATCGCGACCTCGGCCAGGCCGCCCTGCTGCGCGACGACCGTGCGGTCGGCCGTGGCGCCGGGGACCAGCGCGCGGACGGTCCACGTGCCCTCGGCGGCGTAGAAGCGGAACTGGCCCGTCGCGGAGGTCGGGACCTCGGCGGTGAACTCGCCGGTCGAGTCCAGGAGGCGGACGTAACCAGTGACGGGCTCGCCGTTACGGGTCACCTGTCCCTGGATCGTGGTCTCACCGGGCTTGATCGTCGAAGCGTCCGGGCCGCCGGCCTGTGCTCCACACATGGGTACTCCTGAGGGGTGTGAGGGGTGGACGGGAGGTCCGGATTACTTGTTGGCGCCGAGCTCGATCGGCACGCCGACGAGGGAGCCGTACTCGGTCCACGAGCCGTCGTAGTTCTTGACGTTCTCCTGGCCGAGCAGCTCGTGCAGGACGAACCAGGTCAGGGCCGAGCGCTCACCGATGCGGCAGTAGGCGATGGTGTCCTTGGCCAGGTCGACCTGCTCCTGGGCGTAGAGCTCCTTGAGCTCCTCGTCGGACTTGAAGGTGCCGTCGTCGTTGGCGTTCTTCGACCACGGGATGTTGCGGGCGCTCGGCACGTGGCCGGGGCGCTGCGACTGCTCCTGCGGGAGGTGCGCCGGGGCGAGCAGCTTGCCGCTGAACTCGTCGGGGGAGCGCACGTCGACGATGTTCAGGCTGCCGATGGCGGCGACGACGTCGTCGCGGAAGGCGCGGATCGAGGTGTCCTGCGGCTTGGCCTTGTACTGGGTGGCCGGGCGGTTCGGGACCTCGGAGCCGTCGACCAGGTCGCGGGAGTCGAGCTCCCACTTCTTGCGGCCGCCGTCGAGCAGCTTGACGTTCTCGTGGCCGTACAGCTTGAAGTACCAGTAGGCGTACGCGGCGAACCAGTTGTTGTTGCCGCCGTAGAGGACGACGGTGTCGTCGTTGGCGATGCCCTTCGCGGACAGGAGCTTCTCGAAGCCCTCCTGGTCGACGAAGTCGCGGCGGACCGGGTCCTGGAGGTCCTGCTTCCAGTCGATCCGGACGGCGTTCTTGATGTGGTTCTTGTCGTACGCGGACGTGTCCTCGTCGACCTCGACGATGACGACCTTCGGGTCGTCGATGTGGGCCTCGACCCAGTCGGCGTCTACCAGGACGTCGCTGCGGCTCATGCTTTTCTCCTCCGGGGCAGTGTGCGGCGGGGTGTGGCGGGTGGTGCCGGCGGGCCGCCGGTCGCTCGTCGTGTACGGGGTACGCGGGGACGGGCGCGCTCGTCGGCTGCGTTCGGCACGGGGGATGGGCCCGAGGTGCTCAAGGGCCCGGGGGAAGGCGGGAGGTTGGGGTCCCGCTCAGACGGAGCGACAGAGCATGGCGGCGACGCGGCACAGGTCTACTGCCCGCCGCTTCGTGAGTTCCGCCTGTCGCTTCATGGGTCAGATCGTAGGGACGGACGGGCGGCCGTGTCACCGGCGTGTCGCATTTCGAGACGCGATCGTCCGCAATGTGGGATGGGGTAGGGCCCCGGAGCCTCCCCGACCCCTCGCCCCTCAGGCCGTCGTCGCAGGTGGTTTACGGAGCGGACGCCGCCGTCTCACCATGTGGCCACGGCCCCATGGAGCTCGTTCGTCAGCCCGCCAGGACGACGTTCGTGCCGGTCAGCGTGATGACGACGCCCTCGGCCGTCGCCTCGACCTTCTGGAGCTTCAGGCCGGCCGGCAGGCCGGCGACCGAGCGGTCGAAGTCCGTGCGCTCGCGGACCCGCTCCTCCACGCCGGGTATGCCCTCGCCGGGCACCTCGTCGGCGCGGACCCGGATCGTGTCGCCGTCGGCGATGCTCACGGTCGACAGCACGCTGCGCGTGACGCTGCCCAGCACCGGGACCTGCACCGAGCCGGTGACCTTCACCTTGCCGTTGCCGCCGTAGCCGACGGTGACGTCCTCGCCGGACGCCTTGGCGAGTTCGGCGTACGAGACGCGCGCGGTGCCCGTGGCGGTGGCGGCGGTGGCCGTGGAGAAGTTGCCCCCCAGCCGCACGTCGTGGAGCGCGGCGGTCATCCGGGCGATGTGCAGCGTGCGACCGCCGGCCTGCGCCTCGACGCCGTTGAGGGTGACGTCGACCTCGTCGAGCTCCTTGCCCAGCACCTGCGTCAGGAAGGGGAAGCCCTTGATGGAAACGTCCGCCGAGCCGCCGCCCACGCCCCGCTGGGCCTGGATCTTGCCGGCCACCTCGCCCTCCGCGTAGTTCACCGCCAGCCGGTCCGCGGCGATGAAGAGGCCACCGAGTACCACGGCGGTGATCAACAGTATTCGCAGTGCTCGCATGGTTCGGTGATCCCCCACCCTTGTCGCGCCCGGCCCCCCGTCACGTCATGATCGACGTACGGGATCGTTCATTGGTTCCCTCACGAAAAGCCACGGCCGTCAGCCGCAGCCGTCACACCAGCGCCGTCACACCAGCACGCGCCCCAGCAGGTACACGGCGGGCGCGGCGACCGCGAGCGGCAGCGCCACCCCGGCCGTCATGTGCACGAAGCGCGACGGATAGTCGTAGCTCGCCACCCGGTGGCCGATCAGCGCGCACACCCCGGCCCCGAGCCCCAGCAGCGCGCCTCCGAGCGGCCCGGCGCCGACCGGCCCCCCGGCCGCCGCCCCGGCTCCCGCGGCCGCCAGCAGGCCCCCGACGAGCGTCACGGCACCCGGCAGCGGCAGCGCGCGGACGAGCACCGCGGCCGCGGCCGCGAGGGCGCCCACGACCACCGCGTCCGGCGCGGCGGCGAGGTACCCGGCCGCGACGACGGCCAGCGCCGACGAGGCCACCGTGGCCATCAGCCCGTACTGCCGCTCGTCGGCGCCCGCGTGACTGCGCAGCTGGAGCACGAGCACCAGCAGCACCCACACCCCGAGAGTGCCGAGGATCGCGACGGGCGCGTGCTCCTCACCGGCGGCGAGCAGCGCGATGTCGGCGGTGACGCCGCCCGCGAAGGCGAGCGCGATGCCCTGCCGGGCCGGCCACATGCCGTTGAGCCGGAACCATCCGGCGGCCGTGACGGCCTGGAGCAGCACCAGCGGGACGAGGAGCCCGTACGGGGAGAGTGCGGCGCCCGCGGCGAGCAGGACGCCGAGCAGCGCCGTGAGCGCGGCCGGCTGGACGCCGGGCTCGATGATCGGCGAACGGCCCTCGGCGCGGGCGCGCTGGGCGGCGGTCATCTGGACGTTGCCCAGCGTGGTGGGCGCGCCGTACTCGGGGACCTCCGCCACGGCGGGGGCCGGTTCGGGCGCCACCGGGCGCAGCATCGTCGTCGGGGTGTCGTACGGCACCTCGGGCGGCAGCGGGTACGAGACCGGGGACTGGGCCTGGGGGTGGGCCGGAGGCTGGGCCTGGGCCGCCGCCTGCTGCTCCTGGACGCTCGGCTGGTAGTTCGTGTCCCAGGTCTGGCCCTGCCACGTCTGCGCGACGCCGGGCTCGGGCTCCTGGTGGCCGTAGGCCTGCTGCCCGTAGGTCTGCTGTCCGTACGCCTGCTGCTCGTACGACGGCCCGCCGTACGACGACTCGCCGTACGGCGGGTACTGCTGGTCGCTGCTGCTCATGGTGTGCGGTTCACCCTCCTGCGAACGGCGGGAGCACCTCGACCGTGCCGCCCTCGGCCAGCCGTACGGTCTCATGCGCCCGGGTCCCGACGGGGTCGCCGTCGACCAGGAAGGAACACCGCTGGAGCACGCGGGCGAGCTCGCCCGGGTGCCGCTCGCGCACGGCCTCCAGCGCCTCGGCCAGGGTCTCCGCGGCGTACGGCTCCTCGGCGGTCCCGGCGGCGGCCTTGGCCGCGGCCCAGTAGCGGATGGTCCCCGCTGCCATAGCGGCACTCCTCTCGTCGGCCTCATCGGCCTCGTCGGCATCCATGATGGGCTATGCCGCCGACAGCCAGTCCGCGAGCCGGGCGAGGAGGGCGTCGTCGGCCGCGTTCTCGGCATGGCCCATGCCCGGCTCCAGCCACAGCTCGGACGGTCCGGCCGCCGCCAGCATCCGCGGGTGGTCCAGCGGGAAGTACGGATCGCGGTCGCCGTGCACGATCAGCAGCGGCGCCGGCGCGATCAGCGGCACCGCCTCGACCGGCGGCATCGGCACCGGGTCCCAGTCGCGGTCGTGGATGCGGGTGCGCAGCCCGTAGCGGCCCACCAGGCGCCCGGCGGGCCGGGTCACCACCCAGTGCAGCCGGCGCATCGGAGCCGTACCCCGGTAGTACCAGCGCGCGGGAGCACTCACGGCGGCGACCGCGTCCGCGCGCGCCCTCGGGTCGTCCCGGTACAGCGCGCCATGCCGCAGCACCACCGAGCCGCCCATGGAGAAGCCGACCGTCACCACGCGCGTGTACCCAAGATCCCGGGCCCAGCTCACGGCGGCGGCCAGGTCCAGCACCTCGCGGTCGCCGACCGTCGAGCGGCCGCCGGAGCGGCCGTGCCCGCGGAAGGAGAAGGTCACCACCGCCGCGCGCCGCCGGAACGCCTGGGCCGCCCGCCGGACGGCCGGCCGGTCCACCGAGCCGGTGAAGCCGTGGGCGACAACGATGGCCGTGTCCGCAACACTGTCCCTATGGCCCATATGCGGCTCGTGTACCGCTTCGATACGGATCCCGTCAGGGGTACGGAGGGTGGCGCGCAGAAGTCCAGGAGTGACCGAGGAAACATCCGCGATGTGAAACGCGCCCTCTGCCTCGGATCCCATGTCGGCTATTGTGCTGGGAAGAGGATCCGGGCGAAGCAGCCCCCGGGTCCTTTTGTGTTTCGCCACCGTTGTTACAGGCGGATGAACAAAGGCTCTCTGGGCGCGGGAGTCGACAGCAGTGCCACAGGACGTCCTCGCAGGGACCGAGGAGGAACCGACGTTATGGGCGAGCGAACCGTGCACGACCGAGGAACGACGACCCGGGCAGGTGGGGCGTCGCGATGAGCTCTCTGCTGCTCCTGACCAATGCCCTCCAGCCGTCCACGGAGGTGCTCCCCGCCCTCGGACTGCTGCTGCACAACGTGCGCGTGGCGCCCGCCGAGGGCCCCGCACTCGTCGACACCCCCGGTGCCGACGTGATCCTCGTCGACGGCCGCCGCGACCTGCCGCAGGTGCGGTCGCTGTGTCAGCTCCTGCGCTCCACCGGGCCCGGCTGCCCGCTGATCCTGGTCGTCACGGAGGGCGGACTGGCCGCCGTCACCGCCGACTGGGGCATCGACGACGTCCTGCTGGACACGGCGGGCCCCGCCGAGGTCGAGGCGCGGCTGCGCCTCGCGATGGGCCGCCAGCAGATCACCGCCGACGACTCCCCGATGGAGATCCGCAACGGCGACCTGTCGGTCGACGAGGCGACGTACAGCGCGAAGCTGAAGGGGCGGGTCCTGGACCTGACCTTCAAGGAGTTCGAGCTGCTGAAGTACCTCGCCCAGCACCCGGGCCGGGTCTTCACCCGTGCCCAGCTGCTGCAGGAGGTCTGGGGCTACGACTACTTCGGCGGTACGCGGACGGTGGACGTCCACGTCCGGCGGCTGCGCGCCAAGCTGGGGCCCGAGCACGAGTCGCTCATCGGAACCGTCCGGAACGTCGGCTACCGGTTCGTCACCCCGGAGAAGGTGGAGCGCGCGGCCGACGAAGCCCGTACGAAGGAGGCCAAAAAGGCCGCCGTCACCCGTACGGCCGACACCGAAGAGGTCGAGGAAGCGGCCGTACGACCTGCCCAGAGGTAGGTCACCCCGCGTAGACTGCGGCGCGTGGCCAAGGTGACGCGGGACGACGTGGCACGACTTGCGGGTACTTCGACCGCGGTCGTGAGCTACGTCATCAACAACGGACCCCGGCCGGTCGCCCCGGCCACGCGCGAGCGGGTACTCGCAGCGATCAAGGAGCTGGGCTACCGGCCCGACCGGGTCGCCCAGGCCATGGCGTCGCGGCGCACGGACCTCATAGGCATGATCGTCCCCGACGCCCGGCAGCCGTTCTTCGCGGAGATGGCGCACGCGGTCGAACGGGCAGCCGCCGACCGCGGCAAGATGGTCCTCGTCGGCAACTCCGACTACCGCGACGAGCGCGAGCTCCACTACCTGCGGGCCTTCCTCGGCATGCGGGTCGCCGGCCTCATCCTGGTCAGCCAGGGCCCCAGCCAGCGCGCCGCGCAGGAGATCGAGGCGTGGGACGCCCGCGTGGTGCTGCTGCACGAGCGGCCCGAGGCCATCGACGACGTCGCGGTCGTCACGGACGACATCGGCGGCGCCCAGCTCGCCGTCCGCCACCTGCTGGAGCACGGCCACGCGTACGTCGCCTGCCTCGGCGGCGTCGAGTCGACCCCGGCGGTCGGCGACCCGGTGGCCGACCACGAGGAGGGCTGGCGCCGCGCGATGCTGGAGTCCGGCCGCTCGGTGGAGGGCCGGCTGTTCCAGGCCGCGTACAACCGCTACGACGCGTACCAGGTCGCCCTGAAGATCCTTTCCGGCCCGGACCGGCCCCCGGCGATCTTCTGCTCCACCGACGACCAGGCCATCGGCGTCCTGCGCGCCGCCCGCGAGCTGCGCCTCGACGTCCCGGGCGACCTCGCGGTCGCGGGCTTCGACAACGTGAAGGAGGCCGCCCTGACGGACCCGCCCCTGACGACGGTCTCCTCCGACCGTCCGGCGATGGCCCGCGCGGCGGTGGACCTGGTCCTCGACGACGGCCTCAGGGTGGCGGGCTCGCGCCGGGAGCGGGTGAAGCAGTTCCCGTCGGCGCTGATCGTGCGCCGGTCGTGCGGGTGCGACGGGGAGTAGGCGGCGGCGCAGAGGCGCTCCGCGCGGCTCTTTATATGCGGCATACGGGAATCTGTCCGGACTCTTAGGGCGTCCTCAGCGTCCTCTCATGTACGGCATCGAGAGTCGTATGCATGACGGACTACTCGCAAGGTGACCAGCAGCAGACTTCCCCGTCGTATCCGCCGCCGCCGGCGTACGCGCCACCCGGGTACGCGCCCGCGCCGCCGCGGCGCGAGCGGGCCCGGCGGCCCGTCGCGCTCATCGTCGCCGTCGCCATCGCGGCCGCAGGGATAGGGGGCGGGGCGTCGGCGCTGGTGCAGCAGGTGAGCCGGGGCGGTGAGGGCGCGGGGAGCGCGGTCAACGGGACCAGCGTGGCGCAGTCCAGCAAGAACACCGTCGCCGGGGTCGCGCAGGCAGTGTCGCCGAGCATCGTCGAGATCAAGGCCGCGTCCACGGCCGGGCGGTCCACCGGGTCGGGGGTGATCATGACCGGCGACGGCGAGATCGTCACCAACAACCACGTGATCTCCGGCGCCTCCGAGATCACGGTCCGGCTCAACGACGGCAAGACGTACGCCGCCGAGGTCGTCGGCACCGACCCCGGCAAGGACCTCGCGCTGGTCAAACTCAAGGGCGCCTCCGGGCTGAAGCCCGCCACGCTCGGCGACTCCGGCAAGGTGCGCGTCGGGGACCAGGTCGTCGCGATCGGCTCGCCCGAGGGGCTGACCGGCACCGTCACCAGCGGGATCGTCTCCGCGCTCGACCGCGATGTGACGGTCTCCAAGGAGGAGGACCAGCAGCCGCAGGCCCCGGGCCAGGGGTGGCCGTTCGAGTTCGGCGGGCGGGAGTTCAACGGCGACACGGGCCAGTCGAAGACGACGTACAAGGCCATCCAGACAGACGCCTCCCTCAACCCCGGCAACTCCGGCGGCGCGCTGATCAACATGAACGGCGAGGTCATCGGCATCAACTCCGCCATGTACTCGCCGAGCGCCGCCACCGGCTCCACCGCCGGCAGCGTGGGCCTCGGTTTCGCCATACCCGTCAACACCGTCAAGGCCGACCTCGACGAGCTCCGCGACGGCTCCTGAACGCGTGCGAGGCTGACCCCGTGAACCTCATGAACCCCGTGAACGGACCCGCTGACGCCGAGCGCATCCTGATCGTCGACGACGAGCCCGCCGTCCGCGAGGCGCTCCAGCGCAGCCTCGCCTTCGAGGGGTACGGCACCGAGGTCGCCGTCGACGGCGTCGACGCGCTCGCGAAGATCGAGGCGTACGCACCCGATCTGTTGGTCCTCGACATCCAGATGCCCCGCATGGACGGCCTGACCGCCGCGCGCCGCATCCGCGCCACCCGGTCGACCGTGCCGATCCTGATGCTGACGGCCCGGGACACGGTCGGCGACCGCGTCACCGGACTCGACGCGGGCGCGGACGACTACCTGGTCAAGCCGTTCGAGCTGGACGAGCTCTTCGCGCGGATCCGCGCGCTGCTGCGGCGCAGCTCGTACGCCCGGACCGTGGGCGAGCAGCCAGAAGCAGAGGTGCTGAGCTTCGCGGACCTGCGGATGGACCTGGCGACGCGCGAGGTGACGCGGGGCGGGCGGCGCGTGGAGCTGACCCGCACCGAGTTCACGCTCCTGGAGATGTTCCTGTCGCATCCGCGCCAGGTGCTGACGCGGGAGCAGATCCTTAAGGCGGTGTGGGGCTTCGACTTCGAGCCGAGCTCCAACTCCCTGGACGTGTACGTGATGTACCTGCGGCGCAAGACCGAGGCGGCGGGCGAGCCGCGCCTGGTGCACACCGTGCGGGGCGTGGGCTACGTGCTGCGCACGGGGGGCGACGGATGAGGGGCCCACTGCGACGCTTCCACGCGCTGCCGCTGCGCTCGCGCCTCGCCCTGCTGACGGCGGTCGCGGTCGCGGTGGCGGTGGCCGCGGTGGCGGTGACGTCGTGGTTCATGGTGCGGGGCGCGCTGCTGGGCTCGCTGGACGAGGCGCTGCGGGACAAACGGGTCGACCCCGGCGCCGTCCTCAGGCAGGTGAGGGCGGGCAACTGCCGGGCTCCGGGCACCGCCCCGCCGGACCTCCCCAACCAGGACCTGTTCAAGCAGACCATCCAGGTCATCGACGCCAAGGGCAACAGCTGCGTCCTCACCGGCCAGCAGTCCGTCACCGTCACGTCCGCCGACATCGCGGTCGCCGAGAGCCGGGCTGAGGAGACCGCGCACAACGCCAAGGCGTCCGACGGCTCCGAGTACCGCGTGCTCACCTATCCGCTGGCCGGCTACTCCGGTGCCGTGTCCGTGGCCCGCCCCCTCAACGAAGTGGAGGACGCGCTCGATGATCTGACGCTCGTCCTCGCCCTGCTCGCCGGGGTCGGGGCGGTCGGCGCGGGCGCCGCCGGACTGTGGGTGGCCCGCACCGGGCTCAAGCCCGTCGACCGGCTCACGGGGGCGGTCGAGCACGTGGCGCGGACCGAGGACCTGACGGTACGCATCCCCGTCGAGGGCGAGGACGAGATCGCCCGCCTGTCGCGGTCGTTCAACGCGATGACGGCCGCGCTCGCCTCCTCCCGCGACCGGCAGGCCCAGCTGATCGCCGACGCCGGGCACGAGTTGCGCACGCCGCTGACCTCGCTGCGCACCAACATCGAGCTGCTGGCGCGCAGTGACGAAACCGGCCGGGCGATCCCGCCCGAGGACCGGCGGGCCCTGATGGCGTCGGTCAAGGCGCAGATGACGGAGCTGGCGGCGCTCATCGGCGACCTCCAGGAGCTGTCCCGGCCGGACGCGACCGGACCGGGCGGCCGGCTGGAGGTGGTGGCGCTGCACGACATCCTGGACACGGCGATCCAGCGGGCGCGGCTGCGCGGCCCCGAGCTGACGATCACCGCCGAGGACGTCCGCCCCTGGTACGTACGGGCCGAACCGGCCGGCCTGGAGCGCGCGCTGGTCAACGTCCTCGACAACGCGGTGAAGTTCTCGCCGCCGGGCGGGACGATCGAAGTGTCCCTGGTGGACGGCGAGCTGACGGTACGGGACCACGGGCCGGGCATCCCCACCGAGGAGCTCCCGCACGTTTTCGAGCGCTTCTGGCGCTCCCCGTCGGCCCGCAGCCTGCCGGGCTCCGGGCTCGGCCTGTCGATCGTCGCCCGCACCGTGAGCCGGGCGGGCGGCGAGGTGCGGCTGATCCCGGTGGGCGCGCGGGAGGGCAGCGGCACCCGCGCGGTGATCCGCCTGCCGGGCGCGCCGACGCCACCCCCGGCGGCCGCCCCCCACATATGAGCGGGGCGGCCGGACCTCGATGGTCCCGGCCGCCCCGCCCCGTGCTCGTACGCGTACCCGCTACGCGACGCCCGCTACTTGACGACCGTGATGCGGTCGGCCGCCGGGGGCGCGATCGGGTTCGACGGCGAGGAGTTCGCCGCCAGGTAGGCGTTCAGCATGTCCAGGTCGGACGCGCCCACCAGCTTGTTCTTGCCCTGGCCGAGCGCCGGGAAGCCGTCGCCGCCGCCCGCGAGGAACTCGTTCATCGCGACGCGGTACGTCTTCGCCGGGTCGATCGGCTCACCGTTCAGCTTCACCGAGGCGGCGTCGACACGGGCCGCGCCCGTCTTCGTCAGGTCGAGGGTGTACGTGAAGCCCTTCGACACCTGGAGGATCTTCGGCGAGGCCTCGTTGGAGCCGCTGACCTGCTGCTGGAGACCCGCAATGAGCTGGGCGCCGGTCAGGTCGACGACGTTCATCATGTTGGTGAACGGCTGCACGGTGAACGCCTCGCCGTACGTCACCACCCCGTCGCCCTCGGCGCCGGACGCCTTGAACACCAGGTCCGAGCGGATACCGCCCGGGTTCATCAGCGCGATCTGCGCGCCGCCCTTGTCGGCGGGGGCGAGCCCGGCGAGCTGCGCGTCGGCGATCAGGTCGCCGAGCGGCTTCTCGTACGCCGTGGAGCCGCGGCCGTTGATGTCGGCGGAGATGTAGCCCTGCGGCTTGTTGGCGATGGGTGCGGCGAGCGCGTTCCACCGCTCGATCAGCGAGGTCATGTCGGCGGCCTTCGCCACGTCGCGCGAGACGACGCGGTTGGCCGACTTCACCGCCGTACGGACGATGTCCTTGGTCTTCCGGTCGTACGTCAGCGTCGTGTCCGTGTAGAGCTTGCCGTACGAGGACGCCGACGTGACCATGCGCGGCTTGCCGCTCGGGTCCGGGATCGTGCAGACGTACGCCTGGTGCGTGTGGCCGGTGACCAGGGCGTCGACCTGCGGGCTCAGCCTCTTCGCGATGTCGACGACCGGCCCGGAGATCCCGTCGCCCGCACCCGGGCTGTCGCAGTCGTAGTTGTACGAGGTCGAGGCCGGGGCGCCGCCTTCGTGGACGAGGGCGACGATCGACTTGACGCCCTTGCGCTCCAGGACCTTGGTGTACTTGTTGATCGTCTCGACCTCGTCACCGAACTTCAGGCCCTTGACGCCCTCGGCGGTGACGATGTTCGGGGTGCCCTCCAGGGTCACGCCGATGAAGCCGATCTTGACGCCCTTGCGCTCCCAGATGAAGTACGGGTCGAGGATCGGCTTGCCGGTCTTCTCGTCCGTCACGTTGGCGGCGAGGTAAGGGAAGTTCGCGCCGGGGAAGGTCTTGCCGTCCTCGTAGCAGCCGCCGGTGGGGTGGCAGCCGCCGTTCTGCATCCGGGCGAGCTCCTTGGCCCCCTCGTCGAACTCGTGGTTGCCGACGGACGTCACATCGAGCTTGAGCTTGTTCAGCGCCTCGATGGTGGGCTCGTCGTGGAAGAGGCCCGACATCAGCGGCGAGGCGCCGATCATGTCGCCAGCGGCGGCGGTGATGGAGTACGGGTGGCCCTGGCGCGCGGTGCGCAGGTGGGTGGCGAGGTACTCGACGCCGCCCGCCTTGATCTTCTCGACCCGGCCGTCCGCGTGCGTGTGGCTGACCTCGCCGGAGGATCCGGCCGGGGGCTCCAGATTGCCGTGCAGGTCGTTGAAGGAGAGCAGCTGTACGTCGACGGTGCGGCCGGAGTGGTGCCCGGCGGCCTGCACCCGGTCGTCGGCGCCCGCCGGCAGGGCTGCGACCACGGCTCCGACGGTCGCCAGTCCGGCGGCGGTGGCGAGTATCCGCGTGACCGCGCGCTGCTTCTTGTGTGTCGCTGACATCTGTCCCCTCTGGGTACGACAAGGCGTGTGGACGGGTAGGGCCCAGCGCAGCCTAGAGTCAACGCGCGTAGCGCAACAGGGGGGAGCGGGTTACGAGCTGGTTGCCTTCCTCCGAAAGGCCCTCGCCGTAGGCTCATACGCATGACGACTGACGCCCCCGTACCCGGCATTGAGCCCGGTCGACGTATCGACACCCTCGACGAGCTCACCCCCGCGCAGGCCCAGGACGTCCTCGACCTGCTCGCCGAGGCCGCCCGCATCGACGGGATGCAGGCCGTCTCCGAGCAGGGGCGGCTCCAGCTGCGCCACGGGCGGCGCGAGGGGGTCTCGCACCTGCTGCTCACCGTCAGCGGCGAGCTCGTGGGGTACGCCCAGCTGGAGGACACCGACCCGGTCGAGGCGCCCGCCGCCGAGCTCGTCGTCCACCCCGCGCACCGCGGCCGTGGCCACGGCCGGGCGCTCGGCGCCGCGCTGCTCGCCGCCTCGGGCAAGCGGCTGCGCGTGTGGGCGCACGGCGGCAAGTCGGCCGCCCGCCACCTCTCCCAGGTCCTCGGGCTGACGCTCTTCCGCGAGCTGCGCCAGATGCGCCGGCCGCTCGCGCCGCTGGACATCCCCGAGCCGGAGCTGCCACCGGGCATCACCGTGCGCACCTTCGTACCGGGGCAGGACGACGCGGCCTGGCTCGCGGTGAACGCGGCCGCGTTCGCGCACCACCCGGAGCAGGGATCGATGACGCAGCGGGACCTGGACGACCGCAAGGCGGAGCCATGGTTCGACCCGAAGGGCTTCTTCCTCGCCGTACGGGAAGCGGACGGCGAGCTGGTGGGCTTCCACTGGACGAAGACGCACGCCGAGGAGCGACTGGGTGAGGTGTACGTCCTCGGCATCAGCCCGCAGGCGCAGGGCGGCGGCCTCGGCAAGGCGCTGACGGCGATCGGCCTGCGGCACCTGGCGGCGCAGGGGCTGCCGACGGCGATGCTGTACGTGGACGCGGACAACACGGCGGCGGTGCGGGTGTACGAGCGGATGGGGTTCGCGACGCACGAGGTGGACCTGATGTACCGCTCGGAGACCTGATGTGACGTGACGCGTCGTAAGAAGGCGTAACAGCGCTCGGAGGGCGAGGTGTTGACACCTCGCCCTCTCTTGCACCACCCTTTCACTACTTGATTAGTGAAAGGGTGGTGCAAGGACGTGGTCGCGTACCGCATCGACCGGCGCAGCGGCGTCGCCACCTACCTCCAGATCGTCCAGCAGACCAAACAGGCCCTGCGCCTGGGACTCCTGGAGCCCGGCGACAAGCTGCCCACCGCGCGCGAGGTCGTCGAGGCCACCGCCATCAACCCGAACACGGTGCTCAAGGCCTACCGCGAACTGGAGCGCGAGGGCCTGGTCGAGGCCCGCCGCGGCCTCGGCACCTTCGTACGGAAGACGCTCGGCAGCACCTCCGCCGACTCCCCGCTCCGCGACGAGCTGGCCGCCTGGGCCGCCCGCGCCCGTGCGGCCGGGCTGGAGCGGGACGACGTGGCGGCGCTCTTCGGCTCCGTACTCGAACAGACTTACGAGGGGGACGACTCATGACCAGCGCCTTGGTGGCCCACGGCCTCACCAAACGGTACGGACGGCGCACACCCGCCCTGGACGACTGCTCCTTCCGCCTCCCGGAGAGCCGGATCTGCGCGCTCGTCGGCCCTAACGGCGCCGGCAAGTCCACGCTCCTCGCCCTCGCCGCAGGGCTGATGCGGCCGACCGCCGGCACCCTCCGCGTCCTGGGCACCGACCCGGCCTCCGCCCGCCGCCGGGTGGCGTACGTCGCCCAGGACAAGCCGCTGTACCCGCAGCTCACCCTCGCCGACACCCTCCGCATGGGCGCGGAGCTCAACCCCGGCCGCTGGGACGCCGAAGCCGCCGAGGCCGCCGTCGGAGACCTGGACCGCGCCGCCCGCATCCGCAGCCTCTCCGGCGGCCAGCGCACCCGCGTGGCGCTCGCCCTCGCACTCGGCAAGCGCGCCGAACTGATGCTGCTCGACGAGCCGATGGCCGACCTCGACCCCCTCGCGCGCCACCAGCTCATGGGCACGCTCATGGCGGACGCGGCCGAGCGCGGCACGACGGTCGTGATGTCGTCGCACATCCTCGGCGAACTGGAGGGCGCCTGCGACTACCTGTTCCTGGTCGACGGCGGCCGGGTCCGCCTCGGCGGCGGCATCGACGACATCCTCGCCGCCCACACGCTGGTCACGGGCCCGGTCGGCGACCTCGCCCCGCACACGGTCATCGAGTCCCGTACGACCGGCCGCCAGCTCACCGCGCTCGTCCGCCGGGAAGGCCCGGTCGACGACCGCTCCTGGCAGACCATGGAACCCACCCTGGAGGAACTGTTGCTGGGCCATCTCCGCTCCCCCGACGCCCCGTCCCTGCTCCTGCCGACGGCTGACCGGACGGTGGCGGCATGAGCTCCTCCCTGGTGAGCGGCCCGCGCCGGGTCGTGGTGCGCCAGCACCGGCGCGCGCTGTGGACGGCGGGCGGCCTGGTGGTCCTGGCCGTGGCGGTGGCGACCGGACTGCGCTGGTGGTCACACGCCGTGCCGCACCGGATCTTCAACGGTCAGATGAGCCCGCTGGGGATCCTGAGCCTGGTGATGGACGGCGCCTCGACCTTCCTCCTGCTCGTCCCGATCCTCATCGGCGTCTTCGTGGCGGGCCCGATGATCGCCCGCGAGCTGGAGAGTGGTACGTACAAGGTCGCCTGGACCCAGTCGGTGGCACCGTCCCGCTGGCTCACGTCGAAGCTGATGGTGGCGGCCGTCCTGGCGGCGGCCACGTCGGCCGTGCTGATCGCGGCCTTCCGGTTCGGCTGGACGCCGATCAGGGGCAGCTACAACCTCAGCTGGCCCGACCGGGGCGTGTACGAGGCGACGGGCCCGGTCCTCGCCGCGTACAGCCTGCTCGGCGTCGCCGTCGCGGCCGTGGTCGGCCAGCTGGTGCGCCGTACCGTGCCCGCCATGGCCGTCACGGGAGTCGTCACCGGCACGGTGTTGTTGGCGCTCGGCTCGCTGCGGTGGGACGTGTGGCCTTCGTTGACGCTGAGCGGGCCGGGCACCGACAAGCTCACCGGCATGCAGGCCCTCCCCCGGGACGCCTTCCTGCTCGAGTCCGGATACGTCACCGCGCACGGCCGACTCCCGTACGACGCGTGCTGGCGGGCAACCGGCGGCCTGGACGACTGCCCCGCGAGCCTCGGTATCACCGGCTGGTACGCCGAATACCACCCCGCCTCGCACTTCTGGCCCGTCCAGCTCGTCGAGACCGGCATCGTCCTCGCCCTCGCGGCCCTGGCCGCGTACGCCGCCTTCCGCGTCCTGCGCCGCCACCACGCGTAACCACCGGACCGGGGGCGGACGGCCTGGACGGGGGTCTGGCCGTCCGCCCCCAGCACGTCACGTAATGGTTACCGACCATTCAGAAGGGCTTGCGACGCTCAGTGAATGAAGCCCGCCGTGTCAGCGGCCCGCTCCGACGCGCTTGACCACCCCCTGGCGCGGAAGAATGGTGCCATGAGCCAGCAGCCCGCCGAGGCCGACGTCCCGGTCAAGCCCGCCCAGCCGTCCGTGGGGTCCATAGCCGCGCACCGACCGCACATGGTGACCGCCGGGCCCGTGTCCGACCTGGCGCCGGACCTCGACTCCGACCTGGACGCGTACGACGAGGACGGCCCCGCCGGCGAGCTGCCCCCCGGCCGCTTCCTGGACCGCGAACGGTCCTGGCTGGCGTTCAACGAACGGGTGCTGGAGCTCGCCGAGGACCCGGCAACGCCCCTCCTCGAACGAGCGAACTTCCTCGCGATCTTCGCCTCCAACCTCGACGAGTTCTTCATGGTCCGGGTCGCCGGCCTCAAGCGCCGCATCGCCACCGGCGTGGCCACCCGGTCCGCCTCCGGACTCCAGCCGCGCGAGGTCCTGGAGCTGATCTGGACCCGCTCGCGGGAGCTCATGGCCCGGCACGCCGCCTGCTTCCAGCAGGACATCGCCCCGGCCCTCGCCGACGAGGGCATCCACCTCATCCGCTGGCCCGAGCTGACCGAGAAGGAGCAGGCCCGGCTCTTCACCCTCTTCCGCCAGCAGATCTTCCCGGTCCTCACCCCGCTCGCCGTCGACCCGGCGCACCCCTTCCCGTACATCTCCGGCCTCTCCCTCAACCTCGCCGTCGTCGTACGCAACCCCGTCAGCGGCCACCGCCACTTCGCACGCGTGAAGGTCCCGCCGCTGCTCTCCCGCTTCCTGGAGGCATCGCCGCAGCGCTACGTCCCGCTGGAGGACGTCATCGCCGCGCACCTGGAGGAGCTGTTCCCGGGCATGGAGGTGCTGGCTCACCACATGTTCCGCGTGACGCGCAACGAGGACCTGGAGGTCGAGGAGGACGACGCCGAGAACCTCCTCCAGGCGCTGGAGAAGGAGCTCATGCGGCGCCGCTTCGGACCGCCGGTGCGCCTGGAGGTCGAGGAGTCGATAGACCCGTACGTCCTCGACCTGCTCGTCCGCGAGCTCAAGGTCACCGACGCCGAGGTGTACCCGCTGCCCGGACCGCTGGACCTCACCGGGCTGTTCGGGATCTCGGCCCTGGACCGGCCCGAGCTCAAGTACCCGAAGTTCGTGGCCGGGACCCACCGCGACCTGGCCGAGGTCGAGTCGGCGTCCGCGCCCGACGTCTTCGCCGCCCTGCGCGAGCGGGACGTCCTGCTCCACCACCCGTACGACTCGTTCTCCACCTCCGTCCAGGCCTTCCTGGAGCAGGCCGCCGCCGACCCCGACGTCCTCGCCATCAAGCAGACGCTGTACCGGACGTCCGGCGACTCCCCCATAGTCGACGCCCTCATCGACGCGGCCGAGTCGGGCAAGCAGGTCCTCGTCCTCGTCGAGATCAAGGCCCGCTTCGACGAACAGGCCAACATCAAGTGGGCGCGCAAGCTGGAGGAGGCCGGCTGCCACGTCGTGTACGGCCTCGTCGGGCTCAAGACCCACTGCAAGCTCTCCCTGGTCGTGCGCCAGGAGGGCGAGACGCTGCGCCGCTACTCCCACGTCGGCACCGGCAACTACCACCCCAAGACCGCCCGCCTGTACGAGGACCTCGGCCTGCTCACCGCCGACCCGCAGGTCGGCGCGGACCTGTCCGACCTCTTCAACCGGCTGTCCGGCTACTCGCGCCGCGAGACCTACCGGCGCCTGCTCGTCGCGCCCAAGTCGCTCCGCGACGGCCTGGTCTCCCGCATCAACAAGGAGATCGTCCACCACCGGGCCGGGCGGCTCGCGTACGTCCGGATCAAGGTCAACTCGATGGTCGACGAGGCCGTTATCGACGCCTGCTACCGCGCCTCGCGGGCCGGCGTACCGGTCGACATCTGGGTCCGCGGCATCTGCGCCGTACGGCCGGGCGTGCCCGGCCTCTCCGAGCACATCAGGGTCCGCTCCATCCTCGGACGGTTCCTGGAACACTCGCGCATCTTCGCGTTCGGGAACGGCGGCGAGCCCGAAGTGTGGTTCGGCAGCGCCGACATGATGCACCGTAACCTGGACCGCCGGATAGAAGCGCTGGTCCGGGTCTCCGACCCCGCGCACCGCGCCTCGCTCTGCCGGCTGCTGGAGGCGGGCATGGCCGACACGACCTCGTCGTGGCACCTCGGCCCGGACGGCGAGTGGACGCGGCGCGCGACGGACGGGGACGGCCAGCCGCTGCGGCATGTCCAGGAGATGCTCATAGACGCGCGGAGGCGCCGGCGTGCTCAGCCCTGACCAGGTCACCGCGGGCGAGGTCCTGTCCCCGTACCTCCATGCCCGCGCGGGGGACTTCCTACGGAACCTGCGCCTGCACGCCGAGAGCGGCGCGGACACGGCCGGCGCCGAGGAGGCGGCACGGGGACTGCGCACCGCCGCCCGGCGCATCGGCTCCACGCTGCACACCTTCCGGCCGCTGCTCGACGCCTCCTGGGCCGACCAGCTGCGCACCGAACTGGCGTGGCTGTCCGGCCTGCTGGCGCAGGAGCACGCCTGCACCTCGCGGCTCGTCCGCCTGGTGGACGCGCTGTCCCGCCTGACGGGCGGCGCCGAGGCGCTCGCGGTGGGCGGCGCGCGGGCCGGGGCCCTGCTGGAGCGCCGCCTGACCCTCGCCCGGACGCGCGCCCACTCGGCGGCGCTCCAGGCCCTCGGCTCGTCCCGCTTCCACGCGCTCGCCGACGCGGTGGCGCTGCTCGCCTCGGAGGTACCGCTGGGTCCGGCCGCGGCCGCCCGCGCCGGCGAGGTCCTCGCCCCGCCCGCCGAGGCCGTCGAGCGGCGCCTGCTGGACGCGGTGTCCGCGCTGCCGATGAGCCCCGCCGTCGGCGGCGAGCAGCACGACACCTCCTGGCACCACGTACGGCTGCTGCTGCGGCTGCACCGCCACGCCCAGGAGGTGCTGGGCACGGAGGCGCAGCTGTACGAGGCGGGCCGCGCGCTCGACCGGCACCGGGACGCCGCGGACGCCGCGTCCGCGGCGGCGAGCGCCGCGCGCACCCCGCGCATCGCGCCGGCGACGGCGTACGTGCTGGGCGTGCTCCACGCGGACCAGCGGCACGAGGTGGAGGCGGCGCGCGTCTGCTTCCACCGCGCGTGGCAGCGTACGGCGGTGACGGCCCGGTGACGCCCCTGGTCCACGCCGCCGGCTGCGTCCTGTGGCGCCGCGTCGCGGCCGGCGACACCGGCAGCGGCGACATCGAGGTGGCCGTCATCCACCGCCCCAAGCACGACGACTGGTCCCTCCCCAAGGGCAAGCTCGACCCCGGCGAGGACCACCGGCACGCGGCCGTCCGCGAGGTGCTGGAGGAGACCGGCATGACCTGCGCCCTCGGCCCCGAGCTGCCCAAGGCCTGCTACCGGGCGGGCGACCGCCCCAAGGAGGTCCGCTACTGGGCGGCCGAGGCCACGGGTGGCGCCTTCCGCCCCAACGGCGAGGTCGACGAGCTCTGCTGGCTCTCCCCGCCCGAGGCCCGGGCGCTCCTGTCGTACGCCGTCGACCGGGACCTGATCGACGCGGCCCTCGCGGCGATCTCCCCGGGGGGCCGCTGACCGCGAGCGGCACCGGCACCCCTCACCCGTCCGGGCGGCCTCACCCTTCCGGGGGCAACCCGCCCCGCACCACCACCACCCTCCCGAGTGGCCCCGGTGCGGCCCCCGCACGCCCGCGTACCGGCGCACAACCCTGCGCTCCGCGCCTCGCGCCGCCGGAGCGCGCCCTCGCCTGTCCGGGAGCCCGTACGACCCCGCGCGGCCCCGCCGTAAACCTCCCTCCCGCCACCCGCCGCACCCCCGGGACAATGGCCCCACAGGCTCTGGCCACGGCTCACCACGGCTTCCGTCACGGTTCACCTACCGTTCACTCTCCCCCGCCAGCCATGTCACCTGATCTGCCTAATTTCGGCCGTACACGGTTACTGACACACGCCGCCACCGAGCTCACGCACGGATTCGGTATCGACGCCGCGGCGGCTCCTGGAAGGAACACCCAACAGTGAAGCTTCAGCGCAAGACCGGGCTTCGCGCCACCGCGCTCGGCGCCCTCGCCGTCTCCGGCGCCCTGGTACTCACGGCGTGTGGTTCGGACAACAACACGGGCAGCCCCGACGGCGGCAAGAAGACCGGCGCCACCTCGTCCATCAAGTGCGACGGCGCCAAGGGCCAGCTCCTGGCCTCCGGCTCCTCCGCGCAGAAGAACGCCATGGACCTGTGGGTCAAGAACTACATGGCCGCCTGCCCGGGTGTGGAGATCAACTACAAGTCCTCCTCCTCCGGCGAGGGCATCATCGCCTTCAACCAGGGCCGCGTCGGCTTCGCCGGCTCCGACTCCGCGCTGAAGCCGGAAGAGGTCGCCGAGTCGAAGAAGATCTGCAAGTCCGGCCAGGGCATCAACCTCCCCATGGTCGGCGGGCCGGTCGCCATCGGCTACAACGTCCCCGGCGTGAAGGACCTCGTCCTGGACGCCCCCACCATCGCCAAGATCTTCAACGACAAGATCAAGAAGTGGGACGACCCGGCGATCGCCAAGCTCAACCCGGGCGCCAAGCTCCCGAGCACCCCGATCCAGGCCTTCCACCGCTCCGAGGACTCCGGCACCACCCAGAACCTCGGCAAGTACCTCGGCAAGGCCGCCAAGGCCGACTGGCCGTACGAGGCCGAGAAGAAGTGGCCGGCCCCCGGCGGCCAGGCCGCGTCCGGCTCCTCCGGCGTCGCCGCCCAGGTCAAGCAGGTCGAGGGCGCGATCGGCTACTTCGAGCTGAGCTACGCCGAGTCGCAGAACATCCCGGCCGTCCAGATCGCCACCGGTGCCCCCGCCCCGGTCCCGGCCACCTCCGAGAACGCCTCCAAGGCCATTGCCGCCGCCAAGGTCAAGGGCACCGGCAAGGATCTGGCGCTGGAGCTGGACTACGCCACCAAGGCCGAGGGCGCGTACCCGATCGTCCTGGTGACGTACGAGGTCGTCTGCGACACCGGCAACAAGGCCGACACCCTCGGCACCGTCAAGTCCTTCCTCACCTACACCGCCTCCGACGAGGGCCAGAAGGTCCTGGCCGAGGCCGGCTACGCCCCGATCCCGGCCGAGATCAACGCCAAGGTCCGCGAGACCGTCAACGGCCTGTCGTAACCGCACGCGGGGCCGGCCCGGCCGCTCGCCGGGCCGGCCCCCTCACCCCATCCGGTGCACCGCCGCCAGGGGAGCCGCCACCCGCGGACTTCCCCCACACAGACCGGAAAGACCATGGCTATAACGACTGACAACGCACCGGCTCCGCCGGTCGCCGGGAAGCCGGGCCCCACCTCCACCGGCCGCGCGGGCGACAAGATCTTCCTCGGCCTCTCCCGCGGCTCCGGGATCCTGCTCCTGGTGATCATGGCGTCGATCGCCGTGTTCCTCAGCTACCGGGCCTCGCTCGCCCTCGCCGAGAACGAGGGCAACTTCTTCACCACCTTCGACTGGAACCCGGTCGGCGACCGTCCGGTCTTCGGCATCGCGGTCCTCCTCTTCGGCACGATCGTGAGCTCGGTCATCGCGATGGTCATCGCGGTCCCGATCGCGGTCGGCATCGCGCTGTTCATCTCGCACTACGCGCCCCGCCGGCTCGCCGCGCCCCTCGCGTACGTCGTCGACCTGCTCGCCGCCGTACCGTCGATCATCTACGGCATCTGGGGCGCGCTCTTCCTGGTCCCGTACCTGGAGGGCCTGAACCTCTGGCTGGACCAGTTCTTCGCCTGGACGTACGTCTTCGACAAGACCGAGGTCGGCGTCGCGCGGACCCTCTTCACCGTCGGCATCCTGCTCGCCATCATGATCCTGCCGATCGTGACCAGCGTGAGCCGTGAGGTCTTCCTCCAGGTGCCGCGCATGAACGAAGAGGCCGCCCTGGCCCTCGGCGCCACGCGCTGGGAGGTCATCCGGCTCGCCGTGCTGCCCTTCGGCCGCTCCGGCGTCATCTCCGCCTCGATGCTCGGCCTCGGCCGGGCGCTCGGCGAGACCATGGCCGTCGCCACCGTCCTCTCCCCGAGCTTCCTGATCTCGCTGCACCTGCTCGACCCGGGCGGCGGCACGTTCGCCCAGAACATCGCGGCGAAGTTCGACGAGGCCGACCAGCTCGGCCGTGACGCCCTGATCGCCTCCGGCCTGGTCCTCTTCGTCCTCACCCTGCTGGTCAACGGCGCGGCCCGCCTGATCATCGCGCGCCGCAAGGAGTACTCGGGGGCGAACGCCTGATGAGCAACGCAATCCAGGACGCGCCCGCCAAGGCCGCCCCCCGCCCCCGCAAGGACAGCCTCAGCCAGCGCCACCTGCCGCGCTGGGCCCCGGCCGCCTTCGCCGCCGTCGCCGTCGCCCTCGGCTGCGGCACCGGCGTGGCCGCCGGGCTCGAGAGCCGCATCCAGTGGGGCCTGATCTCGGCGCTCGCCTTCGTCATCGTCTCGTACGCCGTCACCTCGGCCGTCGAGAACCAGCGCCAGGCCAAGGACCGCCTCGCCACCAGCGTGGTGTGGGTGTGCTTCATCCTCGCCGTGATCCCGCTGTTCTCGCTCATCTGGGTCACGGTCAGCCGGGGCCTGAAGGTCCTCGACGGCTACTTCCTCACCCACTCGATGGCCGGTGTCCCAGGCTTCGACGTCGGCGGCGGTGTCTACCACGCGCTCGTCGGCACGCTGGAGCAGGTCGGCCTCGCCACCCTCATCTCCGCGCCGATCGGGCTGCTGACCGCGGTCTACCTCGTCGAGTACGGCAAGGGCTCCCTGGCCAAGGCCGTGACGTTCTTCGTCGACGTCATGACGGGCATCCCGTCGATCGTCGCCGGCCTCTTCATCCTCTCCATCATGCTGATGGCCGACCTCCAGCCGTCCGGCCTGATGGGCGCGCTGGCGCTGGCGATCCTGATGATCCCGGTCGTGGTCCGCTCCACCGAGGAGATGCTCAAGCTCGTCCCGAACGAGCTGCGCGAGGCGGCGCTCGCCCTCGGCGTACCGAAGTGGCGCGTGATCCTCAAGGTCGTCATCCCGACGGCGATCGGCGGCATCACGACCGGCGTCATGCTCGCCATCGCCCGCATCGCCGGCGAGACCGCACCGATCATGCTGCTGGTCTTCGGCAGCCAGCTGATCAACACCAACCCCTTCGAAGGTGCTCAGTCCGCGCTCCCCTTCTACATCTGGGAGCAGTACAAGGTCGGCAGCGAGGCGTCGTACGACCGCGCCTGGGCCGCCGCACTCGTCCTGATCGCCTTCGTCATGATCCTCAACCTGGTCGCCCGCGGCATCGCCCGCTGGAAGGCCCCGAAGACCGGCCGCTAAGGCCTCCTGGAAGTGATCGAAACCATGGCCAAGCGAATCGACGTCAGCGGCCTGACGGCCTACTACGGCGCCCACAAGGCGATCGACGACATCTCCATGACCGTCGAGCCCCGCTCCGTGACGGCCTTCATCGGCCCGTCCGGCTGCGGCAAGTCCACCTTCCTGCGCACCCTGAACCGCATGCACGAGGTCACCCCCGGGGGCCGCGTCGAGGGCAAGGTGATGCTGGACGACCAGAACCTGTACGCCAAGGACGTCGACCCGGTCGCGGTGCGCCGCACGGTCGGCATGGTGTTCCAGCGCCCGAACCCCTTCCCGACGATGTCGATCTTCGACAACGTGGCGGCGGGCCTGCGCCTGAACGGCAAGTACCGCAAGCAGAACCTGGCCGACACGGTCGAGCGGTCCCTCAAGGGCGCGAACCTCTGGAACGAGGTCAAGGACCGCCTCAACAAGCCCGGCTCCGGCCTCTCCGGCGGCCAGCAGCAGCGCCTGTGCATCGCCCGCGCGATCGCGGTCGAGCCGGACGTCCTGCTGATGGACGAGCCGTGCTCGGCGCTGGACCCGATCTCCACGCTCGCCATCGAGGACCTGATCAGCGAGCTGAAGGAGCGGTTCACGATCGTCATCGTGACCCACAACATGCAGCAGGCGGCCCGCGTCTCGGACCGCACCGCCTTCTTCAACCTGGCGGCGGTCGGCCAGCCCGGCAAGCTCGTCGAGATCGACGACACGGAGCGGATCTTCTCCAACCCGTCCGTCCAGGCCACCGAGGACTACATCTCGGGCCGCTTCGGATAGACCGTCCGCCGGAATCCCCTTGCGGTGCTGCATGGCGGTGCCACCGCAAGGCAAAGGGCCCGCCCCCTGTCCCAGGGGGCGGGCCCTTCCGTCACTTCCGGACGGGTCGTCGGGGGCGGATCAGCCGAACACCAGCCGCACCACACCGAAGCTCGCCGCCGCGACCAGCGCCGCCGCCGGCATCGTGATACTGCATCCTCCGGGGGATGACCCCCGGACCCCCAGCAACACCGCCCGGCGCGCAGCCGCTAGCCGAACACCAGCCGCACCACACCGAAGCTCGCCGCCGCGACCAGCGCCGCCGCCGGCATCGTGATGAACCATCCGAGGATGATGTTCTTCGCGACACCCCACCGCACCGCGTTGACCCGCTTCGTCGCGCCGACACCCATGATCGCCGAGGTGATGACGTGCGTCGTCGAGATCGGCGCGTGGAACAGGAACGCCGAGCCGAACATGATCGACGCGCCGGTCGTCTCCGCCGCGAACCCCTGCGGCGGGTCCAGCTCGATGATCTTGCGGCCCAGCGTCCGCATGATGCGCCAGCCACCGGCGTACGTACCCAGCGACAGCATCACCGCGCAGGCGACCTTGACCCAGACCGGGATCGCCTCACCGGCGTCGTGGACGTCCGCGATGACCAGCGCCATCACCACGATGCCCATCGTCTTCTGGGCATCCTGGAGACCGTGGCCGAGCGCCATGCCCGCCGCCGACACGGTCTGGGCGATACGGAAGCCGCGCTTCGCCTTGTGCGGGTTCGCCTTGCGGAAGATCCACATGATCCCGCACATCACCAGGTAGCCGACCACCAGGCCGACCACCGGCGAGATGAACATCGGGATGACGATCTTGTCGACGACGCCCGACCAGATCACATCGGTCCCACCCGCCAGCGCCGCGCCGACCATACCGCCGAACAGCGCGTGCGACGAGGACGAGGGCAGGCCGAAGTACCAGGTGATGAGGTTCCAGACGATCGCGCCGACCAGCGCCGCGAAGAGGATGCCCATGCCGCGCGAGCCCTCGGGCGTCGCGATCAGGCCCTCGCTCACGGTCTTGGCGACCCCGCTGCCGAGGAAGGCGCCCGCGAGGTTCATCACCGCGGCCATCGCCAGCGCCGCGCGCGGTGTCAGCGCCCGCGTGGAGACGGACGTGGCGATGGCGTTCGCCGAGTCGTGGAAGCCGTTCGTGTACGTGAAGCCGAGCGCGACCGCGATGGTCACGACCAGTGCGAAGGTGTCCACGAAGCTCAGGACTCCTTGACCGCGATGGTCTCCACCGTGTTGGCCACGTGCTCGAAGGCGTCAGCGGCCTCTTCCAGCACATCCACGATCTGCTTCAGCTTGAGCACCTCGATGGCGTCGTACTTGCCGTTGAAGAGGTGGGCCAGCAGCTTGCGGTGGATCTGGTCGGCCTGGTTCTCCAGCCGGTTGACCTCGATCCAGTACTCGGTGAGGTTCTCCATCGTCCGCAGGTGCGGCATCGCCTCGGCGGTCAGCTCCGCCGCCCGCGCCAGCACCTCGATCTGCTGCTCGACGCCCTTCGGCAGCTCCTCCACGTTGTAGAGGACGACGAGGTCGACGGCCTCCTCCATGAAGTCCATGATGTCGTCGAGCGACGACGCGAGGGAGTAGATGTCCTCGCGGTCGAACGGCGTGATGAAGGAGGAGTTCAGCTGGTGGAAGATCGCGTGGGTCGCGTCGTCACCCGCGTGCTCCGCCGCCCGCATCCGCTCCGCGATCTCGGCCCGGGCGGAGGATTCCGCCCCGAGCAGTTCCATCAGGAGTTTGGAGCCCGTGACGATGTTGTCCGCGGAGGCGGAAAACATGTCGTAGAAGCTCGTCTCCCTGGGGGTCAGACGAAAGCGCACGTGGGGTCCTCGGGGTGCATGGGTTTCGGTCAGGCTGATGCTAGGCGCATCATCCGGCCACGGCTAACCGGCGTCATTCAGTGTCGCCCATCAGGCACAGTGAACAGAACCGGGCCCCCGCCACCTTGGCGCGAGGATCGGTACCATATACCCACGAGGGGTATAGAAAACCCCTACTGGACAACGGGAGGACGCGATGACGACCACCGAGGCGGCCGGCCTTCCGGTCGAGGAGCAGACCGCCGGGGAACAGACCGTCGAGGAGCAGGCCGTCAAGGAGCCGGTCACCGACCACGACCACGGCGTACACGGCTACCACAAGCAGAAGGACGAGCACCTCAAGCGCCTGCGCCGCATCGAGGGCCAGATCCGCGGCCTCCAGCGCATGGTCGACGAGGACGTCTACTGCATCGACATACTCACCCAGGTCTCCGCGTCCACGAAGGCCCTGCAGTCCTTCGCCCTCCAGCTCCTGGAGGAGCACCTGCGCCACTGCGTCGCCGACGCCGCGGTCAAGGGCGGCGACGAGATCGATGCCAAGGTCGAGGAGGCCACGAAGGCGATCGCCCGCATGCTGCGCACCTGACGCTCCGCCCGGAGTCAGGGCTCACTGGGGTGCGGCCGGCGTGACCTTCAGGACCTCGTCGATGAGGTCCGCGCTGAGCCGCTCCCCGTCCGTGGCCGATGCGGCGATCATCAGTTCACCGCACAGCTCGATCTCGGCGAGGGCCACGTGGTCCTGGACTGTCGTAGAAGGGAGCGGGGCCACGCGCATCACCTCTTCCTGCGGGTCCTGGCGTATCCCAGCGTAGGGAGCGGACCACACGCCGCGCATGGCACGTCCGGACCATTCTTGGGGCCCTGACGGATCACGCGGCTCACGCCCGTCTCACGCCTCGATCTTCCCGGCGTAGATGTCCTTCCGGGGCGGAAGCCGTACGACGACGGGCACGCCGAAGTCGTACAGCAGCGTCGTCGACGCGACGGCGACCGTACGCCCCTCGTTGGTGAAGCTGAACCGGTGGCGCACCTTCCGCAGCCGCCCCTCCCGGTCCAGGTACGCGTCGAACGGAACAGCGTCCTGGGCGAACCCTTTCGCCGCCGCCGCGAGCGCCCCCCGCACCTGCGGTGACGCGGCCCGCGCCGCCCGCCCGAGATCGGTGACGCCGCGGTAGTGCGTGACCGGCACCCCGGCGAGCTCCTCCTCGCCGACGTACGTGACGCGCTCGGCGCCGCGCAGCAGCTCGGCCGCGGCCGCCGGATCGGTCGCGCCGCCCGTGACCAGGTTCCCGTCGGCCAGGGTCGTGGTGTCGACGCGCACCCACTTGTCGGCGGGGACACCGGCGCCGCGGTTCTTCATGTAGAGCGCGCCGGGCGCGAGGAGCTCGGTGATCGGCCGGTGGCTGCTGCCCCCGGCGGCGTCCTTGGGCAGGACCACCTTGAGCTGCCCGTGCCGCGCGGCGAAGTCGTACGCGCCCTCGCCCCGGATCGTCACCCGGGTCCCGCCGGTCGCCATCTCCATCGACGTACGGGCCTTGGACGTGCCCGCGCGCGCCAGCGCGTCGGGGGCCTCCCGCACGGCGGCGGCCGCGGCGCCCGCGTCGGCACCGGGGCTCGCGCCCGCGGGGCCGCACCCGCCGGCCGTCACCGCCACGACCACGGCCACGACCGGCGCCACGACCGGGGACACCGGGAACCCGCGCCCGTACCGCCGCCGCCGCCGCTGCTGTCCCTGCACCACCATCGCCTGCAACCCCCAACGCCTAGACGCTGCTGCCTGCCTGCTTGCTTGCCTGCTTGCCTGCGCTGACCGAGACCCCCACCCTTCCCCTGGGCCCCGAGGGCCCGGGGACACCCCAACCCTTAACGACCACCACGGCGCCCCGTCACGCCGGTACCGTGGTGTCGTGCCTGTGCATGACTCACCTCCGGCCGTCACGAGCGGCCACGAAGCCACCACCGTCGAACGCGGCTCGTTCTGTGTGGCCCGGTGCAGCTGCGGCTGGTCGGGCCCGGCGCGGCGCTCGCGGGACCGGGCCCGTACGGACGCGGCGGCGCACACGACCGCACCACCGGCCGGCACCGACGACTGACGCCGACGACTGAGCGGGGCCCTTCGGGGAAGGGTCACCCCATGGACGACTGGGCCGCCCTCGCCCGCGGCCTCGACGGCCCGCTCGTACGCCCCGGGGACGCCGACTACGCCACCGCCCGCCGGCTCTACAACACCCGCTTCGACCACCTGCGCCCCGCCGCCGTCGCGTACGTCGCCGGGGACGACGACGTGCGCGAGTGCCTCGCCTTCGCCCGCCGCCACGGCACGCCGGTCGCCATCCGCAGCGGCGGGCACTCCTACACCGGCTGGTCCAGCGGCACGGGCCGCCTGGTCGTCGACGTGTCGGGCATCGACCGCGTGCGCCCCGACGGCACGGCCGCCGCGGTCGGCACGGCCGCCGCGGTCGGCACGGCCGCCGCGGTCGGCACGGCCGCCGCGGTCGGCACGGCCGCCGCGGTCGGCACGGCCGCCGCGGTCGGCGCGGGCGCCCGGCTCGTCCACGTCTACCGCGCCCTCGCCCGCCACGGCCGTACGATCCCGGGCGGTACGTGCCCGACGGTCGGGATCTCGGGCCTCACGCTCGGCGGCGGGCATGGCGTGACCTCGCGCGCGTACGGCCTGACCTGCGACAGCCTCACCGGTGCCACCCTCGTCACGGCGGACGGGCGGCGCCTGACCGCCGACGCCGAGCAGCACCCGGACCTCTTCTGGGCCCTGCGCGGCGCCGGGGCCGGAACCCTGGGGGTCGTCACCGAGCTGCGCTTCCGTACGCACCCGGTGCCGACGACGGTCGTCTCCGGGCGGGTCACCTGGCCCTGGGCGCGGGCCCGGTCCGTACTGACCGCCTGGCAGGAGTGGGGCCCGGCGCAGCCCGACGAGATCTGGTCGGCGCTGCGCCTGGAGGCGGACGCGGACGCGAGGCCCGCCGTCACCCTGTCCGTCTTCACCCTCGGCGGCCGTACGGAGCTGGAGAACGCCCTCGACCGCCTCGCCGACCACGCGGGCGCCCCCGCCGACCGCGTACACCTGCGCGCTCACACCTACCTGGAGGCGATGCTGGCGTACGCGGGGTGCGACGGGCTGGCCGAGGCGCAGTGCCGTCTGCCGGGCACCACCCCGGGCCGCGATCCGCGGGGCGTGCTGCGGCGCGGCACGTACACCGCCGTGTCGGACTTCTTCGACCGGGAGCTGTCACCAGCGGCGATCGCGGCGCTGACGGCCGCCCCGGAGGTCTTCGCCCGGATCCCGGCGGAGCAGGGCGGCGGCACCGGATCCCTCCAGCTCACCGCGTTCGGCGGCGCGACGAGCCGCGTCGACCCGCTCGCCACGGCCTTCGTGCACCGCCGGCAGCGGATCCTGGTGCAGTACTCGGCCTCCTGGCCGGCCGGCACCCCGGGGACGGCACAGCGGGCATGGCTGGCGACCACACGGGACTCACTGGGCCCGTACGTATCGGGGGCGGCGTACCAGAACTACCCCGACCCGGCGCTGAAGAACTGGCGCACGGCGTACTACGGAGCTGCGGCGGACCGGCTGACCGCGGTGAAGCGGCGCTACGACCCGGAGCGCCTCTTCACCTTCCCGCACGCGTTCTAGTCGGTTCTCGCTACGCGGCGAGGTCGTTCTCGCTACCGCCCACCTTGGGGTCGGGCAGGTCCACCGTCTCGTGCCGCTCCCCCCGCGGACGCGCTTTTCGCGAGCGTACGAGCCACCCGGCCCCTTCCGAACGGGCCACGGCCGACACGAGCGGCGTGAGCAGCGCGAGGGCGAGCGGGGCGAGGAGCAGGGCCACGGCCGTGCCGAGGGCGAAGCCGCCGACGACGTCGGTGGGGTAGTGGACGCCCATGTAGACGCGGCAGAAGCCCTCGGCGAGGGCGAGGCCGATGGCGGCGAGGCCGAACTTCCGGTTGGCGACGAAGAGCGCGGCGCCGATGCCCATGGCCATCGTGGCGTGGTCGCTCACGAAGGAGTAGTCGGTCTTGCCCGCGACCAGGACCTCCAGGCCCTGGTGGTCGAGGAAGGGCCGGGGCCGCTCCACGAAGCCCCGGATCGGGACGTTGACCAGGAGGGCGATCCCGGCGGCGAGCGGCGCCCACACCAGCCCGGCGACGGTGGCGATGGAGTCCTCCGGGCCGCCGCGCCGGCGCGCGCTCCACCAGCACCAGAGCACGACCAGCACCATCGCGAGCATGATCCCGTACTCGCCGACGAACTCCATGACCCGGTCGAACCAGGTCGGGGCGGACTTGGCCAGCCCGTTGATGTCGTAGAGCAGGCTGACATCGGGGTTCGAACCGTCCGATGCGAGTCCAGCCATCTGCTGCGGCCCCTTGCCTTGTCACTGTGTCAGTCCAGGGAACGACACGAGGGAAGCGTACGTTCCACTCTCCACCGAACGATCACGATGACGTTATCGAAGAGAGATACGTCGCCGCAGCTCAGACCGGATCGGCCGCGCGGTTCGGCAGTGCTTTCGCGCCATCTTCGGTGACGCGGGTGGCGCCGAAGTAGTCGGGGGTGTCGATCTTGTCGAAGCGGATGACGGCACCGGTGTACGGCGCGTTGATCATGTACCCGCCGCCGACGTAGATACCCACGTGCCGGATGGCCCGCGAGTTCGTCAAATCGTCGGAGAAGAACACCAGATCGCCCGGCAGCAGCTCGTCGCGCGACGGGTGCGGCCCGGCGTTGTACTGGTCGTTCGCGACGCGCGGCAGCTCGATCCCCACGGTCCGGTACGCGGCCTGCGTGAGCCCGGAACAGTCGAACCGGCCCTGCTGCTCGGGCGTGCCGTTGCCGCCCCACAGGTACGGCGTGCCGAGCTTCTTCTGCGCGAAGTAGATCGCACCGGCCGCCTGCCGCGACGGCGCCACGCGCCCCACGGGCCGGGCGAAGCTCTTCTCCAGGGAGCGGATGATCCGGACGTAGTTCTGCGTCTCGCTGATCCTCGGCACCCCGCCAGCCTTTATCACCCGGTACGCACCGGCGTTGTAGGCCGCGAGCATGTTGTTGGTCCGGTCGCCGGGCACGTTCTTCACGTACCCGGCCAACTCGCAGTCGTAGGAGGCGGCTGACGGGATGGCGTCCGCCGGGTCCCACACGTCCCGGTCGCCGTCCCCGTCACCGTCGATGCCGTGCGAGGCCCAGGTGCCGGGGATGAACTGCGCGATGCCCATGGCCTTGGCGTGGCTGGTCACCTTGGGGTTGAAGCCGCTCTCCTGGTACAACTGCGCGGCCAGCAGCGCCGGGTTGATGGCGGGACACAGGTTCCCCCACTTCTGCACGAGCCCCTGGTACGCCGCGGGCACGGCCCCCTTGGCCAGTCCCACGACACCCTGTGTCCCCGCCTGGGCCCCGCCGAAGAGCCCGGCGGCCGCGGAGTACGTCCCGACGACGAGCAGCGCGACGAACGCCATGCACAGCCCGACGGCTCCCCCGGCGACGAGCCAGCCCTTACGCACCGTCAACCACCCCTCGCGCTGTGGGACTCCACCCGGGGGCCAGTGTAGGTGGCGGACCCTGTTTTCAGGGGCCGACTCAGAGCTTGCGGCCGACGCCCGCGTACATCGCGACCTCTTCCGGTGCTTCTTCCTCGGAACGCCAGCGGGAGCAGGAGACGACGCCCAGGGCCAGGAGCTCCAGGCCCGCGAAGTAGCGGGTGATGGCCTCGGGGGTGCGCTGGGTGAGCTTAGAGCGCGACGGGCCGGTCGAGGTCCAGGGTCTTGGCCGCGGCCGCCAGGACGGCGTCCGTGTCGCGCAGGTCGGCGTCCACGTAGTCCGTGCGCCCCTCCGGCGTGCCGGTGAGGAGGGCGCGGGCGTGGGCGAGGACGAGCGGGTCGTTGTCGACGTACACGACGCGCGCGTCCGGCGTCACGCGCTGCGCGACCTCGTGGGTGTTGCCGGCGGTCGGCAGCCCCGTGCCGACGTCCAGGAACTGGCGGATGCCCGCCTCAGCCGCCAGGTGCCGCACCGCGCGCCCGAGGAAGAGCCGGTCCGCGCGGGCGTACGCGCCGATGCCGGGGTGGAGCTCGCGGATCCGGTCGCCGGCTTCGCGGTCGACGGGGTAGTTGTCCTTGCCGCCGAGCCAGTAGTTCCAGATGCGGGCGGTGTGCGGCCGGAGGGTGTCGATCCTCGACGCGATGTCGGTCACGCCACCAACGTAACCGCCAATTCCGTCACGTGTTCGGCTTCTTCAGCACCTCGACGAGGCTGGAGGAGCTGTCCGCGCCGTGTCCGGCCGCCATGCCGCGCCGGAAGATGTCGAGGACGGCCGCGGGCAGCGCGCCGTCGACGCCCGCGGCCACGGCGGTGTGGAGGACGTGCTCGACGCTGGCGACCCCCATGGCCAGTCGGTCGACGTCACCGCGGTGGTCGCCCGCGTCGACGCGGGGCGCGTAGAACTCCACGAACTGCTTCAGGTTCAGCGCGTCGACGGCCAGGGTCTGGATGTCGGCGGCCTTCAGGCCGTGGGCGTCCGCCATGGCGAGGGCCTGCCAGTAGCTGGTCAGAGCCGTCCAGAACATGACCATGTTGAGCTGGTAGAGGAGCGCCGCCAGGCCCGGGTCCTCGCCCCGGTGGTCGGCGGTGCCCGTCAGCACCTCCAGCGTGGCCCGGTGCGCCTCGAAGACCTCGCGCGGGCCGCTGTAGAGGGTGGTGGTGTCGGGGCTGCCGATGCCGGAGGGCGGCGTGAGTACGCCGCCGGTGAGCTGCGTGGCCCCGCGCTCGGCGGCCCAGGCGGCCGCGGCGCGGGCCTTGGCCGGGGTGTCGGAGGTGAGGTTGACGAGGACGCGGCCGGCGAGGGCGGCGGGGTCGGCGCCACCCAGGACGGCGTACAGGGCGTCGTAGTCGGTCAGGCTCACCACCACGAGCTCGGCCGCGCCGAGGGCGTCGTCGACGGTGGGCGCGAGGTGCGCACCGCGCGCGACGAGGGCGTCGGCGCGGGAGGCGGTGCGGTTCCAGACGGTGACGCGGTGGCCGCGGTCGAGGAAGGCACCGGCCATGGCCTCGCCCATGGGGCCGAGACCGATGACGGTGACGGGGGCGGAGGCGGTGATGGGGGCGGAGGTCTTGTCCATGTTCACGGGGAACCCCTTTTTCAGTCGCTAGAACGAACGCTCTATCCAGAGCGCTGACGTGACCGTACCACGGCTCTAGAACGAACGCTCTACTCAATTTCTCGCTAGGATCGCCCCATGCAGCCCGCCGCCTCCCCCACCGCCTCCCCCTCCAGCACCCGCGACCGGATCGTCGTCGCCGCCGCGCGCCTCATCCAGCGCCAGGGGTACGTCGGCACGGGCATCAAGCAGATCGCCAAGGAGGCGCAGGCCACCCTCGGCTCCGTCTACCACTTCTTCCCGGGCGGCAAGGAGGCCGTGGCCGTCGCCGCGATCACCCACAGCGGCGAGGACTTCGCGGCCATCCTCCGCGAGGCCCTGGCCGGCCACGACGACCCGGCCGCCGCCGTGGACGCCTGCGCCCGCCTCCTCGCCGAGGCGCTGCGCGAGTCCGGCTGGGTCGACGGCTGCCCCGTCACGGCCACCGCCCTGGAGACCCTCGGCGACGCCGACTCCGAGATCCAGCGCGCCTGCGCCACCGCGCTCCGCGCCTGGCAGGACATCGTCGCCGACAAGCTCCTCCGCTCCGGCCTCCCTGCCGCCGACGCCCGCGAACTGGCGGTGACGGTCATCAACACCCTGGAGGGCGCCGAGGTCACCGCCCAGGTCAACCGCGACGAGGAACCCCTCCTGCTGGCGGGGCGTCACCTGGCGCGCCTCGTCGGCGCGTACCGCTGACCAAGCCAACGGAACGGCGCGGCGGACAGCGCGGCGTACCGCGCGTACAGGCCCAAGGTGGGACAACGACAGTCATTGCCCGGAGTCACCCCCCGTGATACACAGAGTGACCGTACGCGTACGCGCGCTCACCCGGTTCACCACCCGACGCAGGTCACGACGGTCGGACCGGTCAAACGTGCGGGGATCGGGTAAAGAGACCAGCCAAGTCGGCATACGCGGGCGGTTTCATCAGCGAAGATAGTGCGGTGACCCGTGCCGAGTGGCAGGGGCGTCGAATTACCCAACAGGGGCGGTGAGTTACATGTACCTGGCGGCTGAAAAAGGCGACATCACCACCATCATCGGCGGAATCGCCCCGAACTGGGGGCCTTTCGGGAGCCTTGGTAACGAGGCCCGCGTGATGATCGAGGTCGTGATGGCCGTGGCCATTCTGCTGTGCCTGGGCATCGCGATCTGGGGAGCGGCGAAGCAGCGCATCGGCGCGACCGCCCTCCGGGACACGTTCAGCGCCGAACAAGGCAAGGGCCTCATCGTGGCCGGCCTGACCGGGGTCTTCATCATCGGCTCGCTGGGCACGCTCTTCACCATCGTGTACGGGATGGCCGTCTAGCCCCTCCCGCCAGCGGCACCCGGCTCCCTGAGGTTGCGTCACCTGATGTCAAGTCACCACACCGAACAGCGAAAGGTTGAGGGGGCGTACCCGTCATGAGCCTCGGCGACGAGAACGACGGCGGCCAGACCCGCACCCGCCTGCCCGACGGCGGCACGGGCGACGTCTACGGCGGCGCCCGCCGCCCCGCGCGCAACTCGCGCTCGCTGATCACGGTGGTGGGTGTGGTGGTGCTGCTGATCGCCGCCATCGCCTTCGCGAACAGAAGCGGCACCGGCGAGGGCACCTCCGACGACACCGCCAAGGGCCCGGGAGCCGGGGCCCCCACCTCGGCGACGGGCGTGCGCCCGGTGACGGGCAAGGACGGCACGATCCCGACGGGGTACGCGCACGACGAGCAGGGGGCGCAGAGCGCGGCGGCGAATTACGCGGTGGCGCTGGGGTCTGACGGCATGTTCAAGCGGGACACGCGACACACCATCGTGCGAGCCGTGCACGACCCCGCCGTCGTCGACAGCCTGCTGGCCAGCCTGGACCAGGCCTACTCCGGCACGTTCCTCAAGAACGTGGGCCTCAACGAGGACGGCTCCTCGCCCGAGGGCCTCACCTTCGTCTCCCGTACGGTGCCGGTCGGCACCAAGGTCACCGGCTTCGAGGGAGACACAGCGACCATCGAAGTCTGGTGCACCGGCCTCGTCGGGCTTGCCGGCGAGGGATCCAACAAGCCGGTGACGGAGACCTGGTTCACCATCACGCAGAAGCTCAAGTGGACGCAGAGCGACTGGAAGATCCAGTCGTCGAGCCAGCAGGAAGGCCCGACACCGGTCAACGGTGACAACCGCGCCTCCACCGCGGATGAGATCGCCGGTGCTGTTGCCGGATATGGAGGCTTCACCTATGCGCGCTAGCCCTCAGCTCGGCACCCGCTCGTTCCTCGCCACCGTCACGGCGGTCCACGCGGCAGCCTTCGCCTTCGCGGCGCGTGCTGCGGCGGCTCCAACCCCACCACCTGCGTCCCCCGCTCCGAGCCCCTCTCCGAGCAGCAGTGACAACCCCTGCGACCTCATCGTGGGCCTGGCGAAGGACTACTGCGAGGACGGCGAGAAGGCGGCGAACAACCCCGGCGCCCGCTCCACCCCCACCGACCCCACCGCCGCCCTCGACCCCCTCGCCTCCCTCGCCCGCGGCTGCGCCGACGCCGCCGTGTCGATCGTCGACGCGCTGTCGAAGGCGGTGAAGTCCACCGCCGAGGTCGACTTCACCAACGGCACCTTCCTCTCCCAGTACGCCGTCGTCTTCGCCGCCGCCACCTTCCTCACCCTCCTCCTCTGGCTCCTCGCCGTCGCCAAGCGCGCCATCCGCGGCGTACCGCTCGCGACGGCCATGTCCGAGGCCATCGGGTTCCTGTGGCTGACGGTCCTCGCGTCCGCCTTCACGCCGCTGATCCTCTACACCGTCGTCTCCGCGACCGACGCCGTCACCGAGGTGATCGCGCAGAGCACCGGCGGCCAGACGGACGTCTTCTTCGGCGGCTTCAAGGAGGCGCTCCAGAAGGGCGACGGCATCGGCGGCGGGCCGATCATGCTGATCATCGTGTCGCTCGTGACCGTCCTCGCCGCGGGCGTCCTCTACCTGGAGCTGTTCCTCCGGGCCGTCCTCCTGTACGTCGGCGCCCTCCTCGGCGTCGTCGTGTACGCCGGGCTCGTCGACAAGAACCTCTGGGGCCACGTACGCCGCTGGGCCGGCATCATGATCGCGGTGATCCTGGTCAAGCCGGTCATCATCATCGTGCTCGGCCTCGCCGGGGCGCTCGCCGGCGACGACGGACCGAAGGCGTTCTCCGCGGTCGTCACGGGCCTCGCCATCATCCTGCTCGCGATCTTCGCCTCCGCGATGATCTACCGCTTCGTCCCCGGCTTCGGCGACGAGATCGCGGCCTCCCGCAACAACCGCATCCAGAACAGCGCCGAGAACAAGGCCGCCGCCGTCATCTCCTCGCCGGCCGCCCTCGTCTCCCAGGGCATCAAGACCCACAGCACCCGCAACGACACGGGCGGCTCCGGCGGCTCCGGCGCGCCCCAGTCTGCCGGTGCCCTCACCGGCGGCGTGGCCGCCCACAGCTCCCGTACGCCCACGGCAGGAGGCGCCGGAGGCGGCGCGGGCGGCGGCGGAACTGTCCCCTCCGCCGCACCCCCGCCCCGCAGCCCCAGTAGCAGCAGTCCGACCACCAGCACCCCCCACAGCCACCGCAAGAGCACAGGAACCACCGGAAGCACAGGAGGTGGAGGGCGTTGACGACCCAGTCCCCAGCGATCACGCCCCGCCGCACGTATCTCATCGGCAGGGCCCGGCCCAACGCCATCATCGGCAAGAACCGCGAGACCGGCGAGATCGCCCTGATCATCGCCGGCGCGTTCCTCGGCATGATGAGCGGGCTGCTCGTCCCGGTCCTGTCCCTGCGGATCGTGCTGCTCATGGGCTTCCCGATGCTGGCCCTCGCCGCGGTGTACGTCCCGTACAAGCACCGCACCTTCTACAAGTGGTTCGAGATCAACCGCAGCTACAAGCGCACCCTCCGCCAGGGCACCGCGTACCGCTCCGCCGCCATGGAGGCCGGCACCCGGATCGACGGCCGCGAGGTCGAGGTCGGCCCGCCGCCCGGCATCGGCCGCATCAACTGGCTCTCCGCCCCCTTCGGCCCCGACGAGATCGCCGTCCTCCTCCACGCCGACCGCCGCACCGTCACCGCCGCCATCGAGATCGAGGGCCCGGGCGTCGGCCTGCGCGACAGCGAGGACCAGGAAGCCCTGGTGGACCGTTTCGGCACGCTCCTCAAGCACGTCGCCAACGGCGACGGCTTCGTGACGCGCATTCAGATGCTGGCCCGCACCCTCCCCGCCGACCCCGACGCCCACGCCAAGGACGTCGCCCAGCGCGGCGACCCCAGGAGCCCCGCCTGGCTCCAGGAGTCGTACGACCAGCTCCAGTCCATGGTGTCGACCTCCAGCGAGCAGCACCGCGCGTACCTCGTCGCCTGCATGCACTACACCCGCGAACTGGCCGCCGAAGCCCACGCCATGGCCCGCGCCGCCCGCCACGCCGCCGGCAGCTCCGGCCCGCGGAAGCTCGACAAGGACGCCGGCCTCGCCGTCGTCATGGCCCGCGAGCTCACCGACATCTGCGCCCGCCTCGCCGAGGCGGACATCCGGGTCCGGCAGCCCCTCGGGCAGGCCCGCCTCGCCTCCCTCGTGCACTCCATGTACGACCCGGACCACCCCATCGACCACATCCAGGCGATGACGAAGCGAAACGCCTGGCCCGCCGAGCTCGACGCCGTCGAGCCCACCTACCTCCAGGCCAAGACCCGCGAGTCGTCCACCCGCGCGCCCTGGTGCCACGCCACGGCCTGGGTGAAGGAGTGGCCGATGACACCCGTCGGCGTCAACTTCCTCGCCCCGCTCCTCGTCCACACCCCCGACGTCATCCGTACCGTCGCCGTCTGCATGGACCTCGAACCGACCGAGGTCGCCATCGAGCGCATGCTCACGGAGAAGACGAACGACGAGGCGGAGGCCAGCCGTGCCGCCAAGATGAACCGCACCGTCGACCCGCGCGACATCGCCGCGCACGGCCGGCTCGACCAGCGGGGTGAAGATCTCGCCAGCGGCGCGGCAGGAGTGAATCTTGTCGGGTACATCACTGTGTCGTCTCGTTCGCCCGAGGCCCTGGCCAGGGACAAGCGGACGATCAGGGCCTCGGCCGGCAAGTCGTATCTGAAGTTGGAGTGGTGCGACCGCGAACACCACCGGGCCTTTGTGAACACCTTGCCGTTCGCGACCGGCATCCGCCGATAGGGGCCCTGATCCTCATGCGAGATCCGCTGTCAGCCCTCACCGAGGCCTTCACCTCCTTCCTCTTCGGGAAGGTGGAGACGACCCGCCTGCCCGTGCGTACGTCGACGGGCCAGGCCCAAGCCGTCTACCTGCCGACCGCCGCCCCCGGCCTCGGCGACTCCGGCGTGATCATCGGCCGCGAGGTCTACAGCGGCAAGGGGTACATCTACGACCCCTTCCAGCTGTACGGGCAACAGCTCCCGGCCCCCCACTGGCTGGTCCTCGGCGAGTCCGGCAACGGCAAGTCGGCGCTGGAGAAGACGTACGTGCTCCGCCAGCTCCGCTTCCGCGACCGGCAGGTCGTCGTCCTCGACGCCCAGGGCGAGGACGGCGTCGGCGAGTGGAACCTGATCGCGCAGCAGCTGGGGATAACTCCCATCCGGCTCGACCCGATGGCCGCCCTCGACGACGGCATCCGCCTCAACCCCCTCGACCCGTCGATCACCACCACCGGCCAGCTCGCCCTGCTCCGTACGATCATCGAGGTCGCGATGGGGCACGGCCTGGACGAGCGCTCCGGCTTCGCGCTCAAGGTCGCGCACGCGTACGTCAACGAGACCATCACCGACCGCCAGCCGGTGCTGTCCGACATCGTCGAGCAGCTGCGCCACCCGGAGCCGGAGTCGGCGGCGGCGATGAACGTCGCCATAGACGACGTACGCGCCTGGGGCCTGGACGTGGCCCTCGTCCTGGACCGGCTGGTCGACGGTGACCTGAGGGGCATGTTCGACGGCCCGACGACGGTCGGGATCGACCTCGACGCACCGCTGATCGTCTTCGACCTCTCCCACATCGACCGCAACTCGATCGCGATGCCGATCCTGATGGCCATCGTGGGCGTGTGGCTGGAGCACACCTGGATCCGGCCGGACCGCAAGAAGCGCATCTTCCTGGTGGAGGAGGCGTGGCACATCATCAACAGCCCGTTCGTCGCGCAGCTCTTCCAGCGCCTGCTGAAGTTCGGCCGACGCCTCGGCCTGTCCTTCGTGGCCGTCGTCCACCACCTCTCCGACGTCGTGGACGGAGCCGCCGCGCGGGAAGCGGCGGCGATCCTGAAGATGGCGTCCACGCGCACCATCTACGCCCAGAAGGCGGACGAGGCGCGGGCGACGGGCCGGGTTCTGGGGCTTCCGCGCTGGGCCGTGGAGATCATCCCCACGCTCACGCCCGGCATCGCGGTCTGGGACGTCAACGGCAACGTCCAGGTGGTCAAACACCTGGTCACCGAGGCCGAACGACCATTGGTCTACACGGACCGCGCGATGACGGAATCGTCCGTACCCGATGACATCCAGGCTGCGGAATGGGAGGCGGAGCAGCGCGCGGCCCTCATGGAGCGGCAGATGAACGAGTCCTCACAGTCGACGGTGGCATGACATGGGCCGCCATGACATGGGCCGCAAGGACGGCAGAGGCGATACGAACGAGGGGGGCATCCCCGACGGCCTGCTGGTGGGGCTGCTGGGCTTCCTGCTCGGCGTGACGCTGCTGGTGTGGTCCGCCACCGGCCTCTCGGGCCTGTTCGCCCACGGCGCCTGGCCGGACGCCGTCACCTTCGGCCGTACGCCGCTGGCGATGCGCGCACTCGTCTCCCAGCCCCACGACCTCGCGGCGGCATGGCCGGAGACCCCGCCGTCCCAGCTGTCGGGGTACGGGCTGTTCTGGGGCCTGTTCATCGGCGAGCTGATGGTGCTGGTGGTGCTCACGGTGTTCGTCCTCGGCACCCTGGCCCGCTGGCGCGCGGTACGGGCCACCCGTCGGCAGAGCAAGGTGTACGCGTACGAGCCGGCCCGCGAGCCCGACCGCGGGCCCGCGCCCGTTGAGACCCGCAGCGCACCGGCCCCCGCGTCGGCGCCGTCCACCGGAGCCGCGCCCACGGACACAGCGACGTCAGGGGGTCCAGGTCTCGCCTCAGGCACGGCCCCTGCCCCCGTGCTGGCCGCCCCTGCGCTTCCGACTCCCCGCACGCCCGACCGCGTCTTCTACGGCGGTCCCGACACGCGCCGCCCGACCGCTCTCCAGGCCATCCACGACGCCGAAGGCGCCGCCCTCGTCGTCACCTCCGACCCCGGCCTCTGGGCGGAGACCAAAGACGCCCGCGCCAAGCTCGGCCCCGTCCTCGTCTACGACCCCAGCCACCTCTGCGACACGCCGGCTCGCCTCCACTGGTCGCCGACCTCCGGGTGCGAGGACACCGACACGGCGGCGGCCCGCGCCGCCGCGCTCCTCGGTCCCGTGCGGCCTCCGGCCCGGATGGACGCAGCTGTCGCGGACACCGCCGAAACGCTCATGCGCTGCTGGCTGCACGCGGCGGCCGTCGACGGACGCCCGTTCAAGCAGGTGCACCGCTGGGCGCAGAACAACGGCGCCCACGAACCCGTACGCATCCTGCGCACCCACCCCAAGGCCACCAACAGCCACGCCGGTCTCCTGGAGTCCGCCCTCACCGCGTATCCGGAACGCCGCGAGATCGCCCAGGAGTTGACGGTCCGAGCGCTGTCGTCGCTCTCCTCGGTCCACATCCGCGAGGCGTGCACACCTCATCGAACTGATTCGCTGACCTTGGAATCATTCATCACGGAAGGGGGCACCCTTTATGTGGTGGGGGAATCCATCGAGGACCCCCGCACCGGCCCGGGCGCGATGCCCCTCCTCACCGCGCTCGCCTCGTACGTGGTCGAGCACGGCCGCCGCATGGCCGCACGGTCATCCGACGGTCGGCTCGACCCACCAATGACGCTGGTCCTCGACGACATCGCCGCGGTGGCCCCGCTGCCCCAGCTGCCCGAGCTGCTGATGTCGGGTCAGGACACCGGCATGCCCACGCTGGCCCTGCTCCGCTCCCCCGAACAGGGCCGCGCCCGCTGGCCGCACCACACGCTCACCTGACGCCTCTCCCTGGCCCCTGGCCCGAGACGTGCCAGTACAGTCACCCGCATGACACCACCGGTGGTACGGGCGATCGAATGGGACGGCACGGCGTGGGACGACCCGTCCGATGAGCGGCTGCACGATCTGCTGGCCGACATGAACCTGACGTGGCGACACGTCATCGTCGAGCGTCTCGACCGCGAGCCTGCGGACCAGCACTACATCCAGGTCTACCTCAACGATGACCTGAGCTATCAGGTGGAGTACCGCGAGGGCGGCCCAGCCCACCACTTCCAGGCCCATGTTCCCCGCCTACACGAGGTGTTCGCCGTGGAACCGGTGGCCGAGGTGGTGAGCGACTGGGCCCGCGGTGGAACAGCCTGGCGTACGGCGCTTCCCTGGACCCCGTGGGCACCCGTGGACGCCCAGGGGAACGGTTCCTAGCCCCGGCCGATCGCCCCTTAGCCCCCGGTCGGCCGCCGGATCTCGTACTCGAGCTCCAGAGCGCCGCTGCTGTCCCCCTCCATCGGCACGCTTTCACCCGTCGGTACGAAGCCCACCTTGCGGTAGAGCGCCGCGGCGCGCGCGTTCCGCTCGTGCACATAGAGCCGTACGCGTTCGACCGGGGGCCCTTCCAGCGACCAGGACCACTCCACGCCCGCCCGCATCAGCGCCTCGGCCAGCCCGCTGCCGCGCGCCTCGGGCCGCACATACACGCCGACGACATGCGTCTGGTCCAGCTTCGCCGGCTCCCCGAACCGTACGTCCCCGCCCGCCCGCTCCACGAGCACGGTGACGGTGCCCGCCCAGCTGCCGTCCGGCGCCTCGGCGATGAACTGGCGGGCGCTGTCGCTGCCTTCCGCCGCCCCGGCCGTCCGCCCGCGCCAGAAGTCGTCGGGTTGGGCGGAGGCGTTCTCGTACGTATCGAGGAAGGCGAGGGGCGCGGCGGGGTCCTGGAGGGCGGCCAGGCGTATCTCACGGGCCTGGCGCCACTCGTCGGCGCGGAGGGAACGGATGACGTATCGCATCCCCCGATCCTGGCCGCCCGAGCCCCCGCTGGCCAACCCATTTCCGCGACCGGCCTTTCGGGTCGTGAACGCAGAAAAGCCCCGCACCATAACGGTGCGGGGCTTCCCCACAATAATTGTTCGGCGGCGTCCTACTCTCCCACAGGGTCCCCCCTGCAGTACCATCGGCGCTGAAAGGCTTAGCTTCCGGGTTCGGAATGTAACCGGGCGTTTCCCTAACGCTATGACCACCGAAACACTATGAAGATATCGAACTACAACCAACCGGCCAAAAGGCGGGAGTTCGTTACTTCAGAACTAACACAGTGGACGCGAGCAACTGAGGACAAGCCCTCGGCCTATTAGTACCGGTCAACTCCACCTATTACTAGGCTTCCATATCCGGCCTATCAACC